>CAZGMK010000001.1:0-218795 GCA_964526835.1 uncultured Ignavibacteriales bacterium
CCAAAAAACCGCCCTTTGTCAAGCCCTTTTAACCAAAAATATCAACTCCGATATAGCGTAGGAACAAAATCACGCAAACAACCCCACGCGCAAGGACAGCCGGGAGTCTGCGATCATGACGGGCCTGTAACATCCGGTTGGCGCCTCATTGGCGTTGCCGCTCAACTCGTCGTGCGCGAGGATGAAGGAACTGAATCCTCAGTCCGGCGGCATCGGCTCAACCCGGATATTGCGCCGGGCCGCGGTGGAGCTCAACCGGCGGTTGGGGATCAGGTTGTGGCCTGGCCAAGTTCCTGGAATGGCGCCTGGAGAGTGTCCATAGATTGTGATAATAATCACAAGCTCGTTGTCTTGACTGTTGAGTAACTTGCCGAGAGCACATGGCAGGACTCTCCTCGCCGGTCTGGTGGCGACCCCACGAGCGCAAACCGGGTAGCCATAAATGCTCTGAGCGTGTCTTCCAGACCCGCAGCGCAGTGCCCCGCGCTGGCAGCCTCGGGATCTCATTCGTGCCCCCAGGCGGCGTATGGTTATGGCGATTCAAACAAGACACGATAGTCAGAGAGATGTGAAAAAGATCACGAATCTCGGAGTTGGGTGAAATCCAAGAAACTACCTCCAGCGTATGTGGCATAGATGCGCCAGTTAGATATACTTAGTGCAATTAATCACAAACACGTCGCCGATTGTTCGCTGCGGGCTTTCCGGGGATGGGCAGAAGAAACTCCGCCTGGAGCACAGTGGCGATGTCGCCCAGCCCCCTCAGGGAGTATTGAGAAGGTCCTCAGTACAATGAACGACCAGCCTTCCTGTTTTGCAGGGCGAGGCAAGGCCGCCACCTGCGCGTCAGAGGAATCCTTGCCGCGTGATCGCGGGGCTTGTCGCCGCAGTCGTGAATCGGCCAAACGCGGCACATTCACAATCTCTTCTTTAGGTGGGTCCTCGGCAGTACCCATTCCCTCCGAACGGACTGCCGGAACTCGCCGGGTCTGGTCGGTATTATCTGCGGTCAAACCAGATCTGCCGGGAAATCGGAAAAGGGCGAGTTTAACTGTGTTGTAGGGAGCAGCTGTGGACAGATACAGCGGCTGCCATAGTGGCATATAGTTGCGCCCCAATGTTCTGTGGGGCGTCTGTGCGAAGCAGCGAGGATGCCTTGGTGTGAAGGGGGAATCAGAGAACGCAGGATGCCTCTCAAACGCTGCGCAAGGTGTGTGTCGGGGACGGCCGGGCTTACCGCGGAACTGGCATTGCGGCCCTGCTCGCCGCCGCCGACGTCCGCGCTTGGCTATTTGCTGCCGGGACACGGGGCGGGGGAGGGGCCGCCGCTGAACATGTACTGCGTCAGTACAACCAAGTCATTGATGTCGATGGATCCTCCCACATCGCCATCTATATTGGCTTCCTCTATGCACGGGGGGGGAGGGCCGCCCTGGAACATATAGGTGACCAGGTAGACGAGGTCGGAGACGGTAATCTCGTCCTCGGGATCGAAGTCGACATTGCCGGTTATCGGCTCCATGCAGCAGCCTTCGTCACAGGCATCCCCGATGCCGTTGCCATTGGAGTCGGTCTGATCCGGATTATAGGTAAACGGGCAATTGTCTTCCTCACATGTATTGGCAGGGAAGCCGGGGTTGCCGTAGCCGTCGCCGTCGAAGTCGGTGCAGGTGTCGCAGCTGTCACCAATCCCGTCGGAATCGAAGTCTTCCTGATCGGGATTGACGATCGACGGACAGTTGTCACAAGAGTTACCGATCCCGTCGGCATCCGCATCCTCCTGATCCGGGTTGGCGATTGCGGGGCAATTGTCACAGGCGTCCCCAATACCGTCACCGTCGATATCCTCCTGATCGGGATTGTAGACACCGGGGCAGTTGTCGCACGAGTCACCGACCCCGTCGGCGTCCAGATCCTCCTGATCCGGGTTGACGATTCCGAGACAGTTGTCACAGCTATCCCCGACTCCGTCGGCATCCAGGTCTTCCTGGTCGGGATTATAGACTTCGGGACAGTTGTCGTCGGGGCAGTCGTTCTCCGGATGTCCCGGGTCGCCATAACCATCCTCGTCGGAATCCACACAAGTATAGGCCTCCAGCGCTATCTTGACGACAAACACATCATAGCTGCCCGCTATCGAATCCTGATAAGGATCCTGAATTGGGAAATTGGGTGAATCCGTGTAACCACTGACATACGTATTGCGGTTTGCATCCGTCGCCACGCCGTAAGCGTAATCGAAATAGACTCCACCCAGATAGGTTGAGTAGATCAGCGAGTCCCCGCCTGCCTCGATGCAGGAGGCAAAGGCATCCTGATAGCCGTTGAAAGATCCCTGAATGGCTTGCTTGATCGGGAAGTTCGTGGAATTGGTATTGCCGGTCACATGCACGGCTCCGGTATGATCGACACTCACGGCGGTAACGATATCATCACCGAAACCGCCCATGAATGTACTAAAGGTCAACGCGTCACCGGCGGGGGTGAATTCGCTGACAAATCCCATGTAGAGGCCGCCAAAGGAACCGACAATCGGATTGACCTTCGGAAAAGCGCCGGAGAACGTGTATCCCCCGACGACCGCGCTGCCGGAGGGACCAACGTCCACGGCGAGAGCGAAATCATCCTGGGAGGCTCCCAGATAGGTAGAGAAAATCAATGACGCTCCGGTTGAATCGAACTTGCTGACAAAAGCATCTCCGAGGGCGTTCCCGCCGCCGAAGGAGGAGTCGTAGGCGTTCTCGACGGGAAAATCGGGCGATCCCGTGTAGCCGGCGACATACAGATTGTTGAAGCTGTCGGCTGCTACGTCGACGCCGTAATCTGCATTACTCCCGCCCAGGAAGGTACCAATTTCGAGGGCATCGCCTGCCACGGAAAAACGAGCCAGCCAGGCGTCGTGAGAGCCATCCAGCATATCATCAAACGGGGTTGCAGTAACAGGGAAGTCCGCCGATGCTGTATTGCCGGTCAGGCAGGCACGTCCCGCGTGGTCTACTACAATCGAAGTAGCGGCGTCACCACTTTCTCCACCGAAGTAGGTGGAGAAGCCCAGATCGTTTCCGGCAGCGCCCAGCCTTACAACGAAGGCATCCGATTCACCGGCCCGGGCTCCCTGGTAAGGGTTGGCCAGCGGAAAATCGTCGGATGAAGTGGAACCGCAAATGTAGGCGCACCCCTCATCGTCAACATCGATGCCAAAAGCGCGATCGTCCGCCCCGGTTCCGCCCAGGTAGCTGCAGTAAATCAGGCTGTCGCCGCCTGAAGAGAACTTGGCCACGAAGGCATCACGGAACCCGGTGCCACTGTCGTGATAGACGCTATCGAAGGGATTCTCCAGGGGAAAGTCGAAGGATGTCGTGTAGCCGGTTACATAGACGCAGCTGTCGGCGTCCACCGCCAGGCCCCGAGCCTGGTCGGAACCGGAACCGCCCAGGAGGCTTCCCCAGATCAGAACCGGGTCAATAACAAGAGGCAGGCTGGGATCGTAATTCGGGCCAAGTGAAAAGCCGTAAGTGGACTGATCGATCAGCACATAACTGCCCTGCCGAGGCAAAATCTCATCTCCGTCCAACTGATATGATACCGGGGGCAATTCGGTCAGAGTTCCGAGTGGGGTATGGATCTCCAGGCCGCCCTCCTGGTTCAGAGCCAGCGAGTCGATTCCGGCGAAGTGAACCTGTATCAGCGAGGGATCGGCGAAGGGGCGCAATTCGAAGTCATACTCCAGGTACCCGTCTGAACCCCTGAATCGAAGATCGATCCCGTCGTAGACCTCGTGAAATAGAACCTCGCCGTATGCAGGTACGTTGGTGACCCAATCCTCCCGAGACGCGCCGCGGAAATAGTTGTATGAAGTGACCGCCGGTTGCAATGCGCTCAAATGGGTCGGGTCGTCGCTGCCCTGCAGACCAAAACGGATTACCAGGTTTTCGATTTCGCTGGGCGTGGCGCCCCACGAGTGCGGTTGCGACGGGTCGGATGGGGGTACTTCTTCAAGCGCGCGACTGAGTTGCAGAAAGGCGGCGTGGTCGGTCAACCAGACAGCGGCTCGAACAGACTGAGCCGCATATCTTACCATTGGGTTGAACTGGCCATTGTTGGCAATGAACCTCAGATCCGACGGCGCCGGTTCATCGACCTCTCCCTGAAACTCCGGCGCACCGTCCATGGCCGGCACAACGACCGAAATCGCTAATATCGAAACCAGCAACCCTATGACAATCCCGGCCCGCCGGTTCGGAAATCGAGTTGTATTCACACATTACCTCAGATGCCGTGTTCTCAGAATGTAGAAGATCCTCGCAGACACTATCATTATAGGCGACAGCCCTGCCGATGTCAACCCAATTTGCTGCGTGCGGACAGTCGTCGATCCGATTCCGGTCGCCGTCTCACATGGTCCGACCTGGCCGAGCTCCATCTCCTATAGTTTCGGCGGACGGATCGATTTCCTGAGCCTCACGGCGATGGGTCTTAGCTGCACTCGGGAGGGGGCCCGGACTGAAACATGAAAGCAACCAGGCAGACCAGGTCACCTATGTCCAGCGTCCCGTCGCCCGTGCAATCGGCCGCGGCCACAGCTGGAGGTTCCGGCCCGCCGCCGAACATAAACTGGACCAGGTACACAAGATCGGTGATATCCGGACCGTTCCAGTCTCCGTTTGCGTCGCCGCACAGGTAGGCGCCCGTCACGACCACTGAACCGTCGGAAATCGCCACGGCACTGGTATCCAGGTATGAGATCGGCCGCCAGACCACAAGGAAGGAATCATCCGGTCCTTGCGGTTCCTCGAGCCATTCCCACTCGAGACATTCGGTGGAGTCGGGGTTCCATTCCAGACAATTCCAGTATATTGTGTCCTTGACCGAATCCGTCACGACACCGATTAGCTGGCCCTGTGGATCGCTGAAGGCGAATATCTGCAGGTTGTGATGTTCGATTTCGATTTCTGTCGATGTCTGCTCGCCGGAGTCCGGCGGGTTATGTATGTTGATGCCGAACCTGACCAGGGGGCGATCTCCCGGCTGGGGCGGCATTGCAGGCGTGATCCCCGGCGGGTCGGGCAGATCGGCTAGGCCTATGATTCTCAATCGCTGGGGATCTCCACTCACCAGCGTCGCGCTGACAAACTCCCAGTCGTAAACAGCAGTGCCCTCCGTCTCTATCTCCGGACGGAATGTAATTGCCTCGACATCAGCCACACGCAATTGGATCGCGAAACCGGCTACACTGTCGAAGTGGTTGCGAATGTAAACCGACATCATTCCCCGTCCGTCGCCCGCGTCCACCAGGGTATCCGGAACCCACACCTCCAGAACTGTCTGTGCCTTCACAGATGGACTCGTCAGCGCAGACAAGGCCCAGAGTGTCAGTGTCAGGATGATGGCGTATACGCCAAAGTGACCGAGCAGAAGGGGTCTTTGATTGTGCAGGCTCATTGGTTCTTATACCGCAATGTGTTGAGGATAGTCGGCGCCAAATCGCCGAAGTAACGCTCTCACATCCAACCTATCAGATCGACCGTTTTTGTCAAGGCGTTAAGCCGTAACATGGAGCCGGCGGCGTATCGACAAGGGGCGCCCGAGGAATGGTGTTGACCCTCTCCCATATCTGAGATCGGGAGCGGCCTCTCCGGGGGGCTTGTCGGAGCGTCGTAACTCATTGATCGACCGCCTCTTAGCTGCGCAGCCCGACGATGGCATGATGGTTGCATCCAGATTGTTTCGGAAAGGCGGAAAGCTCAAAACCGGATGAGAAGGATGAGATACCGAATCATCATAGCCCTGGTTCTGTTGATCCTATTGCTAATGTCGGCTCCCAAGCCGACAGCTCAGGAATCGGCGACAATCCAGGCCACCGCGACCGTCGTCAGTTCGCTCACCATAACCGGGGACAACGGCCTCAACTTCCAGACCGTGACGCCTGGAGTTCCAAAGTCGGTCGACAAAGCGACTTCAGCGGACGCGGGACACTTCGTTATCTCCGGTTCGGGCACCGACGAAGTACAATTGCAGTTCACTACCTTACCCAGCCAACTGGCCGCCGGCGGCGCCACCATGCCGATCTCGTTCGGAGCCACCGATGCCGCCTATGGTACCGACCAGGGGACTGCCACGGCCATGAATCCCACCGGGGTGGTGACTACCAATCTGTCGGCCGGTTCTCTTGAGGTCTGGCTCGGCGGGACAGTCAACCCCGGAGCGGGTCAGGCCGGCGGCAATTACTCCGCCAACGTCGTCTTGCAGGTGACCCTGACGGGCAATTAGGCGCGCCGGCTGGGCCCGCCCCGACCGCGCAATGGCAGCTTCGCGCGGTGACTTTCTCGCGCCCGCTGCGGCCATTCTACCCCAAAGGACTTGTTTGCAAACCCCGGAGGCCGGCTTTTCTTGTTGCAATTGTGGCGATGGGGCCGTTGACTGTTCTGCTATGGAGAGCAGTAGGGCTTCGTCACGGCTATGCCGGACAGTGCAGTTGGTCCTGTGGCTGACCTTTGTCGTTCCAGCAGCAATATACCCACAAACGGTCACCGCCGACCAGGATCTGGCTTTCGGAGACGTCTTTCCGGGCGTACCCAAGACAGTGGAGAAGTCAAGTTCAAGCGCCGCAGAGTTCACGGTTACCGGCACGGTTGACGCCGAGGTGACCATAGACTTCGATCTGCCGGGCTACCTCTACACGACCGGCGCGAATATGCCGGTGTACTTCTACGAGACGGACTGTGCTGTCGATACCACTGATCCTCCGGACCAGACGAGCCCCTCGCTTGACGACCAGAACCCCTACAATACAATCACTTACCGCATCGGATCGAGCGGCCGGATCAAGATCTGGCTGGGTGGTCAATTGATGCCCGGATTGACCCAAAAGTCCGGAGATTACACCGCGCCGATCAGGGTCACGGTAACCTATACCGGCAACTAAGCGCTCACAGCTACAGTTCCGCTGACGAGGCCGATCCCCGGCCGTGTTCAATTTCTAATCAAAGACTTCGGGGCCTGCTCTTTTTTTGCCCTCCTGATCAAAGCTGCACCCGATAAGTGGCGACAACTTAGGTAAAGCCGAGTGGCAGGAACCGAACAGTAATGACGATGACAAGTAAACATATGCGCATATCACGGAGGATGAAATGAACAGCACGAACACCGCACAAGGGATGCTGCGGAACATCCTGGTCCTCGCCGGCCTGGTCTTTGTCTTCAGCGGCGCGGCCGTAGCCCAGGACGCGGCGAACGGTCAGGCAACCGCCACGATTCAGACGGCACTGACAGTTTCAGCTACGCAGGCCCTGGATTTCGGCAATCTGTTCCCCGGTAACGCCAAGACCATGGGTCCGGACGATGACGATTCCACGGCGATATTCAATATCGCCGGTGAGGCAGACGCAAATGTCAATTGCCAGTTTGTTCTTCCGACCTACATGGCCCTGGCCGATGGAAGCGATCGCATGACCATAGCGTTCGGCGATGACGTCTGCTCGATTGACACTACCGGAGCGGAGACGCCCTCGACATTCGCCGGCGTCAGCGGCCTTAACCTCGGCTATTTCGAAGCTAATCCGCGGGACCTCAGCTCCGCAACACTGGGCGGTGAGATCAAGATCGGCGGCGCTGCCGGCAACACCCAGATATTCCTTGGCGGCAAGGTGACGCCGAAGGCATCCCAGAAAGCCGGCGCCTACACCGCCGACATCATCCTGCTGGTCATGTACACCGGCACCTGATTCCGAACAAATATGGATTCGCGAAGGGAGTCTTCCGCAGGCTCCCTTTTCTTTTTGTCTCCACTCGGGCCGGATCTGAGAGAAACCATTTCCTGGTTCCGCATGTCGGTTCGGCTGCTTCGGGAACCGCTACTCTGTGGCTTGCCGCAGTCTCCGCAAGATCGCACTATAGGCGCAGAGCCTCGCCCCCGAACTTCGTGTTAAAAACTCGCACATAATGCCGATACAGAATAGGAATCGAACTGTGCGACTTTTGCGCATGGTTTCAGAAGAGAACAGGAAGTATGGCCGCAAGGACACAATCGATAAATCGGATTCTGACGGTTCTCCTGATGAGCCTGTTGCTTTCGGCGACTCAGGCCGCAGGACAGGATGCGGCAGTTGGCCAGGCCCAGGCCACGGTGCTGGCGGTCATCCAGGTGACGGCTGCTTCCAGCCTGGATTTCGGTAATGTTATGCAGGGTGTCCGCAAGTCGATTGCGAATTCCAATGACTCAGCAGCGATCTTCGAGATCTCGGGAGAGGCCGGAGCCGGAATCGAAACCTATCTGCAACTTCCCGAATACATGTCGCTTTCGGACAATTCCGATCGCATGCGCATCACGTTCGGTTCCACTGATTGCAGCATCGATACGACCGGCGCCGGATCTCCGTCAGGGATGACCTCCGGCAAGGGCTGGCAGAACCAGAACCCCTACAGCCTGCCGTCTGCGATCATCATCGGTGCGGCGGGAACCGACTTCTACGTGGGCGGAACCGTCTGGCCGTCGGTCAATCAGAAAGCCGGCAATTACACGGCCGATATCATTATCACTGTGGCCTACAATGGAAACTGAGGAAGACATGGAGCAGTCATCCTGCAGACTCATACGGAGACTCGTCAACTTGAGTGCAATCGTACTTGCTGCAGTGTTGCTTTCGATCGGGATAATCCGCGGCGGTACGGCCAACGGTGCAGGAACCGCCAGAATCGTGACCGTGATTACAGTCACCGCCACGCAGAATCTCAATTTCGGTGAAGTCTATCCGGGAGTGCCCAAGGCTATGGGATACAATCGCGACGATTCGTCAGGCATCTTCACGATCACCGGCGAAGCGAGCTCTGAAATCAACCTGGACCTGGTGCTGCCGGAGTATCTGGCTCTGGCCAACGGCTCTGACCGAATGCCGGTAGTCTTTGCCGCCGATTGCGCGGCAGTCGACACCACTACGACGACTCCCTCGCTGGTGGGTTCGTCGGATGGCTGGATCGATCAGAATCCCCGCAACCTGCCGTCCGGTGCGGTAATCGGCTCCGGCGGCGCCACCAGGCTCTACCTGGGCGGCGCCGTGGCGCCGTCACTCGGCCAGGCTGCGGGCAGCTATACCGGGGACATAATTCTGAATGTGTCATATACCGGCAATTGAGCGAGACAGGCTGGAATTACCTGGGATGAGAATCACGATGACCATAATCGAAGGGATTGCAATGAACCGACGGAAAGCCGCCTTATTCCCCATAGCGTGGGTAATCGTCCTGCTGATTGCTGCAGGGCAAGTCGGAGCCAGTGTCCTGGTCGCCCCGACGGTAGTCTTTCTGAGCGACAACGCACCGACCGAGCGCATGACCATACTGAACCAGGGCACGACGCCGCAGGAAGTGACCATCGACTTCGCCTGGGGCCTTCCCCAGTCGGACAGCGCCGGACAGGTGTATGTCGAACTGCTGGACAGCTCCCTGGGCGATCCTCGCAGCGCCGTCGAGTGGTTGCGCGCCTTTCCCCGTACGATGATTGTGCCCCCGGGGCAGAGTCAGATTGTGCGCGTGATGGCGCGCGCGCCGAAGGACCTCGCCGATGGAGAGTACTGGGCGCGCGTGGTAGTACGCTCACAGGAAGCAAGTCCGCAAAAACCGACAGGCCTGGATGAAGGCGTAATATCGACCCGACTGAATATGGTGATGCAGACAGCCATCATGGTGAAGTATCGAACCGGGCAGTTGAACTCCAGTCTGCAACTGAATTCGGCTCGCGCCTGGCAGGACGGTGCTCATGTGAGGGTGCTGGCGGATCTCGAGAATCTCGGCAACGTCTCCTACATGGGTGTTGCCGAGCTGGCTCTGATCGACAGCCGCGGCCGCGAAGTCGGCGCCCAGAAGACCAATGTGGCCGTCTACCGTACCCTTCGCCGCCGCTTCGATCTGAATGTCCCGGACGATTCGCGGCCGCCCTATCGTGTTCAGTTGCGGATCTCGAGCGAAGGACGAACCGATGTTGCACCGCCCGATATGATCGCCGGCAATTCGATCGAGGACCTGTTGGCGGTCGAGTAGCCGATGGGCCGAGCCGGGGCACGGGGCTTATCCAGAAACACCAGCTTGCCCATCGGCGCCGCACAGACGAGCCCTACAGCTACACGCAGAGGGCGGCCATGTGTCGCCCGACCAGAAGCAGAAGACCTGATCAGCCATTAGTCAGGGACTTCTTCAACAAGCCCGCATGGACGGGGTCGCAAGAAATGAAACCAGGACCTGTACAGACACATATCGGCGGCCTGAAGGCCGGCCTGGCCCTCGTGTGCCTGATTCTGCTGGTCTGCGAGGGCCTCACAGCCCAGCGACTGCCGCGAGTCGATGATCGTAACCTCCAGGAGATTGTGGTCGGTTTCACTGTTCGTCGGCTTCTCAGCCAGGATATTTTCGTTTTCTGGGATGGCGACGAAGTGTACTTGCCTGTTACGCAGGTGTTCGGTCTACTCGACCTGAAGATTAACCTCAATCTGGATGAGGGCAAAGCCAGCGGGCATGTCATTGATCGCGACCACGGTTTCGAGTTTGACCTGGCAGAGCGCTGGGTTAGAACTGCAGAAGGGAGGACCGCCCTGGGAGATCGAGACTTCGCCGTGAGCGATCGGGAGCTTTATCTACGACGTGACTGGTTCGGGCGCTTGTTCGATCTGCCTATGAAGTTCTCGTTTGCGGCTCTCGAAGTGTCGCTGCCTCTCAATGAAGAGTTCCCGGCCTACCGACGCCTGCAGAGGCGCGAAGCCCATAAGAAGCTGCGGTCCCGAGAAACTGAACTGGAAGACATTCGGTTCTTGCCGAGGCGGACCCAGTACCTGGCCGGAGGCGCAGCGGATTGGGCTGTTTCGGCTACACCGATCGGCGGCTCCGGGCAGTACTTCAACGGCACTGTCGGCGGCATGCTGATGGGCGGTGACTTTCAGGTGTCGGGGGGCGGCAACTCGATCACCGGTTTCGATGACAACCAGCTCGATTATCGCTGGCATTACTACTACGATCGCAGTTCCTGGCTGACACAGGTGGACCTGGGCCATTTCTCCAGTGGGGGCTTGCTCTCTCGATCCTTCGTGGGAGCCCGGATAAGCAACCGCCCGCAGGTTCCGCGCGAGACATTCCAGACCGTTCACCTGTCCGAGTACGTGGGGGAAGATTGGGAGGTGGAGCTGTACCGCAACAACGAGCTCGTCGACTTCGTCTACACGGACAACAGCGGACACTACAATTTCACGCTCGACCTCCATTATGGCACTACCGAAGTAGTTCTTAAGCTGTACGGGCCTAACGGAGAAATGCGCACCGAGCGAAAGTACGTAGGCATACCGTACAACCTGCTCCCGAGCGGCGCCTTCGAATACAGCCTGGCGGCCGGGCGATCGGGGACGCCTGGAGATGAAAGCGCCCACGGTCAGGCCGAGGCCGCATATGGGGTGACCAATCATCTCACGATCGGTGTCTCGGGCGAGATCCCGCTAAACCCGAGTGACACGGGTCGATTCGGTGTGCCTGCCGAACCCACGGGGGCGGGCCAGGCGACCCTGCGCTTACCCCTCAACATCACTGTCAACGCCACATCAGCGCCCGGATACGCCACCGGCGCGGCGCTCTCGTTCAGCCGACCGTCGCTGTTGAGTCTCGGGCTGTCATATACCGACTACGAGCCGAACCACTATCGCAACCCCACCCGGCAGCTCCGTGAGGCCGGCGCCTCGGTGGCGATGCCGATCCGCTTCGGCCATCGGTATTTCAATGTCAAGTGCGCCGCCAGCTACAATGAGTTTAGCACCCTAGAAACCATCAACCTGAATTACGGTGCGAACCTGTCGCTGTCCTGGATGTATCTGGGTTACCTCGGCCACTACCGGATCTCAAAGTACACTAATCGGTCCGCCGAACACGTCACGAGTCAGGCGTTCATTTCCCCCCGCTTCTTTCGCTGGCTCTACCCGCAGTTTCGCATTTCATATGATCACACCGTCAACCAGCTGACCAGATACGGGGTTCAGTTCTACAAGACTCTATTCGGCGCCGCCCAGGTCAGCGTGTCCCTGGAACGCAACGAAGAAATCAAGGTCAATCAGGCCACGGTGTCCCTGCGCCTCCTGACCGACTTCTTTGAGTCGCATTCGCGCGGTACTGTCTCGTCAGGCAACGCAGTAATGACCCAGGTGCTCAGAGGGAGCGTCCGCTATGACCACACCGCGAATCGTATCCGCCTGGACAGGCGTCGATCGGTGGGGATGTCATCGGCGGTCGTGCGTCCGTTCATGGATGACAATCTGAACGGTCGGCGCGATCGCGAAGAGGAATATGTCCCGGGTCTCAAAGCGCGGGTCCAGGGGGGGCGCGCCCGGCGCTCCAACAAGGACGACACCTACTACTACGACGGCCTGCGACCCTATGATCGGTACCTGGTGTCCATTGACGAATACAGTCTGGACAACCCGTTGTTGCGACCGACCCACAAGAACTATCGCGTATTCTGCAACCCCAATGTGACGACCGAAATACACGTCCCGCTCGTTATGAGTGCGGAAGTGAACGGTAAAGTGGAGCGGCTGGTCGGTTCGAACCGCATAGGACAAGGCGGAATCCAGGTGATTCTGCATCATATGGAGAAGGACACCAAGACCAGGATTGCAACGTTCTCCGACGGGCGTTTCTATGAGATGGGGCTGCTACCGGGACCCTACCAGGTGTACGTCGACCCAAAGCAGCTCGACAACGCCGGTTACCGTTGCCGGCCTCCGGTGATAGAGATAGACATTCACTCTGAACCGGGCGGGGCAATTGTGGAGGGCCTTGATTTTGTGATTATGCCATCCGGTCGCGATCCGATCAGCGTCACCCCTGATCACGGTGCGCCGGGGGCCACAAGCGGGGCGGCCGATGTCAATGAGGACGATGTGCGCTCGATTGGAGCGAAGACTTACATCGTCGAGCGCGGCGATACTCAGTGGTCGATCGCCCGCAAGCTGGGAGTTACAATTGACCAGTTGTGCCGGGCCAACAACATGGTCCGCGGTGGCACCATCCGCGTGGGTCAACGCTTGGTGATCCCGTCCCGGAACGGCGAAGATCCCACAGCGGCGCTGGAGAACGAACGGGCTGCGAGCCTAACCGCACAGGCCGAGTCGAGCGGACGGATGGCGCCTCGATCACCAAGACCCGCCAGGCACATCGTCAGATCGGGGGAGACCCTCTGGTCGATAGGCCGTGAGTACGGGACCAGCGTTGCCCGCCTGCGACAAATGAACGGTCTGGGCGGCACCAGCCGACTGATCGTTGGCCAGGAACTCGTCGTCGACGGAGATGGACAGACTCTGGCCATCCACCGGGTTCAGAGAGGTGAGACGTTGTATCGGATCGCTCGCCGCTACGACATTGATATGCAGAGGTTGATCGCAGTCAACAACCTCAGCAACCCGGACCGTCTCCGGCCCGGAACCGACCTGCGCATACCCGCCAACTGAGGGCCTCCTGGAATGTCCATTGACGCCGCACAGACAAGGCTCGCGGTGACGTGAGCAAGGCCGTTTTGCCGTGCGAGCGGGCGACCTTGCATCGCCTCACCAAAACCAGATGAGCTGGTCAATTACTGGCTAAGGACTCTTGCAACATGCTTCCGAAATGTCGCACTCTCAGACGACCGCACCTGCCGAGGCTGCGATGCAAATGAGATAGCCGCCCCGACCCATGGTCGAGGCGGCCAGTCGTCATCACGATTTTCCGGTCAGGCCCGTTGCCGTAGATGCATCACCACGGACAGGGGGCTGGAGCCGGACCACCCTGGAACATGTAAACCACGAGGTACACCAGGTCCGCCACGTCGGGATAGTTGCCGCCATCGGCATTGACGTCGGCTTCATCGAAGCACGGCGGTTCGGGACCACCACTGAACATGTAGTTGACGAGGTAAACAAGATCGGCGATATTGATCTCGTCTTCCGCATCGTAGTCGACGTTACCCCTGATATCGCCCATGCAGCACCCGTCACAGGCATCGCCTATGCCGTCGCCGTCAGAATCGGCCTGATCAGGATTGTATACCTCAGGGCAATTGTCGCAGACATCGCCGACTCCATCGTTGTCGACATCCTCCTGGCTAGGGTTATGGTCCGCAGGACAGTTGTCGCAGATATCGCCGACGCCGTCGGCGTCGCCGTCGGCCTGGTCCGGATTGTACTCATCCGGGCAGTTGTCCGTGCCGCAAATATTGGCCGGGA
This sequence comes from uncultured Ignavibacteriales bacterium, assembly GCA_964526835.1. Taxonomy (GTDB): domain Bacteria; phylum Zixibacteria; class MSB-5A5; order GN15; family FEB-12; genus DAOSXA01. The sequence continues at coordinate 14,229 of CAZGMK010000001.1, forward strand.
AACCCGGATCACCGAAGCCGTCGCCGTCAGTATCTGTGCACTCGTCGCAAACGTTCCCGATCCCATCTCCATCGGCGTCAGCCTGATCGGCGTTGGCATCATCGGGACAGTTGTCACACACATCACCGACACCGTCACCGTCCACGTCGGCCTGATCGGCGTTCGCATCATTGGGACAGTTGTCACACACGTCACCGACACCGTCTACGTCCACGTCGGACTGATCGGCATTGGCGACGGTCGGGCAGTTGTCGCACACATCACCGACACCATCGGAGTCGCCGTCCAGTTGGTCGGCATTCGCATCATCCGGACAGTTGTCGCAGACATCGCCGACTCCGTCGCTGTCGACGTCGCCCTGGCCCGGGTTGTAATTCCCAGGGCAGTTGTCGCAGACGTCGCCTATCAGGTCACCATCCTGGTCGAGCTGATCGGTGTTAGGATCGTCCGGGCAGTTGTCGCATAGGTCGCCGATGTTATCGCCGTCGACATCGGCCTGATCAGGGTTGGTTACAGTCGGGCAGTTGTCGCAGGCGTCGCCGAACTCATCGCCGTCGCTGTTCTGCTGGTTCGGATTGTAGTCAGTGGGGCAGTTGTCACAGACATCACCGACGCCGTCACCGTCGCCGTCCTCCTGACCCGGATTGTGGATTGTCGGACAGTTGTCGCACACATCGCCGAGCAGATCACCGTCGGCGTCTTCCTGCCCGGGATTGGGATTGGCCGGGCAGTTGTCGCAGACATCACCAACACCATCGCTGTCGGCGTCGGCCTGGTCGGCATTGGCATCGGCCGGACAGTTGTCGCAGACATCGCCCACGCCGTCACTGTCGACATCCTCCTGGCCCGGGTTGTAGACCGTCGGGCAGTTGTCCTCCGGACAGGTGTTGGCCGGATAACCCGGATTGCCGAAGCCGTCGCCGTCGGTGTCGGTGCATTCATCGCAGACGTCTCCGATCCCGTCCCCGTCAGCGTCGGCCTGATCCTGGTTCGGGTCATCAGGGCAATTGTCGCAGACATCGCCTATTCCATCACTGTCGGAGTCAGTCTGTTCAGGATTGTGGACTTCTGGGCAGTTGTCGCATGCGTCGCCGATCAGGTCACCATCCTGATCGAACTGGTCGGGATTGGCGTCATTCGGGCAATTGTCGCAGACATCACCAACACCGTCGCTGTCAGCGTCGGCCTGATCCTGGTTCGGGATATCGGGACAGTTGTCGCAGGCATCACCTCGGGTGTCACCATCACTGTCCGTCTGGTCGGGGTTGCTGACAGTGGGACAGTTGTCGCATAACGTGCCTACACCGTCGCCATCGGCGTCGTTTTGCTCGGGGTTGTAATCAGCAGGGCAGTTGTCGCAGAGATCGCCGTGACCGTCGCCATCGCCATCAGCCTGGTCGGGGTTGGACACACCGGGACAGTTGTCGCAGGCGTCGGCCCACCCGTCGCCGTCGGTATCGACCGGATCATCCCAGCAGTCATCTATCGGCCAGCAGAAGGGACCGTTCCAGTCGGGAATAAGATCGTAGTCCTTGCTCGCAATGACCCACTTCCAGGAGTTTAACGGTCGAAAGAAGCTCGAGTCGATGCATACCTGCCTACCGTGGTCACCGGATGCAAAGGGACCAATTGTGATGGTGTGCGTAATCTCGTCGAATCCATCAGGCATCCCCGCGTTGAACATGATCGACCCGCCGAATCCGATCGTATCAGCGCCCGATCCAGTGATGCTGAAGAAGTTGATGCTATAGATCAGATCGAAGACATCATCACCGAGAACACCGCCGATGCTGTCCGCCAGTGTTGTTGTCCAGGTTGCCCCCTCGGGCGAGTATATCCTGAACCCGTTAGTGAAACCCTTGACGAATGACCCGCTGTTGTTGGTCATACGCATATGAAGGGTGAGGGTTTGCCCCCCGGTTGGAATATGCCCCTGAGCTGTAAGGCCATCGACGTGATCCAGGGTGAAGGATCCATCCTGACCCATGGCGGCGACACTGGCAATTATGAGCAGTGCAGCCGCCGCTACCGAGATTCTGGCGCTCTTCATCGCTGTTCCTCCTCGTGCTGGTTTGTTTGGCTCGATCGGCCTGGTACGCATTCTGCTTTCCAAAAGCAAGCCCCGGGACGGGCACCATAAAATAACTAGCGTACGCGCCGCTTGTCAAGCCATAAAACCGGCAGACCTGAGTACTTATGCCTATAGGTCGGCTCTTTTGCGAGTACCGTTAGGACCCAATTCGCAGAGCTGAAAGAGACGCCCTCCATGACCGATACGCGATCTCAACTCGTTTTATGCTTGCAAGTTAGTTCTTCCGCGCTATACTCGGGCGATGGGCAATAGATGCAAATAGACTTCTCGAGGTCAGGCCAGTATGGATCGACGCTCCGGTAACATCATTCTCATCGGTATGATCGGGGGGGCCGTTCTGGGCGCCCTGTTGGGTTATTGGACTCCGTCTGTAATGTCTCGTCTGGCGTTCCTCGGGACTATCTTCCTGAACGCCCTCAAAATGATAGTAGTACCGTTGATTGTAGCGTCTATGATTGTCGGGGTGGCGTCCCTGGGCGATGCCCACAAGCTAGGCCGTACCGCCTTGAAGACTATCTTCTTCTATGCCACGACAACCGCGCTGTCGGTCTTCGTCGGGCTGCTACTGGTGAACATAATTCGGCCTGGACAGGGAGTGGAGAGCTTCGGCGCTGCGGTGCCCGATCTGGTACTGGAGAGCCAGGGGAAGACCCTCATTGATGTCCTGATCGGCCTTGTCCCATCGAATCTGTTCCAGGCCGCCGCTGAGACCGACGTCCTGCCGTTGATCGTATTTTCGCTCCTGTTTGGAGGCGTCCTGGTATCCATCGGTTCCAGGGGTAAGCCTGTGCTGGACTTCTTCCGTGGTCTCAACGCGGCCCTGATGAAACTGGTTACCCTGATAATCTACTTCGCCCCGATAGGTGTAACGGCCCTCATCGGCGGCATTGTAGCCCGCGAACGTGGCTCGCTGGAGCAGCTGGCCGCCGGCCTCGGATGGTATTCTGCGACAGTCATTATCGGCTTGTCGATCCATGCCCTGATCACACTCCCTCTGATTCTGCGCTACCTGGGGAAGAAATCGCCGGGGCGGTACTTCCTCAACATGGGGCACGCGCTGACCACAGCGTTCACTACAGCCTCTTCATCGGCCACGCTTCCGATCACGATGGAAGCCGTCGAGCACAAGAACCACGTGGATGGTCGCGCCGCCTCTTTCGTGCTGCCGCTCGGCGCTACCATAAATATGGACGGTACTGCTCTGTACGAGGCGGTTGCGGCGCTATTCATCGCACAGATATACGGGGTCGATCTCGCCTTCGGCCAGCAAGTGGTTATCTTCCTCACCGCCACGCTTGCCTCGATCGGTGCGGCCGGAATACCGCACGCCGGTACTGTCACGATGGTCTTCGTCCTGACCGCGGTCGGGCTGCCCCTGGAGGGTATCGGACTTATCTGGGCCATCGACTGGTTTCTCGATCGCTGTCGGACAACGGTGAACGTGTGGGGTGACTCGGTTGGAGCGGCGGCCATCGCGCAGACTAGGGAGATGAGAGCAGTGGAGGTCCCATCAAGCAGAGAGTGAGGGATAGTGCGGCCATATCAGGAAGCGAGCAAAAGGAAGCGGGCCATCCGAAGAGATGGCCCGCATTGATTTGTCGTTGTCTTCGAAGGCCGGGCTAGTTCATACCGGGCATTTCGAGTTGGGTCTGGCTATACCCTTCCGGGACCTTGAACTTGCTGCCGGCGATATCGACTCCTTTGTCGATGCTCAGTAACTCGCTCGTGTTCTTCATCGTGACGCCCATAACCGTCGTCTCCGTGGCCGACTTGACCGGGAGGCCTTTGATTTTCTGCATCTCCTTGGCGGCTTCGTCGAAGCCGGGCAGGAAGGCCTTGATGGCCTGGGAAGCGCGCATCACCAAATCGCTGTTCACGTCGACATCCTCGGTGGCCCAGATCGTAGTCTCCGAAGTCGTCATGGCGATCTCAACCTCCATGACGTACTTGGTGCAGCTATAGTCACCGATCTTCTGAGTCTCCTCAGTCGGGGTGACCTTGGTCTTCATGTGCATCATCTGCATAATGCCCTGAGCCTGAGCCATCGCCGCTGAATCGCCCTCGGCCTGCTTCATGATGATATCCTCAAAGGCGCCGATCGGGACCTGGGTGTAGGAATTGTCCTTGTGGTTCAGCATCAGGAGCTCGTTAAGGCCGGTCTTGAAGATAAACGAGGCGGTGTCGGCCTGATCGACCCGAACCTGGTCACCCGAGAGCCAGTACGTAGCCGTGTCATCGTGGGCAGGGAACTGCTGTCCCTGCATCTGATAGGCGTCAACATGCACCGCATAAGTCATTTTGGTGCCGGCCTGGGCCATGATCGGCAGCGTGAGCAACACCAGGATCACCAACCCCAGTCGGGTTGTGGCTGTTCGTGAAGTCATTCTTTCCTCCGTAAGTCCTTAGGTTACAGTTGCATTCTTCCTTGCACGCGGGATTTGCCTTGGTTGACAAGAACCCCGCCTTCGGCAACACCCGATTCGATAAACCTGTCTGAATCGGCGCCCGGCGTCATTAACGACGCCCAAGCTATGGCAAGATCGTAGGCAGGACAAGACTTTTTTGGGGAGACCCTGACGTTGCCCGGCGGCCTACCCGCAACCGGCGTATGCCCGTCGGGTATTGACTTTTCCGGCGATTGGAGTATCTTTCCCGCAGCCTGTAGGCTCAAGCGGGCAATTCTGTTGTGCAGCTTGGGTTTGCGGATATCAGTTTGCACCAATTACTACTGGTTTCACCACGGGCTTTGGTCTTATACAGGATACTGAATGAGGAGTTTCGCTAGTCTTCTTTCTTGCCTGGTGTTGTTTACCGTTCTCTCGGTGGCAGTGCCGGCCGCCGAAACGTTCTATGGCGCCGCCGACCCTGAGAATGATCCGGATGTCCGGATGTTTCGCCGCGATTCACGCGGCGGCGTCAGTTTTCTCGCCGGCAGTCTTCAAGCCCCGGTCAAAGGCAAGAGTCATCCTGAAGCGTTGCTGGACTACATCTGCCGACATCCGGGGTACTTCCGCCTCGATTCTCCGGCAAGCTCGCTCTCACCGGTCAGGATGGAAACCGACGCCCTCGGCATAGTGCACGTCAGAACGAGTCAGCACCACCGGGGTATCCCCGTGGTGGGCGGCGAGTTGATCGGACATTTCGATTCCGCCGGGCGGCTGCAGACGATCAACGGCTATACCTACTCCGGAATTACTGTGGAAACAAATCCCGGCGTCACCGCAGACAATGCCCTTCTGATCGCCGGAGCTGACCTGGAATCGTTTTTCGGCGCCGGATCGCCGGATGATCCGCAGCTGGTGGTCCTGCCCTGGAACGACCGATATCATCTGTGCTGGCGGCTCTGGTTGCTCTCCCAGGCGCCCCCGGGTCGCTGGGAGTACTATGTTGACGCTCACTCGGGCGAGATCGTGCTCAAGGCTAACCGAATCAAGGAGGCCCCGGCTATCGGCTCAGGCATCGGTGTGATGGGGCAGTGGCGGTACCATATTGATACGGAGCAGGACGGGTACATGTATCTGCTGGTCGACTATACTCGCCGCGCCGACAACAATGTCCACGGCCACGACGGACTGATGCCCGACAGCGGCTTTATCCAGACCAATACCGCGACCACGACATTGCCCGGCAGCGTCGCCATCGACGGCAACAACGAATGGATCGCCCCCAGTCAAGGCCCGGCGGTGGACGCCCACGTTTACACGAGCCTGATATACGACTACTGGAACCATCACCTGGGAAGGAACGGCTACAATGACAGCGGAGCATCGATGCTGACAATCGTCGGCTATTCCGGCTCCGGCTATAACAACGCCTACTGGGATGGAAGCAGGGTAGTCATCTGGGCTCCGTCCGGCAATTATCGTTCCTTGGCCGGCTGTCCGGACGTCCTTGCCCACGAATGGGCGCATGCCCTTACCGAATACTGCTCCGACCTGGTCTACCAGGGCGAGCCGGGGGCCCTCAACGAGGCTTTCTCCGATATGATGGGGGCGGCCTTTGAGTTTGCTCACGACTCGCTCGATGATCCCGATTGGCTGGCCGGCGAGAACGGTACTCTCGACGGCGCAGGGTTCCGCGATATGGCGGAGCCGCACGCCTTCGGCGACCCGGACTACTACGGTTCCTCTGACCCGTACTGGTTCGATACCGAGGGTTGCGAGCCCACGTTCTCCAATGATTGGTGTGGTGTCCACTCCAACAGCGGGGTCGGGAATAAGTGGTTCCACTTGCTGTCCGACGGCGGCAACCACTATGGCGCCAGCGTCACCGGAATTGGCGTGCAGAATGCCATCAGGATCGCCTACCGGGCCAATCGGTATTACTGGACCTCCCATACCGACTACCACAATGCTGCTCTCGGAACCATAGCTGCCGCGCAGGACCTTGACACCACCGACGTCTGGACAATGCGAACAGCCGCCGCCTGGAACGCCGTGGGTGTCGCTACCCCCGGTCCGTCACTGGTCTTCGACTACCCCGACAGCCTGCCGTTTCTGTTGCCGTTCTTTCAGCCGGATTCCTTCCGAATTATCGTAAGGGGTACCCTCGGTGGTACTCCCATTGCCGGTTCGGCTCGCCTGCACTACCGCGTCGACGGCGGCTCCTGGACAACCGCCTTGCCGACGCAGACATCGCCCAATCGCTATGTTGCGGTTATCCCGGCCCAGGCATGCGGGGCTGAAGTTCAATACTACGTCAGCGCTCAGGAGTTGTCCGGACAGACGCTCTACGATCCCGACCCCGACCAACCCCGTCGCGCCTTTCCAGTGACCGAGGTGACCACTGTCTTTTCGGACAGCGGCGAATCCGCGGACGGCTGGACGGTGTCGGGGGACGCGCTGGATGGTCACTGGGAGCAGGGCGTTCCGGCGGGCGGCGGCGATCGCGGGGACCCACCGTCCGATTTCGATGGCTCCGGAAGTTGCTGGTTGACCGGTAACCGCTATGGCAACTCGGATGTCGACGACGGCTTCACCAGCCTGGTATCGCCGATCATCGATGTTTCGGGTTCCGATGCCATGATCCATTACGCCCGCTGGTATTCCAACAGCACCGGCGCGAGCCCATATGCAGACACGATGTTCGTCCATGTCTCCGTTGACAGCGGGAGCACCTGGACCGAAGTCGAAGCCGTGGGACCGGTCGAGCAGGCCAACGGCGGCTGGTTCACTCACAGCTTTTGGCTGAGCGAATTTGTCCAGCCGTCCGGCGGTCTGAGACTGCGCTTCGACGTCTCCGACTACGGCGAACCGTCTATCGTCGAAGCCGGACTCGATGCCATCCGGGTCGAGCGCTATGCCTGTAGCTTGCCCCCGGTGACGATTGTCACCGACTCCCTGCCGGCCTGGACCACAGGACATCAATACTTGCAGCAATTGCAGGCGACAGGCGGAGTCGGCCCACTGATCTGGACCGAAGAGGGTACAGCGCTCTCCGAAAGCGGGCTTGCGTTATCTCCCGATGGGAGAGTGTCCGGAATCCCGGTGGTCCCACAGACCATAGATTTCTCAGTCCGTGTGACCGACTCCCTGCAACAGGCCGCTGTGCGCGAATTCAGCCTGCAGATCAATCCGCCCGTCGAGATAACGACAGAGTCGCTGCCCGACTGGACTGTCGATGCTCCCTACCTTCAGTCGCTCGCGGCCGACGGGGGCACAGGAGACCTTGCCTTCGAAGATGTCGGAATGCGACTGGGACAGGTCGGCCTGACCCTGACCGGTGACGGCAGTATTCAGGGCCCGCCCACCGACACCGGGCATGTAGTGTGCACTCTGAAAGTCACCGATCAGGTTGGCGACTGGGATCAGGTTAGCCTCGAATTCCGAATCAATCCGGGCATCCGGATCATTACCGACAGTCTACCCCAGTGGACGATCGGATTTGCATACGAACAGACCATTGTGGCGACCGGTGGTACCGGCGCCCTGACTTTCTCCGACGTGACCGGCGGTTTCATTGGCAACGGCCTGGTGCTTTCGTCCGACGGTGTTCTGTCAGGAGTTCCCGTGGTCTCGGGGGTACTTCAGTTGGCTGTTGCCGTGTCCGATGAGGGCGGCCACTCGACCGGACAAGTCTTCGACCTGGTCCTGAACGACGTTGTCTCGATCCCGGACCAGAGTCTGCCGTACCTGCACGCCGGCCAGCCCTACCTTTGCTCCTTGCAGGTGTCGGGAGGCACGCCGCCGCTAACATTCGAAGACATCGATAGCGCTCTGATCGAGCAGGGACTTGTCCTCTCAAATGCAGGAGTCATCACAGGAGATCCGCTCGACTCTTCATCAATCAGTTTCACCTTGGGGGTGAGCGACCTGCTTGGTTCCGCTGCCGAAGCGACCCTCACAATCCTGCCGGCGCCGGACTTCATTTGCGGCGACCTCAACGACAGCGGGCAGATTCCGGACATCACCGATCTGATCTACATGGTCGAGTACATGTTCAACTTCGGTGATCCTCCGGTGGTGATCGAAGCCGCGGATGTAAACGCCAGCGGCGGTCTGCCGGATATCACCGACCTGATCTACATGGTAGAGTATATGTTCAACGACGGACCTGACCTGAATTGTCCCGAGGCTCCGTCGCTCTCCGCGCCCGAACCCGGCCGGCCATCGGGCGGCAGATAGGTCTTGCCACCATCGCGACACACCCTATATTATAGAGTCAACACGTTCAGCGATGCAGCATCGTCGCCGGTCAGATCAATATTGCAGTGCGGCCCTGTAATGGATGCCGGGGTCAACAGATCAGGAGTATTTCAAGTGGTGAAGAGTATAGCAGCCGCCGTAGCCTGCCTCATCGGACTAACCCTGTCGGCCGGCGCCCAGGTACCAATAGAGCCGGATCCATTCTGGCAAACCAGCGAAGTCGACGTCTACAGCACCGGGATGATATGGGAGGATGCCAATAATGACGGGTTCATCGACGTGTTCTTTTCCAACGGTAATGATATCGTGCTGGCTCCGAATTACATCTACCTGTCTGACCGGGGCCAATTGCCGGGCTCGGCTTCGTGGGGCTCGCTCAACTCGGAGTATTCCGGACACTGTGCGGTAGGGGACCTCGATGGTGACGGTTTCGTCGACTTCATAGCGTCCAATTTCCTAGGCTCAGGTGGGTTCAGCACTCCCAACACTTCTACTGGCTACCTGAATGTCGGCTGGCTGCCGCACCGGTTTCCGGATTGGCGTCCGGACGACAGTGTTTACAGTTTCTCCTGTGCCCTCGGCGACCCCGACGGCGATGGCGACCTTGACCTGGCCCTGGCCACCGGCGAGGGCTACACGAATGTGTACACACCTGATTACATATACTTCAATGTCGATGGTGAATTGCAGACCACTCCGGGCTGGATCGGGGCTTCGACGACCGCGATGCTCGATGTAACCTGGGGCGATGTCGACAACGACGGCGACCTCGACCTCGCTTTCACTGATACCCGCGACGGATCATCGCTGTTCTACAATAACGGCGGGATTATCGAGACTTCACCCTCGTGGCACTCGTCCGACCATGACCCCGGTAACACAATTGTCTTCGGAGATGTTAACGGCGACGGCTGGCTCGACCTCATTGTAGCTTACAATAACCAGCTCGGCGGGTCCGGCAAGTTTCGTGTGTACTGCAATGATGGTTCCGGCAGCCTCGATCCCGACTATGGCTGGGAATCAGCTACCGGGGGCTATGGCTCGGGTCTGTCGCTGTACGACTATGACGGCGATGGCGACGACGACCTCGCCGCCGGTCGCTGGTGGGATCAGCCGCGCATCTATGAGAACCTGGGCGATAGTTTCACCAGCAGCCCGGTGTGGCAGGCGAACCAGGCGACAGTCGTCGAGGAGCTGGCCTGGGTGGACATCGACGGTGATGGGGTGGAGTGCTATTCGGACACCTTCGACGTGGCCGACTCAAGGCGCCTGTTCTACACCACTCGACACCCCTTGCACAATATCGACCGGGTGATCGTTGACGGGACTCCGCTGGTCGATTCGCAGTATTGCTATGATCTGATCTCGGGCTGGGTTTCAATGGGGGTCACGCCGTTCAGCGAGGTAGTGATTGATTACCGATATTCGCACAAGTGCGATTTGACGGTCGCCAACTGGGACACATGGAATCAGGCCTTCGCCAACACCAATCCGCCGCGAATCCGCATGTTCGCCGACACCAGTGTCGGCTGGGCCCCTTTGACGGTGCGGTTCAGCGACTCATCGTCCGGGGCTCTGAACTGGACCTGGAACTTCACGGAGAACGACAATGCGGTCGGGCAGACCCCGGAGTTCACCTTCACTTCCGGCGGCGTGTACGATGTGGGGCTGGACGTTGAGTTACAGGATGGCCATCATCGCCGGATTGAACCCCTCATGGTTACAGTGCTGGCCGATACACTCTACCTGCCGGACACGATTGTCGCCTCGGCGGGCGAGATCGTACTGCCCGTCTACCTGACCAACACGCAGCCGATCAGCCGCCTCATTCTGCCGATCTCGTACGGCGGGGGAGAGGTCGAACTTGATTATCTCAGCTTCGACACCGACGGTTGCCGCACGGCTTACCTGGCTGAGGTGGCCTCCAATGGCTACAATCCTATGGGCAAGCAAGTGAGCTTTCGCTTTCAGTCCTCCACCGGCGGTACGATAACGCCCCCCCTTCCACCCGGCTCCGGCCCCATCATCAACCTGCACTTCGATGCTTCCGGGATGGGAGAGGCTGTGATCGACACGACGAGTTTCGCCGGCAATTCGCTCGACCTGGATTCGCCTTTCGCCGATTACATCCCGAGGGTTATTGCCGGCGAGGTTCAGGTCGGACAGTGCGCGGATATTGACGGCAACGGCACGGTCGCCGATGTCGCCGATCTCGTCTACCTCGTCTCCTACATGTTTGGCGGCGGCCCGGCTCCCGTCATGATGTCAGCCGCCAATATCGACGGCGAGGGCGGACTGACAATCGCAGATCTGGTCTATCTGACTGCTTACATGTTCCAGGGGGGACCCCATCCGATCTGCTGACCCCGCCCCCTCCGCGTCCAACCCCCAATGACCGGCCGCGCCGACTACGCGGCGCGGCCGTCCGCCTGGCGGCCGTACACATTTCGTACGGACAAGGGCTGCATGTCGATCCACAATAGACTTTCCGGATGTGCCCCGATCGCTTACATTGCCCGCCTGACAGGCCACAATAATGAAGGTCACACAGCAACAGCGCCGAGCTCGCACCGACTACACCGAGGGTTCAATCTTCGGTTCCATTCTGAAGATGGGTGTGCCTTCGATGTTCGGCTTCATCAGCGAGAACATCTATAATCTTGTCGACACCTGGTGGGTGTCGCGCCTTCCCGGCGCCGAAGCCGGCGTTGCCGCCCTCACCTTCTTTGCGACCATAAAGTGGCTGTTCTTCTCATTCAATCAATTCGTAGGGCCGGGTTCCGTGGCGATTATCTCCCGGCGTTACGGCGAGAAGGACTACGATCTGGCCGAGACCGCTATCAAGGAAACGCTGATCCTCAAGCTGGTCTTCGGGGCGGCCTCCGGACTAATCGGCTTCTTCACGATTGAATACATGCTCAGGCTACTGGGGGCGGAGGGTCAGGCACTGACTGACGGCATCGACTATGGACGGATCATCTTCCTCGGGCTGGCCATAATGTACGCCACTTATTCGATCTACACGGCGTTAAGGAGCATGGCCAATCCCCGCATGGCTATGTCCCTGATGATCGCGGCGAACCTGCTCAACATGATACTGGATCCCATCCTCATGTTCGGCTACTTCGGTCTGCCGGCGATGGGTATCAAGGGGGCGGCGGCTGCCTCGGTGCTGTCTTACACGCTCGTCTTCATCGTGGGTCTCGGACTTCTCAATGCCAACCGGGCGAATGTGTCCTTGCATTGGAGGAGCAAGCACCCCGTAAGCTGGAATGCGATGGTTCGCATAATGCGAATAGGCCTGCCCGCCTGGACCGGATCCCTGTCCTTCTCCAGCGCCCGCCTGGTTGTCACGCCTATGATAGCGCAGTTCGGCACCGAGATTGTCGCCGCGTACGGCATCTGCAACCGTATCACCCATTTCGGTGTCATGCTCCTGGTAGGAATCGGGCTGGGGCTGTCCTCCCTCATCGGCCATACCCTCGGCAGCGGCAAGGCCGAACGGGCCAAAAAGACAGCGGACGCTGCGATCCTCATGGCCGTGGGCGCTATGACGGTTCTGGGCGCGGCAGCCTATTTCCTGCCGAGCCAGATTATGGGGCTGTTCTTCGAGTCGCCGGAGACAATCGGCTATGGCGTCACTATTCTGCGTATCATCGCATTCGCATTCCCGTTCCTGGGCGCTTTCCTCATGATCGAGGAGATTCACCAGGGTGTCGGACTCAATACGCCCTCCATGTTCATGAACATCCTCCACGCCTGGATACTTCAGGCCGGTCCGATTTTTGTCGCCACGACCGTCCTCGGCATGGGACATCAGGTCATCTGGTGGATCATGACGCTGTCTGTTGCGGTCAGCTCGATTATATTCTACTGGTACTATCGCCGGGGACGGTGGTTGACGGTGAAGGTATAAGAGAAGATATGGATTCGGAGCACAATTATGCCATCCAGAGAAGTCACTGACAGCAGATGGCGAGGCGGGGTCTTCGATTTGTCGGTTATGTACTCCTCAGCCGGTGTCGCCCAGCAGATTCTCGTGTCCGCAGTCGCCCGGCTCCTGATCGATTGCGGCGACGGGACCCTTAGGGACCTGTTGGAAACCGGAGTTGAGCCGCAGAACCTCGACGCCATCCTGATCACCCATGGTCACTTCGACCACATGGGTGGCCTGCACGCTCTGCTGGGATACGCAAGGATGAAGTCCCGGATGCGTCCGCTGAAGATCATCCATCCGGCCGGCGCCATTGAGGTTGTGCAGGCCGTGCGGGCGTTTGAACGCAGTTATGATGATTCCATGCCGTTCGCCATCGAGCGAATCGGCGTTGAAGACGCACAGGAACTAAACATCCGAGGGGTCCGTGTACGTCCTGTCAGTATGGTTCACCACGGAAGTCTGGCTGACGGGACAATAACCGCCCCGATACCGGCCGTAGGATACCGCCTGGAATGCGACGGCGAGACTATCGCGATCACCGGAGATTCCGGCTGGTGCAAGGGCCTGGAGGAACTGGTTGACGGCGCCGACCTGGCGCTCATCGAGGCCACCTTCAGTGATGACATGGTCATCCTACGGGAAGCCATCGAGCGAGTTCATCTGAATGAGAGCCTGGCTCGTAAGCTCGGAGAGCGGACGAAGAGATTCATGCTGGTGCACCGCGCCGGCACAACCTGAAGGAGGGACACATATGAAGACGCCGTATCTGGCTACTCTGCTTGTGCTATTCGTCCTCGCCTCGACCGGCGCTGAGACGGCGCGAGTGTGGAGCCTGGAAGAAGCCATGTCGAGCATGGCCGACAAGCAGGTCGTTCATCTTCAACATCGGGACAGTGGAACACTGAAGGGGCACATTACTGCCTGCGACCTGGAGCAGCGGCGGCTGCAATTTCGCAGGCTGTATCAGATTGATCGTCGCGGTCAGGCGTATGACTTTGACGAGTTAGAGGGGCTCTCCTACGAACGGTCCAGCGGACTCAGTGCCAAATGGACTGCGGTCGGTGCCGGGACAGGGTTCGCGCTCGGGGGAATCGTGGCCTGGTCCATGAGCGATGCTGCAACCGATGGAGGGGAGATTGTGGGAGCCTTTGTCTGGTTGGGCAGTACGATTGTCGGTACGGTCGCAGGACTGGTGTTGCCGCCCATACTGTCCAGGGAGACAGTGCATTGCCGCTTTGACGGGACCGACAACAGCGATTAGACCTGTCACTTCCTGCAGCAAGAAGGATTTGGATATTGATCAAAGCCATCGTTTTCGATCTCGACGACACCCTCTATGACGATGAGGCCACGGCTGACAAAGCGATCATTGCAACCGCAACAGCTTTCCGAGATCGCCACGGGGTCGACCCGGAAGTGTTCCGTCAGAGGCTGCGAGGTACAGCCAAGGAAATTTGGTATGTGTCCCCGATGGCCAACTATGCCAGGACCGTCGGATGCAGCTCGTGGGAGGGGCTGTGGATGCAATTCTACGGGGTCGACGACCAAGCCGAGACGATGCGCCAGTGGCTCTCCGCCTACCGCCTGCAGGTCTGGGAAGAGACTCTGCGTCAATTGAAAGTGGCTCAGTCTCTGCTGGCCGACGAGATGGCCCGGCATTTCTTCGAGGAACGCCGCCGTCGTCACACGGTCTACGACGATGTTCGCCCGGCCCTGGATAGTCTGAAGGGTAGATATGCAATCGGGTTACTGACCAATGGGGCTGTCGACTTGCAGCAGGAGAAGATTGACGGATCGGGATTGGCCGGCTACTTCGATGCAACTGTCATCTCCGGCGAGATCGGAGTCGGCAAGCCGGACACCTCGCCTTTCCTGCTGGTTGCAGAGCGACTGGGCGTCGCGGTGGGGGAGACAGTGATGGTCGGTAACAGCCTCGGCTCGGATATCGCGGGGGCTCGCACGGCTGGGATGAAGTCCATCTGGCTCAACCGAGCCTCACTGCCGAACGACTCCGAGGCCCACCCTGATGCGGAGGTTCAGAGCCTTCATGATATCGAGCTGATTGTGAGGAATATGAGGTGAGGGGAGTTGATGACGAAAACACCATCTTCGACTGTTCGGGAAACAACCGGCTGCCTTCCGGCGTTTCATTACAGCAAACGTAGAAGGAGACACTATGTTTACCGCCAATGTAGGAACCGTCGATCGGATCATCCGAGTTGTCATCGGAGCATTCATAATTTCGCTGAATTTCTGGGGTCCCAGGACCGCCTGGGCCTGGCTGGGGCTGATCCCTTTGCTGACCGGAATAATCGGATGGTGCGGGCTGTACAGGGTGCTCGGTATCAAGACCTGTGACAAATGTCCGGTCCAGGCCGATGCCACTTCCGATGTCTGACCCGGTCTTTTGCCTTCATCGATTGAGAGAACGGCCGCCCGGGCAATCCAGCCCCGGCGGCCGTGTACGTTTGTTCGCCGTGTGCGGGGCGAACTACGCTACGGGCCCTCCTGGCCCTGTCCTTCGATGCGAAACAGCGTCTCGTATTCATCCGGAAGCTGGGCGCGAACGTCGTTGAATTCGCCTTCAGAGACAGCCTCCTGCAATACCGAAAAGACACTTCGGACATGATGAGTGGCCTCGGGCGTCTGGCTGCCCTCGCGCTTGCGTACTCTCTCGACAAACTCCTCCGGGGTGAATGACTCGGTCCCTTCGACCCCGGTCAGGTACCGCCCGATCTCATCGGGCAACTGCGCCGCCAGGTGCTTGTGCTCATCCCCGGCCAGGCGCTCCGAGAGCGTCTCCAGGGTGGCGCGGATCGACCTGACAGCTTCATCCTCGCCGGCCACTCTGGCCCGGTGTTGAACCTGTCCGACGAACTCACTGTACTTCATAAGTGCCTCCTTTCATGGGTTGACTCGACCTTCGCCTCTTGCCTTGGCGGAAGCGCCACAGTGGTCTTGTTCCCCGGAGGTCAACCTTCCCACAGGCCGATATTGTCCCTTTTCGAATCTAATGCTCGTGTCCATGCTCCTTGAAGTATAATTCGCGTGACTCCTTAACCAGTTCGCGCAACCTTTCGATGTGAGCCTTGTCGACCGTCTGCTTGCACTTCATGGCCTGCACCGCCATCTGGTGAAAGAGCTCCAGTTGTCTCAGGTACTCCTGATAGGCCTGTCCGTCGTCGGAAGTCTTCGGCTGGATCCGCTGGTGGAGGAAATACTGTGAGACTATGTCCTGGAATTGGTTGGCGTGGTCTTCCTTGTTCATCGTCCAGCGAATGAGCTGGTTGTATACAAGTTCCGATTTGGCATCCGTGGCCGAGAGGCTGTCGATCCGGGTCATAGCCTTCTCCATGGTCGTGATATGCTCTTCAAGCATGTCGTACCGGGCGGCGTCATCGTAGATGCCGCAGGGAATCTCACAGTGGGCGAACGCTCCGCCTGCGATCATTATCGACAGTACTGTGGCGGTAATAGCAGTCTTGCGAATCATCAGGTAATACCTCCTGTTTCTGATCCGGTCGCAACTGGTTCCGTTGTCGTCAGCAAGAACAAGAGAGCGGGGGAAAGGTTTCGCGCGGCGGCCGTGTTTGCAGGGCTTCCCGTGGTCGTTCTGGCCGCTGCAATTGTGTTACGTGTTACAGAGGCCATGGCCCGGCCGATCGCCCGTAGGGGCGGAAGATCTTCCGCCCGGCCACCCGTCATCCCCTGTCACCTGGACTTGCTGAAATGCGGCGTGCCCGGCCTGCGACACTCTCGACACCGAGTCCGTACCGGTTTCCAATTCAGGCAGACATTCCCACCCGAAAGGTGGGGCACCTGCCAACATAGGATGCATCTATTGGCCCGATTGAAATCGTCCAGGCTGTATCTTCGAAGCCATTGGGGAGGCCCGGGCCGTACATGATGCTGTGGCCAAAGCCGATTGTATCATCCGTTAGGCCGTCCGTATTGCGTTCAACAACGGCGTTAACCAGACCGAAGAAGCTACTGACTGACGAGTGAATGACGGCGGTAGTGGTATCCCACTGGGCCCCGTCCGGACTGTGTATGCGAAACCCATTGGTCATGCCGCCAATGTAGGTCCCGGTGTTGTTGTCTATGCCTATATGAAACCTGATCGTATCGCCGCAGCCAAGATAACCGGGAGTACTCTCTCCCTCGACACCGGCCAGGAAGACGTTGGTGTCGGTAAGGCGCCCGGAATGGCCCTGGGGTTTGGTCGAAGAGTCACCGGGGTGTTTACCCCGCTTCCCGTTCGGGCTACTCCGGTTGACGTCCGGCATCGGAACAATTGGGGGGGGGGGAGTCAGACACGTATACCTGAAGGTCCTTTAGCTTGTAGCGGACCCATCGGGGCATCATGGCAACAAACATTGAATCGTCGGGCCCTTTGTAGCCCTGCCCCTCATAGGGCTTCAACTGGTCGCCCAATAGATCAACCGCCTCCTCAAGGTAGTTCTGCGGAAGCACAGCTAACGAGAAGTAGCCCTTGATCATCTCGTTGGCGGTTTCTGCTGAGGCCGTATCCATAAACATCTCATACTCGCTCTTGCGCTCCCGAGAGGGAGGAAACCGTCTTGGGTCAGAGCTGTGTGAGATAATCCCTTCGTCGGTCGCCCACAGCCAAATCATGACCCCGGCTGCCCGTCCCGGTGCGCCCATCTTAATCCTGAATCCGCCGGTGTCATAGGGCGGAACCACGACGTCAATGATCTCGCGATAAGGCTTATCCCACGGTATATGGACGGTCCATTGCGTTGCGTGGTTGACGATTAGGTCGCCCAACACCTGAATCTCGAATTCGGCTCTCAAGGTCTCGGTTTCCTCCTTCGGCTGTTTGAATGCGTTTACGATGAACTCGATCTGTACAGGGCCGGCCTGACTGGGCAGCGACACCGGTTTCAACTCAGCCTTCCACAGCGACTCCCACAAAGGTGGATGGTCGGCTGCTACAAGGGCCGGTACCATGCACGCGGCGATGACTACCAAGATTGTTCTTCGTAGTTTCATTTTCAATTCTCCTGTTAATACTCGTTTCATGTTGTTGAATTAAACAAGTTGCACAGGCACCTCAGCACCCGAAAGCTCTCAAGCAATCGCCACACCTCCTTTCAACAGCCCCCGTCTGATTCGCGGTCCCTTGAAAAGACCGCCCGTGAAGGCCTCCGCCACAAGCTTGGCCATCCCTATCAAAGCTATCTGCAGGACGATCAGTGTCCCCTGATATGTCCAATGGCATGATAGTGCTGTGCCGGCCCGATATCAATACCTCTCGCTAACTGCTCTCCCTAATTATCTCACCTCTCGACACTTGAGCAGTTCAGTTGTGGCCCGATGAATTGCCCTTCAAGTGCGTTCACCTTCGTGCACACACATGATAGCGGGAGAGGGTGAGGCGCGCTGAGGATCTGCCGCACGGTTCGCAAGGCTTGTGATGGTCATGCCGGGTGGGTGTGATTGCGACCAGATAGCGTCCCTTTCTTAACTCCCCTCTACCAGGAATGGAAGAGGGGTGGGGGGTGGGGGTTGACTGTCGCCCACCCAACCCCGCCATTCCTGCGCAGGCAGGAATCCAAGGGGTCTTCCCGCGTCATGGTGAGCGGAGAGCAAACAAATCGGACGGGAAGATAACCCTTCCCGTCCGTTGCATTGGCGTAATCTGATCTCGCGGTGCGTGCTCTATCCGGCGACCGGGTGTCGCCGCCGTATCCAGACGAAGGCGCCGACTACCAGTCCGCCGAGGGCGGCCAGGCCCAGCCAGCCCAGGCTTGGCGCGTCGTCGGTGTACGTCAGGGGCAGGCACACTTCGGTCTTGGATCCGGTTTCGAAGGCGCAGATAAAATCCACCTGGCCCCGTCCTGAGGCCGTAAAGTTAGCCGCATTGCCGGCGATGATCATCTCCGTGTTTGCCATACCCCCGCCGACCGCACGGCGAGTACCGACTGTCACGGTGATGCCCGGGCTGGTGGCGTTAGTTACGGTGATGACCTCACCCTTGGTTACGTCGAGGGCCGCCGGTTCCCAGTACAGACTTCCGGCCGTACCCTTTATCGATGCGGCGCCTTTTCCGGCGTGAGCAGGCGATGAGCCCAGAAGGCACGCCAGCGCCACGCACACGAGTGCGAAGACAATGAACTTCCTCATGTTTGAACTCCATGCAATGTGGTGATCAGAATGAAGTGCCCGGTAAGGCACACGTTTGGCTCCGAACACCGGACCGATGGTGACTCCACGCGCCTGACTTTACCGCCGGTCCTGAATTGCACGCGTAATAGCTGTAGGTAATTAACGCCTTATCCGTTACCAATTTCGTATTCGACGGCGAACCTGTCAAGCGATTTGTGTCGATGTGTCAATGTTACATGTGTCCATGAGGCGGGGCGAGACCGCCCGGCGGGGCGGCCCGGAGTGTGTGAACCGGCTACCTCTCACACACGCAAACGCGGCCCGGCCTGCCATATGTTCTCGGGAGGTCCGGCGCCGGCGCCGTGTCCGTGAGCCCGCAGATCGTTCAGTTTCAGCCCGATGGCGGGGCGGAGACAATCTCCGCACAGTTTGCGTCGGCCGAAGACTCGCCGGAGCGGCGGGGCCAGGGTGCCCCACCTTTCAGGTGGGACGAACATTGCAACCTCTTCCGGATCGCCCACCACTTCCTCAACAACCGAGCTACTATTTCCGACCCCGGCGCTATTGCCCACGGATGGCCGCCTGATAAGCCGCCCAAAAAGCAACAAACCCACAAGCCCGAACCCCAAAAAAGAGGAAACGAACCCATTTCAGACAAGCCCACGTGACCCGTCTGCGCCGGGCATACCAGCCACCTCAACCTTGCGCCCGAGACCCAATGGCGTATATTACCGCCACAGCCGGAGTGGTGGAATGGTAGACACCAGGGACTTAAAATCCCTTGGTCCGCAAGGACCGTGTCGGTTCGAGTCCGACCTCCGGCACTTTCTCATATCCCGCCATCAGTCCCGGACGATGCAAGCCCCTGCGCACCCTGTGCGGCCCCGGCGGTTTTCTGATACGGCCGCCACGAACCAAACGAGCCTCTCCGGCTATCTCCATTTGTGTGCCCCGCAAGCAGATAGGCAGCCGCCGGCCGGTTGTTCAATCTCTGAACAGCCGTTCGGCCCGCGACATGCTCATCAGCCGGAACGATCCGACCGGGCCTGCCGTTGGTAAGAATGCCACGGGCGCCCACAGATATGGAGAGTACGATATGAACGAAGAGCGCGTATCAAATATCGCCCAGGCGAGTTTTCTCGCCGGAGCAGGTTTGTACATCGGCTATACGTTCATGAAGATGGCCCTGACGGTTGTCGCCCGGTTCATCGGTATCTGAAGCCCACGACGACAATCTCCACTCCAATCGGACCTGTGCGACAGCACATCGTTTCGAGCGTCCCGGCGCCCGAGTCTCCGCGGGCAAGCAGATTCACTGGATGCCCGAGGCAATCCTTCCGATTACAGGAGTATGTAGCGCCCGCCGGTCCCGGTAGGGATTGCATAAAGCCGTGCGATGGCCTATATTGCATCAGAGCGAGGACCCACACCAGTGATTGGAGAGTCGATGAGAGTCATTCTCCTCGCCTTCGTCATCATTTGTCTTGACATCTGTGCTCCTGCCGCTGATCCGGCGATTCGAATCGGACGGGTTCAGTCTGCTCCGATCGGGGTGAATGCGCCGGTTTCGATCAGGCTTGACAACCCGGCTCCCGCCTTCAACATCGGTGGCTACGACCTGCTTATGGTCTACGATTCAAACCTGACCCTGACCGGTGTCGACCGGGGCTGGTTGCTGGATCACTGCGAATGGGAGTATTTCAATCACTCCGTTCCCGGGGCTTATCGCGTGCGGCTGGTGGCTATCGCCGAGCTTAATAACGGCGCCCACCACCCTTCGTGTTTCGCCGACACATCGGGCGAGCTGGCCCGTCTGAATCTGTTCGTGCCCGACAACGCGGCCCTTCTGGGCGACTTCCTGAGTGTCCGGTTTAAGTGGTACGACTGCGGTGACAACGCCCTCTCATCGCAGATGGGTGATTCGCTGTGGGTGTCTGACCAGGTGTACGACTTCGATGGCCAGAGCGAATTTGAGATCACTGCCGACTCGGTCATGCCGACTCATTGCGGGGCGCCCGCTTCATGTCTGGAGGGTTCGGACAGCAGCATAACCCGACGATTCGACTTCCACAACGGCGGCATCATTGCATACCCCGGCGACATCCAGCCGCCGACAGCAATTTGTCCGGGCGACACCGAGACTGTCTGCGATGCCGGAGAGTGCGGCGCGGTTGTCGAGTTCGAGGCCGAGGCGATCGATAATCTGGACTCGGCGACGATTCAATGCTATCCCGCCTCCGGCTACTTCTTCGGTATAGGGCAGACCACGGTCAGTTGCGTGGCCGAGGACACCGCCGGCAACATCGATGTCTGCCAGTTCACTGTCACGGTTGCGGATACGACCCCGCCGACGATTACGGTTCCGTCCGATACAACGGTGGCTTCACCACCCGACCAGTGCGGAGCGGTGGTCCACTACACTCCGACAGTAGCGGACGACTGTCCTGCTTCTGCACTGTGTCAGCCGGCCTCCGGCAGTTGGTTCGAACCAGGGGAGACCGAGGTTGTCTGCTACGGCGTAGATGGCTCTGGCAACTCGGCCTGGGATGCTTTCACCGTTACGGTGGTTGACTCGACGCGTCCGTCGGTGAGCTGTCCGCCCGACACTACCATGCATACCCGGAAGGGCCTGTGCTCCGCTATGCTCGATTATCCACTCGAAGCCTTCGACAACTGCGGGCTGGTGGACCTTTACGGCGTCCCACCAGCGGGCACGGTCCTGCCGCGGGGCGAGCACGATGTGGTGCTCGTGGCTGTAGATGCCGCCGGATGGACTGACTCGTGCTCCTTCACAGTCACGGTGATCGACACCGAACCTCCGTCGCTGAGTTGCCCGGTCGACCTCGAGGCGCCGAACGACTCCGGAGTGTACGGAGCCGTAGTCGAGTACCGAGTGCCTGTGCGCGACAACTGCGATATGCCCGACGTTGAGATCACGCCGCCGAGTGGTAGCTTCTTCCAGCCCGGGTCGACGCTGGTGACGGCGGTCACCGCGGACGAATCCGGTAACCGCGACTCCTGCGATTTCATCGTTGTTGTCTACCTCACCGATTCCGATGGCGACGGTGTGCCTGACCTTGAGGACAACTGCATCAACACTCCCAATCCCGATCAGGCCGACTCCGACGCCGACGGAGTGGGGGACAGTTGCGACTTGTGCCCGGGATTCGACGATCTCGCCGATGCCGACAACGACGGCTGGCCCGATTCGTGCGATAACTGCCCGGAGGATTACAATCCCTACCAGGAGGACAGCGACGGTGACGGCGCCGGCGACCCCTGCGATCGGTGCCCGGGCTTCGACGATCAGGCCGATGCCGACCACGACGGCCGGCCCGACTCCTGCGACAACTGCCCGAATGTCGCGAACCCCGCCCAACTCGATACCGACGGCGACCAGGTTGGTGACGCCTGTGATGTGTGTCCAGGCTATGACGACAATATGGACTACGACGGGGACTCCCGGCCGGACTCCTGCGACAATTGTCCGCAGGACTACAACCCCGATCAGGCCGATGCCGATGCCGACGGAATCGGTGATGCCTGCTGCTGCCAGATCCGCGGCGACATAGACAACAGCGGCGCCGGGCCGGACATCGCCGACTTGGTTTTCCTGGTGAGCTACATGTTTCAACAAGGATCGACTTTGCCCTGTCCGGAGGCAGCCGATCTGAACGCCGACCAGACCCCGGCGGATATTGCCGACCTGGTGTATCTGGTCAGCTTCATGTTTCAGCAGGGCCCGACGCCGCCGGATTGCGCAAACTAGTTCGCAATCTGTCATAGTTGGATCATCCCGTCCATTCGGTGGCGGTTTCTGCGACTCCGCCCCTCTGAATTTCCTTACCCAGCCACAATAGTCTAACATATTGAGCCACGGAGCGATAGGCTCATCCGATCCGGCCACCGCCGATCACCGAACTCTTTCCGCGCGCGCCGGGCAGGAAGCGGCCTGCAAGTTGCAGTTTTCTGAGGATGGCCGCCGGCGCCGACCGCCCCGGCGGCGGAGATTCGTGAGATGGCAAAGCCGAGATTCTTCCTGTTCCTGGCAACACTGGTTCTGATCGCGAGTGCCTCGGCGCACGCCTACGAGATGTCAATGCCCGCGACCACGGTACAGACTGCCAGGGAAGAGGCGATTCATCCTGAAGGGTCTGTGGGGCAAATGGAGTCCTGGCTCGGCCCGGCCGCCGGCCGCTGTTCAATCGCTCGCGAATGGGAGGATCACTCCACGAGTCTGACACTGCGTGAACAAGGCGCCCTGGAGCTCGGCTGGCGCAAAGAGCGGCCGCTGTACCCGTGTTGGCGCTATCCGATCACGCCGATATACTGCGATGTGACCGCCAAAAAGCGCGGAATCGACGCCCCGGATCGATCTTTCGCAAGTTTCCTGAGAAAAAGGCTGGACAAGCTAGGTTAGTATTTCGTATATAATACCACGCAAGTGCTGAGGGTTGGGATAGGTCCCCTACGGTAGTGCCCCCCTCCCCCGCTACCGCACCTGTCCCTCCCTCCTTTTTTTTGGATGCCGGCCGGACCTGTAATGGTCGGGCATCCTTAGTTCGTCTGTCTGCGCTCACATCTGTTATTCATTAGTTCTTGGTTCGCCATCGGCGATATCCGTTCTTGACACCCCTGTGCTATCAGGCTATCATTTTGAACCTTATGGTTTTCGGGCTGTTCTATTGGGTGTGTCAACAATTGAATGTACATAACGGAATCTCCCACAGGAGGTAAGAAGACGTGAGAGTTAAGGGTGTTACGGTAGCTGTGTGTTTGTTGCTGATGATGGGTAGCGCAGTCCACGCTGTCGACTGGGCGGGCAAGCTGGGAGTCGGATTCCGGGGTCAGCTTTACATGCCGCTCAACAAGGGTGAAAACTTCGCCCTCAACGGAGTATCCTACGAGATGTATCAGATGGGCCCGGGCCATGCCGGATTCGTCCGATACGGGGTCACCAGGAACCTTGTTCTGCAGGGTGAGGCTGAATTCCTGTTGACCTATGATGATACAACCGCCACGAAGAATCAGACGACGACATGGCGGGACCGCGACAATGCTCGGACCCACCTTCGCGGACATCTTTTCAGCCTGATGGCCAACTACTATTTTAACAGCGGTGGCAATTTCCAGCCTTATGTCCTGGCCGGTCTGGGTTACGATGTCTGGCGTATCCATGACTTCAGAGGAGCCGCCACCTACCAGGTAGACGACCTGGGACTGAAGATCGGCGGCGGCCTGAGCTACTGGCTTGACTGGAAGTGGTGGTTCATTGACGGGTTATCGCTGGAAGCGCAGGTCAAATTCACCGGCGGCCTGACGAATCTGAGCACTGACATGCCGGAGGGATTCTATGGTTCCAGCGACTGGTCCGACTGGGACACCCGGCCATTCCGTAACTTCATTCAGCCGTCCGCGGCGATAGCGATCTATTTCGGCGGTCGTCCCGACGCCGATGGCGATGGCGTGCCGGATGCGGACGACCGCTGCCCGGGAACCCCGAAGAAGGCCAGGGTTGATGAATTCGGTTGCCCGCTGGACACCGACGGCGACGGCGTATACGACGGCATCGACACGTGCACGGGCACTCCTGCCGGCGTTGCAGTCGACGCCTTCGGCTGCCCGCTCGATACCGACGGCGACGGAGTCTGGGATAGCTGGGACCAGTGCCCTGGTACTCCCGAAGGAGTGGCTGTTGACGATCAGGGCTGCCCGTTGGATGATGACGGCGACGGTGTCCCGAATTATCAGGACGAGTGTCCCGATACCCCGGCAGGTGCTGTCGTGGATGCCTCGGGTTGTCCCGTTGACAGCGATGGTGACGGAGTCTACGATGGTATCGATCAGTGCCCGAATACCATGCCCGGTCTGGCGGTCGATGATCGCGGCTGCATGTTCGATCAGGATGGTGATGGTGTCGCTGACGAGCTTGATGAATGCCCCGACACGCCTCCGTTGGTCAGCGTCGATGAATCCGGTTGTCCGATCGCCACGAGAATTGAGGAGGTAATCATCCTCAGCGGCGACGTCGGTTTCGCGGTGAATTCCGACACACTTTCGGATGCCGCCAAGGCCTCCCTTGACAAGGATGTACTCGAACCGATGCGAGCCTATCCCGATACCCGTGTTCGTGTCAGCGGCTTCACCGACGACACTGGTCCCGAAGGCTACAACCGTCAGCTATCGGTGCAGCGAGCCGAGTCCGTGCGCGACTATCTCGTCGGCCACGGCATCAGCTCTGATCGCATTGACGTCATTGGCCACGGAGAGAACCCGGATTACTTCAAGTGTCCGAACGATACTCCGCAGGGACGCGCCTGCAACCGTCGCGTCGAGATCGAATCGATCCAGTAGCTAATCGCGATCCGGGTGTCATGATCGAGAGCGGGCGGAGCCTTAAGGCTCCGCCTGTCCTGTTACGGCGACGCTCTGCGGAATCTATCTATAGCGAGACAATGCGGGAGCCAATCAGGGTGTCCACGGTTGCCCGCATGTCGGTCGGCTGTCCCACAACCAGCTTGTCGGCGCGGTCGTAGTATCTGAGGCAGGTGCCGCATGAGAGAATGGCCACGCCTTCGCTTTCCAGCTTCCGAAGCTGTTCGAGCACAGGCGTGCCCTCAGTGGTGAGAAAGATGCCGGAGTTGATGAACATGATTTTGTGGGGAAGACGTTCCGATCCGGCAAGCACTTTGAACATCGAGCTGATCAGCTTCTCGCCCAGGTCGGGCTCTCCTTCGCCGAGCATATGCGTTTTTATCATAAACGCCAGTTCACCGTCAATCAGCATGTGGATCTCCGCGAGCTATTGTTGCTGTCCTTTCTGGTGTCGCAAGGTAGGGGCGCCGACTCCGACCCGCAAGAACTTCCGTCGAGGCGCGGCCGGCCAGGCCGACCATAGAATCCAATTCATGACTGGCGCTCTTTCAAGTCACGTTTTATACTGGCGCTGATTACTGTCTAGACAATTGCGCATTCAATCGAATTGCGTGAAGGAGATGCTAATGTACCGCGCTATTCTCTGCAGTGTGCTGGTGTTGTTCGGTATGAACACCGGAGTCAGTGGGACAATCGACTTTGAGGCAGGTCTCGACTTCGGTTATCGCCTTGGCGAAACCGAATACGTGTATGACCAATCAGGTCAGGTACCGAATGTCGGCTTTGTCACGGTCGGCAGTCAACTCGAGTTCCCCCTCAACTGCTTTCGAATTGGTCTGAAAACCAGGCTTGGTCAGGACCGCCTGCTGCGTCCCTGGGATTTGAGGTTGTCGATTCACACCAATATCAATGATCCCTCGGCCAAGATGCTCGATCATGACTGGATCACCTGGCCCACCAGCGGCTTCGACGGCAAATTCTCGTATACTGAATCGGACGTCGACATGCGTTCGTTCGAGATCGACCTGAGCGGACGCTGGTATATCGCGTGTCCGGGGACGTTCTTGTTGGGGCCATGGGCCGGAGTCAGACTCCAGTACTTCAGCCAGGACGTGATCGGTTTCGATGGCTGGCAAATCGATTACAATAATCAGCCCTTTAACCGTCGGTACTTCAGCGATTCTCGATTGGGGATCAAATACCATGTTACCTGGCTTCAGTTCCCCGTCGGGCCGGCCTGGCGTTTGCCGGCCGCGCGTGTGCTCAGTGGGGACTTCCATGTGGCTATGGTGCCGTGCTGGTTTTCGGACTACGACGATCATGTTCTGCGCAACAAGGACGCCGAGGCTTCGGGATTCGGTTTCGGTTTCGATACCAGGTCTTCATGGGATATCGCCATGGGAGCGACGCCTTTGAGTCTTCGAGCGGAGGCCGGCTTCCTGTACTTGAAGGCCAGCGGCGACCAGACTCAGACATGGTATGGCGACGACCCATTCACCGAGGGGGACGATACCGGCCAGTCGAGCGAAGGCGTTCCGCACGACGTCAAGACGAGCCAGTTTGATATGTCCCTGGCGATAGTCTTCGGACTATAGGGGAGAGACCGGTGCTGGGTTATGCGCTGCTGATCGCGGCTACTATTATTCTGCTGTTGATGAGAAAGCGATGGCGGCGGCGGACAGCAATGAGTATCGGGTGGCCGGTGCGGGTGGGAGCACTGATTCTGCTCCACGCGGGTATAGTGCTGGTCTTGCTGAATGCCGATGATCTTAACCCGCGAGCCGACCTTATTCCGTACCTGTGGACCACAGCCGGACTCATGCTGTTTACGGTGGGGCTGGGGGCGATTCTGGCCCCCAGGGGGCGCTACTGATCAGCTATTTTCTTGACACCTGAGACGCCGGCTAATATACTGGCGGCCAGATATAACCAGGCCCCTTAAGCCACCGTAGCTCAGTTGGTAGAGCAACTGATTCGTAATCAGTAGGTCAGCAGTTCGAATCTGCTCGGTGGCTCATTATCGTAGCCACTCAGATCTCAGTTAATTGCGAGACAGTTATTGAAGCGGGCCTGCCTGCTCCGATTCGCGTGTTGTGGACTCTTATGTCGCCGAATGAGCGATCTGCCCTGGAAATTTAGTTACTTTTTTCACAAATATGTGTCGATCCGTCTTGAAATCGCGGCCCTCGCTGCCTATTTTACACGTCGGAAGACAGTTACTGTCGCGTCCGAAGCGACAGCGCAAAGGAGGATTTCAAGATGGCGGTTGCAGAAATGAATAGAATCGAGAAATGGCCGGTGTCCGAACATGTCCAGTCCATCGGTACGTCGATCATCCGGGAGATTCTCAAGTTCTCCTCCAAGCCGGGCATAATTTCGTTCGCCGGTGGATTGCCGGCGCCGGAGCTCTTTCCGTTGGAACAGATTAAGCAGTGCGCCTGCGATGTTCTGGACAAGTACGGCGCAGCAGCGGTTCAGTACAGCCTCTCGCGCGGTATCATCCCCCTCCGTGAATTGCTGGCTGAGCGAGACACAGCTGCGGGAGAGCCCTCGACAGTTGACAACTACCTGATTACCGCCGGCTCTCAACAGGGGCTTGACCTGTTGGCTCGGGCATTCCTTAACGCCGGGGACTACGTGCTTACCGAGAATCCAACCTACCTGGGCGCGCTGCAGGCGTTCAACTATTATCAGGCTCGGTATGCAACCGTTCCGATGGATGATGACGGTATGATCATCGACGAGGTCCGCGGTCAGATCGAAAGGCACAAGCCCAGGTTCATTTACACGATTTCGAACTTCCAGAACCCCACCGGGATAACGATGAGTCTGGAGCGTCGTAAGGCCCTTATTGAACTGGCGGCCGAGTATCAGATTCCGATTGTTGATGACAATCCCTACGGCGCCATCAGGTTTGCAGGCGAAGACCAGCCCTCAATGAAGTCGCTGGCGCCGGATATGGTCGTCTCGCTGCAGACATTCAGCAAGACATGCGCGCCGGGTTTGCGAATCGCCTGGATGAACGCTCCCGATGAGATCATCGCCGTCTTCGAGAAGGTCAAACAGGGTACTGATCTGCACACCAACACCTTCTGCCAGTACATCATGTACGAATTTGTCAAATCCGGCAAACTGGAGTCGCATGTCGAGACGATCAAGGCAGACTACCTGAAGAAGCGTCAGATCATGCTCGACGCTATGACGGAACATTTTCCCGAGGGAGTCACGTGGACCAGGCCGGAAGGTGGCCTCTTCCTCTGGGCCGAACTGCCTGAGCACATGTCGGCCAAGGACTTGCTCCCGAAGGCAGTGGAACTGAAGGTCGCCTATGTCTACGGACAGCCGTTCTTCCCGCATGGGGAAGGCGAAAACACTATGCGGCTGAACTTCTCCAATGCCACTCATGAGGATATCAAGGTTGGCATCGAGCGCATCGGCAAGCTTCTGCGTGACAGTATGTAGCAGCTCGTTCCCTGTGAGCCTCCACGAGAGCCCGCCATGTGCGGCCTATTGGAGACGACCTTATCCGGCATTTGACCAGCTCTCCTGTTGGTGGTCGGGCGACGCAAGGCCGCCCCGTAGGCGAAACGGCCTTTCTCGCGTAGCCGCGAAGCTTGCCGCTGCGGCGTGAAGGAGCCTGCCGAGGTCTATCAACAAGCCGTTTGCGGCGGGGTTTTTTCGTTGCCGTGAGCATCCCGCTGGTGTTATTTCAAGCCCATGCGCTTGCCCTTCACTAAGTATCATGCCCTTCGCAATGACTTCCTGGTGATGGACTCAAAACAAGTTCGATTGCCGCTCAAGCGTTGGCCGGCCATGGTGCGGGCGGTGTGTGATCGCCGGTCAGGGATCGGCGCCGATGGCGTTCTGAGGCTTTCTCCGCATCGCAATTCCGACGGTCGGATCGAGATCTGTAACGCCGATGGCTCCTGGGCCGAGAAGTCGGGTAATGGTTTGCGCCTCGCAGCTCTGCACTGCCACCTGAAGAACCGCCGACGCCGTCGTTTTTCGCTGTACATGGACAAGGAGGTGCACCAGGCTCGCATCGCAGGCAGGAGTGAGCTGGGTTTGCTGATTGAAACGACTATCGGGCGGGTGTCCTTTGAGACCGATCGGGTGCCGGTCCGCAGCCGTCGGCGATACATGATCAACGCCCCGCTAAAGTTGGGTGGTCTGGGCTTCCCCGTCACCTGCCTGTCCGTCGGCAACCCTCACACGGTGCTAATGGTGGATGACTTCGATTTCGATTGGCATGAGTTGGGACGCGAAATCGAGACGCATCGTGCCTTTCCCAATCAAACCAATGTAGAGTTTGTCAAGGCGCTGAATCGAAAGCGCCTGCGAGTCGGTGAGTGGGAGCGCGGGGCCGGAGCCACCGGTTCGTCGGGCACCGGCGCAGCGGCAGCAGTATGCGCCGCCGTAATGTCGGGGATAGCCGACAGGCAATGCGAAGTGCAGTTCGAGACCGGGTCACTGCACGTCCATTGGAACGCCGATACCGACCTGATTGAGTTAACCGGACCGGCTGCTCTGGTCGGCCGGGGCGAGTTCGAGTATTGATGCTGAAATTCAGCCACGTCAGAATACTGGCCGAGAAGGCCAACGTGATTCCTGTATACAGGACGATATCCGCGGACCTTGATACTCCTGTTTCGGCTTACCTCAAGCTCGCTGCGAGGAGACGCGAGTCTTTCCTGCTGGAGTCTATCGAAGGAGGGGAGAAGCTGGCCAGGTACTCGTTTATCGGCTTCGATCCCTTTCTGGTGATCGAAGGCGACGTGGACTGTGTGACCGTGCGGCAGGGAAGAACGCGGCGACGTCTTTCGACTGATCCTCTGAGTTTCCTGACCGAGCTGTTTTCCTTCTATCGACCGGCGGCAGTGCGCGAGTTGCCCCGCTTCACGGGGGGTGGGGTCGGCTACTTCTCCTACGATATCGTCCGCCTTCTGGAGCGCCTCCCGGATTCCAATGAGGAGACCATAGGCTGGCCTATGATGCGTTTCGGCCTCTATCAGCGCCTGGTGGTCTTTGACCATCTACGCCAGGAAATGCTATTGATCGCCAATATTCTGCACGAACCCGGGGAGAAGGGCCTCAAGCGAAAGTACACTGAGGCCTGTGGCTGGATTGATGAGAGCGTCGGCCGGTTGCGCCGATCGACCCGCCCGCCGGCGTCCGGCCTTTCGGCCAAAGGAGAGCTGGTGGCTCACATGGATGCCAGAGCGTTCAAGGGAATGGTCCGCAAGGCGAAGCATTACATCAGGGAGGGAGACATATTCCAGGTGGTGTTATCACAGCGCTGGCATGTCGACTCGGATCGTACGGCTTTGGAAGTCTACCGTCGTCTGCGGCGCATTAACCCGTCGCCTTACATGTATCTGATGCGTTTCGGCGAGCGTGCAGTGATCGGGGCATCGCCGGAGATGTTGGCCCGGGTTGAGAAGGGCGTTATTGAGACGCGGCCGATCGCAGGCACTCGACCTCGCGGTAGGGACGAAGCCGAAGACGAGCGACTGATAAGGGATCTGCGGACGGATCCCAAGGAACTGGCGGAGCACACTATGCTGCTCGATCTTGGTCGCAATGACATCGGACGGGTATCTCGCCCGGGGACGGTCAGGGTAACCCAGAAGATGGCCGTCGAGAAGTACTCACATGTGACTCACCTGGTAAGCTCAGTGACCGGATCGTTGCAGCGAAAGATGTCGGCGCTGGATGGTCACTTCGCTTGTTTCCCGGCGGGTACGGTGTCGGGCGCCCCAAAGATCCGGGCAATGGAGATCATAGATGATCTGGAGAGCGAGCGTCGCGGAGTATACGCCGGATCGATTGCCTATCTGGACTTCTGGGGTAATCTGGACTCGTGCATAGCAATTCGGACAATCATCAAGGACGGCCGTCGCTACTACGTGCAGGCCGGTGCGGGAATCGTCGCCGACTCCAGACCGATGCGAGAGTTCCGAGAGACGGTAGCCAAGGCGAAAGCCCTGACTCAAGCAGTTATCGGGGACTGATCGTGAGGCTCTTTCTGCTGGACAATTACGATTCGTTTACCTACAACCTCGTACAGTACCTGGGTGAGCTGGGCGCCGAAGTCGTCGTTCGTCGCAACGACGAGGTTACTATCGAGGATATAGTCGCCATGGAGCCGTCCGGGGTGGTCCTGTCGCCGGGACCGGGGCGCCCAGCGGATGCGGGGATACTGCGCCTCGTGGTCGAATCGTTGGGCGGCAGGGTCCCGCTGCTGGGTGTCTGCCTGGGGCACCAGGCCATTGCGGAGGTCTACGGCGGCCGAATTGATTACGCTCCGGAATTGATGCATGGCAAGACATCGCCGGTTCATCATGACGGTTCCGACCTCTTCGACGGCATCGAGTCCCCATTTGTGGCCACTCGCTATCACTCGCTGGTGGTGGACCCATTGAGTATCCCGCCGTCGCTTAAGCGGACGGCCTGGACCGACGATGGAGTAATCATGGGATTGCGCCACTTGCACCTGCCGGTGTGGGGTGTGCAGTTTCACCCGGAGTCGATTATGACACCGGCGGGAAAGAGGTTACTCGGAAACTTCCTCGAAAGATTGCCGACATGAAGGATTTCATCAAGAAGATCATTGGCGGAAATCATCTGACTTACGATGAAGCCGGGCAGGCCATGGAGCTGGTGATGACCGGCGTGGCTACCCAGGCCCAGCTCGCCGGTTTTCTCGTGGCCCTTCACTCCAAGGGCGAAGCAGCAGAGGAGGTGGCCGGCTTTACGGAAGTGATGCGCCGGCATGCCGTCCGCCTGGAGCTGGAAGATCCGGATGCCGTCGACGGTTGCGGCACCGGTGGGGATGGCCTGGGCAGTTTCAACATCTCCACGGCCGCTTCGATTGTGGCCGCAGCCGCCGGCGTGACCGTTGCCAAACACGGCAACCGTTCGGTGAGTTCCCGGTGCGGATCGGCCGATCTGCTGGAGGGCTGCGGCGCCAATATCGATCCCGGTCCGGACGCCGTCAGAGAGAGCATAGACCGGCATCAGTTCGGTTTCATGTTCGCACCCAGGTTTCATCCGGCGATGAAGCACGCCGCCGGCCCGCGCCGCGAACTCGGCTTGCGGACAGTCTTCAACATTCTGGGCCCCATGTGCAACCCGGCCGGGGTCAGGCGACAGCTTATCGGTGTTTACAGCCAGGAACTAATGCCTCTGGTTGTGGACGCCATGGAGATGGTCGGTGTCGATCACTTGATCGTCGCCCATTCACGCGACGGTCTTGATGAGTTCTCGGTCGCGAGCCCTACCGATTATGTGGAATTGCGCGGCGGGAGCCGCCGTGAGGGCGTGCTGACGCCCGAGGACGTCGGGCTGGGATGTCACGACCCCGAAAGCATAGTCGGCGGCAATCCGCTTCGCAACGTGGCGATCCTGCATCAAGTGCTGGAGGGGCAGGACGGGGCCTATCGTGAGGCTGTGGTGCTCAATGCCGGAGTGACGATATATGTCGGGGGGAAGGCCGATTCGATAGCCGATGGAGTCCGCGCCGCCGAAGAGGCTATTGATTCAGAAAAGGCCGCCGCGCTTCTGAGTTCATGGATTTTGGCAACCCGGGCAGGGGGGACCACTCGGATTCAATGAATCAGCTTCCTTCAGACGGTCCGTCGGTGTCGGCGCAACGAGCCGCGTGGCTGCGTTTTCGAGTCGGTCTGAGGGACTATCTGGAGCATTTGTCCCTGTTCTCCAAGAACGCCCGGTGGTATCTGCTGGGCGCCTTTCTCATGGGAGTCAACTTTCAGGTGTTCATGGTGCTGTTGAACCTGTACTTGAAGGAGCTTGGTTTTCCGGAGGGAGAGATCGGTTGGGTCAACTCCTCACGGGCCACCGGCATGGCGCTGATGGCGATCCCGGCCGGCATCATGCTGAGTCGTATGCGTCTGAAGCCGCTGTTGATCTGGGGCTGTGCGCTGTTCGCCGTGGCCAGCTTCTTCATCGTGTCGGTGCCGGTGGTTAATATGATGATGGCGGCCGCGGTTGTCAGCGGTATGGCCTTCAGCATCTTCCGAGTCGCCGCGGGTCCCTTTTTCATGCGCAATTCGACCCGCAAGGAGCGCACCTACCTGTTCTCCGCGCTGTTCGGAGTCAATACGCTGGCGGGTATCCTGGGGGCCCTGACCGCCGGGCGATTGGCCGCCCTTATCGGCGAATGGACAGCAGACCAGAGCCTCGGCTATCAGTATACCCTGTACTTGGGCATCGGCGTCAGCCTGCTGGCGCTCATTCCATTCGCCGTCATTCGAGCCAGCGAACCCTCGAAGGACGAGGGTCGGCTGAGCATTACGAGAACGCAACTCAGGGAGAGAGGCGGATTCTACTTCAAGATATTCTTCTCCAATTTCCTGATCGGCGCCGGTGCGGGACTGACGATTCCGTTCCTCAACCTGTACTTTCGCGACCGCTTCGGGCTGCCGCCCGATACGATTGGATACTACTACGCTTTCGTTCACTTATCCATGCTGGTGGGAACCCAATGCGGCCCGATCATCGCAAAGCGTTTTGGGCTCGTGAGAACCGTGGTCATTACTCAAACAGCATCGTTGCCGTTTCTGGCCGTTCTGTCGTACAGTTATTACCTGCCGCTGGCGGCCGGGGCGTTTATCCTGCGCGGCGGTCTGATGAACCTGGGACAACCGATTGTAACCAACCTCGGCATGGAGTTGGCCTATCCCAGTGAGCAGGGCCTGGTCAACGCACTCCTGATGGTGGGTTGGACTTCGTCCTGGATGTTCAGCACAGCCATAGGCGGGCAGTTGATCGAGAGCTATGGATACACTGTTACCATGAACCTGACCATCGTCCTCTATGCTGTTTCAACGTTGACATTCTTCGTGTTCTTTCGGAACGAGGAGAAACCGAACCGAAGCGGCCCCGGCTGGGTGCTGGTGCACGCGGAGGGCTGATGATTGATATCCTGGCGAAAATCGCGGCTCACAAGAGGCTCGAGGTCGATGACCTGCGGATCGACCTGCCTGAATCGGTGCTCCGCCGCAGGCTGGGTGAGTCACGGAACGCTGAGTCGCATCGTTTTCACCGAGCGCTCTCATGCGGATCGGGGGTCAGGATCATCGCGGAGATCAAGCGAGGCTCTCCTTCGAAAGGGTTGATACGTCCCGATCTCGATGCCCCGAAGACCGCCAGGCTCTATTCCGATGGCGGGGCTGCCGCCGTCTCGGTGCTGACCGACAGCAGGTTCTTCCATGGTGGCTTCGAAGACCTGGCGGCAGTGGCTGAGGCGGTCCCGGAGTTGCCCCGCCTGTGTAAGGACTTCCTGGTTGATGGATACCAGTTGCCCTACGCTCGTTTGCACGGCGCCGATGCCGTTCTGCTCATCGCCGCTCTTCACTCGGCTCGGGCCATGTCCGATCTGATGGTCGAGGCGGATGAGCTGGGTATGGACTGCCTGGTGGAGGTGCACGATGAGCCGGAGTTGGCGAAAGCACAGGAAGCAGGTGCCCGCATCATAGGGGTCAACAGCCGCGACCTTCGTGACTTCACGGTCAATCTGGAGACAGCCGAGCATCTGGCTGACCGAATGGGAGACGACGTAATAAAGGTAGCCGAGTCCGGAATCGGGGGCGTTGAAGACATCGCTCGCCTGAAGAAGTGTGGTTACAATTGCTTCCTGATAGGTGAGGCGCTGGTCACTGCTGCTGACCCGGTCGGCGTGCTCAGGGAGTTGAGCGGCGCATGAGTTCGTTCCAGGTCAAGGTCTGCGGTCTAACCCGCCCCGCCGACGTGAAAGCGGCGGTCCGACTGGGGGCCGATATGATCGGATTCATATTCTATCGGCGATCTTCTCGCCATGTCAACATGAAGACCGCGGCGCTGCTTGCTCGCGAGGTTTCGCCCGTGGTGGACCGGGTAGGCGTGTTCGTGGGTGACAGTTACGACCGGATCATGAGAGTTGCCGAACGAGTCGGTTTGCAGTGGGTGCAGTTGCATCGCTCGGATTCCAAAGGGTTGGTCAGCCGTCTGCATCGCCAGGGGTTGCGCGTCACCATATCGTTCCATATTGCGACCCGAGAGGACTACGCAGCAGTCTATGATTCGTCCGCGGATCTGGTCATGCTGGACAATGCCACGGCTAACCTACCCGGCGGTACGGGCGCCGCTTTTGACTGGTCGATCAGACCCGCCGGGCACATCCCCAATCTGGTTCTGGCGGGGGGCATTAACGTAGACAACGTCGCCGAGGGAGTCCGGCGATTCAAGCCTCTTGTAGTTGACGTGAACTCCGGCGTGGAGAGCTCGCCCGGCAAGAAATCCAAGGCGAAACTGAAGGCCTTCCTGCGACGTTGCTATGAGATTCGATGTGGCGATAGACACTAACAGTTCAGAGTCGAGAATGAGCAAGAGAATATCCATACCTGTAGCAAGGCTGGGGCCTCGCCCGGACCGGCGCGGAAGGTTCGGTGAGTATGGCGGTCGCTATGTGCCCGAGACAGTGATGGCGGCGGTTGACGAACTTGAGTCGTGTTACCGTGATATCCGCAGACAAGAAGCGTTTCGCCGCGAGTTGAAGGAGTTGCTGGCTGACTATGTAGGACGGCCCAGCCCGTTGTACTATGCCGCGCGGCTGACCAGCGAGTTATCAGGCCCCGCTATCTGGCTTAAGCGCGAGGACCTCAACCATACCGGGGCGCACAAGATCAACAATACGGTCGGCCAGATACTGCTGGCTCGCCGCATGGGCAAGAAGCGCATCATAGCGGAAACCGGCGCCGGTCAGCATGGATTGGCGACGGCGACGGTATGCGCCAGATTCGGTCTGGAGTGCATAGTCTACATGGGGGCCGAGGATATCGAACGTCAGGCGCCGAATGTGGACAAGATGCGCCTCCTGGGCGCGAAAGTCGTGCCTGTCGAGAGCGGTTCGAAAACCCTGAAAGATGCAACCAGCGAGGCCATCCGCGATTGGGTAACCAATGTTCGCGACACCTTCTACATCATTGGCTCAGTGGTGGGGCCGCATCCGTATCCGCAGATGGTGCGTGACTTCCAGGCGGTGATCGGTCGCGAGACTAAACGACAGAGCCGGCGGAAGCTCGGCAAGGCCCCGAATGCGATAGTGGCCTGTGTCGGCGGTGGCTCCAATGCGCTGGGTATCTGGCATGCTTTCATCAATGACAGGTCGGTGAGACTGATCGGGGTCGAGGCGGCCGGCTACGGAATCCGCAGTGATCGCCATGCCGCCACTCTGGCGCGGGGAAAGCCGGGCGTGCTCCACGGATCATACAGTTACTTGATTTACGACAAGGAAGGCCAAATAGTCCTGCCGCATTCGATATCGGCCGGCCTGGATTATCCCGGTGTCGGCCCCGAGCACTCCTTTCTCAGGGACTCCGGAAGGGTGGACTATTACTCGGTCACCGACAAGGAAGCGGTACGGGCGTTCAAGGTGACATCTCGCCTCGAGGGAATCATTCCGGCCCTTGAATCGGCGCATGCGATTGCCTGGGTGATCAAGAACGCCGACAGGTTCGGCAAGAGCGATGCTGTTGTCATTTGCCTGTCGGGTCGGGGCGACAAGGACATGGGTATCGTGCGGGACTGGGGGAGGCTGGCGCCATGAATCGCATCACGCGACGCATTGCCGATCTCGACGAGGTCAAGCTGTTGGTCCCGTTCTTCACGGCGGGCTATCCGGACATGAACACCTCGCTGGACCTGGTCCGAGTTGCTGCGGATGCCGGGGCCGATATGATCGAGTTAGGGATGCCGTTTTCGGATCCGCTGGCCGACGGCCCGGCTATCCAGCTATCCTCGTATGAGGCGCTTCAAGGGGGAGTAACTCTTCGCTCAATCCTGGAAGGTGTCCGACAACTCCGACGCTCCGTGAAGCTGCCGATCGTTCTAATGGGATACCTGAATCCGATGATAGCCTACGGTATGGGCAAGTTCATCAGGCAGGCCGCTCGTGCGGGCGTGGACGGTTTCATCATACCTGACCTGCCCGTCGACGACGCGGATCGGTATCTGGAAGACATGGCCGCCAACGATCTTTCGGCCACTTTCCTCGTGGCGCCGACGTCGCCGCGAGCGCGTGTTACCGCGGTTGACCTGCACTCGACTGATTTCGTTTACGCCGTGACAGTCACCGGCGTCACCGGCAGTCGTCGGGGCTTCGATCGCTCCACCGACCGCTATCTAAGGCAGATGAAGCGCATGATATCAAAACCGTTCGTGGCCGGCTTCGGAGTCTCGTCGCCCGACAGCGCCAGGCGTCTCTGTCGTCACGCCGATGGAGTGGTTATTGGATCTGCTCTGGTCGGACTGTTGCGACAGGCCAGGAACCGAACCCAGGCCCGGCGCGAGGTTGCTCGCTTCCTGTCCGGAATAAGACGGGCCATCTGAGGTCTCGTCGGCGGGTTTTTGCTTGTGCCGACAGTCGCCCGAACATATTGTGACCAGTCATGAGCGATGATCCATTCGCCATTCAGTTCGCCGAGGCGGCCGCCCGGGCCTTCCGGCGCGAGTTTCCTGATATCTATCAGGCTGCGGGCAACAGCGGCTGTTTCGACAGCGATGCTATAGCTGCAGGTCTGCAGAAACCCAAGGACCCCAGGATGGGCCGCCTGGCGCTGCCGGTGTTCCCATTCGCCAGCTTGCTGAAGGCCAAGCCGCCGGAAATTGCATCTCGGGTGGCAGAGGCCGCCAACGAAATTATGGCCTCTCGCAGTGGGGTGACGGCTGTCAGGGCGGTCGCGGCGGGTGGGTTTCTGAACGCCCGGATCGACTATGGCGTTCTGTCCCGCCAGACCCTACAGGAGGTCCTGCAGCAAGGGGCGAACTATGCCGACTCGGATGTCGGCAAGGGCCGGACGCAGCTCGTTGAATACTCGTCGGCGAATATCGCCAAGCCGTTCGGGATCGGGCACCTGCGATCCACTGTCATCGGTAACTCGCTGCGCCGCATCTATCGAAAGCAGGGTTACGAGGTGGTCGGTATCAACTATCTAGGCGATTGGGGCACCCAGTTCGGCAAGATGATCGTGGCCTGGAGGATGTGGGGGGACGAGGTCGATTTGTCGGAGAACGCCCTGCACAAATTGCTCCAGCTGTATGTGAGATTCCACCGCCAAGCGGAAGTCGACGACAGTCTCAACGATCGTGCTCGGGAGGCGTTCAGGGCCCTGGAGAACGGAGATCCCGACGCCACCGCTCTGTGGGAGAAGTTCAAGGACATCTCGATGCGCGAGCTGCAGCGCATATATGACGTACTCGGCGTTGAATTCGACTGGATAACGGGCGAGTCGTTTCTTAACGACAAGATGGAGGCCGCCATTGAGCGGCTGCAGCGCGCCGGCCTGACCACCGAGTCACAGGGCGCCCTGGTTGTCCCGCTCGATGACCCGCAATTGCCGCCCTGCCTGTTGAAGAAGCGCGACGGCGCTACTCTCTATGCCACGCGCGAACTGGCATCACTGATTTACCGCTGGGAAACGTATCACTTCCACGAGTCGCTCTATGTGGTCGGATCCGAACAGACCGACCACTTCCGACAGCTCCTCAAGGTTATTGAATTGCTGGAAGATGCTGAGGGGTTGCCGGAGAGTCAACGTATGTCGGGACGGGTCAAGCATGTCGAATTCGGCTGGGTGCGTTTCGGTGAGAAGCGCGGTGGGGAATTGAAGCGGATGTCGACACGCAAGGGTGATATCGTGTTCCTGCAGGACGTATACGAGACAGCCACATCCAAGGCGCGGCGGATCATTGAAGAGAAGAATCCGTCGCTCGATAATGTGGACGAAGTGGCTTACATGATTGGAGTAGGCGCCGTCATATTCGCCCAATTGTCGGTGCGCCGTCAGAAGGACGTCAACCTGATCTGGGAGGACGTATTGAGCTTCGAGGGCGAGACAGGACCATACTTGCAGTACACGCATGCGCGTCTGTGCTCGCTGGAGCGCCTCTACGGTAAGGAAATCGGTCCCGACATAGACTACTCACTGCTGCAAGGGGACGAAGAGCAGCGCGTGGTGGAGGCGCTTGCCGATTTTCCGACCGCCATCGCCGGCGCAGCGAGGGTATATGACCCTCAGGTTATTGCACACTATCTTGTCGGCCTGGCCGGCGCGTTCAACCGTTTGTATCAGCGCAAGGACAAGGTCGGGCGCATTGACAAGATCATATCCGATAACGAATCCCTTTCGGCTGCACGCATGGCTGTGGTCAAGGCGGTTCGAACAGTTCTGAGCGAGGGTCTGTACCTGCTCGGGCTTAAGGCGCCCGCTGCTATGTAGCGAGACAGGCGGCAGAAGAAGAGAGACAGGAGCAACATAGATGCTTGTCGTAATGGACACTCAGGCCACCGCTCAGCAGGTGGAAAAGGTCATTCAGGAAATCGAGAGTATGGGACTTAAGCCTCATCCCATCCCGGGTTCGTTGCGGACAGCGATCGGGGTTACCGGCAATAAGTCGCAGGTGGCCGCCGACCGTCTCCTGGCACAGAGCGGGGTCAAGGAGATCATCCATGTCACCAAGCCGTTTAAGCTGGTCAGCCGCGAGTTCTTTCCGGAGGATACGATAGTCGATGTCGACGGGGTCAGGATCGGGGGCGGAGAGGTTGTCGTAATGGCCGGGCCGTGCGCCGTCGAGAGTCGGGACCAGTGCATGGTCATTGGTGAAGCAGTGGCGAAGGCCGGGGCGAAGCTGTTCC
Source organism: uncultured Ignavibacteriales bacterium (assembly GCA_964526835.1). GTDB lineage: Bacteria > Zixibacteria > MSB-5A5 > GN15 > FEB-12 > DAOSXA01. The sequence goes on from CAZGMK010000001.1 coordinate 54,098, forward strand.
GGGGCGGCGCTTACAAACCGCGAACCTCTCCATACAGTTTTCAGGGCCTGGAAGAAAAGGGGCTGAAGATACTCGCCGAAGTCCGTGAGCAATTCGGGTTGAAGATAGTTACTGAGGCTGTCGACACGGCGGTTCTGGACCGGGTGGCGCAGTACACCGACCTGATCCAGATAGGTGCCCGCAACATGCAGAACTTCTCGCTCCTCAAGGCGGCGGGACGTCAGAAGAAGCCGGTCCTGCTTAAGCGAGGCATGTCGGCGACACTCGAAGAGTTCCTGATGGCCGCTGAGTACATCATGGCCGAAGGGAATCGGGGGGTCATCCTTTGCGAGCGGGGAGTGAGGACATTCGCTGATCACACGCGCAACACCCTCGATCTTTCGGCCGTGCCGTTTGTCAAGCGGACCAGCCACTTGCCGATCATAGTCGATCCCAGCCACGGAACCGGACGTCGCGAGAAGGTACTGCCTCTGTCCCGCGCGGCGGTGGCGGCCGGGGCCGACGGCTTGATCATCGAGGTCCATTACGATCCGGCCAATGCCCTATCCGACGGCCTTCAGTCAATCACGCCGCCTACTTTCCAGGACCTCATAGCCCAGGTACGCGGCATAGCCGACGTGCTGGGCAGATCGCTGTGACTCCTCGCAGGCTGAAACCGGCGCGACAGGTCGAAGGCACGCTGACGGTGCCGGGCGACAAGTCAATCGGTCACAGGGTGGCATTGCTGTCGTTGCTCGCCCATGAACCGATAAACGTGATCAACTTCCCTGGGGGGGCCGACTGCCGATCATCACTGGAAGCGGCCAAGACGTTGGGCGTGAGGGTTGAGCAAACTGACGACCGGATCACGCTGATCCCCCCGCAGCGGCATGAGGTCCCGGACGAGCTGATCATCGATTGCGGCAACTCCGGTACCACGGCCCGGCTACTGGCCGGAATCATCGCGGGTAGCGGGATCGAGGTGACTCTGGCCGGAGATGAATCGCTCAGTCGCCGTCCGATGCGGCGGATCATCGAGCCGCTCACGACGATGGGCGCCCGCATCTTCGCCGACGGAGGCCACCTGCCCATGCGGATTCAGGGGCGCAAGTTGTTGCCGCTGGAGTATCGGCTGCCCGTGGCATCGGCTCAGGTGAAATCATCGCTGCTGCTGGCGGGACTCGCCTCCGGCTGTTCGGTAGTCGTCCGCGAAGACAACATCACCCGGGATCACTCCGAGCGCCTGATCAATCATATCGGTCACGGAATTGAAGTACGGGATGTGAAGCCGGTCTTCGTGCAGGACCCGGTGGATCCGAGGAAGCGTCGCCTGGAGCGGCAGGAGTCGTTTAAGCGTGAGATCAGCCTGGACAGCCAGGCGGTTGTGGTGGGTGGAGATGTCGACATCCCCGGAGACATATCGACGGCTGCTTTCTTCTGGGCCGGCGCCGCGATTTCCGGAGGAAGCGTGACCATTCGTAATGTGGGCCTGAACCCCACGCGCACCGGCGTCCTGGATTATCTCAAGTCGGCCGGATGCAAAGTGGAGATCGCCGACAAGGAGACAATCTCCGGAGAGCCGCGCGGGACGGTTACTGTTGTCGGCGGCGAACTCAAACCGCGCAAGCTGTCCGGATCTCAGGTCACGGGCGTTATCGACGAGATACCGATCATCGCTGTCATGGCGGCCTTCGCCCAGGGGACGACGGTGATTCGGGACGCGGGCGAACTCAGGGTCAAAGAAACCGACCGCCTGGCCGCCGTTGCTCGTAATCTTGAACTCATGGGTGTGAAATGCGGATTGCTCGAAGACGGCTTAGCTGTCGAGGGAACGCTCGAGGTCAACGGAGCCGATTTCGAGAGCTTCGGTGACCATCGGATCGCCATGGCCTTCTCAGTCGCCGCCCTCTCGGCCGTGGGGCCGTCGACGATTGACGATGTCGACTGCATAGGAATTTCTTGTCCCGAGTTCTATGAACTCTTAGATTCAGTGGTGCAATGAAGCGCCGCTATCGATTCGGCCTGGTTGGCCACAACATATCATACTCCAAATCACGGGAAGTATTCGAAGCCATCTTTATCCACGAGGGCCTTGAAGGGGAGTTTGTCAACTTCGATCTCAGCCCTCGCGGTTTCGATGATCGCTTCTGCAGCCTGTTGCGAGAGAGGGTCGATGGGCTCAGTGTGACTATCCCACACAAGAAGCGGGTTTTGCCGCTGCTACACGATGTCCATCCCGTGGCTCTGGCCCTGGAGGCGGTCAATTCGGTGGCGGTTCATCGCGGCCGAACTAATGGTTTCAATACCGATGTATTTGGCTTTGCACTACCGCTGCGCTCGCACGCCGATCGTCTGAAGCACGGCGAGGCGCTGATCCTCGGCTGCGGCGGCGGCGCCAGGGCCGCCCTCTACTCGCTGCACACCGATTATGAAGTCGGACGATTCACTGTCCTCGGCAGAACCGGGGTTCGACTCAAGAAGTTCCGTGCGGCGATGCGCCGTGTCCTCAACGGAGTCAAAGTCGAGACGCATCATTTCGAGGAATACGCCGTGCCGACCGACTCCCTGCTGGACATCGTGGTAAACGCGACCCCTCTGGGGGGATGGAATCATCCGCATGACAACCCCCTGCCCGAAGGTTTTTCGTGGAACCGGACGCGGCTGTTCTACGACCTCAACTACAACGAAGATAACGCCCTGATTCACGCAGCGGCCGCCGCCGGCGTGACCTCGTTCGACGGGTCCGTGATGCTTACCGGCCAGGCCCTGCGTTCCTTTGAGATATGGACCGAGCGAATGGTCGCATTCGCGCCGATCTATGAGGCGGTATTCGGTAGTCCCGGGGAAGGCTGAATGGTCATTAGACCCGGGCACATCTGGCTGACCGGTTTTTCCGGTTCCGGCAAATCGACTATCGCACCGCTGTTGGCGCAGCGCCTGGGGCTTGCCTCACATGATCTGGACGCAATCATTGAGGTTGAGCTGGCGACCCCGATTGGCGATATCTTCGTATCTGATGGCGAGGAGCGTTTCAGAGAGGCGGAGTCGCGGATCATTCGCGAGTTATCGTCCCGGCGCTCCCCCGCAGTCATCGCATTGGGCGGAGGGGTGCTGGAAATCCCGGGAAACCGCACAGTCATTCGGCGCAACGGCACCCTCGTTTACCTGCGATGCGCCCAGAGTGAGCTGTATCGCCGGCTCCGTCGTCTGAATGATCGTCCGCTGCTCCACGGACATCACGGTCAGGCTGTGTCGGCCCGGATATTGAAGGACAGGATCGCGCGCCTGTTGGCGCAGAGACGTTCAGCCTATGAGCAGGCAGACCTGATCGTATCGACTACGCAGCATTCACCTGCCGAGGTTGCTGCGGTCATCGCCGGTAAGCTGAGAGGCCTCTATGCATGATCATAACTTGGTGGTTAAGCTGAAATCGCGACAATACCCGGTGGTTGTCGGCTATCACATTCTCGAGCGCCTGTCCGAACTGATCGACCGCGCCGGGCCGCCGCAGGTCTTTGTAGTGTACGACCGGACTGTCGGGTCGCTTCATGGCCGGGTTGTACGCCGGTATGTGATGCAGTCGGGTTCGAAGGTTCATGAGATCAGCGTGGCGCCCGGCGAGCGGTCCAAGTCGGCCGCGACGCTTGGCCGGCTTCACGACTTCATGCTGGATTGCCGGATCGGTCGCGACGACCTGGTGCTGGCGGTCGGCGGAGGCATCGTCAGTGATCTGGCCGGTTACGCTGCTGCGACAGTCCTGCGAGGGGTCCGCTGGGGCGTGGTGACGACAACCCTGCTGGGTATGGTCGACGCCGCGATTGGCGGCAAGACCGGAATCAACCACCGCCTGGGCAAGAACCTCATAGGCGCCTTCTGGCAGCCGCTCTTCGTCCTGGCGGACACGTGTTTCCTGAAGACGCTGCCTCCACGACACCGTCTTGCGGGGTGGGGCGAAGTGGCCAAGTATGCAGGGCTGATCGGCGGCGGGCTCCTGACCAGGATAGCCTCCCATAACCCGGGGTCACTACTCGCGGATAGCGCTGAGCTGATCCGCATAATCAATGATTGTGCGGCCTTCAAGGCTCACATTGTCGCCGCCGATGAACGTGAGTCCGGCCGCAGGATACTGCTGAATCTCGGCCATACCCTGGGCCACGCTATCGAGACCGCCACCGGGCATGGGCGTTTCCTTCACGGAGAGGCGGTTATGCTGGGGTTGTGGGCCGCCGTCGAACTCAGCGTGTTGTCCGGTCGGGCGGCCGACTTGGATCTTGAGCAATATCGTAGACTGCTCAAGCCGTTGTTGTCGAGGGTTCCGCCACTCAGCGTGAGCGCCAGTGCTGTCATGCGAGCGGTTGGTCTCGACAAGAAGCGAATGGGGCAGAGACCGAGATTTGTCTTGCTCGCCGCTCCCGGCCGGCCCTTTATTGCCGACAATATAGGTGAAGCGCAGGTGCTGGCGGCCCTGCAATCAACAATGCGCCTTCACATGCAAATCAAAGGACGATAGCATGGCGAAGATCCTGGTAGTGAACGGCCCGAATCTCAATCTTCTGGGCAAACGGGAGCCCGAGATATACGGCAGCGCCACCCTGGATGAACTCAATGGTCGCCTCAGGGATATGGCTGACGAGCTCGGGATGGAGCTGATGTTCTTTCAGTCGAATTCGGAAGGGGAATTGATCGATTTCATCCATAAAGAGGCGTTCGGCGCCGACGGATTGATCATCAACCCCGGCGCCCTGACGCATTACAGTTACGCTCTCCGCGATGCCATCGGCGCAGTGGATATCGAGGCGATAGAGGTCCATATGAGCAATATCTACAAGCGGGAACGGTGGCGCCACAGATCGGTGCTGGCTGACATCTGCCAGGGACACCTGGTCGGTTTCGGATTCTACGGATACGCTATGGCGCTCTCTTACTTCGCGGACACGTCGCCGGAGGCCTCTTCGTAATGAAGTGCATTGTCCCGTTGCTTCTTGTGGTGGTGCCGTTTGTCATCGGATGTGAGCCGCCCGCCGAAGATGCCGTCGATGTTTCGGTAGAGCTGGATTCGCTCGAGACCAAAATCGTCTGGTTGAAGTACCGGCTGGCTCAGCTCGAGTGGCGCGAACTCACCGGTCAGCCGGTCGATTCTCAGCGATTCTACCGCCGCGCCTGGCGTGAGGTGTGCGGCGACATGGCCGCCCTGGAGCGTCTTCAGCGCCATGCGGGCAAGTTGAGCGATGCCGATGAGAAACGCCGCCACCGAATCATCACATCGTTGCTCGCGAAAGGGGCCGTTGAGTCGTCGCCACACATAGCCGCGCTGCGTGACTCTCTGCTCGCGGTGATGCGCGACAGTGGCCTCGGTTCGGGTGGCGACCGGGGGAGCGCCGGCGATCTTTCGGCGACCCTGCGTACGATGGATGACCGAGTTGCCCGTGAACGGGCCTGGCTGGCCTGGGCCGGTCCGGGCTCCCAAGCTGCTGCGGGGGTCGAGCGGCTGCTTCGGTTCCGAAATCAACAGGCGGTTCGGCTCAGGTACAATAACTATGCGGCGCTCGCTCTGGCGGCCGACAGCATAGAGTCATCCTGGCTTCTGGCATTGCTCGACAGCCTGGAAGAAGTCACCGCAGAGCCGTATCGCGCGGCCGTGGCGCGTCGGGCGGCAGCTATTGGACGGAGCGAGCTCGAACCCTGGGACCTAGCCTGGATCGGAAGCAGACAGGTTGGTATTCTGGATCGCTATTTTCCGGTCGATTCGCAGATCAGTTTTCTGAAGTCGGCGCTCACCTCCTGCGGTATCGACATCGAAAAGCAGCCGATCTACTGGGATGTGACCGCGTTTGACGACCGCCCGGGACTTGTCAGGGCCTGCATTGTCAGGCCCGGGCACGACCAGCGCCTTCGGGCCAACCTTCGGCCCGGCTTCGCCACGCAAGCCGATCTGGCGTTTCAGACCGGCATCGCACTTCAAGCGGCCTTCGTGAGCCGACGCGAACCGCTGTTTGCATATCTGATTGACGATGCCTGGCGTCGGACGGCAGGGTTGATCTTCGAGGAGATTGTTAATCAGCCGGAGTTCCTCGTCAACACCGCCGGAGTCCCTCCACAAGCGGCGGCGGCGTTTCGCAAGACGCAAATCGATCAGGCCGTCATCGACTGGCGCATCATGCTGGCCGAGGCGCGGTTCGAGTACGAGGCGTATGTCAACGCCAACCGCGATCTGGACAAGCTGTGGTGGGATACCTGCAATCGATTGCTCGGATTGCCGCGCCACGATCAGCTTTCACCCTGGGCGGCCGCGACTGACCTTGTCCGCAATCCTCTAGCCTCGATTGATCGGGTACTGGCCGGGCTGGCGGCGGCTCAAACGCTGAATTTCCTGACGGCGCACAATTCGACCCTGATGGATAGCCAGACACGGAGCTTCCTGGTGCAGCATTACTTCCGATACGGCGGCAGCGCCGACTGGCGTCGGCTGATTTCTCACGCAACGGAGGGTGAATTGTCTCACCGGGCCCTGGTCGACTGGCTGGCCGCTGAAGCCTTTGAGTATTGATTCGGCATAGAGCTCACGTTCCTGATCGAAAGAGATTGCGTCTAGCGGGGGGCGGTGTACTTTGGGGCGGCTTCAGATAGTCCGAGTCCTCGATGAACGTACTGAGCAACGAGATAACCAGCGGCCCGATTAGTCGAACTGTTTTCCGCCTGGCTCTGCCGGTGGTTCTGGGCATGCTAATGGAGTTTGCGCTGTCCAGCACCGACTACTTCTGGGTCGGCAAGCTGGGGCCGGCGGCTCAGGATGCAGTGACGTCGTCCATGGTTGTGATCTGGACGATTTTCGCCACCACGGCCATTGTCACGGTGGGAGTTACCGCCCTGGTGGCGCGTTTCGTCGGGGCTCGACAGATCGACCGGGTCGAACGGATTATCCGGCAGGGCCTGCAGATGGCGGTAGTGCTTGGTGGCGTCTTCACGATTGCCGGCTATTTGGCCACGCCGAGTTTGCTGGCTTTCATGGATGCCTCCGACGAAACGGCGCGTTGGGCCGTTCCTTATCTGAGACTGTTCTTCGGGTTTTCGGTCTTCATGTTCATCGGGGAGACCGCCTACGCGGTGTTCCGAGCCAGCGGCGATACTCGCACGCCCACCCTTGTCGGAGTCGGCGTGGTTCTCCTCAATATGGGCCTTGATCCGATTCTCATATTCGGTTGGGGGCCGTTCCCGAAGCTGGGTGTTGCAGGCGCGTCACTCGCGACCGGGATCGCCTGGCTACTGGGCAGCTCCGTGATCATCGGGCTGATCTATCGCCGAAGGCTGGGATATCCGGTCGGTCGATTGTGGTGGGGGCGGCCGTCATGGATCGATGTCAAACGAATCGCCCGCATCGGTTTGCCGATGGCCGGCCAGAACTCGGTGTTCATTCTGGTCTATTGGTTCCTGATCAGGTTCGTGCATGCATTCGGTGAGTCGGCCGGGGCTGCAATGGGCATCGGTAACCGGATGGAGTCGTTCTCGTATCTCATATGCTACGGATTCTCGGTGGCCGCATCCACTCTCGTCGGACAGAATCTGGGCGCCGGGCAGAGCGAACGGGCCGAGCGATGCGCCTGGCTATCCATCCGGGCCGCGCTGTACGTGACGGGAGCGACATCGGTGCTGTTCATTGTCGTACCGCAGTACATCGCGACGGTCTTCACCGACGATAAGCGGGTAATGGCTATGGCTGTCGACTATCTTGTTATTCTGGGTATCTCACAGACCGCGATGGCCATTGAGATTGTCCTCGAAGGGGCGTTCGGCGGGGCCGGAGACACTCTCCCGCCGATGCTCGTCAGTATTCCGGGATCACTGGCCCGAATCCCCCTGGCTTACTTTCTGTGCTTCACTCTGGACTGGGGCATCAACGGCATCTGGTGGACCCTGACAATCACGACCCTGGTCAAGGCTACTATTCTCGTGCTGTGGTTCCGACGCGGCCGGTGGAAGGTCAAGGCGATCTGAGACGTTCGCCAAGTTCAGGGTTGATGTCACCGCTGTTGTCGGCCTATATTAGCGCTTCATAGCTGTCCCTGAAAGGAATGCCGATGAGTGACAAGTATATTCGTTTCATCTCCCCCGACCGCAAATCGCCCTCTTACGCTCGCCTGTATGGAGATAGCGTCCTTGAGCTGAGCGATGCGCCCTGGCTGGACGGTGAACCAACCGACAAAAAGTATGATCTCAGCGAGGCGAGGCTCTTGGCGCCCGTATCGCCGAGTAAGATAGTGTGCATCGGGCTGAACTACCACGCGCACGTGACAGCATCTCAGTCGGCCGATAAGGCGCCCGATTATCCGCTGATATTCCTCAAGCCGCCGTCGTCGATAACTGGACCCGACGATGAGATAGTTCATCCCGATGAGTCCGAGCGGGTGGATTATGAAGCCGAACTCGGTGTTGTCATCGGCAGAGCAGCCCGCAAGGTGAAGCGCGAGAACGCCCTCCAGTACGTCTTTGGTTATACTTGCATCAATGATGTGACGGCGCGCGACCTGCAAAAGAAGGATGGCCAATGGAGCCGGGCCAAGGGTTTCGATACGTTCTGCCCAGTCGGTCCCCACGTGGTTACGGACATCGACTGCAGCGACCTGTTGGTTGAGGGCATTCTCAATGGAGAGACCATGCAGTCCGGTCGCACATCCCGTATGATATTCGATGTCCCGTTTCTGGTCAGCTACATTTCGAACATAATGACCCTTCTTCCGGGCGACCTGATTTCTACCGGTACTCCAGCCGGAATCGCTCCGATGAAGCCGGGCGATGTCATTGAGGTCCGCATTGAAAGTGTCGGTGCACTCAGGAATCGCATGGCCGAGCACTGATTCAGCAGAGCGGGTCTGATGAGAAGCTGTGACTCCTCTTCGGACATTAGGTGTACAAGCTGGTGAGAATGGAGGCCAACGGCCGAGGAGTAAAGTGACCGATAGACTCTACTATGATGACTCCTCATTGCTGGAATTCGAGGCCAGTATAACGGCCGTCCGGCGAGATGACGAGCGCTTTGTGACTACGCTGAATCGCTCGGCATTCTACCCCACTTCGGGTGGTCAGCAGCACGATACCGGCCGGCTCAATGGAGTCCCGGTGACCGGCGTCATCGAGTTGGATGAAGGCCGGGTCGGCCATATTACCGATCGCCCGGCCGGTTCGCCCGGTGAGGTGATTCACGGCCAGGTTGATGCTGCTCGTCGACTGCGGCACTGCCGCCAGCATACGGCGCAGCACATACTCAGCCAGACGTTCCTGACGCTGTTCGGTCACGAGACCCTATCCGTTCACCTGGGCGAGGAGTACGGCGCGATTGAGCTGGATGTCCGGCGGATCGAAGACGAAGAGATAGTGAAGGCGGAGATTCGGGCGAACCAGATTGTCTTCGAGAATCGGCCGGTGACGGTGGGCTGGTTCAATCGATCAGAAGCAGAGGAGTTGCCTTTGCGCAAGCTGCCCGTCGATAGGGAATCGATTCGAGTTGTCAATGTGGACGGCTTTGACTGGTCCGCCTGTGGCGGGACGCATTGTCGGAGCACTGCCGAAGTCGGCCTGGTCAAGCTTGTCGGCCGTGAGCTAATGCGCGGCCATGTGCTGGTCAAGTTCTTGTCCGGCGATCAGTGCCTCCGTGATTATGCAGAGCGCCATCGGGTCACCGATGAACTCAGTCGCAGGCTAACCTGCCGTGTAGCCGAGCTGCCCGACAAAGTGGCGACATTGGATTCACAGGTTCGCAATCTTCGCCGTGAGCTGTCCGTGGCCTGGCGCAACCTGCTGCCTGCCCGCGCTGAGGCCGCGGTCCAGAACTCTAAAGCAGGCCCTCCTGGCACCGGTGTCTGCGTTATCGAGGAGCAAGTCCCGGATGTTAAGCTGGCCGGTGAACTGGTCGGCATGGTAGCTGATCGGGTCAAGGCAATAACCATTATGGTCTGGGGTGACCGGTTGCTGCTGGCTGTCCCCTCCGACAGCGACTTGCACGCGGGTGATCTGGCCAGGCGACTGGGTGAAGGGGCGGGGCTTCGTGGTGGAGGTTCCGCCCGGCTGGCTCAGCTGGGTGGGTTTGATCGCGACAACCTGCGGCAGTACTGTCGCGCTGTGGAGCAGATACTGAGCGATGCGTAAGCTGCTGGAATGCACCTTCGTTGTTCTGCTGCTGTTGCTGTCGGCGGGAGAGGTGATTGGCGCTGATGATGACAGTCTGGTTGTCAATCATGCCGACTGGACCGAGGTGCTGTTTATCCAGGGGGAATACGTGGTCACCCTGGTCGGTGACGTAAGACTTCGCACCTCCAGCGCCTTGATCTACTGCGACTCGGCCGAGTATCGGCAGGGTCGGAGCGCCTGGTTGCGAGGCAATGTCTCTGTCGATGATACGGCTTACACGTTAAGAGCGGATTCAGTCTGGTACAACCTTCCCGAGAAGCGCAGCACCGCCTGGGGCCGCCGGGTCGAAATCTGGTCGTTCGCCGACTCCTTGTACGCCACGGGGTCACACGCCATTCACAATCGCGAATCGCGCGAGCTGTTCATGGATGAACGTCCGACAGTGTACTTGCGTTATCCCGACACCGCAAACTGGGTGGAGGTAGTTGGCGATACGATTGAATATGCGGCTGAGCCGCCGTTGGCCGTGGCTTCGGGTAATGCGATCATCAGCTCAAGCGACATGTCGACGAACTCCGGCGTCGCAACCCTGGACATGGATTCACATGTTCTGCTCCTGGAGGAAGAACCGAGGGCAAGGTACGGTCAGTCGATGGTCTCGGGACGCTTGATCGAAATTGCCTATCAAGGCGATGTGATCGAGAGCATAGTCGTGACCGACTCCGCCGAAGGCAATCTGCGCCAGCCGGTCGACGTGGATTCGATCTGGTTCGACGAGTCTGTTCTCTCCGGCGACAAGCTGTTCTTCGCCTTCGATCGGCAAGGCAATCTGACCAGTATACTCACTCACGGGCAGGCCTATTCCTGGTACTATCCGTCACCGCAGGGCGGCCCCCAGTTCCACGAGAACGCAGTCAGCGGCGACACGATCAGGTTTATAATGAGCGGCCGGGAGGAGCTTGAAGCAGTGCAAGTAATCGGCAATGCGATTGGAACTTATGTGAGCGGCCGTACCGTAAGTCGCGAGGGCATGGTTGGCGGAGCGGCGCCGGATACCGTGGATTACCGGGCGGACTATATCGAGTATAATCTGGCCGATTCCGTGATCCTTCTGGTCGGTGAGGCCGGGGTGAAGTCGGGGACGGTTGAACTTACCTCACGGCAGGTCCTTTTCGACACTGGAAACGATCTGGTCAAAGCATATTCCGCTGCGGCGCCGCCCGACACTGCCCTGGACAGGTATAGTTTTACGTTTCAGGCTCAGCCTAATCCGGTCCCGGTGGTTCTGCTTGACGGTGAGCAGAATCTGGTGGGGGACTATCTGGAGTACTCGCTGAAGACCAGGAAGGGTCGCTTCATTCAGTCGAAAACCGAATACGATCCGGGTTACTACTATGGCCAGAAGCTCTTTCGCGAACAAGAAGACATCTTCTACATTAGCCAGGGTCGATTCACGACCTGCGATCACGACGAACCGCATTTCCATTTCCGCTCGAAGGATCTGAAGCTGATCGAGAATAACAAGCTGATCGCACGTCCGGTTGTGGCCTATGTCGGTCGGCTGCCGGTATTTGCGCTGCCCTACTTCGTGTTTCCGCTCGAGCGCGGGCGCCACAGCGGGTTTCTGGACTTCGAGTTCGGCAACTTCGAGCGCGACGTGCGCTATGTGAAGAATGTCGGCTATTACTGGGCGGCGAGCCAATACTGGGACTGGCTGGCGGCGTTTGACTACTACGATGATCGGAATACGTTTACGTTGCGATCGAAGCTGAGTTTCGCCAAGCGATATGCAATCGAGAATACGTATGTCGAGGGTCAGTACACCCGTCAGACCCTTTACGACCGCAGTCGAGCGGCCGAGGGCGAGAAGACGGATTTCACGCTCAAAGGCGCATACAACCACCAAGTGACGCCTTCCCTTAAGGTCGCGGGTTACGGTCATTACATCTCGAGCTCCAACTATTACTCGGTTTATTCCAGTAACCTCGACGAGCGTCTGGATCGCGAGCTGAAATCACGACTGTCAGTGAAGAAGGACTGGCGCAGTGGCGTCTCACTGACGGCCGAGGGCGAGCATGTGGTGAATCTCGACAAGGACTGGCGTTACGATTACTACCCCAGGGCATCGGTCTCGCTGCCGACCATTTACCCGTTCGGCGCCGGTGAGGCCGGCGAGCGATCCTGGTACCACAATTTCCGACTGCGCTATGGCCCCAGCCTGGAGAATTACTCGCGTCGCGATACCAGGGATACGGGGTATGTCTACTACACGGTGGTCGACAGCTTGCTGAATGAAGAGGATTCGACCTGGACGATTACAACCGACACTACCGATGTGGACACCCTGTCCTACCGAACGAGGAAGCACTACGCCAAGATCAACCACAGTCCGACGCTTACCTTGCCGTCCCTTTCACTGGGCAATTACGTTACAGTCGTGCCCTCGGTCGGCTATCAGGAAACCTGGTACTACATCTATCAGACCGATCAATCGGATTCGGCCGGTATCGACCCGACCAATTATCGCACTTACTCGTGGAACGCCTCGGTGTCGGCCAACAGCAAGCTGTACGGCACGGTGTATCCGAACTTGTTCAACGTTACCGGCCTGCGCCATGTGATTGAGCCGCGTATTTCCTACACCTACCGGCCGGAAGCAGATCGTCATCCGGAGATTCGCAGCTTCGCCGGCGGCGGCGCAGGCACGGCCTCTACTTCGCAGACAGTGAGTATTGGGCTGGTTCAGGATTTCATGGCCAGGCTGCGACAAGGCGAGAGCGAGAAGAGCTTCAATCTGCTCAATCTCAGCAGTAGCTTCTCCTACAATTTCGAGAATGGCGAGCGGCCATTCAGCGACTTGAGCACGACCTACCGCTCGGATGTCGTCCCGAAAGTAAGCATCAACGGATCAATAATTCACGATCTATATGAGCCGGGCACCAACGATCTGAGTTTCTGGTCGCCTCACATGAAGAGCTTCACCTTCAACGCCTCGGCCAGTTTCAACGGCTCATTCGGTCTGTTCGATGCTCCGGTGAAACCCGAGAAGCCGTTGCAGGGAACCGAAGAGGCTCCGAAAGAGAGCGGCGGAAGGAAGTCGACGGGGTCCTGGATCTGCAAGATTGACTATCGTTATGGCGAGTCGGGGCGGGGTGAGAGCTGGCGCAAGACGGCCGACTATTTCGGCTTGAACATATCTATTAACTTCAATTTAACCCCCTCGACTATCGTTTCTTACAGCCAGTACTACGATATCCGGAAGGCCAGGACGATCAACAACTCCGTGCGCATTACTCGCAAGATCCACTGCTGGACCGGCAGCCTTTACTGGGTGCCGATAGGCTCCAATCGCGGCTTCGGCTTTAAGCTGTTCGTTACCGACCTTCCTGATATTAAGATCGACAACTCCCACGACAGTCGCCTGTCCGGAATTGCATCGCGATACTAAACCGCCGACAAAACCCGCAGATACGCTGTTTTTACGCGGTTTTTTATTTGACAAGAGATTACCGAACGGGGTTGATTTGCAATGTATGAAGACCATAAGAAACCTCAAACGCCCAAGGAGGGGTGTAAGATGACAAAGGAAGAAATGATTGAGATCATGGCCCAGAACTCCGGCATTACCAAGAAGCAGGCAGGAGAGGCGCTTCAGGCGTTTATGGACGGGGTGACCAAGGAACTGAAGAAGGGCGACAAGGTGAGCTTCGCGGGGTTCGGCACATTCTCTGTATCCAAGCGCAAGGCTCGGACCGGACGCAACCCGCAGACCGGTGCGGCTATTCAGATCCCGGCCACGAAGGTTCCGGTGTTCAAGGCCGGCAAGAACCTGAAAATGGCCATCCGCAAGTAAAGATAACTCGGAATCGATTGTTCTCGGCGGCGGGATTCGCAATCCCGCCGCCGTTTTTTGCCAAGTTTATAATTGAAATCGCCGTGCTCGTAGCCCAGTTTGTAACTACCGATGGCTAAGCGCAAACGAAAAAAGACTGATCGACGTCGCCAGATACTGGGAGTATTGCTTCTGCTCCTGGCCCTGCTTCTGCTAATCTCGCTGCTGACGCATGAGAATCTGGACGATGTCCGTATTGTTGGGGAAGTCGACGGTCATTTGAACCCCTTCGATATCCAGTATCGAAACCAGGGCGGCATGATGGGCGCCTTCCTGGCTTTCATATTCGTGACCCTGATAGGGTGGCTGGCCTTCTTCGTTCCTCTCTGGCTGATCCTTGGTTCGCTGAGGCTCCTGAACAGCCGCCTGGGATCTCGTCTGGAGTTCAACAGTTTCCTGTTGTTCGTCGGGGCCCTGTTGATCAGTATGATCTATAATATCCACCTGATTGCGCCGCACTCGCTGGCCACCCCTGAGGCAGCCGGCGGATTTCTGGGCGAAAAGCTGACGGTGCTGTCGCTTAGGCTGCTTGGCGAGCTGGGTTCATACGTTGTCCTGAGCGGCCTGATTCTTCTTCTGCTGAGTCTATACACGTCGATAACCCCTTTGCTGGCCATGCGTCTGAGGCTGCCGGGTGGGGCCTGGCTGAAGAAGTCGTACGGGGTACTGCGTGACCCGCTCAAACGAGCCCTTTCGTTTCGCCGGCTGGCAAACCTGTGGTCCCAGAGCGAGCCGGAAGAGTCGGAAGACGACGCCGATGCTAGTGAGGGGGGATCGGACTTCGGCCGGGCTCTTGACGAGGCGCTGCATGAACAGCAGCAGCCCGAGGGTGAATCGGCCATCACCGATGGCCCCGATGGGGAGGAGGCGACCGGGGCCGCCCGCGCCGCACGGCGAAAGACGACCCTCGTGAAGCCGTCGAAACCGCTCCACGTCAAGGACATAGAATACGACTATCCAGGGCTGGACTTGCTCAACGAGAATCCGCAGTCCGGCGCATCGGTGAGCGATGATGAAATGGCCTTCACCGCCCGTATGCTCCAGGAGACGCTCGAGACTTTCGGGGTTCGTATCGATGGCCCAATCAGTCGTTATCCCGGGCCTATCATCACCCGTTATGAGTTCAAGCCGGCGGCCGGTATCAAGGTCAACCAGATTCTCGGGCTGTCGGATGATTTGGCCCTGGCTCTGAAAGCCCAGCGTATCCGCATAATTGCGCCGATTCCGGGCAAGGCAGCAGTCGGTGTCGAGATTCCCAATCGCAAGCCGCAGCCGGTGTATCTGAGGGATGTGCTCTCCAGCCAGGTGTTCATGGACCGCGATCTGGTCTTGCCGATGGCTTTGGGAAAGACCGCTTCCGGCCGTCCTTATGTGGCGGACCTGACCAGAATGCCGCACCTGCTGATCGCCGGAGCGACAGGATCGGGCAAATCTGTCTGCATGAATGTGCTGATCACTTCGCTGTTGTACCGGCTTCACCCTATGCAGGTGCGATTCATTATGATAGATCCGAAGATGCTGGAGTTGTCGGTGTATAAGGGCATTCCCCACCTGGGCCGTCCCGTTGTCACCAAGCCACGGCGGGCGGAGAGGGTTCTGGCTGATGCGGTTGCGGAGATGGAGAAGCGATACCGGAAGCTGGCCGAGGCGTCCGTGCGCAACATCCTTGATTTCAACAAGAAGCAGAAGGACGATGAGAGCAAGCTGCCGTATATTCTGATATTCGTCGATGAACTCGCCGATCTGATGATGTCGGCCAACAGCAGCAAGACCGAACTCCTGATTACTCGCCTGGCCCAGATGTCGCGGGCTGTCGGAATTCACCTGGTCCTGGCCACGCAGCGTCCGTCAGTCGATGTCATCACCGGGTTGATCAAGGCTAACTTTCCCGCTCGCTTGGCATTTCAGGTGTCGTCTAAAGTAGATTCGCGGACTGTCATCGATGCCAACGGAGCCGAGAAGCTACTTGGTAAGGGGGATATGCTATTCTTGCCACCGGGTCAGCCGGAGCCTGTTCGTATCCATGGCGCCTACCTGTCCAGCGAAGAGACCGACCGCATCGTCGGCTTCATACGCGACCAGGGTCTACAAATGTTCAAGCTGGAGTCCATTTCTCAGGGTGTCGGCGAGCCGAGTCAGGCGGATATGGACTTCGGCGATCCGTTGTTCAAGGAGGCGTGTCAGGTCTGTGTCCAGCAGAAACAGGGATCGGTGTCACTGCTTCAGCGACGGCTGGGCATTGGCTATCAGCGGGCGGCCCGACTCGTCGACAAACTCGAGAAGGCAGGGATCGTCAGTACCTTTGACGGCTCCAAGGCGCGCGATGTTCTCGTTGACCAGGCCTACATCGATACTCTGTTCAGGCCCTCCGAATCATCTGAGTCCGTATCCAGCGAGAACTGATTCGAAAGCGCCGGGTAGAAGCGGTATGACAGTGACTCTCAGACTGTACGCCATTGGCATCCTGGTGATGATCCCCGCCATCGGATCGGGCGCCGATAAACTAGCTGAGGCGGTCGATCAGCTCCGCGGCGCTGACTGCGCTGCAATCGAGTTTCTGTCCATTGCCAGGTCGGACTTCTTTAGCTATGTAGACACTGTATACGGCGAAGTCTATCTTGCCGCCGACGGCCGTTATCGAGTTCGCCTTGGGCCGGACACGTATCTGCATACAGGAGACACCCTTTACAGCCACTCCGCCAAACACAATCAGGTCACAGTCGAGAGTGGAATGAGCTATCTGGGGCAGGCCGAGCAGGTCAGCTGGTTACGTCGCCTCGATCACTGGTATGAGTGGAGTTCCGATGGCCCGTGGCTGTATCGCCTGACCCGCAAGGAGTCGGACACAGCCGGTGATCTTCCCGGTCGGATGACGGTGCGGATCGACAGCCTGCGGAGTACTATAGACTGGCTCGAATACAAGGATATCAACGACGATCTTAATCGTCTTATTATTCACAGACAGAGGCTCGACTCACCCTGTCAGGATAGTCTTCTGACGCCACGCTTTCCCGACACGGTTGAAGTCATCAAGCTACCCTGATCGACCATGGAGTTCTATATCCTCAAGCTGGGGTGCCCCAAGAACGACGTTGACGCCGACTACCTGGCGGGGGGGTTGATCGCGGCAGGACATCGTCCGGTCGAGCGACCGGAGGATGCCCATGTCCTGATCGCCAATACATGCGCGTTCATCGGCGACGCCAAGGAGGAGTCGATCGATCGCATACTTGAGTTGGCCGTTTACAGGGGTCAAGGTGAAACCCGGAAGCTATTTGTAACCGGGTGTCTCGCCCAGCGATATGCCGCCGAACTGCGTAGGGAGATTCCCGAGATAGACGGCATCTTCGGATTGGGCGAGTGGGAGCAGATGGCAGCGGCGATCTCATCCGAACCATCCACTGAGCGGACGGTTATCACTGATTCGCGACAGCTGACGTTCATGGCCGGGGAGCATCGGCACATCGCTGATCGTTATCCGTACACCTACCTGAAGATATCCGATGGGTGCAATCGCAAGTGCAGTTACTGCGTGATCCCGTCCATCCGAGGTGCATTCCGCAGCCGCACAATCGACAGCATTGTTCAAGAGGCCCGGTATCTGGCTGAGAATGGCAAGCGGGAGTTGATGCTGGTGTCACAGGATGCGACGTTATATGGTCGTGACCTCCAGGACGGGAGCACCTTAGTCGGGTTGCTGAAAGCGTTGGATGAGATCGCGGCGGTCGCATGGATTCGGGTTATGTATCTGCACCCAGCGCAGGTTGACGAGGAGTTGATCGAGTACCTGACCTGTGGCTGCAACAAGGCGCTCGCATATTTTGATCTCCCTTTGCAACACATTGACAGCGACCTGCTGAGGGCCATGGGCCGTCCATATAGTGGGGAGCAGGCGCGCCGCCTGATCGACTGCATTCGGCAGGCCGATCCCAGGGCCACGATTCGATCTACTTTCATCGTGGGATTTCCGGGCGAAAGCGAAAGGCAGTTCGAAAGTCTGCTGAATTTCGTTGAGGAGACAGAGCTTGATCGCGTGGCTGCCTTTGCCTACTCGCGAGAGGAGGGCACGCCCGCCGCCGAACTGCCGCGCCAGGTGGGCGACAAGACGCAACAGCGGAGGCTCGACGATCTCATGGTGGCTCAGAGCGAGATCGCTTTCGAGAAAAATGATTCCTTGATAGGCGCGACGGTCGAAGTTATGTTAGATCGCCTGGTCGGTGATAACAGTGCATACGGTCGCACCCGTGGCGATTGCCCGGATATCGATCAGGAGGTGGTCGTCAGCGGCTCCGGCCTTGAAGTGGGGCAGGTAGTTCGCGTGAGGATCGAGGCCGCCGACGGTTACGATCTTATCGGGAAGGTAACGCAGGATTAGACGATGCTTCAAGTAGACAAAGTGGGTATCTATTTGTCCAAGCCGATTAGTGTCTTGCTGGTGCTAATCTATTTGCTGCAGTCGGGGCTCCTGATTTTGCTTATCCGAGATCGCTTCGATCTACAGCGCCAGATCAATTTCCAGCAGCGGCGCATCACCGATCTGCAGGAGCGACTTCAGATTCTTAAGGCGATCGAGGACTATCAGATCGGTTTCACCGACGAGGAAGTGCTGAAGCTGACCGACGTTGTCTACAGTGAGTCCAGGAAATACCAATACGATCCGATGTTTGTTCTGGCCATAATCGTGACCGAGTCTTCATTCAAGCGGCGCCAGACATCGCCTGCGGGCGCCGAAGGGTTGATGCAGCTGATGCCCTGGGTCGGGCGCGACCTGGCGCAGAAGTATGGTCTCGATCACGGCGATCAGGATTTTCTCTTCGATCCGGAGACGAATATCCAGTTGGGCACGGCACATCTGTTTCGCCAGATACTCAAATTCGGGGATGTTGAGAAGGCAATAGTGGCATATAACGTGGGGGAAACGCGCCTGCGGGGTCTGATCCGCAAGGGTGAGCGAATCCCCAGGCGATACCTCGAGAAGGTCGTCGAGAACTACAAGAAGCTCAAGGAGGAGTACTCCGCTTGATTCAATCCCGACTGACGATTCTGACTCTGCTATTGATCCTCTTCACGGGGGCGATTCTGTCTGGTTGCGGTGGCCGGCGTTCCATCAGTGAACTGACCGCCTCGGAGCTGTTCGCGACGGGCCTGGAAGCCTATGAGGACGAGGATTACGTTGACGCCATCGACTACTTCCAGGCCTGCATATATAACTACCCGGGTCGAACTGTCGTCGATACGGCTCAGTATTATCTCGGCCTCTCATACTACGGTAACAAGGAGTATAAGGTCGCCGAAGTGGAATTCGGGCGGCTGGTCTCCAATTATCCGGCCAGTGTATACTTCGAACATGCGATCTTCATGAGGGCGGTGTGTGCGTTCGAATCGGCCCCGGATCATTACGGGCTCGATCAGACTGAGCTCGAGACCGCGCTTGATCGCCTGGAGGACTTCGTCATCGACTTTCCGGAATCGGAGCTGGTTCCAGACGCGCAGGAGTACATCCGGGTCGGCCGTAATCGACTGGGGAGAAAGGCCTACGAAGCAGGGGTTGTCTATCATCGCATGGGTGCTTACAAGGCCGCGAAGAAGTACTTCCAGCATGTTATCGACGAATATACCGACACCGAATGGGCCGCCGGAGCAACCTACATGCTGGCCGAGGAGAATCTCAAACTGGCCAACTACGAAGAGGCCGGGCAGGTTTTTGAGGATTTCCTGGTGGTGTTTCCAGATCATGAATGGACTGATAAGGCCGCCGTCAGGGCGGAGGAGGCTGGCTTCAAAGCCGCTGTCAAGCTCTACGAGGCCGGGGAGTACGACGCCGCTCGCGAGAAGCTGGAGCGTTTTCGGATGCGATACCCCTCGAGCGATCGGATCGATGATGTCAGCGAGTACCTTGAGAGGATCGCTCGGGTCACGGGAGGCGCCGCCGAGGTGACCGATGCCGAGTCGTGACATCGCGGGCCCATGGGGGGTATTGGGCGGCGCGTTTGACCCGGTGCACAACGGTCATCTATCGCTGGCCACGGACATTCGCCAGCGGTGCGATCTCGAAGGAGTGATTCTGGTGCCGACCGCGGCGCATCCGTTCAAGAGTGACTGCCAGGCCGGCTTTGCGGATCGCATGAACATGCTGAAGGCGGCGGCCGCCAATGATGATGGGCTCCTGGTGAGCGATATCGAACAATCACAGAGTCTGCCCGGCCACACGCTCGGGACAATCAGAGCCCTGAAGAGACAATATCCCCAGGCGAACTTGTACTTCATCATGGGAGAGGACAACCTGGATGATTTCCATAACTGGCACCGGCCGGATCAGTTGCTTCAGGAGGTTGCGATCCTTGTCGGCTATCGCCCGCCCCATGATCCCGAACGCGAGCTGGAGTTGCCGTCCGACCGCGCCCGCCTGGTGCCCACGAGACTGGTGAACATTTCGGCCACCGAGGTCCGAGACATGATCAGGCGCAATCCCTACGATGATCGTTTGCGGGAGATGGTCCCGCTGCAGGTTCTCAAATACATCCAGAACAACGGGCTATACCAATGAGCCACGGCGACAAGCGAGGGACTCTCTTTCTGGTTGACGGTTCAGCCGTGTTCTACCGAGCCTATTTTGCGTTCATCCGCAATCCCCTCATCAACTCCAGGGGCGAGAACACGTCGGCCACGTTCGGTTATGTCAATTCGCTGCTGAAGGTCATCCGGGACGAGCACCCGGATTATCTGGCTGTGGTTTTCGATACGAAGGCGCCGACTTTCCGGCACGAGATGTACGAGGACTACAAGTCGACGCGGGCGAAGATGCCGGAAGAGCTGGTCGACCAGTTGCCGCGCATCAGGCAGGCGACCGAGGCGCTCAACATCCCGAGTTTCGAGTTCGAGGGGTATGAGGCGGACGATGTCATCGGTACCTTCGCCAGGAAGGCCGCCGCCCGGGGTTTGCAGGTGTGGTGCGTCACCGGCGACAAGGACTTCTACCAACTGGTGGACGACCGCATCGGCATCTATACGCCTGGCCGGGGTGGCGACGAGGCGAGTCGCCTGAGCAGGGAAGAAGTCAAGGAGAAATTCGGCATTTACCCTGAGCTGATAGTCGATAAACTCGCCCTGATGGGCGACAGCTCCGACAACATACCGGGGATTGCCGGAGTTGGCCCCAAAACGGCTGACAGATTGCTCGACGAGTTCGGCTCCCTCGACAATGTGCTGAAGAAGGCTGATCAGATCAAGGCCAAAGGCCTGCGCCGGAAGGTGAAGGACGGGGCCGAAGCGGCCAGGCTGTCGAAGAAGCTGGTGACCATCGATACCGATGTCCCTGTTGAACTTGACCTGGAGGCGCTCAGGCGGCGCGAAATCGACTATGAGAAGACCAAGGAGCTGTTTTTGGAGCTCGAGTTCAACGCTCTGCTGAAGGAGGTGATGCCGGATGGCAACACCGACAACGTAACTGACGGAGGCGCCTCCGAGGCCAACAGCGCCGAGCTCAAGACCGGATATCGGATGGTCGCAACCCTTGATGAGCTCCGCCGGTTGATAGCCCGATTTCGGAAGGCCAGGGAAGTTGCGATTGATACTGAAACCACGTCGCTGGTTCCGATGCAGGCTGAACTGGTGGGGATATCGCTGTGCGGCGAAGCAGGTGTGGCCTGGTATGTTCCCCTGGGGCATGTGTACGAGGGAGCGCCCAACCTGCCGATCGCGGAGTCATCAGACCTGCTGCGGGAGTTACTGACCGATCACGGCGTTCAGAAGTTCGGCCAGAACATCAAATACGATCTTCATGTTCTGCGTCGCGCCGGCCTGGACATCGATCCGATCTCATTCGATACCATGCTGGCGTCGTACGTCATCGATCCGTCATCGCGCGAACACTCGCTCAACTTCCTGGCCATGAAGCATTTCGATTACAGAATGCAGCCCATCACCGACTTGATCGGCACGGGAAAGAAACAGGTCAGCTTCGCGACGGTGCCGGTGGACAAGGCAACTCCGTACGCGGCCGAGGACGCCGACTTCACGTATCGGCTGCGCGGTGTCCTGGCTCCGCCCCTGGTCGACCTCGGTCTGGAGAACCTGTACTACAATGTCGAGCTGCCCCTGATCCGCGTGCTGGCCGACATGGAGGCGGCCGGTGTCCAGGTGGATGTGGACTTCCTGGCAGAACTGTCGGTAGAGATGGACAAGAAGATCGACGACCTTCGCGCCCGGATATGGGCCGAAGCCGGGGAGGAGTTCAATCTCAATTCGACCCAGCAGCTGTCGCGGATGCTCTTTGATGTCCTGGCCCTTCCTACCAAGGGCAAAACCGCCAAGAAGACCGGATTCAGCACCGATCAGAGGGTGCTCGAGGAACTGGCTGCTCTACATGAGCTGCCGCGCCTGATTCTTGAGTATCGCCAGTTCACCAAGTTGAAGAATACCTATGTCGATGCCATTCCGCAGTTGATCAATCCGGAAACCGGGCGAGTACACACATCATTCAATCAAACCGTGGCGGCAACCGGCCGGCTGTCCTCCACCGATCCTAATCTGCAGAATATCCCGGTGCGCACCGAAGAGGGAAGAGCGATCCGCCGCGCCTTTGTCGCCCGCGACGACAGGCACGTGCTGCTGGTTGCCGACTACTCTCAGATCGAATTACGTATCCTGGCGCACTACTCGGAAGACCCCGGGCTGATCCAGGCCTTTGCCGAGGGCAAAGACATCCATGCGGCCACCGCCGCGGCCGTGTTTGGAGTCGGCCTCGAAGACGTTACGCCGGAGCAAAGACGGGCGGCCAAGACCGCGAACTTCGCGGTGATTTACGGTGTCTCGGCGTACGGCCTTTCGATGCAGACCGAACTCGATATGGAGAGCGCCCGGGAGTTCATCGATACCTATTTTCGGCAGTATCCCGGCATCAGGGATTACATCGAACAGACCAAGTCGCAGGCCCGCGAGAAGGGTTACGTGACGACGCTATTGGGGCGTCGACGCTATCTGCCCGAAATCAAGGCCAAGAACTTCAATGTCAGACAGTTCGCGGAGAGGACAGCCATCAACACCCCGATTCAGGGGACGGCCGCCGATATGATCAAGGTAGCCATGATCAGAATCCACAACAAAATGAAGGGGATGAAGTCCAGGATGATCCTTCAGGTGCACGATGAGCTGGTCTTCGACGTCTACAGGACGGAACTGGCAGAGCTGCAAAGGCTTGTGGTCAGGGAAATGGAGAAGGCCATGAAGCTCCGCGTCCCCATCGTGGTGGATACGGGCGTAGGCGATAATTGGCTGAAAGCGAAGTAAGGGCTTTACGCGGGCAGGAGGTTATCATGGCTATGCGGACAGTGAAACTGATCGCTCTGGTGCCGCTGTTATGCGGCTCCACACAGGGACGAGAAGTAGTACTCGACACTGACAGCGGAGAGCCGGCTAGAGTCGTTCTGTCGCTGGGAATGCGCGGTGATATAGGCATCGATCGGGACGCTCCCGGCGGGGAGGGTTACAGGCTCCGGGCGTATGTCGGCGGCGCCCGACTGTGGTTTTTCGGGGGAGTCGAGTACATGCCGGCAGCCGAAATCGCCGGGCAGGACATTGGTCAGGTCTACACCTACGAAATGGGACTTCGATTTCCCAGCGGCGATGACAGGATGTCCGGTTGGGTGGAGCTGGGACTGGCCCTGATCCAGCAGACGGAAGAGCCCGAGCAATGGGGAGCTTCTCGCTCATCTGCCGGCCTGATGGCGGGCTTCGGCTTCAATTATCGGATCGATCGAGACTGGAGCCTTGATATCGGCTGGCATGGCCTCGTGAAGCCGGGAAGTTGTGAAGGCCGGGTCTATCTCAATTCGGTCCCGAGGGAGGACTACCTGCGGTGGCAGCTACGGAGGATCGACCTCGTGCCGGGGCTGAATCACCCGTACATTCAAATGTCCTGGACCGCCATGATGCGCTTCGTGATTCTATAAGGGTTCCATGGTAATCGGCGTCACCGGTCAGATCGGGTCAGGGAAATCGACGGCGGCGGCTATCCTCGCCTCCCTGGGGGCGGTGGTGGTCGATGCCGACCGGATCGGCAGGGAAGTAGTCGATCGGAATCCCGGTCTGCGCCATCGCTTGGCCGAAGCCTTCGGCTACGACATCCTGACTCCGAAGGGGAACCTGCGGCGCAAGCGCTTGGCCGCCAAAGCGTTCGCGAACACCAGGGCGAAGCGCAGATTGAACGACCTGGTTCATCCTTATCTCATTGACGAGTTGCGCCGGCGGGTCAATCGGTGGGAGGCGCGGGGCCGAGTCGTCGTCATCGACGCTGCCCTGCTTCTGGACTGGAAACTCGATTACGAAGTCGACTACACACTGGTAGTACATGCCTCTCAGGACACTCGCCTGAAACGTCTGGCCGACCGTGGCATGAGTCGAGCCGACGCTCTGGCCCGTCAGCAGGCGCAACTGCCGTTCTCCGAGTATCGTCGTCGAGCCGACCGCATCATCCTCAACCGGGGGACTGTCGACGATCTTCGCCTGAAGCTCTCGGAGTGGTGGCTTCAGGTAGTACAGAATCCGCCGAACAACGGTTGACTTGCAGGGGCAAAGTTGTTAATTGCAGTCAGAGCATGTTAAATGTTTCACAAACTGCGAGGTGTCGCGAATGCCACTGACTGAATCCACTTCGAATAGGACGCTCAAGGACTACTCGGTGCCGGAGCTGGTAGAACGCGCCAATTATATGCGTGGCCTGAATTTGCTGTCCCTTTGCTCGGCCGGTTCGGGCCATTCCGGCGGCACTCTGGGCATCATGGATGTCTGTGCCGCGCTGTACCTGAAGGTAGGGCGTCACGATCCCAGGAACGCCGACTGGCAGGATCGGGATCGCGTAATCTGG
Organism: uncultured Ignavibacteriales bacterium; assembly: GCA_964526835.1. GTDB lineage: Bacteria > Zixibacteria > MSB-5A5 > GN15 > FEB-12 > DAOSXA01. The sequence goes on from CAZGMK010000001.1 coordinate 78,955, forward strand.
TCGGCCGGCCACAAAGCCCCGGCGCTGTATACGTCGTTAGCTGTCTCCGGCTATTTCGCGGAGAAGGACCTGATGAAGCTCCGTATGCTTGGCTCCCCGTTCCAGGGACACCCGCATCGCAAGGACCTGGCCGGTGTCGAGATATCATCCGGCTCGCTGGGCCAGGGCTTCTCCGTCGGGGTCGGGGTCGCCCTTACGGCTAAGCTCGACAAGAAGGATCACCGCGTATTCGTTATCTCTTCCGACGGCGAACAGCAGGAGGGCTCGATATGGGAGGCCGCCATGTCGGCGGCCCACTACAAACTGGACAATCTGATCCTTGTTCTCGACCGAAACCGGCTGCAGATTGACGGGAGAACCGAAGAGGTTATGGCCATCGATCCCATCGTGGACAAGTACGAGTCCTTCGGCTGGCATGTAATGGAAGTCGACGGACACGACATGGCCGACATCGTCGACAAGCTCGACTGGGCCCGCAACAGGAACGACAGCGGCAGGCCGGTGGCGCTGGTCTGCAACACGATTAAGGGCAAGGGAGTGTCGTTCATGGAAGACGTGGTAGGCTGGCACGGCAAACCACCAAACCGTGAGGAATTGGACAAGGCCCTTGAGGAACTCGGGCTGACCGACATTTTCGATGCCGATGAGTGGCTGCAGGTGGGCAAGGACTACCAGAATGAAGTCGAAGCGAGGCTCGACGCCGAGTTACCGAAGTTCAGCAACGACTATTGGTGGAACAAACTCGGTGTGATGAAGGTGGAGATGGACCCGACGCGCAAGGGATTCGGCCGGGCGCTCGAAAAGCACGGCGACGATGAACGGATAGTCTGTATCGGCGCCGACATATCGGGTTCGATCACCATCTCGCAGTTCCATGCCAAGCATCCCGATCGCGCCGGCCGGTGGTTCTCATTGGGCGTGGCCGAGCAGAACTGCACGACGGTCGCCGCGGGTATGGCCAAGGAGGGCAAGATTCCCGTGTTCGGCACCTACGGTGTCTTTTCGTCGGCTCGTAATCTGGACCAGCTACGTGTTTCGGTCTGCTACGGCGATTTCAATGTGTTTATAGTGGGCGCCCATGGCGGCGTATCGGTGGGTCCCGATGGCGCCACTCATCAGGAACTGGAGTCACTCTTTCAAATGTGCGGCCTGCCCAATATGAACGTGGTGGCGCCGTGCGATTCGGTCGAGACGGAGAAGGCGACCAGGGCCTTGCTGTTCGACATTGTCGGTCCAAAGTACCTGCGCTTTGCTCGCGAGGCCACACCGATCATCACCGACGACACGACGCCGTTCGTATTCGGTAAGGCCAATGTCTTCCGCATGCGAAAGGAGGCTGAAAGGATGGTCGATGCCTTCGAGGTGAAGACAGCCGAGGACTACAGAGACGAGGGCGAGCAACTCTCAATCATATCCTGCGGTCCCTCGACCCCTGAGGCCCTTCGCGCCGCTTGGATATTGAAGAGTGATTTCGGAATCGAGACGCGGATTGTCCACATACATACCGTCAAACCGATGGATGAGCAGGCAATAGTGCGCGCTGCCTCGGAAACAAAGGCGATTGTTACCGCCGAAGAGCACCAGGTAGGTGGTCTCGGGTTCCGGGTTGCCTCGGTACTTTGCAACAACGGCCTCAGTGTGCCATTCGGCATGATCGGAGTTCAGGATCGCTTCGGCGAGTCCGGTAAGCCGTGGCAACTGGTCAAGGCTTTCGGTGTGGCGGGCGAGCATATCGCTCAGAAGGCCAGGCAGATTCTCAATCTGTAGGATAGAGGATGTTATCATGCAATTAGCGAACAGACTGTCACGGTTGGGCACTGAAAGTGCTTTTGAGGTTCTTGCGCGAGCTCGCCAACTCGAGAAGGAGGGCGCCAACGTAGTTCATCTCGAGATCGGTGAACCCGACTTTCCGACTCCTCAGAATATCAGCGATGCGGCTATCAAGGCCATCAATGACGAGAAGACTCACTATTGTCCCTCAGCCGGTGTTCCCGAGGCGCGCCAGGTCGTAGCGGACTATGTTTCGAAGACACGTCAGTGCAAGGTGACGCCCGAAAACGTCGTGATCATGCCGGGAGGCAAACCGATCATATTCAACGCCATATTCGCGGTGGTCAATGAAGGCGACGAAGTGATTGTTCCCACGCCGGGCTATCCGATTTATGAATCGGTCGTGAACTACGTCGGCGCTAAGCCGGTCTTCCTCAAACTCCGTGAGGAAAACGACTTCCGCTTCTCGGTCGACGAGTTGAAATCGCTGATTACTCCTAAGACCAGCATGATTATCATTAACTCGCCGCAGAATCCGACCGGTGGGGTGTTGAACATGTCGGACCTCGAGGCCATCTACAAGCTCGCGGTTGATAATGACATCTGGGTCTTCTCCGATGAGATTTACTCGCGCATCGTCTACGACGCCGAGTTCGAGTCGATTATGTCGATTCCCAGCGCTGCCGAACGCACGATAATGATGGACGGTATGTCCAAGACCTACTCCATGACCGGCTGGCGCCTGGGTTACGGCGTCATGCCTGTCCCGTTGGCCGAGATTATGACGAAGCTGGCCATAAACAACTTCTCCTGTACGACGACGTTTGCCCAGGATGCACTCATCGAGGCCCTCACCGGTCCGCAGGACAGGGTCGACGAGATGGTTGCCAGGTTCCAGGAGCGACGGGATGTCTTCGTCGACGGTCTCAACAGTATCAGTGGGGTGAAATGCACCATGCCGCTTGGGGCGTTCTATGTGTTCCCCAACATTACGGGTACGGGCAGGAACTCCCAGGCTCTGGCCAAGGCGCTGCTCGAAGAGGCTCATGTCGCCTGTTTGTCGGGAACAGCCTTCGGCGCTTTCGGTGAGGGCTACCTCAGGTTCTCTTATGCCAACTCGGTGGAGAACATTCGAGAGGCCCTGAAGCGAATCGATAAGTATTTGCACGGTTAGGATTCGAAACCAGTCGATGGGATACTACGAGGGCCGGGTCATTTGTTACCCGGCCCGTTTGTATTTTAGTTGCCGTCGGCACGGGCGCGATATTACGATGACGGCATGGATTTCGCAGCAGTCAGAGCCGGTGTCGCCGATGTTCGCGCCCGTCCGGATCACGCCTCGGAGCGAGTCAATCAGGCCCTGTTCGGTGAAGGGCTGCGTGTCAGCGGCCGACGGGACGGCTTCGTCGAGGTTATTCAATACGATGGATATCGGGGCTGGGTGGACGAGCGTCTCGTGTGCTCGTTGACATCCGGTCAATTTGAGGTGCTCTCTGAGCCGAATGCCATCGTGAGCGTATCCTGGACACGTCCCCGGAGGAGCAAGGGCAAGTATGTCGATGCGCCCTGGGTCCTCTACTTTGGAACACGCGTCCGCATGGGGTCCAAGTCCGCCGATGGGTATCACCGTGTGGAGTGGCCCGGCGAAGACGGGCTCTGGATCCGCGGCGCGCACCTCAGGCCGTTGCCGCCGTCGGGCGGGCCTCCCCTGGGTCGCCATCTGGTCATACAGGCGCGCCGGTTTCTGGGCGTACCATACCTGTGGGGTGGAGTGACAACTACCGGATTCGACTGTTCGGGTTTGGTACGTACGGTGGCGGCGTCCTTCGGTCTGGAGCTGCCCAGAGATACCAGGGATCAGATTGCTGTCGGTGAAAGCGTTGAGCAGTCGCGGGTTAAGTCAGGGGATCTGCTGTTTTTTCAACGTCATGTCGCCATAGCCATGAGTCAGGGAAGATTCATCCATGCCTCGCGAGCAGCCGGAGGGGTTTCTATCCACAGCCTTCGGCCCGGCTCGATGGAGTACCGGGCTGACCTGGCCGATACTTATGAACAGGCCAGGAGGGTCGTATGATAGAAGTGGACGTCCTCAATGTGACAATACCCTTGAAAAAGAAGTTCGCTATCGCGGGAGGGCAGGCCGATGCCAAGACGAACCTCCTGACGGTAATGAACAATCGTTATTTCGGAGAGGCGTCTCCTTCGGTGGCGTATGGCCCGGATGTTGAGGAGCTGAAAGGGCAGATCGCGCGCGGCCTGGATATGCTGCGAGGCATTGAGGAGCCGGATGTTACAACACTGGAGACAATCGGGTCATGGGACCTGCACTCGGTGGCGCGCTCGGCTATCATGACCATGGTGCTCAACTACCTCTCAGGTGAACAGAAGCGCTACCCGTGGGAGATCCTGTCGCTCGGATCGCCGGTTGGGGTGCGTAGTTCGTGGACGGTGGCGATCGAGGATCCGGAGAAGATGCTGGCGGCCATTGCCGAGAGCCCGTTTCCCATAATCAAGATCAAGATGGGCAATGAGCAGGACGTTTTGCTGCTCGACGGACTGGCCAGGGTCGAGGACAAGGAGATTCGCGTAGACGCCAACGGCGGCTGGTCTTGCGCCAAGGCCGAAGAGATGATCTTCCATCTTGCCCGGCTGGGGGTGAAGGTAATCGAGCAACCGACGAGCACAGAGTATGTCAACGAGTGGCCTCACTTGAAAGCCAAACACGAGGCAGTCGAGCTGATAATGGACGAGGGCATGAATACGCTCGACGATTATGCCCGGTACAAGGACTTTATCGACGGCATCAACATCAAGCCGGAGAAGGCGGGCGGGATAGTGCCGGCCGCCAGGCTCGCTGCCCAGGCGCAGGCCGACGGCAAGAAGGTGATGCTCGGGTGCATGGTGGGCTCCTCAATCAGTATGGCCCCGTCGGTGTACATGTCATCGCTGGCCGATTACTTCGATCTTGACGGTCCGCTGCTGCTGGAAGAGGATCTCGGGCGAGGCATACGTTATGATCGTGAGGCCATAGAGGTAGACCGCGAAATCATCGGCGGTCCGCAACTGAGACGTGATGTGCTTCAGAGATACAGTTCTGGTTAGTCTGCTGGTGCTCCTGCCGGCAGTGTTTGGGGGATCAACAGGGCGAGCCGCCGAGCATCGGATTGTGGTCGTCTACCCGCGCGCCGGACAGACCATCGGAGCTGTCGATTCAACATTCATCCTGGGGCATGTTCCTGCCCGAATCGGGGACTATTCGTACGTTCTGAGGATCAACGATCAGCAGGTGGAGGTGCATCCCGACGGGGGTTTCCTGGCCTATCTTCCCATATCGCCCGGCCCGTTCACGTTTCACCTGACGGCCATCCTTTCGGACAAAGATATGCAGCCCTATCAGGCTCGCATCAAACGCGGCGCCCTCGAGGAGCCATCACCATACCCGGAGGTTCTGACCGACAGCCTCGCGGTGCTCGTCCCCGAGCCATGGCCGCAGCCAGGGTTCGATTCGCTCGTCATTCTCCGGGCCGGACAGCTCCCGGCGCAGGACATGGTGATCTCCGAGGGCGATCGATTGGTAGTCTCTTTTCGTGGCACTCCGGGATGTCGGGCGTGGTTTTCGCTGGACTCGCTCATCGACTCGATACCGATGGTTGAGACCGAGCCAGCCGTCCAGCCTTATTGGGGGGAGGCTGTTTTCGGTTCGGGAGTGGTGCCGGATTCGCTTCTGGTTCGTGGTATCTACACGGGATACGTGGAGATTGATCGCACAATGCGAATCGATACCGCGAGGATTTGCTACCACCTCGCCCCACCGGCCGCCCTGGACGTAGTGGCGCGGCTGTTTGGTTCGACCTGTTTGAGTTCGCAGATAGAGTTGCCGGACTATATGAAATTGCTGCGGCTGACTGATGCTGTGGAGGTCGAAGGCGCTTCGAGGATCACCCTTAACAGCCCGGAGTACCCCTTCACGGTGGAATTCGTCGATTCGGTTCAGATAGTTCGTCACGGTCCTCGCCGGGGATACCTATCTGTCTTTCAGCCGGCCGGCGTGCGCGCGCTGGCCACCGCGGCTGCGGGGGAGTGGTATCGTTTGGCGCTCAGCCCCAGTGTCGATGGTTGGGTGCATCGCCAGTCGGTCAGGGCGCTGCCCAAAGGGATCCTGCCGCCGCACTCTTACGTGAGAGCCGTGCGAACCTACAGCTCCGATAGCGATGTGCGCCTGGAGTTCGGACTTGCCGGCAGGCACCCGTTTCGGATCTCAACGCCGGATTCACGAACCATTGTAGTCGACTTGTTCGGGGTCACCGCCGATACGGATTGGATTCGCTTTGACTATACCGACACCATGATAGAGTCGGCTCAATGGTCTCAGCCGGAAGAGCAGCGATACCGTTTCGCCGTCCGTCTGAACCATGACCTCTGGGGCTACGACACTTACTACAGCGGCGCCAAGCTGTGTTTGCAGCTCCTGCGCCCGCCGGATGACCTGTACACCCTCCGCGGGAAACGGATAGTTATAGATCCGGGACACTCTCTGGACCCGGGGGCCATCGGGCCGACCGGCCTGACAGAGGCCGAGGCCAACCTGATGATCTCGCGCGAACTGGCCCGATGTCTGGAAAATCGCGGAGCCGACGTCATTATGACCCGCAGCGATGACAGTGATCTACCGCTGTACGATCGTCCGGCCATAGCCAAGTCAGCCAATGCCGATCTCTTCGTCTCGGTACACAACAACGCCCTGCCGGACGGGGTCAACCCGTTTGTTAATCACGGGACTTCCAGCTACTACTATCACTTGCACTCAGCCGGGCTGGCCCGAGCCATCCATCGGCGAATGGTCGATAAGCTGGATCTTCCTGATCACGGCCTGTATCATGGCAACCTGGCTGTACTGCGTCCGACTCAATATCCGGCTGTCCTGGTGGAATGCACCATGATTATTCGTCCGGATCAGGAGGCCCGAATAAGGGACGAGGGCTTTCGGGGAGATATTTCGTCGGCGATAGCTGACGGTATTGAGGATTTCTTACGGGAGTCTAATGATGGCAGGTAGTAGTTCGAGCGGGAAATCAGCCTCAGGGCCCGTGTGGCTGATATGGGTGGCACTGCTGATTGCAGGACTTCTGCTGCTGGCCGAGGCTTTTCACATCTATCAGTTGACTCGCACGACCGCCCGACTCGGGATCGCGTTGGTTTGGTCGGCGGCGGCGCTGATGATCGGCAATGGCCGATGGGCCGGGAACATGGCTACTGTCATTGTCTGGCTGGCGGTGGTGCTGGCCTACGTCCTGTAACAACCGGTGGTCCACATTACGGTTGCTCAACGATCGCCTTGGTCGTTTATTGTCGATAGATGGGTAAATCCAGAGCCAAGAAGAAGTCTGCGTCCGAGCGCGCTACGGTGAGCCGGAAGGATCCGGTCGCAGGATCACGGCCGGTGCTGCGATTCGTGCTGACATTCGCGGCGCTTCTGGTCGTGCTAGGCGGAGCCTACGCCTGGGTATCGAGCACATGGCATACGCAATTTCTCTGGCTGATGGAGTCCACTGCGACGCTGAGCGGCGTGATCCTGTCGCCGTTTTCGGACAACGTTCAGTGGCATGGGCAAATATGCAGCTTCAATCATTTCCAGGTGCGCATCATTGACGAATGTACCGGGGTCTTCGAGATGGTCATCTTCGCCGCGGCGGTGCTGGCCTATCCGACGACCCGGCGCAAGAAGCTGTTTGGGCTGCTACTGGGCATTCCGGTCATCTACCTGTTTAATCTTCTCAGGATAGTTGTCCTTGTCGTCGTCGGTTCACAGTCCTACAGGACCTTCGAGTTCATGCATCTGTACTTCTGGCAGGTCACGCTGATAATAATCATCGCTTCCATTTGGATCGCCTGGCTGCTGTTGGTGGTGCACCGTGAGAAGAAACCTCTGGCTGTTTCTGGCTAAGCTGGCCGCTGTCACAATCGTGCTCGGTCTGGTGTGGTTCTGGTGGCTGCGGGAGGCATATCCGGAGTTCGTCTCCATTCCAGCTCGCGCAGTGTTGCCTCTCATCGGTGTGGAAAAGCTGCATTTCAGCGCTGCGGCCGAGCACTTCGCCAACATGATTCCGTACGTCGCTCTGGTCCTGGCTGCACCCGGGGCCCTTCAACGATGGCGGTACCTGGTGGTGGCGCTGGTTTCGGGTGTCGCCATACTGATAACCGGCCATCTGCTGATGCTGACCGGCTTCTACTTCGTCATTGAAGAGTACGCTCTCTCCAGGCAGGCCTATCGCCTGATCCTGCCGATATGGGTGCTCAACGACGCTCTTCCCCTGATCCTTTGGTTGGCCTACTACCCGAAGGCCCTTCGCGAGCTGTTCCCCAGGATAAGCCTGAGCAGGTAACACGGCGGCTCGCCCATTCGACGTGAACAGCCTGAATACTAAAGTACCCCCGCCAGGGATCGAACCTGGATTACCGGCTCCGGAGGCCGGTGCGTTATCCATTACACCACGGGGGCAAGATCAAATGCAGCGGCGAACGACGAAGGTACTTATACCAATCAGCGACTGTCTTCGCAACCAAAAAACGGTGTCACGCCGGCTTGTGGTGAGCGGTTGCGGTGGGCTGTCGATTATATTGGTTGATTACGATTCGGATTTGAACCATATCTGGTCCATGCGTCGCAGCATGATGTACATTCCAACGACACGGCAGCGCTCGCGACTGGGGGAGGTCGAATCGCACCAACTCCTGTTGCGGGCCGGCTTCATCAAGCATCAGGGACCCGGTCTGTGGGGTGTCTTGCCGATGCTTCAGGCAACTATGGAGCGACTGCGGCGCATGGTCGGGTCGATGATGAGCGAACTCGGGGCCCAGGAAGTCGCCTTAAACGGACTGGCGCCGGTCGAATCGCCGGTGGGCGGCAATTCGCTTATCACCGGGGTCCCCGATGAGGGAGGAGACTGGTCAGGGCTCAAGCCAGAACTTGAAATGCTGCGGCTAATCGCTGGTACTGCAATAAGCTACACGCAATTACCTCTTGCCATGTACGCCTTCGTGACTTGCCTCTCCGACGAGCCCAAGACCAGGTTCGGATTGCTTCAGGCACGAGTCTTCGATACACTTGAGCTTTCGGTGTTCACTCCAGCGAACGATCCCGGACGGGCCGTCGAGACTGTGCTTGTCAGCACCATCAACCGTATCTTCGAGACGCTCGGTCTGCCGGCCGAGGCAGCAGAGGCCGACCGGGGTTATCGCTGGTTCTTGCCGATGGCGGGCAAATCCGGTTTCTCGGAAGTGCTGCGATGCGGCGAATCGGTCGCTGATCCCGAGGTCAGCCCGATCAGGCCGGGCAAAGCCGAGGAGCCCCGGGGTACGGCACGATTGGAGAAAGTCCGAACACCTGGCGCCACGACTATTGAGCAGGTCAGCACCTTCCTGCAGACCGACCCGGTGCGAATTGTCAAGACAATCATCTGTTTGGGCGACGGGCAGCCGTTGGCCGTGCTCATCCGGGGCGATCGGGAATTGAGCCTGTCCAAACTGAGACGGGCTGTTGCTGCGGACACGGTGGAGCTGGCAGAGCCTCAGAAGATCATGGACCTGACCGGAGCGCCCCTTGGCTTTGCCGGCCCGATTGGCCTGAGTGGTGTCCGGATCATTGGTGATCAGATGGTGAAGTTCATGGCGGACTTCATTGTCGGGGCCAATGAGGATCAGACTCATTACATCAACGCGAACCACGACCGCGATTTCCACGTAGCGGCGTGGGCGGACCTCTGTGTGGCAAGAGCCGGTGATTGCAGTGTCGCCGGTGAGGACTGGAAGGGCATACGGGGCTTATCGTTGGCCCGATTGAGGCGCTTGGGATCCCACGATGCGAGCGAATCGGGCGTGAACATTCGAGACGCCAATGGTCGGGATGCACCTTGCCGGCAGATTCACCTGAGTCTTGGGCTGTCGCGGTTGGTGCAGGCCGCGGTGGAGTACCTCCACGACGAAGACGGTATTATCTGGCCACAAGCTATGGCGCCCTTTGCCGTGGCGGTATTGCCGCTGAGGACGGATTCGGAGGAGCAGATGGCGGTCGCCGCGGGAGTTTTCGATTCGCTGGTCGGCGCGAATATCTCTGCGCTGCTGGATGACCGTCCGCTTCGTCCCGGCCAGAAATTCGCTGAAGCGGAGCTGATTGGCTATCCGGTGCGCTTGGTGGTGGGGGATAAGTCATTGAAAGATAATGCGGTAGAAGTGCAATACAGGGATGGTCGCCGGTCGCGGCTGGTGTCCGTGGAACAAGCAGCCGGGTTTCTCATAAAAGAGTTGTCGGACACCACATTATAGAGAAAACAGTTGCGTTTGGTGTGGTAGTCCGTTAAGTTATTTGGTTCCGGTGGGCCTCGGCCCCGGTTTTTTATATTGGTGATTATGAGTGCGAAGCAAAAGGACAAGATTCTTGAGATAGTTCGACAGCCCTTGGCCGACGAAGGCTTTGATGTCGTTGACGTCTCATTATCGCGTTATCGAAATCAGGTGACGCTGCGCGTGTACATCTATGCGGATGGCGGTACGACTCTGGAGCAATGCGCCCGGGCTTCGAGCATAGTGGGCGACCTGGTCGATGGTACGGACATGTTCCGATCCGGCTATACGCTGGAGGTGTCGTCTCCCGGTCTGGACCGGCCGCTCAAGACAGCCGGCGACTTCCGGTATCGCGTGGGGGAAACGGTGCGAATTGACTCTACAGAGAAAGGCCGCAAACCGGTAACCGCAGAGATAGTGGAAGCCGGCGACTCAGAAGTCCGGTTTCGTAACGATTCAGGAGAATTCACGCTGCCGCTGTCATCGATAGCGCAGGCTAAGATAGTCTATTGAGGGAGCTGCTTAGATGGCTTTTGACATGGTAGAAGCGATGACCCTCATCGCACGCGAAAAGAACATAGATTTCGACATCGTTGTCGAGACTGTGGAGTCCAGCCTGCTGGCTGCGGCCAAGAAGAAGTACGCTTATACGGACAACATCAGCTTCAAGTTCGACAGGAAGACGAACGACTTGCTGATGATTGCCACTAAGCGAGTGGTTGATGAGGTCACCGATCCGGACACTGAGATCGGGCTTAAGGAGGCCCAGGACATTGACTCCGAAGCCCGCCTTGGTGATGAGATCGACATCTACCTTGACTATGAACTGGAGTTCGGCCGGAACGCGATCCAGTCAGCCAAGCAGATGCTCATTCAAAAAGTCCGTGAGGCGGAGCGCGACCGGATATACGACGAATACATTGATAAGGTCGGTACCATTGTCTCAGGGGTCGTGCAGCAGGTCGACAAGGGAAATGTCATTGTCAATCTGGGACGCGCCGAGGGCATCCTGACGGCCAAGGAGCAGATCCCCAGGGAGCGATTCCGTCAGGGCGACCGGATTCGAGCCTTCATTGTGGATGTCCAGAAGAATACGCGTGGCCCGCAGGTCATGCTGTCTCGCGCCACCAACGAGTTCGTGTTCAAGCTGTTCGAGCTCGAGGTGCCCGAGATCTTCGAGAAGGTTATCGAAATTCGAGCCATTGCCCGCGAGCCGGGCGAGCGCTCCAAGATCGCAGTTTACAGCTCCGACGATCGGATTGATCCGGTAGGAGCATGCGTGGGAATCAAGGGGGTGCGGGTGCAGTCGATAGTCCGCGAACTCAACAATGAGCGCATCGACATTGTCCCGTACACCAGCAGCCCCGAGGCATTCGTTACTCGCGCCCTGGCCCCGGCCCGGGTCGTGGCTGTTGAAACCTACGAGCTTGAAGGCAAGATGACGGTCGCCGTCGAGGACGACAAGCTCTCGCTGGCGATCGGGCGCAACGGCCAGAATGCCCGGCTGGCTTCGAAGCTGACCGGCTGGAAAGTCAACATCATGTCGGAAACTGAGTATGAAGAGGCCAAGCGGCGTGAAGCCGAGCTGCTGGTGCCGGTCGGCGAACTCGAGGGCATTGGAACCAAGATTCGAGAGCGGCTCATAGAGGCCGATATCAACTCGGTTCAGCGACTGTCTCAGGCCACACCCGAGATGTTGATGAAAATTCCTGGCATTGGCGAGAAGACGGCCGAGACCCTGATTGATAAGGCCAAGGCCTTCGCGCGCCGCCTTGAGATCGAATATGATCGCAAGATGGCCAAGCAGAAGAAGGCAGAGGAAGAATCGCCGACCGATGAGAGGCTTCGCGCCGAGGACGTGTTTGAGGAGGATGAGGACTTCGTCACCGAGGTTGACGACGTGCGGGAAGCGATGGCGCCTGTACTCGAAGAAGAGGATATCGACGAGGAAGAGCAGCCGATCGTAACCGGCGGGCTGGAGGATTCGGTCGACGAAGATGAGATAGAGGACGAGGATGAATCCTCCGACAGCCTAAGCGACTACGATGACAGCCTCGAAGGCGACGACAGCGATGTCGAAGACGAAGACGAGCAGTCGGAGAACCCGACCGATGAAGAGATCAAGACCGACGCATTAGCCGCCGCCGCAATCGAGAGCGATGAGTCGTCCGAGCTGGGACCTGAACCGTCCGAGCCCGAAGAGCAGGAAAAGGCGGAATAGGACATGATGTGTAGCATATTGCAAGCCGGACCGGGCCCGGAGGAGGTGACAACTGAATGAGTGATGGATCTACTCGCATTTACGAGTTGGCCAAGGAGTACAAGGTCTCTTCTTCGGCGATGCTCAAGGTGTTACGGGAGCTGATGTTCCAGCCGAAATCGCACATGTCCGTGGCCTCCCCGGAGATGATTGCGGCTGTGAAGGGTTACTTTGCCCGCGAGAAGCGGGTGGCCAAGGAAGAGATGGATCAGCGCGCCCAGAAGCAGGCGGAAGCCAAGGCGGCTGAGCGCAAGAGGCGCGAAGACGAAAGAAAGAAGGCCGCCGAGGCCAGGGCCAAAGCCAGGGCCGAAGAGGAGAAGAAGCGAAAGCCTGCCGTTGATAAGAAGCAGGAGCAGAAAAAGGATCCTTCAAGCAAGCGGACTCAAGAGAGTCCCCGGAAGGCTGTAGAAGTCAGGCCGAAGAAGGAAAGGGAGACGAGGCCCGAACAGAAACCCGAGGCTGGGTCGGCCGTCAAGACCACGACAGTCGGTGGGATCAAGGTAACGGATAAGTCCAGCAAAGTCGGCGGCATGATTCGCGAGATCGACAAGAAACAGCGCAAACGGGCCCGCCGTCGCAAGAAGGATCGCCGCACCGTCGACCAGACTGAAGTCGCCAAGAGCTTCAAGGCAACCATGGCCGAGATTCAAGGCGGCACAGGACGAAAGCGCTACAAGCGCACGAGCCAGGGCCAGGGACGCGATGAAGGTCCCGACAACGTCCTCGAGGTCAACGAGTACATATCTCTGGCTGAACTGGCCAAACTCATGGATCGCAAGCCGGCCGAGTTGATTTCCAAGCTGTTCGAGATGGGGGCAATGGCCACCATCAATCAACGCCTCGACATGGACACAATAGAGATGCTGGCGTCGGAATATGGTTTCGAGGTCAGCGAAGTCGCCGAAGTTGGTGAAGAGGTAAAGGAAACGGAGAGCGAGGAACACCTCGAACCGAGGGCCCCGGTGGTTACAATCATGGGACACGTCGACCACGGCAAGACCTCCCTGCTGGACTACATTCGCCATACCGATGTCGTCGCCAAAGAGGCCGGTGCGATCACGCAGCACATCGGCGCTTATCAGATTGTGCACGAGGAGGGTAACATTACGTTCCTCGACACGCCGGGTCACGAGGCTTTCACGGCGATGCGCGCCCGAGGGGCTCATGTCACGGATATAGTAGTGTTGGTGGTTGCAGCCGACGATGGTGTCCGTCCTCAAACCACCGAGGCGATAGATCATGCGCGCGCCGCCGGCGTTCCGATCATCGTGGCGATAAACAAGACAGACAAACCAAATGCCAACCCCGACGCCATCCGCACCCAATTGACTGAGCACAAGCTGGTTGCCGAGGAGTGGGGCGGCAAGACGACCATGGTCGAAGTGTCGGCGAAGACAGGGGATGGCATCGACAAGCTTCTGGAGATGATTCTGCTCCAGGCCGGTATCATGGACCTGCGGGCCGATCCTACTATTCGAGCCCAGGGGATCATCATTGAGTCCCAGCTTGAGAAGGGTCGCGGGCCGGTAGTGACTGTGTTGATCCAAAAGGGTACCTGCCGCGTGGGAGACTCGGTTGTGGCGGGAACGTGTCAGGGCCACATTCGGGCGATGACCAACGAACGCGACCAGCGTCTGGATTCGGCCGGGCCGGCGACTCCGGTACAGATTACCGGTCTCAATGGTGTTCCGCAGGCGGGCGACAGTTTCATGGTAGTGAAGACCGACCAGGAGGCGAAAGAGATAGCCGGTCGACGCGACCAGGTCAAGAGAGAACACGACTCGCGACGCATGCAGGGACGAGTGAGCCTGGACAAGGTCTTCGATCGAATCAAGGAAGGCCAGATGAAGGAAGTCCGGCTGCTAATCAAGGCTGACGTGGACGGTTCGGCTGAGGTGTTGGCGGACACTCTCGGTTCCATCTCGAACGAGGAAGTCAGGACAACGATCATCCACCGTGGAGTCGGTACGGTCACGGAATCGGACGTACTCCTGGCCGCAGCCAGCAACGCTGTCATTATCGGGTTCCAGGTCAGCATGGATCCTCGGGCTCGTGAGGTGGCGGCGCAGGAGCACGTCGATGTACGGACCTATGACGTGATCTATGAAGCTGAATCCGATGTCAAGAAGGCGCTCGAGGGGCTGCTTGCGCCGGAGGTTTCTGAGAGCTACGTCGGATCGGCCGAAGTGCGTGAGTTGTTCAGGGTGCCCAAGATAGGCGTTATCGCCGGCAGTTATGTACGCGATGGCCGCATCAATCGCAAGGACCAGGTCCGGGTCACCCGGGACGGCAAGACCATCTACAAGGGGACAATCGGTTCCCTCAAGCGCTTCAAGGACGATGTGCGCGAGGTTAAAGAATCCTTCGAGTGTGGCATTGGTGTGGAGAACTTCAACGACCTGAAGGTGGGCGACATTATTGAGGCCTACCAGTTGGTTGAAACCGCTCGAACGCTCTGACCCTCGATCTGATCTTGGTTATTACGGCCGTCAGAGTTCGGTTGGGGCTGCCAGGTGCTCGCTCACTGAAGGACAAACGACGAATACTGAAGTCGATCATGACGCGTTTGCGCAATGAATTCAACCTGTCCATCGCCGAGGTCGGCAGCAACGATGCATGGCGACAGTCTGAACTCGGCATGGCTATTGTCGTTAACGATGTAGCCTACGGTCACCAGGTGATCGACAAGGCTATTCGCAAGATAGAGCTGAACCCGGACGTTCTTCTGACCGACATTCAGACGGAGACGTATTAGTTTTGAGACAGTTTCGCCGCGCCGATCGAGTAGCCGAGGAGATCATACGATTGCTCGCCGAAGTCTGGGAAGGGGAATACGCAGCAGACCTTCCGGGCATGTTGACCTTTACCCAGGTTCGCCTGTCCTCCGATTTGCGCTACGCCAAGGCCTACTGGTCTTATCTTGGCACGGTCGAGGACCGGGCATCGACCGAAGCCTTGCTGGGACGCGAAGCACGCAACCTACGTCGACTGGTGGGCAAGGAATTGCATTTGCGGCACATTCCGGAGTTGACGTTCAAGTTTGATCCGTCGGTGGAAGAAGGAATGCGCATTGAACAGTTGCTCAATGAAATCAAGACTGAGCGAAAAGACGAATCCGACTCGGAGTAACTCTCCGGCCGATGCCCTGAAGCGCATCGACTCCGCCCTCGGGAAAGCTCGCAGGGTGCTGGTACTGTCGCACGTGGATCCAGACGGTGATGCTATCGGTACGCAGTTGGCCCTGGCCGAGTATTTGAGGTCGCTGGGCAAGGATATTGTCCTGCTTCGAGAGAGCCCAGTCCCCGATAAGTACCTGTTCCTCCGGGGAGCCGGAGAGATTCCTCTGGTCGACGAACTCCCCAGGCACGATTCGTTCGATACGGCCGTGGTTCTGGAATGCCCGACTCCCGCTCGCACGGGGCGAGGAGCCGAGTTCATCGGCGATGACACTACGGTCATTAACATCGATCATCATCCTGACAATCGCATTGCTGCAGATATCAACTGGCTCGACAGCAGTAAGTCTTCCGTCGGGGAGATGTTGTTCGAGTACTTCCATGAGATTGACTTCGAGATTACGCCGGAGATTGCCGAGCAACTCTATACCGCAATCCTGACCGACACCGGTCGCTTTCGATTTTCCTCGACCTCACCCCGCACTATGGAGATTGGCGGGGCCCTGATTCGCGCCGGAGCCGATCCCAAGAAGATTACGGATCGAGTCTATCACTGCCTCCCGCCCGAGGCCATGAAACTGCTGGGGCGGGTCTTGAACGGCATCGAGTACCATGACGGTAGCCGCATTTGCATCCTTACCCTGACCAGGGAAATGCTGCGCGAGACCAAGGCCGAGATGGCCGACTCGGAAGGTCTGGTGGACTTCACCCTGTACGGTCGCGGAGTCGAAATCGGCGCCCTGCTGAAGGAGATAGAGGACGATATCACCAAAGCCTCTCTTCGCTCAAGAGACCGCATTAACGTAGCGGAGCTGGCGGCGGCATTCGGTGGCGGTGGACACCGCAATGCTGCCGGATGCACGATGAAGATGTCGCTTGAGAAGGCGCGCCAAAGGCTTCTTGACATGTTCCGGAACGCCCGGGAGGATCAACAGTGACCGGCGATGTCCACGGCATAGTCCTTGTGGACAAACCCTCGGGGTTGACCAGCCATGACGTCGTGGGCGCCGTGCGCCGTATTACCGGCCAGCGTCGGGCCGGTCATTGCGGGACTCTTGATCCGCTGGCCACCGGCCTTCTGGTCATCTGTCTGGGCCGCGCAACGAAGGTAGTTCAGTTTCTTACGGGGTCGAACAAGACATACGAGGCGACGATAGCGTTTGGACAAACCTCGCCCACTTATGATCGCGAGGGGCTGTCGGGCGACGAGCGCAGTGACGAGCCGGTCGACGGCCTCGCCGGGCCGCGTGTCGAGACCTGCGTCAAGCAACTCACGGGGCGAATTATGCAAACGGTCCCGGTCTACTCGGCGGTGCGGGTTGACGGCAGGCGGTTGCATGAGATGGCCCGGCGGGGACAGCAATGCGATCCGCCGACTCGCGAGGTCAACGTGCATTCGGCCGCCATTATCGATTTCGTCAATCCTGTCCTTCGAGTTCAATTGAGCTGCAGTGCGGGCGCCTATGTCAGGTCCTGGGCTCACGATCTCGGTCAACTTGCGGGATGCGGCGCCTACCTGCACGATCTGCGTCGACTCGCCTCGGGGCCGTTCTCGATCGACGATGCCCTATCGGGACTCGGAGATGTCGAGCGGGTCATCCGTGACGGCAGGCTTGAAGATGTTCTCATTTCGGTCGAGCAGGCACTGGGATTCGGAGCGATCGTGGTCAACGATGATTTCGCCGGGGCTGTTATCGACGGTCTCGACCTGAAGACCGCACACATCGAGTCCCTCCAGGGTAACTTCGCTGCGGGTGAATATGTGTTGCTTAAGGATCGCGGCGGTCGAGCTCTGGCCGTGGGACTGGCTCGCAAATCGGCCAACGAACTCATGTCTGAACCGGGCTGTCCACTCTTCGAGTACAAGCGGGTGCTGAATTGAGTCTGGAGTTCGTACATGGTCTGCATGAACTGAGTGCTCCACCGAAGGCGGG
This sequence comes from uncultured Ignavibacteriales bacterium, assembly GCA_964526835.1. Taxonomy (GTDB): domain Bacteria; phylum Zixibacteria; class MSB-5A5; order GN15; family FEB-12; genus DAOSXA01. The sequence goes on from CAZGMK010000001.1 coordinate 96,435, forward strand.
CGCCGCAGTCACTATCGGCACTTTCGACGGAATCCACCGGGGGCACCAGGAGATACTGCGCCAGTTGCAGGCTGTCGCTGATGAGAACGGCCTTAGTCCAGTACTGGTGACGTTCGATCCACATCCCCGGCTGGTGGTTACTCCCGATGATGCCCCGCCGCTGCTGACGACGCTGCCGGAGAAGGAGCGGTTTTTGCCTGACTTTCTTGATGGAAAGGCGTTAATTCTTAAGTTCGATGAGCAGTTACGAAGTCTGACGGCAGAAGAGTTCGTGACCGGTATACTGATAGAGCGTCTCAACCTGCGCCACCTGGTCGTCGGATACGATCATACCTTCGGCCGAGGGCGCAGCGGAACGATTGTTGAATTGAGCAGGATGGGCCAAAAATACGGTTTCGATGTCCAGGTAGTGAAGCCGGTGTCGGTCGACGGCACCGTGGTGTCCTCTTCCGAGATACGCCGCACCCTGCAGCGTGGAGACATGCCGAGAGCGACCAAGCTCCTGGGGCATCCGTACGCCATCTGCGGCAAGGTCGGCAAGGGAATCGGTCTGGGGCGAAAGCTCGGCTACCCGACCGCCAATGTCGATTATCACCCGCGCAAGTGCCTGCCGAAGGCCGGCGTCTATTCCTGCCGGGTGTCCGTCGGCGACAGCCGTCACCAAGGGATGATGTTCATCGGGCGCAACCAGTTCAACCCGGAACGCCCGGTGACTGTCGAAGCCAATATCTTCAACTTCGACCGTGACCTTTACGGCCAGCCGGTGGCCGTTTACCCCATGGCTTTTATTCGCGCAAACAGGCGGTTTGATTCGGCCGACGCTCTTGCACGACAGATAGACCAGGACAAACAACAGGTTTTGAGGATATCACATAAGGAGAATGTTTCATGGTAGTGAGCAATGAGCGCAAGGCTCAGATCATTGAGGAGTACCACCTTCACGACAAGGATACCGGTTCTCCCGAGGTTCAGATTGCGCTGGCAACCGAGCGGATTAATGAGTTGACGGAACACATGAAGGTGCACAAGAAGGATTTCCACTCGCGCTTGGGGCTTCTCAAGCTGGTGGGTAAGCGGCGACGTATGCTCGATTATCTAATGAAGACCGATATCGAGAGCTATCGTCAGTTGATCCAGCAATTGGGTCTTCGTCGCTAAGAGACAACGGAGTAGCAGGTAGTAGTACATGATACACAAAGTCGAATTCGAATTGGGTGGTCAGACCATGACCATCGAGAGTGGTCGTCTGGCCAGGCAGGCCAACGGCGCCGTGACCGTGCGATACGGTGACTCCATGGTCATCAGCACGGTCTGTTCCAATGCGGAACCCAAACTGGGGTTTGATTTCTTCCCCTTAACAGTCGAGTACCGAGAGAAGAGCTATGCGGCCGGCAAGATTCCAGGGGGCTTCTTCAAGCGCGAGGGACGCCCATCCGAGAAGGAAATTCTCTCAATGCGGATTATAGATCGCTCTATCCGACCGCTCTTCCCGGATGACTTCAGAGGCGAGACCCAGGTGATCAATTTCGTCGTTTCTCACGATCAACGCAACGATACTGATGTTCTTGCCCTCACCGGAACCGGTGCGTCCCTGGCCATCAGCGACATCCCGATCACGAAGCACATAGCCGGTGTTCGAGTCGGTCGTCTTGACGGCAAACTGGTGGTCAACCCCACGATGGATACGATCGAGGATTGTGATCTATATGTGGTCGTCGCCGGTTCAGCCGACGCCATCGCGATGGTCGAAGGAGGCGGACGAGAGGTCAGTGAGACCGAGATAGTGGAGGCGCTGACCTTCGGCCATGAGCAGATCAAGATCATTCTCGAGAACATCGAGAAACTGCGCCAGATGTGCGGGAAGGAGAAATTCGAGTATACGCCCGTGGTCATTGATGAAGCTCTCAAGGAGAGAGTCGTCTCTGAAGCCGGCGATAAGTTCGACCAGTTCAACCTGATCGCCGACAAGGACGAGCGCAGCAAGACCAAGAAGGACTTCGAGAAAACTCTGGTCGAGAAACTCGAGGAGGAGTTCCCGGAGTGCGACAAAGATGTCCATAATATCCTTCATGACATCGATGCCTCATCGATGCGAAGTATGATATTGAACGAAGAGAAACGCATTGACGGCCGCCAGCCGGATGACATTCGGGAGATCACCTGCGAGGTCGGAGTACTGCCACGGAGCCATGGGTCGGCCTTGTTCACTCGCGGGCAGACCCAGGCGCTGGTAACGGCGACGCTGGGTACGAAAGTTGACGAGCAGAGGCTCGATGAGTTGGAGGGAGACTCCACCAAGAGCTACATGCTTCACTACAATTTCCCGCCGTTCTCGACTGGCGAGACGAAACCCATTCGCGGCACCAACCGTCGCGAAATCGGGCATGGCGCACTGGCTGAGCGGGCCCTGTTCCCGGTGATTCCGTCAGAAGAGGGATTTCCGTACACCCTTCGCATCGTCTCGGACATCATGGAGTCGAACGGCTCGTCGTCGATGGCCACTGTCTGCGGCGGCTCGTTATGCCTGATGGACGCCGGTGTCCCCATCAAGGCCCCGGTCGCCGGTATCGCCATGGGCCTGATCAAGAGAGACGAGAAGGTAGTGATCCTGACCGACATCCTGGGCGATGAGGATCATTTCGGCGACATGGACTTCAAGGTTGCCGGTACTCGCGAAGGTATCACTTCTATTCAGATGGACATCAAGATATCCGGTCTGGAGCTCTCCATAATGGAGGACGCGCTGGGCAAGGCCCGCCAGGCTCGAACCAGGATCCTTGATGCCATGGACGCGACGCTGCCGAAACATCGCGATCAACTCTCGGAGTATGCTCCGCGCATCATAACTATCCGCATACCGATCACCAAGATCGGTGACATCATCGGCCCCGGCGGCAAGACCATTCGTGCCATTACCGATGAGACCGGCGCCAAGATAGACATCTCCGATGACGGCACCGTGCTGATCGCATCGGTGGACGGCGAGGCCGGACGCCTGGCCATGGAGCGTATTCAGGAGCTGACCGAGGAAGCAGAACTGGGCAAGACATACATAGGGACGGTTCGTCGTGTGACGAACTTCGGTGCCTTTGTCGAGATCCTGCCCGGCACCGATGGCCTGATTCACATCTCAGAACTCGAGATCGGCCGAGTCGATCGAGTCGAGGACGTGGTCAATGTCGGCGACCAGGTGGAGGTCAAGGTCATAAACATCGACAACGACGGCAAAGTTCGTCTTTCGCGTGCGGCGCTGCTTCCTGGATACCAGGAGGATCAGGGCGGTGCGGGCGGAGGACGCGGCGGCGGTCGTAACGGCGGCGGACGAGGCGGCCCACGCGGTGGCGGCGGACGTGACCGTCGGTCCGGGTCCAGAGGACGAGGCTAGATGGCCAAACGTCGTGAGATACACGGCGGCGTTTACCGCAAGACGACATTAGACAATGGACTGCGGGTGATCTCTGAGAGATTGCCCGCAGTTCGTTCCGTGTCTCTGGGCGTGTGGATTGACACCGGCTCCCGTCACGAAGACAGCGCTGAGCATGGTGTCAGCCACTTGATTGAACACATGGTGTTCAAGGGAACCCGCAATCGTAACGCCCGGCAAATTGCATCATCACTGGAGTCGCTGGGAGGCTCGCTCAATGCATTCACGGCCAGAGAGCAGACGTGCTACACTGCCCGGATAATGGACGAGCACCTGCCTGAGGCAGTCGACGTGCTGGCCGACATTGTATGTCGCGCCAGCTTCACTCCGACCAACCTCAAGCGGGAGAAACTGGTGATCTGTGAAGAGATCAAGGAATCGCTTGAGAATCCATCGGATCGGATTCACGATCTCTTCGCTGAAACCTTCTGGAGCGGGCAGCCGCTTGGACGGCCAATCCTGGGGACCGCCGAAAGCGTCCTGGGGATGAAGCGAGGCCGGGTGCTCAGCTATCTGAAGCGTCAGTACCGGGCCGGATCAGTTGTCATCGCGGCTTCGGGGGCGATCGATCACGATGAACTGGTCGCGCTGGCAGGTGAGCGGTTCGACTTTGTTCGGGGGCGCGGTGTCATCGGTAATCACGCCGAGCCACCGTCCAGACTCACGTTAAATGTCGTCCCCAACGAAACCGAGCAAATCCACGCCAGCCTGGGCTACCCGGGGCTTTCGTACAAGGAGGAGGACCGTATACCGATGCTTGCCCTGACCACCTATCTTGGTGCGGGCATGTCCTCCGTACTCTTCCAGAAGGTCCGCGAAAAACGAGGCTTGGCCTATACGGTGTTCTCGTACCACGATTCCTATCGTGACGGCGGCATGTTTGGCACCTACTTCGCCACCGATAAGCGCTGCCTGGGCATGGCGCTGAAGATAACGCTCGACGAAATACGCCGTCTGACCAAACGTCGTCTGTCCATCGAGCGCCTCGACCAGGTGAAGCAACAGCTCAAGGGTCAGTTGATGATCGGAATGGAGTCAACCGCGGCCCGCATGAACCGGCTCGCCCGCCTCGAGCTCATGCTAGAGCGCTATATCCCGTTGACCAGGACTCTCGATCAGATCGACGCCGTCGATCGTGATCGGCTCATCGAGCTGGCCCGGCGAGTGTTCGATGACCACAAGCTGGTGATCGCTGCGCTCGGCCCGGCCGATGAGAAGGTCATTGCCGCTGCGGTGTAGGTGAGTAATGGCGATGGCCGTGTCCGCGGAATCCGGCGCTCCCCCGAAAGTCCTCGTTTTTCACAGCACTTCAAGACGATTCACATATAGCTCGACCAACTACTCCCCACAGCGTCTGACTTCTCTTCTCAGCGGTCTCATCGCGAGTGGCTTGCTACTGTCCGACCTGAAGGACCTGGTCGACAATCCCCGCCCGGGCCGCGTGGCTCTGACCTTCGACGACGGTTTCCGCAGCTTGCTGGAGATTGTGCCAAGGCTCCTCGACGAGTTCGACTGCCGCCCCACGGTTTTTGTACCCACCGCATACATAGGGCGACCAAACAGCTGGGACTACGGGCATCGGTTGGCCCCGCAAGACCATCTGGATGCCCCCTCGCTATTGCAGCTGGCCGAACTCGGCGTTCACATCGCGGCTCACGGGCACCGGCATATTGATCTGACTCGTCTGCCCCTTGACCAGGCGAGTACTGAGCTGGGTGAGTCAAGGCACATCCTTGAGAAGCTGCTGGGCTGCGACGTCGATACTGTGAGTTACCCGTTTGGGCGAGTCAACCCCGAAATCATCGAAGCGGCAGGACAGGCGGGCTATCGCCACGGTTTCACGCTGTCATATCCATCGGCCGCTGATGACCCGTTGGCCAGAGGCCGCATGGCCGTCTACGGGTTTGACACGCCGCTCGCGGTTCGGCAGAAACTCTCCGGTGGCTGGGGCCGACGTCTGGAAGCATTCAAGGCCGGCCTGACCAATCGTCTCTCTCACGGTACGACGCTCCTAAACCGGGTGCGGCAGGGGCTCTCGAGCACCGGCTGAACGGCTCGTGAGGCATAATATCTTGCATCGGAAATCCGATTATGGTAGTATTGACCGCAATTCGACCGCGAGGACGCCATGACAACACATAGATCGACCGAAAGAGCCTACGACTTCAAGGCGATTGAGGCCAAGTGGCAACAGCGCTGGGATGAACAACAGCTCTTCCGTGCCCCCGACACCCTCGATCCCGAGAACAAGTTCTACATGCTCGTGATGTTCGCATATCCTTCCGGTGACATCCACATGGGGCACTTCCGCAACTACATTATCGGCGATGCCGTAGCGCGCCGTCAGATGATGATGGGTAAGGACGTCCTGCATCCTTTCGGCTGGGATGCCTTCGGCCTGCCGGCGGAACGGGCGGCCATACAAAGAGGCATTCATCCCTCGCAATGGACGCTGAACAACATCGACGTTTCGCGTGAGACTCTCAAGAAAGTCGGCATTTCTTTCGATTGGTCGCGCGAAGTCACATCGTGCCTGCCCGAGTACTACAGGTGGACCCAGTGGATGTTCATCCAGCTTTTCAAGAAGGGACTGGCCTACCGCAAACGCGGATTCATCAACTGGTGCCCGGAGGACAAAACCGTGCTGGCGAACGAGCAGGTAGTCGACGGCAAGTGCGAACGATGCGGCACGGAGGTGATAAAGAAAGACCAGATTCAATGGTACTTCAAGATCACCGAGTATGCCGATCAGTTGATCGACGATCTGGACAAGCTCCCGCACTGGCCGGAAAACGTCAAGACAATGCAGCGAGAGTGGATCGGTCGCTCGCACGGGGCCGAGATAGACTTCAGGATCGAGGAAACAGGGGAGAGGCTGCCTGTCTTCACCACCCGTCCGGACACGATCTACGGCGTTACTTTCATGGCCATTGCGCCCGAGTCAGAGGTCATCGACAAGCTGAAACTTGCCCCTGGCTTCGCCGCCAGGGTTGATGCCTACCGTCAGAAGGCAATGCAACGATCAGATATTGAGCGAGCCGCGGCCACTGAAGACAAGGACGGAGTATTCACCGGCAAGTACGCGATTAATCCGTTCAACGGCGAGCGCGTCCAGCTCTGGGTTGCCGATTATGTTCTGGCGGGCTACGGCACCGGCGTAGTGATGGCTGTTCCGGCTCACGACACCCGCGACTTCGCATTCGCACGCAAATACGATATACCCATCAAGGTTGTGATTCGCCCCGATGGCGATGCAAGCCTGAGTGAGTCCGAGGTGGATGGAGCCTTCACTGAGTTCGGCCCGATGATCAACTCCGGCCAGTTTGATGGATTGGCGGGGGTGCCAGCGGTCAAGGCGGTGACGGATCATGCTGAACAACAGGGCTTTGGGCGACACAAGGTGAACTATAAGCTCAAGGACTGGTCGATCTCTCGTCAGCGCTACTGGGGTACCCCGATTCCCATAGTACATTGCGCTGACTGTGGTATGGTCCCGGTGAACGAGGAGGACCTTCCGGTCAAACTACCGGCCACGGATAATTTCGTTCCAAAGGGCCGGTCCCCGTTGGCGGATGTGCCGGAGTACATTAACACGAAGTGCCCGAAGTGTGGCGGCCCGGCTCAGCGCGATCCGGATACGATGGATACCTATGTCTGTTCATCGTGGTACTATCTGCGTTACCTGGACGCCCACAATACCTCCCGGCCCTTTGACAAGGTCAAGGCCAACAACGGCTTGCCGATCGACCTGTATGTCGGCGGAGTAACGCACGCCACAGGGCATCTCATCTACTTCAGGTTCTTCCACAAGTTTCTCCGGGATCTTGGCTGGCTCAGGCATGACGAGCCGGCTGCGCGCTTGTTCAATCATGGTATGGTGATGGACGCCCACGGCGAAGTGATGTCAAAGTCGAGGGGTAATGTGGTATCGCCCATAGACGTTATGGCGCAGCGAGGCGTCGACATAACTCGTCTGGCCATGTACTTTACGGCTCCGAGTGAGAAGGAAGTCATGTGGAGCGACCAGACCATCGCGGGAGTCGAGCGATTCGTGCTGAACCGGCTTAGTCGGATAACTGGCGACCTGCGGGGCTCCAGGTCCGAGTTCAACCAACACTTCAACCACGGCGATCTAATTGATTCCGATCGTGATCTGTACGTCAAACTCAACCAGACGATCAAAAAGGCCGGCGAGGACTCGGATCGTCTTCAGTTTAACACAGTTATCGCCGCGCTCATGGAACTGCTTCGAGACTATCAGGCCGACTTGGTTGAGAACGATGCTCTCAATGACAAGGTCATCTTAAACGCAATTCAGATAATCGCTCCGCTGGCGCCGCACCTGGCCGAGGAGCTCTGGGAACGGGCCGGGTTTGAGGAGTCGGTATTCAAGTCAAGGTGGCCGGAATTCGACGCGGAGGCAATCGTCGCCGAAGAGATTGAGATCGCCGTGCAAGTAAATGGAAAGCTGCGCGGGACCGTGTTGGTATCGCCGGACGCGGATCAGGAGGTCGTTGAGAAGGCTGCGAATTCCGACCCGAGGATCCAAGTGCACACCAAAGGCAAAGAGATATTGAAGAAGATATTTGTGAAAGGGCGCATCCTGAACATCGTGGTCAAACGCTGATTGGGATTGCGAGCTGCATGCGCAGCTGTAGATGGTTGGTGTAAGTTAACATAATATTGCTTATGGGACACAATTGAAGCTCTCAGTAGTTATACCGGTCTTCAACGAACTCTCGACCCTCGAGCAAATCCTTCGCGCTGTGAAGGCCTCCCCGGTTCACGACATGGAGATTATCCTGGTCGACGATTACTCCACCGACGGCACCCGGGACTTGATTCGCGAGAAGCTTGCCGACGAGGTCGATCAGGTACTGTATCAGCCACGCAACATGGGCAAAGGCGCCGCCCTGCGCGAGGGCTTTCGCCACGCCACCGGCGACATTGTCGTGGTCCAGGACGCCGATCTTGAATACGATCCCCGGCAGTACCCCGATCTTATCGAGCCGATTGTAAGGGATCGCGCCGATGTTGTCTACGGTTCGCGCTTTCAGGGCGGTGGGCCGCACCGGGTCGTCTACTTCTGGCACTATGTGGGGAACAAGCTCCTGACGCTGCTTTCCAATATGCTCACCAATATCAACCTGACCGACATGGAGACCTGCTACAAGGTATTCCGACGGGACATTATCCAATCGGTCGATATTCGAGAGAATCGCTTCGGATTTGAGCCGGAGATTACCGCCAAGGTGGCCCGAATGAACGTGCGGATATACGAAATAGGCATTTCTTACTATGGCCGGACGTACGCAGAGGGCAAGAAGATCGGGTGGCGGGACGGTCTCAGGGCGGTCTGGTGTATTCTCAAGTACAATTTGTGGGCGCGCTGATGTGCAGAAGCTAAAGCATCACATCAGGTCAATGTCTATAGCCATCCGCGCTTAGCCAGGTTCCGGCGCTGGCTTTCGTAAGCCCGACGGTTCTTTATGGCTTCGATGTACCAGTCTATCGACGGCATCAGGCCGCGTCTGAGCGTGGTCGTCGGGCTGTAACCGAGCAGCCGCCGAGCAGCCGTAATGTTGCCGACAAACGAGGAAATCTCGCCAACTCGCTTATCGCTCAGGAGGATAGTTGATTGAGAATCTAGCAGGTCAATGATCCATTTGGCCAGATCGACCAGCCTCTCCCCTCTTCCGGTGGCCAGATTGAATGTCTGACCGGCCACTTCGTCGAATCGATCGATGATCCGAACCAGGCCGTCAACGCAGTCGTCGATGTAAGTGAAGTCCAGACGCTTCTCTCGTCCGAACACGGTTATCTCCCGGTTGCGCAATGCATAGAAGAGGAATAGCGGAATGACCCTCTCGCTGACGTCGTAGCGTCCGTAGACATTCGAAAGTCGCGCAATCACCGGTTGAATGTCATAGCACTCCCGCCAAGCATGTATAAGCGCCTCGGCAGCGAACTTCGAGGCCGTATAGGGAGCCTTGATGCGGCTGACATGGGTATCATCTTCGCGCCGTTTGATGCCGCGCGCGGACTCGCCGTAGACTTCGCGGGAAGACGAGAAAAGAACCCGCTTGATGCCCTGGCTGCGTGCATACTGCAGGACATTGTGGGTCATGATGTAGTTATCAAGCGCCAGTTGCGGTCTCTCGACCAGGTCGTGTACTCGAGCATTCGCCGCGAGATGAACAATCACATCAGGTCGGTGAGGCACGCGACTTGTGTTCAATGGCTTACGCAGGTCGTGCCTGATCGTTTGACCATCGATGTCGGTATCCCACAGATTCCCTCTGATATCCAGGGGGAGGATTCGATAACCGTTCTCCCGCAGCCGCATAACCAAGGCGGTACCGACAGTGCCTGATGAGCCGGTGATGAGAATAACCGGTTTGGTCTTCATGCGCAGCCTTCCTCACACAAATTCGAATCCTGCCTTTCGCCACGTCGCTCGCGTGAGTAGTCGAAACCGATCGCACACTATGCTACCTTCCATGAACCGGATTGCCAGCGACGGTTTCAGACCTCTGAACTGGCGATGAGGTGTCCCGATGATCAATGCGTGGGCGCCCTGCAGGGTCTGTTCCAGGCTGCTCTCCAGTGCCAGGCCCGCGTCTACTATCCTTGAGGACGATTTCAAGTACGGCTCGAATACTCTAATACTCGCGCCTCGCCGCCGGAGCATCATCGCCAGGGCCACTGCCTGCGACCCCCGTGTGTCGTCGGTCTCCGGTTTGAACGCGGCCCCGAGCAGGGCCAACGTTCTGCCCTTGAGAGATCGTCCGAGCCCGTCCCGGATGGCTGCGACCACATCTTCTAGTACCCGACGATTCACCTGTAAGGCGGTTTGGGCGGCGGCGAAGGTGAACGTTTGCCCTAATTCGCGGGAATTTACGAGATTGCAGTCCTTGGGAAGACAGGATCCCCCGAAACCGAGGCCGGGGTTGAAATAGTCGCTGCCGATTCGTTGATCTAGTCCGATCGCCTCTCGGATCGTGTCGATGTCGAGGCCCTCCTTGTGCGCGTAGAGGCCAATTTCGTGGATGAAGGCCAGACGATGCGACAAGTATAGATTCGAAGCCAGTTTGATCAGCTCAGCCGAGCGCATGTCGCAGGTAATGATGGGAACCGCGTCGTCGTACATGTCCCTGTAGAATCGCCTGAGTCTTCGTTCAGTCTGCTTGTCCTCGGCGCCGATGACGACGCGCCAGGGTTTCGCGGTGTCTTCATACGCGTAGCCCTCTCGGAGGAACTCCGGGTTCACGGCAACCCGAACACGGTCTCCGTGCGCTTGAACATCCAGCAGACGGCGAAACTCCTCGGCAAAGCCCAGCACGTTGGTTGACTTAATGGCAACCGTGCAGATGCGTCGACGGGGGCAATCGGCGATCCACTCGGCCAGCCGAGCGAATGTGTTCAGCCTCATTCGCCAACCCCTGCTATCGACCGAGTCGATCGCTATGATGATCAAGTCGGCCTTTCGATAGACGGTGGGCGATGGACCGGCTATCTCAATCCTGCGTTTGCGTATGGCTTCTCGAAAATGCCTCTGTAGCTCTGGTTCCAGAAAGTGCAGCTCCCCTCGCCTGAGACTCCCGGTGGTGTATGGATTCTTCTCCACGACCGTAACAGGATGGCCGTTATCGGCCAGGAAAGTCGCCGTAGCCAGGCCCACGAAGCCGGCCCCTACGACAAGGATTGATCGGCCGGAGTTCATGCAGTCCAAAATAAGGTGAACCGGGCGATTGACCAACGGCTAATTAGGACATGTTACGAAATCCCCAGTTAAGCAGGCGTCGGGCTTCCTTGAAACGCAGGTTGTCCCCCGGCACGCCGAGAACCACCAGGGTCAGACGCTGGCCCTCCTCATTGTGCACGAGCGCTGTCAGGCAGTAGTCGGCGGCTCTGATATAGCCGGTCTTGCCGGCCTCGACCCACCAGGGCGACCAGATGATTCGATTGGTGTTGCCGATTGTGAGTTGCTGCCCTCGGCGGTCCAGAAAGCGCATCGTGTGACGCTTCTTGCTAGTGATCTCGCCGATGAGTGGGTAATCCCTGGCATAATGCAATATCTTTGCGACTTCTGTAGCGGTGCTGACGTTGTTGCTGCTCAGCCCGCTCGGTTCCTCGAACCGGGTACTTCTGAGCCCGAGGCTTTCGACCTTCTTGTTCATCAGGTCGGCGAAGTCCTCGATCGAACCGGCTACAGCCCGCGCCAGCGCCCGAGCGGCGCGATTGTCAGAGGACATCAGGGTGCTGTGCAGATAGTCCCTGAGCGTCATCTCCGTGCCGACCCGCAGGCGAGACCGTGACGAACGGTAGGCGTCCTGCCTGGTGATAACCTCGGTCGTGTCCAGGTCGACGCCAGAATCCAGCACCACCATGGCGGTCACCAGCTTGCTGATCGAGGCGATAGGGCGGACCTGGTCCGGATCCTTTGTGTAGAGTACCTGTCCGTTGTCGTAGTTGACCAGGATTGCGGACTTGAGATTCAGATAGGGTCCCTTGCGGACAGTGTCGAAGTCGAATCGGTACCTTTCGGAGGTGGCGGTGTTGAGCGGGTCAATGTCGATATCGAGCACATGCCCGCCTCCAGCCGAGAAGAACAACACGCCGGCCAGTCCCAGCAGGAAGATATTCAGTAGCTTAATCCGCTGCATACGACTCATATCGTCAATCCCTCAACTATACTTGATCCATTTGACTATCTCGGGAAGTGTAGGCCGTTTCCCATACATCAGGATGCCGACCCGGAATACCCGCGCGGTTACCCAAGTGATAATTATCACAGTCGCCACGATTATCAGCAGGCTCAAAAGTGATTCCCCGATGATGCCCGAAAACAGCGAGTACTCGGTCAGGCTGGGGGCCACAAAGACCAGTCTCATCATGGCCATGGTAGGCGCCGTAAAGGGTATCATGGAAAATGTCAGGGCAAGCGTCGAATGCGGATCCTGAACAATAGCAATGCCGAGGATAAATGGCAGTACCATAACCATGCTGATAGGGGCGACAAAATTCTGCGCCTCCTTCTCCGAAGTAACGATGGAGCCGACTAAGGCGAAGATCGCGGAATAGAGCATGTAGCCCGACACCAGGTACAATACGAAGAATGTCACCAGCGCCGGATCGAAGGCCAGTCGTCCGATGGCCGCATCAATGTCCAGGCTGGCTCTCATCATGAACAACCCGAAACCGACGACAAACCAAATAGCCACCTGGGTGAGGGTTGCGGCCCCGAGCCCGAGGATCTTGCCGAGCATCAGCTGGAAGGGGCTGACCGATGAGACCAGTACCTCCATGATGCGGCTGTTCTTCTCATCTATGACCGAACGCATAACCAGCTGGCCGTAGCCGATAATCATACCGAACATGATACCGACGAATATGAGGGCCCCGAAATACTTCACCTCGAAAGGCAGGGACTCGCCCTTGGTATTCCGCATGGTCAGGTCGATGTCCTCGGTCAGGGTGAGCACCGAGTCAACCGACAGGTTGATCTGGGACTCCTCCAGGCGAACCGATGAAAGGACGTTTGAAAGCTGCCGTTCGAAGCGATTGATTGATCGCAGATTGTCGGAGTTCGAGACCAGGTAGGTGCCGGTGTCGGAGTACGGCGCATCGGGGTCGATTACGAGAAAGTACTTCAGCTTCTTGTCGCCGACGAGCTGGGATAGCGAGTCACTCACGCTGTGGAACCGCCTTGTTTCTTGCGGAGTGAAACGGAAGATCCGGTCCACTGCGTAGTAGGCGGTCGAATCGTCATCCAGCTTGTACTCTTCCAGTAGTTCGGTGAAGCTATCGCCGATGTCATGGACTGACCGGTCGATCACGGCCAGATGCTCGGTGGTCGACGATTTCATTGTGGCCAGAATGGCGGGAAGGACCATCACTCCGGCCATAAGCGCGGGCGTCAGAATCAGCCCGACCAGGAACGATTTCTTTTTCACGACCTGCGCGTATTCGCGCCTGAAGACCGCCCAGAACTTGCTCATGACTGCACCTCCCCGCGCCGGAGTTCGACATCCTCGGGGTCGACCTGGGCCACATTGATAAAGATGTCGTACAATGACGGTTCAACCAGCTGGAAACGGCGCACGCCCACGCGATCCACAATGGCCCTGAGAATGGCTTTGCTGTCGGCTCCGTCCTTGAGCTGTAACTCCAGATAGTTGTTGAACTCGGTCATGGTGCGGACGCCCGGCAGGTCGGCGGTGAAAGCCCCGTCTCCTTCCATCTCGATCTGAATCGTATTGGTTCCGAAGCGCGCCTTCACGTCGGCGAGGCTGCCGTCCAGAACCTTGCGTCCCTTGTTGATCATGCAGATATGATCGCAGATCTTCTCGGCCTGTTCCATGACATGGGTGGAAAAGAGGATTGTCTTTCCGGCGCGCTTGAGCTCCAGGATGACGCCCTTGATGAGCTCGATATTCAGCGGATCCAGCCCCGAAAAGAGCTCATCCAGGATCACCAGATCCGGATCGTGCAGGATCGTCGTGACGAACTGCAGCTTCTGCTGCATCCCTTTGGAAAGCTCCTCAACCTTCTTGTTCTTGTAGTCGGCGAGAGCCATTCGCTCGAGCCAGCCGTCAATTCGTTCGGTCACATCGGGGGCCGAACGGCCTTTTAGCTGCGCCAGGTATAACATTACCTCCGCAACCTGCATCTTCTTATAGAGACCTCGCTCTTCAGGCAGATAACCGACCCGGTTGAGGAAGTCCTTTGCCCGGGGCTTGCCGTCTATGAGTATCTCCCCCGAGTCCGGAATCGTAATGTTCATTATCATGCGTATAGTTGTAGTCTTCCCGGCGCCGTTGGGGCCAATGATCCCATATATCCTGCCCTCGGGCGCCTCGAGCGAAAGTCGGTCCACGGCCACCTTGTCGCCGAAGCTCTTACTGACCTGATGCAATTCCAACTTCATAGTTAGATCCTCTAGTATGTTCGGGCGCCGGAAGGGTCAACCAAAAACAGAATCGCCTGCCCTGCTATCGGGCAAGCATCTCACGGAAATCCCGGGCGTTACCGGCTGCATGGCCCAAATGACAATTATTGAAGAACACGTACACAAACTTGCATTTGGCGGCCAGCTTCCGGACCTTGTTTCGCCACTCGCGCAGTTCCTGCTCGGAGTAACGGTAATCGTACCGCAGCGGACCACCGTGCCACCATTGCTCGCTGTTTCGACCATGCAGTCTCACGTAACCGATGTCCGTCGTGGCAAAGCAGTCCGGATTGAGCAGGTGCGGAAGCGGTGGTTCGTCCACCGAAACGTAGCCGATACCGGCAGCCTTCAGGTGATCGTACATGGACCTGTTAACCCAGCTATTGTGGCGAAACTCGACGAACAACCGGTGGGGTTGCAGTGCCTCATGAATCGCGCTGATGTAATCCAGGTTGCCCCGGCCGAATTTGAACGAATACGGAAACTGGGCCAGAAGACCGGCCAGGCATCCCCTCTCCTTCATCGGTTTCAGGCACTCCAGATAGGCGGGCAGGTGCTCTTCGACATTCTCCCGCCGGTGGGTGAACGTCTGCGGCGCCTTGACCATGAAGTCGAAGCCTTCAGGAGCCTTCTCTGCGATGTTATGCATAACCGCAGGATGCGGTACGCGATAGTATGTCGAGTTGATCTCAACCGTTGGAAAATGCTGAACGTAGTGATCCAGCATTTTGCCCTTGCTGATCTTCTGGGGATAGAACTCGCCGCGCCAATCCTCGAAGCTGTATCCCGAGGTTCCGACTCTTATCTGTCCGATCGCTTTCGGGCTGTCTGCATTGTCTGTCATGTTCCTCACGTGATACGATACCTGGTTTACGACAAGATACTCACCGGGTTGCGCGCGGCAACAGCGGGGATGCTCACATTTCTACGGCAGGCGCAGATATCAGACTCGCCCGCGCGGACCCCTGTCTCGACGGGTGGGCAGTCGTTGAAAGCGAATGTATCCGCAATACCTGCAGACCCACTTACGCTGCTTGTGGTAGCTGCGTTTGCGCTCGATCATGGATTTGCGGCATCGTGGGCAGCGCATGGACTTCAGTTTGTCAGATGAAGGAAGTCGGTCAGCAGGAATTCCATCCGCCCGATGAAGGTCGACATCCGCGACATAACCGTATAGCCGAAGGTAGTGCCGAAAAAGACCATCAGAAACCAGGTACCGACCTTCGCAGTTCCCCCCAGCATCCCCTCGTGCTCGCGCGAGAAGTAGAAATAGAGTAGGGTGGTGATCACCCCGATCAGGACTACCAACGCGGCCAGGTCGAGACTACCGGCGGATACCAGCGAAGTCGTAGTTGCCTCGATCTGTCGGATGGTCCGAGCTTCGAGCATCACCGGAATGGCGATGCCGGCGCCCGATCCGATCATGACCGCAATGGGAATGCGCGAAAGAGGCATGGTCTTGCCGTAAAATCGCGCGAACATCATCAATCCGAGCAGCAAGGGAACAACCAGGGCAACCTCTCCCCCGCCCAATGGTTCAAACAGCAAATCCATCAGCGTCGTATTCCAGACGGTGACCAGTGTATATCCAATGGAGACACCAATCAAGAGCGACTCGGCCAACCGGTAGACCGGGTTGTCCCTGTAAAGAAAAGTCAGGATAGCCAGAGTGAGCACGCCGGCGATGGCTGTTCCCGCATCCACCGCTCAGTCCCGCCTTCTTTTGCCAGTCAGGTAGTAGACGACATTCCCGAGAATGATCAACAGGATCACGTACAAATGAGCGGTCGATTGAGCCAGCATGCCCCGGGCGCCGCCGCCTTCTCGGCCAAGGAGCGATTCGTATTCAGCGGCCCCGCGCAATCCGCCGATCATGGCGTGCATCTGTCCGCTGGCCAGATACGGATCGTAAGTGGTCACCATGGCGGCGGTCACCGCTCCGAGCACCATCACATTGTAGCGGGCCCCGGCGTATTCTATCCAGTGCGTGCTGAGAGAGCCATCAGCAATTGAGACTACCGCGGCGACATCGTCGTATCGCTCCACAGCCTTGAGAATCGGGTGTTGACCGTATGGAAAGTCCAGATAGTCCAGAGGAAAGGTCGACGACATGGATTCCCCCAGCGAGAGAATGGCCGCGATGTACTGCGGCTTGAACCCGAGGTAGACATAGTCCTCCCCATACTTCGCGCCATACTCCTGGCCGACTTGCTCCAGCAGACGGTATCCGATGGCTGTCCCCTCGGCCAGCAGAGCCATGCCGATGATCTTGTGGTCGCGCTCGAATGCATGGCGCAGCAGAGCCAGCGCGATCGGACGGATTTCCGGCAGCGACGAGGCCTCATGATCGAATGAGACCAGCAGCACCGATCCCGGCGGCAGGCTCTCGATGTAGTTGTACATGCGCTGTGTTTCCGAAGAGACGCGTGTTTCCAGACGAATACCCGATACCATGGCGACGGCTATCAGCACGAAGAGACCCGCGAATATCAGATGTCTTGCGTTGACTTTGCCCCTCATTGTCACTTCTCACTTCCCAGCCAGGTTCTCTCTATTCCCACAATGACCCGCAGCGACGTAGTCAACGAGCCCAGTCCTATTCCTATCAGTATGGCGCGCCGGGCCGCCATTGACGGGTTGTTCCGGATCCAGTCGGCGACACCCGGAAGCCACCCGCCCACCCATGCACCCAGCTCGCTTCGGCTCAGCAGGGTGATGAGCGCCGCCGCCAGAAGGAGCGTGGCCGCGCTCGAGCGGGCGCGAAAACCGCGATATGCGGCCGAAGCCACAAAGAAGGCCAGCAGCGCAAAGACAGTCGATTGCATCGGAGCCTGGACATTCTCGAACATCCACATGAACGGACTATCGATTCGAATACCCCAGATCACGGCCAACAACGGCATGACAACAATACCGCCCAGAGTGACGAGACGATATAGCGGTTCGTCGCGATTTCGGAGTTGCTTGAGATTGATGCGAACCACACCAATGACCCCGACCAGCAACGCGAAAGCGAAGATTATCTGCCAGTACTCGATTATCGTCTGATTGAACTTGCGCGCGATCGGGTGGGCCGAGAAGTACTGCAGGAACATGACCACCCCGAAAGCGAAACATACAATGAGCGCCAGGCGTCGTCCCATTAGAAACCGCCCCCGCCGATTTCAGATATTGTGGCCCAGGCGGTCCACCCGATCAGGACGCCGATGATCAGGACTTTCATCCAGTCCTGGGCGCGAACCGAGGCCAGAATAGAAGGATCTCCGGACAAGTAGCCCGAGGCCGCGAACAGTTCCTCACCGATCAGCGTGTAATCGCAGGCCACGATGAAGAACGACAGCTGAATCGTCGAGTCGGTCCCTGCTATCTGAATGGCCCCGGCAATGTTGCCGGTCTCAGCCAGAATTAGAGATTCAGCCTCGAACGTGCCGAGCAGGAAGATCGACGCAGGCTTCAGTCTGGCGATCATGCCGTCAACCGCAGCGGCGTAGCCGAATTGTGACGACGTCACATAAGTGATGTCATCCTCGCGATAACGATCTGCGAAGCCGGTGGCTGCGTAGCTCCCCCGGACCACTTCCTGCGCCACCGTCATGATCACCGGATCGTGAGTTGGATAGACCAGACGGCAGTTATACTGGGCGGTCTTTTCCGCCACCTGGCCGAGGATGTTCATCGATGCAATCGTGGTCGGCCGCTGGATGTCGCCACCCCACCCGGGCGTGTACAGCACAGGTCGAGCCATTTCGGTGGCTCGGCCGACCGCATCGTCGACCGCCTGCAAGCCGGCAATCCTGCGAACCCTGAACTTCTCGCGAGTGGAACGATGCAGAGTCGTGTACAAGACAATGAAGATGGCCACTGCCGAGGCTATCAGGGTGGGCAGCCGGGCGAGGTCGAACCAAGCCGGATCTGTAGCTGCGACAATGGCATGCAACATGTAACCCAGAGAGCACGCGGAACCCGCCTGCTTCAACAAAAACATTTTTTGATTGCCCGGCGGCCCTCCGGCTCCTATATCTAGGCCGATTGTGAGCGATAATACTGCGAGTGTGTGAACTATGATTAGAAGATTGTCACAATGGATTGTGGTTCTGGCGGCGACTCTCGTTTTGGCGCCAGCGGGTTCAGCGGTCGAGATCGAATGGTGGCAGTTCTGGACCGACCCGGACATAAAGCCAACTATAGAAGAGATTGTCGCGGAATTCGAAAACGCCAATCCCGAGATCAATGTCAAGCTGACAGACCTGACGTGGGCCAACGGCCACGAGAAGATAGTGATCGCGCTGGCCTCGGGAACCGGACCCGACGTGATGGAACTGGGCTCGGACTGGATCGCTCAATTCGCAGCAAAAGGCCACCTGGCCGATATCTCCGAGTGGATTGCCGACGACTCATCGGAGTTCAGCGGCTGGGGCATGGCTACTTACGAAGGCAAGGTCTGGGCCAAGCCGTGGATTCTGGGGACACGGGTTATTTTTGCCAACCGCGACTTGCTCAGGCGGGCCGGGTTTGACGACGACTTCGTGCCGGTGACTCTTGAACAACTGAAACAGGCCGCATACAAGATCGACAGCCTCGGCCCTGATATCTATGGTTGGGGCTCGAATACGGCCGAGAAGCATCGATTGTACAAGAAGTTCATGCCGTTTTTCTGGACCTGGGGGGCGCAGGTCTTTTCCGATGACGGCAGGTATTGCGTTCTTTCCTCCATGCCGGCGATTGAGGCCCTTCGTTACTATAAGGAGCTGCACGACTCCTGCGGCTACGTGGATACACAACGGGGAATCGAGGACGCCTTCCTGCGTGGGAAGGTCGGTCTGATTATCAGTGGCGAGTGGCTGCTGAAACGTATCAAGAAGGGGAGCCACGACATCGATTTCGTGACTTCGCTGTTCCCGGGTGAGCGATATCCCGGTCGTTCGTTTCTCGGAGGCGAGTTTCTGGCGGTGAACGCCAGGTCCGACCACAAGGAAGCCGCCATGCGGCTGATCGACTGGATCACCAAACCCGATAATCAACTGCGCTTCTGCCGGGCGAATAGCTCGGCCAACCCGTCCTCAATCGAGGCCCAGCAGCACGATTATTTCCGGAGTGACGAGAACCTGCAGACGTTTATCAAGCAACTGCGACTGACCCGCCATCCCCCCGTGGTCCCCAACTGGGTAAAGATCGAAGCGTTGATCGAGCAGGCGGTTGAAAACGCCCTGTTCGAATCAGGCCTGGTCGCCGAGGAACTGCGCATTGCCCGCGGAAAGATAGCCGGCCTGAAGGAATAGATGGATCGTTCCCGGCTGGTATGGCTGACCCTTGCGGCGCCCTGGATCATCACGCTGCTCGCCTTCTGGCTCTTCCCGTTGGTATACTCGTTTGCCCTCTCGTTCACCGACTATGAACTACTTACGAGAGGGTATGACTGGATAGGCCTGGGCAACTATGAGGAGTTGTTCTGCGATCCCGCCTTCCTCAGAGCGCTGAAGAACACATTTATCTTCGTTGCCGGCACCATCCCGATCACCACGGTCGCAGCATTGCTGCTGGCTCTGCTGGTCAATCGGCAGTTCCCCGGGCGGGGCTTGTTCCGGGCGAGCTACTTCCTGCCTTCGATCACATCCATGGTCGTGATTGCACTGATCTTCTCGCACCTGTATTCGCGCGGTGGGTACCTGGCGGGCCTGGCTGCAATGATCGGGTTGACTCCGCCGGAGCATGGTTTTCTGTATGACAGCGGCACTGCACTGTATGCCATCATGGGCATGGACATCTGGATGTCGGTCGGCTACTACATGCTGATCTTCCTTGCAGGTCTGAAGGCCATTCCCGACGAGCTCTATGAAGCCGCCGAAATCAGCGGTGCGTCATCCTGGCGAAAGCTGATCAGCATCACGCTGCCGCTGCTGCGTCCGACCGCGCTGTTCATAGTCGTTATCAACACGATCAAGTCGTTTCAGGTGTTTGTGGAGATTTTCGTCATGACCAAAGGCAAGTTCGACTCTTCCACGGCAGTCTACTTCATTTACGAACACGGCCTGCAGACCGACTTTCGCTTCGGATACGCCTCCGCGGCGGCCTACATTCTTTTCGTCATCATTGCATTGTTTGGAGCGGCTCAAATCATGCTACTCCGAAGGAGACAACCACTATGGTGAACTGGCGCGCTGCTCTGGCCGACGCCGGCCGATATGCGGTGCTCACCGTGGTGCTCATTGTAATGATCGCACCTCTTCTCTGGATGTTCCGGGTTTCCCTGCTTCCGGCCGGCGACCTGACCACCGATGCGCTGTGGTCGCTCGATTTCAGCCCGGCCAACTACTACGACTTGTTTGCAGCGGGATCGATGGGGCGGTATCTTTTCAACTCATCGGTCGTGGCGCTCGCGGTCATCCTCGGCAACATTCTCTTCTGCTTCATGTCCGGCTACGCGCTGGCCCGCTGGAAGCACGGCCTCAACAAGCTGCTTTTCGGCACCGTTCTGGCGGTCCTGATGATTCCTGCTCATATCGTCATTATCCCGTTCTACGTTCTGATGCTGAAGGCCGGGCTCTACGACACGTACGGCGCGCTTATCCTGCCGTTTCTGGTCAATCCGATCGGTATCTTTCTGGTCAAGCAATATGTGGAGGGGATCCCGCCCTCGATGGAACAGGCGGCGCGAATCGACGGCGCCGGTGAACTGCGCATAGTCTTTCAGATAGTCATGCCGTTGTGTAAGCCGGCTCTTGCGGTGCTGGCCATCCAGGTATTCTTCACCAATTGGAACTCGTTCTTGTTCCCGTTCATCCTGACTTCGAGCAACAACCTGAGAACTCTTCCAGTCGGCCTGGCCCTGCTCCAGGGCCATCAGGCAATCGACTGGCCGCACCTGATGGCCGGTTCGGCCATTGCGGTAATTCCCGTAATCGTTGTGTTCATCTTCCTGCAAAAGCGCATTGTCAGCGGGATCACGGCCGGCGCGGTCAAGCAGTAGTCCCAGTCGCATCTATAACCCGCCAACATCGTTATTTTGCTTGCGTTCGTTTGGCGATTCATTAGCTTGTGGCACGACAGATTAACCAATAAGTACGTGGTGTGACGCATGGAAAGGAGTTCGTGCCTATGAAACAGAGCTTAGTATTCTTGGCGCTGATCGCCCTGATCATTGGAGGCTGCGGCGCCAGCAAAGACTACGTCTCTGAGCAGATTCAGGCATCCGAGAGTCAGTTGGAAGCCAAGATTGCCAACCTCAAGGACCAGACCGAAGCGAATGCTGCCGAGATCACCAAGCTGCGCGGCCTGGCCGACGAGTTGCAGCAGAAGACCGATATGGCCATCAATGAGGCCAAGGGTTTCGAGAACTACCAGGTGATCTGGTCGGGAGAAATCAACTTCCCGTTCGACAGCTGGGAAATCACCGGTGCGGCAGAGCAGACCCTGATGGACGCCGGCGACAAGATGACCCAGTACCCTGGTTCAATCATTGAGGTTGCCGGTCATACCGACCGTACTGGATCGGCCAAGTACAATCTTATGCTCGGTGAGAAACGTGCCTCGGCGGCCAAGTTGTTCCTGGCCGACAAGTATGGTGTCTCACTCTATCGCATGTTCACCATTTCCTACGGCGAGCGCAAGCCCGTCGCCATGCCTGATGAGAAGAACTCCGCAAGTCGCAATCGGCGGGTGACACTCAAGATCTGGGGGCAGATGTAAGCCTCCCAATTACGGCGACCACAAATCAGGGCGGAGTCGACAAGGCTCCGTCCTTTTTTGCTCCCGACAATGACTGCATGCAGCTTCCCGACAAACCTCAGTCAGCCTGCTTACGACGCGGAGACAAGCCCCGTGGAGTGCGGCTAAGCAGACGATCATCAAGATCGTTGCCGGTCTGACCGACTGTCTGCTTGGCCAGAACGAACACAATTGCCGGCACGAAATAGGCCGCGACAAATGTAAGTGTGGTGATCGCCATTGCGCCGATCACCGCCTGAAGTCCCGGGGAGATATCAACGCTGCTGAATACCTCGCATATAGAGACAACCCTACTCGACTGTGAACTCAACTCCGGCCGTCTCAAAACGGGCCCGGACAGTGATAGTATCCGGATGGCTCGCCATTGTTTCAGAAAGCATCCACGGGTCGACGGACCCCAAATCCCGGCGGTCATTATTGTTGCTGTCGACGAAGCCGCTCAGCACATAGCGACCGGCCGGAACGCCAATAGTGAATTCCTGCCGCTTGACCGGCAAGCGAAATTCCGCCCCCGTTGAGACATTGCGAGCGATCAGTACGACAGTCATCCCCTTACGAGCCGCCAGCAGCATCTTAATCCGCCCGGCTATCCAACCGAGGTCGTCCTCACTGAAGACGCTGAAGCTCCGACTGCGAAGACTGTCGCCCAGCGTGTTGCCTGCCGCGTCGATAATCTCGAACTCAGTGATATCCAGGCGGTAGTCCCCGCCGGGACTAATCACATCAGGAACCAACTCCAGACGCAAAGGGTCTCTCCAGACCAGTCGAAGACCCACTCGAGTGCTGTCATCGCTGCTCTCCGTTAGGACGAATGTCTGCGAGGTCAGAGCTGTTGTATCTATGGGCTCGCTGAGCGTGATGCCGATCTCGACCCGGTCGGCGCTGAGTTTGGCCCCCTCGGCTGGGACAAGGCTGTCGATGACAGGGCGTGATCTGTCCACCGGCCAGACCACTACCAGGCTGTCGTGTTCCAAAGCAGATACACCATGCAGGTATTGCAGGGAGAGTCTGTACGTACCGTCTTCCACTTCCCTGAACACGAAGTGCAGCTCCTTCGCCTCGTCGCGGAAACGTTCCCGAAAAGTGACGGCCGGGATGGACGTTCGGGTCCCGTCGCCAAGATGCAATCTACAGTTGCCGGGATGGGCGTTCAATGTATGCAAAGGGATGGATCGATTGAGCCGGAGCCGAATCAGGCCGTCGCCGGTTGTACTTGCCGCAACCAAACCGGGCGTCGTCGAGTCCTGTGGCACCAGGGTCATGCTCAGATTTCTCAGGGGAAGCACCCCCCCTACTACAACCGGACGATCGGGAACCGCATAGGGTTCGGCGTGGGTCGCGAACAGCTCGTTGCGATCCGTGTCCCTGAAGGCTACAAGGCGGTACTCACCCTTCGGCAGATAGTCCAATGAGAAGCGGCCGTCCTTGTTGGTTTGCGTCAGGTAGTCAGGGTGGAGCGAGTCAAACCCCTGCTCCCAGCCACCTTCATAGAGTGCGACGTGCAGCCCTTCGACTCCGCGTCCCGATTGGTCGGTAACACGCCCTGCTACATAACCGGAGTCGATCGTCGGACCGGTCGAAAACGCTACCGTGAGGCCGCTGTCCACGGGGTTTCCACGCAGGTCGGTGATCCCGGACCCGGCCGAAATGAGATAAGTACGGTCAAGCTGGAAACTGTCGGGCAGATTGATCACGATGTGATCCGATTTCCATTCGATATCCGGCGGCTCCTCGGGTCGTGGGGATATGAAGACCGCCCCGCCTCGTCGCGGTTCTCGAATCGGCTCTGAGAAGTACAGGACAATACGGTTGTCGGGGGGGACGCCGGTGGCGCCGTTAAGCGGTAATGAACCCATCAGCACCGGGCCGGTCTTGTCTTCGGGCCCGCCCGGAGGCGGTTCTACCCGGGCGCACCCCACAACGATGCAGGCCAGAACCACCAAAAGGAACGCGGGAGCAAGCAGTGGCCTGATTGGCGGGAACTGGTTCAACGATCCAGCTTCTCTCTGATTTCTCGGTTGTCGGGGTCCAAATCCAGGGCTCGTTGCCACCATTGACGGGCTCGTTCGGTTTGGCCCACCTCATGGTAGGCGTCGCCCAGATGATCGAGAATTGTGGGATCGTTGTCAAGCTTGGCTGCACGCTCAAGATACCTGATGGCCTCTTCAAATTCACCCAGGCGATAATACACCCAGCCGTACGAATCGAGATAGGCGGCGTTGTCCGGATCCTGGGCGACGGCGTTCTCGATCAATTCCCGGGCGTACTCCAGTCTCTCCCCCCTCTCGGCCAGCATGTATCCGAGATAGTTCAGGGCCGGGCCGAAGTTCGGGTCGAGCTCCAGCAGATCTTCAAATACCCGCACCGAGGCTTCCGGCTGTCCGTTCTGCTCATGGGCCGAGCCCAACGCCATCAGCAGACGGACCGTGGCGGCGGAGTCAGTGCAATGCTCCAGTCCCTGCCGCAACGTGCGGATCTGCTGATCACTGTCATCGAGGCGCACATAGACCCAGGCCAGATCAAGCCAGGCATCACAAAGCGATTCGGTCATCTGAACTACTCGCGCAAACCGCTCGCGGGCCAACTCGTAGTCCTCTTTCGCAGCCGCAATTCGGCCGAGATAATAGATATCACGCTCGTCTGGCTGCCGCCGCTCGGCGAGCCTTGAGAAAACAGAGTCGGCCTGATCCAGCGAATCCATGACATAGTAGATCATACCCAAACGCCTGACACCCGCTTCTTCATCCGGGGCCAGGCCTGCTATTGCCCGGGCGTAGGGCAGCGCGACCGAAAACGAATCAGCTTCGATATAGTGCGCCACCAGCAGTCGATTCAGCAGCAGGTTGGTGCTGTCGAGCCCGTGGGCCCGCCGGAAGAGGGCAACCGCTGAGTCAGTCTGGCCCTGCATGCGAAAGACATCACCCAATCTGATGTACGCCATCAGGTTTTCTCTGCTGTCGTTGATACTCAGGCTGGACCGAAAAGCCTGCTCGGCCTCCTCGAGGTCATCCTGATCGGCCAGCAGCTTACCGAGCTCATAGGGAATCAGATGATCAGAGGGCTCCAGGCGGGCCAGATGGCGGAAGGCCCAGATGGCCGAGTCAACTTGACCGACCTGCTGATAGTATGCCCCCAGATACGAGTATAGGCCCGCTTGTGTGGAGTCGAGACCAACAGCGCCCAAGTAAGCGTCGTGGGCCGAGTCGCTGTTTCCGAGAGCCCGGTATGCCGCCGCGCGCAACCGGTACGCCTCGGCATCCACGGGCTCGATGGATTCCAGGACGGCAACGGCGTCGTGAAAGGACCTCAGCATGTACAAGACCCGAGCATAATTGTAGCGAATCTCGTAGGAGTCCGGATGAACCCTCAGGGCTCGGCGATAGCTCTGGGCCGCCTGGGCAAGCATGCCCTCCTCCTCGTAAATGACGCCGTTCATATAGGAGAAGAACGCCTGGGGGCTGATCATTTCGGCCCGGTCCGTGAGCTCGCCGCCCGAGTCCTGTCGGTCTCTGGAGTGCAGCCGTGAATTGTCCTGCGATTGTCCTGAGGATGGCAGGACTGCCGCCTGCGACACCAGGAAGCCAAACACTACAGCACGGAGGGCATGTGGATGAAGCAAGCTGATCAAGTGTCCGGACTCCTTCACTGGACCAATTTCAGAAAACGTCGTTTGCCTACCTTGATGACCTTCTCGGCATTGAGTGGAAACTCATGGTCGACATCGGTTACTTTTTCACCATCAATTGATACTGCCCCGGCCTTGATAAGTTTCCGGGCCTCGCCGTTGGACTTGACCAGCCCCGCAGCACTCAGCAGCCTTACCAGGTAGATACTGTCGGGGTTCAGATCGTGAGCCGCGAGCTGGTCCTGCTTCATTTCGGGCATATCGTCGGGCAGATCACCCTTGCGGAACATGCGGTCGAATTCCTCGCGGGCTACCTTACCGCTGCCGGCGGGATGGTACATGTCAACCAGCGTCTCAGCCAGCTCCGCCTTTACATCGCGCGGGTTAGTGCTGCCTTCCCCAAGGGCTTTGCTAATCTGCCGGAGTCTCTCCAGCGAAACGTCGGTGGCGAGTTCAAAGTACGGATATATTTGCTCATCAGGGATCGACATAGCCTTTCCGAATATCTCGCGGGGAGGCTCATCGATGCCAATGTAGTTGCCCAGCGATTTCGACATCTTCATTTGGCCATCCAGGCCGACCAGTATGGGCATGGTCAGGACCAACTGGGGGCGCATGCCGTAGGCTTCCTGGATCGTCCGGCCGGCCAGCAGGTTGAAGGTCTGTTCCGTGGCCCCTATCTCCACGTCGGCCTTGATGGCCACTGAATCGTATCCCTGCAGCAGCGGGTAGAACAGCTCATGGATGGAGATCGGAGTGCCGGCCTTCAGGCGTTTGGAGAAGTCGTCCCGCTCGAGCATCCTGGCCACGGTGAAATGAGTGGCCAACTCCATGATCTCTACGAACTCCATCTTGCTGAACCACTCTCCGTTGCTGCGCACCTCGGTCTTGTCGCGGTCGAGCACCTTGAAGAACTGATCCTGATACGTCTGGGCGTTGCGTGCTATCTGATCCCGAGTCAGAGTCGGACGAGTCGCCGAACGTCCCGACGGATCACCGACCATCGCCGTGTAATCCCCGACAATGAGCACGATCTGGTGTCCTAACTGCTGGAACTGCCGCAGCTTCCGGATGCCGACCGTATGGCCGATATGGATATCCGGAGAGGTCGGATCGAACCCCTGCTTGACTCGAAGCGGTGCGTTATCCCGGATCGACTCGGCCAGCCGCAGTTCCCATTCTCCTTGGGGCAACATGTCGACTGTACCGCGCTTCAGGTGGCGCATCTGCTCGTGGACTTCCCTACGGATAGCGTCGCTGAATTCGCTCAGTTTCAAGGGCTTCTCTCCCATGGCTGCATAACGTTCATATCGGCATCCGCCGGGTTGCGCTTACCGATTGGGCAACTTCCGGCGGCGGGAATCGAACAATAATAGGTCCGTCGGTTATAAAAAGCAAACGCCGCAGCCAGAACCTGTTTTTGCTTGACTTGAATGGTGGGCGGCGGGACAATTGGGGCCATGGCCAGACAAATAGACCAGAGAACATTCCGCCGTCATCGTTTCCGCAATAGTCTGATAGTATTGGCGGTATTGCTGCTCGTATTTTTCGCTATTATCGGCTATTACATCCACGGAATATACGAGTCCGGCCTGCCGTCGTTCCAGCAGCTTCACAACATCGAGCCCAGCCTGAAAACCAAGGTCTACGACCGTCAGGGGCGGCTGCTCAAGGAGTTCTATACCGAAAACCGAGTTCTGACCCCGTATTCCGAGATGCCCCGGCACCTCGTCGAGATGCTGTTGGCCTCTGAAGATCAGAAGTTCTTCGATCACTGGGGCATCGACCTGCGGCGGTCCGCCATTGTGGCCGTGCAGAACATCATGCTCTGGCGCAAGGCCGCCGGGGCCTCGACGATCACCCAGCAGCTTTCTCGAATGCTCTTCCTGACGCGCAAGAAGACCTTCACCCGCAAAATCAAAGAGGCACTGACTGCGATCAAGCTGGAGCGGACTTATTCCAAGGAAGAGATACTCCAGATGTATCTCAACCAGTACTACTTCTCGCGCGGCGCCTACGGACCGGCAGCGGCGGCGCACATGCTCTATTCGAAGGAGGTCTCGGAGCTCGACCTTAATGACTGCGCCATCCTCATTGGAATGCTGAAGGGGCCGAATGTCAATTCGCCCCTCAATAACCCCGACAAGGCGGTTCAGGCCCGAAACCGCGTGCTGCACTCGTACTATTCGTGGGGCAAGATCGACCGAGACACCTACGACAGTCTGCGAAACGAACCGCTGGCGCTAAATCCGCCCGAGGAAGAGATCGGGACCGCGCCCTACTTCACCGAGGCAGTTCGACGGCACATCCTGGACACCTATGGTGAACAGGCCCTCTATTCAGGGGGACTTAAGGTCTTTACGACCCTGGACAGCAGCCTTCAGGCCGCGGCCGAGGCCGCTCTTCACAAGAAGATTGACGAACTCAGGGAACGCGTAGAGAGCAGGTACGATTTGAGCAATCAGGCCTATACCAGGTTCCTTCCGGACACCGTCAACGAATATGGCGACTCGATTCGGGTTTATAAGAAGGTACAGGGGGCCTTCGCCGCGATCGATAATGCGACCGGCGGCGTGGTGGCCTTGATTGGCGGTCGCGACTGGGAGGAGTCGGAGTTCAATCGGGCCATACAGTCCACACTCCAGCCCGGTTCGGCATTCAAGCCATTTGTCTACACGGCCGCTATCGACAACGGCTACCGTACCACCCACATTATCGACGATAACCCGATTGTGCTTGAGATTCCCGGCGCCAAGGAGTGGCGGCCGCATAATTTCGACAATACGTTCCGAGGCCCGATTACTTTGCGTGAGGGATTACAGCATTCGAGGAACCTAGTGGCCATCAAGCTCCTGCTGCAGATTCACCCGGAACAGGCCATTTTCTACGCCCGCCGCATGGGCATCAGCACTGACCTCCGGCCGGTGGCCTCGCTGGCTATCGGCGTCGGTGAGGTGCGCCTGATCGACCTGGTCAGCGCCTACTCGGTCTTTCCCAATCAGGGCATCCTTATCCCCTATCGTCTGGTGGACAGAATTGTCGATCGCTATGGCCGCGAATTGGAAAACAACACGGCCTACCGCAAGAAAGAAGTGCTGTCCCCTCAGACGGCCTATATCATGGTGGATTTGATGCGCTCGGTCGTCGATGCCGGCACGGGTCGTCGCTCACGCTGGATGGGCTTCACCCGTCCCGCCGGTGGCAAGACCGGCACTACCGACAACTTCTGCGACAACTGGTTTGTCGGCTACACTCCGCAGATCACCGCCGGTTGCTGGGTCGGATTCGATGAGAAGACCTCGCTGGGGCGCAATCAGGACGGGGCCAAGAATGGTGTTCCGGTCTGGACCGAATTCATGATCGCCGCTCATGATTCGCTGCCTGTTCTGGATTTCGTCGAGCCGGAAGGCTTGGTGCACCTGGATGTTTGCCTTGAGTCAGGTGAGCTGGCCACTCAGCGCTGCCTTGAAGTTCGCAACGAGATATTCACCGCCGACAATGCCCCGTCAACCGAGTGCCACCTCCATCCGGCCACCGGTTTGCATATTGGCCGCGACTCCAATATCGACCGACCGCCTCCGGATACCGCGGATGACCGAACGCACTTCTGAGAACCCGGGAGGGGCTTTAGCTCTTGACAATTACCTCGGAACCGGCTAATTAGGCCATAGTGCCGGAGTGGTGAAATTGGTAGACGCAGGGGACTCAAAATCCCCCGATGGCAACATCGTGCCGGTTCGATTCCGGCCTCCGGCACCATTCATCATGAACAAGCTGCAAGAACCGATTCCCGGCCGACCGTTACGATCGTAATGGACACCGGCCTGCCGTATCCTGATCCCCTGCATTGGGCCCTACCCTCCACTATCGCTGTACACCGCATCATTCTGACCGGGCGTGACTACCGACAATAGGTGGCAGCTTCTCCGTCAGAGCCCAGAATAGTTCGAATTGTGATAGCCGTTCCCTGATGTCCTCGGATCCAATCGGCTTGACCATGAAGCTGTTAGCGCCTGAGGCGTAGGCCGCAGCAATGCTCGCGTCGTACGGACCACCTGCCAGCACAATTACCGGGATTCGTCTGGTCGCCGGGTTCCTCTTTATGTCCCGCAGGAAGTCAAGCGCTCCACCATCGGCCAGGTCAAAACTAAGAAGGATCAATTGGGGATATACACCCGGCTCCGCCAGTCGATTCCTACTCCACTTGGACAGCCAGGTATCGGCTGAGGCAACATTCTTGAGCCACAGTATCTCCCTTACCCCGGACAACCGGCGCAGAGATGTCATGGTCGTTTCGGCCTGGTCGGGCTTGTCCTCGATCAGCATGATTACTGCGGGAGCAGTGGCCATTGACGTCCTCAGTTAGGCATCACCTCAATCCGCCGCTCGTCTAACGCCGACTTGACCCTGTAAGCGAGCCGCGGATTTAGCCGCCTGTTCAACAATGCTGGTAGTCACCGGTCTAGCAGGTCTTATCGTAATTTCCCGCCAATCCTTGATAGCGGCATTCCCCCTTTCCTGATGATCAGGCTTTTTGTTGCCTTTTGGCCAAAGGACTCACTTAACTTGCTGGTAGGACGCCGGCCGGACGAGTGTCGCGGTCCCCGGTTGAATACTCGATGCTGGAAAGCCGATTATGAGCAAGTCGAACTACCGAATACTGACCGGCCGTGACCTGCCGGATCTTATGGAGCTGGAATCCGGAGTTACTCTTCCCTCCTGGCCGGAATTCATGCTGCACGACGCTGTAGCGGAAAAACATTGGCCGGACTTGCACCGGCTGTTCCCGGCCTACCAGTACGCCCTGGTGGACACTTCATCGGATAACCTGCTGGCCATCGGCAACTCGGTCCCGCTGCAGTGGCCTGAGCCGCCCGAGCAGCTTCCCGATGGTGGCTGGGACTGGCTCTTCTCCAGGGCGATCGAGGACAACAACGCCGGACGGTCACCTGACGCCCAGGGCGCGATCCAGATAGTCGTAGCCCCGCAGCACCGGGGACGCGGCCTGGCGGAGCTGATGATCAGGGCGATGATGTCAATCGGGCGGACTCACGGTCTGACTCAGCTGATTGCTCCGGTCCGACCGACTCTGAAGGCCCGATACCCGTTGATCCCCATGGAGAGGTACGTGCAATGGCGCGCCGCCGACAACCAGCCCTTCGATCCCTGGATACGCCTGCACGCGCGGATGGGAGCTGGAATTGTCGGCGTCTGTTCACGTTCGATGCGGATATCGGCGACCATCAGGGAATGGGAGAACTGGACCGACATGAGCTTTCCGGAAAGTGGCGAGTATGTTATCCCCGGAGCATTGCGACCGGTCACAGTCGACGTGGAAGCCGACCAGGTTGTCTATATCGAGCCGAATGTCTGGATGCAACACCGCCTCGATGGCCCGGATCGGAACGTCAGCTAATATGCTTGGCTATCCTGCGAAAATGACAGTAACCGTCGACTATCGGGCAACCGGTCCTGAGAGCGCAGTATTTGCGGAGGGGGCTCTGCTGGTCTTGCACGGTGAATCCGACGATTATCCGGGCTGGATATGGTGCGATGTCGGATCGGGTCTCTCGGCATGGGTCCCCAAGCGCCTCATAGAGAAATCCGAGCTTGCCGGACACGGTCGCCTGACCGAAGACTACAAGGCGACAGAACTCAGCGTCCGTACCGGACAATCCGTGACCGCCCTACATGGGGAGGCCGGATGGCTGTGGTGCCGGGCCGAGGATGGTTCGGAGGGGTGGTTGCCGGCGGACCATTGCGAACCCGCGAGAAACATGTCAAAACCACAGGGGTTTTGACCATACGCGTCGTCGGAGGCCTGTCCGCATTCCGCCGAAGGCCGGATCGCGAAGCGAAGTTTCGACGCGAAGCCTGGTACGTCTGATGAGAAACCGGACTTCGAGACATGTCAAAACCACAGGGGTTTTGACCTACGCGTCGTCGGAAGCCTGTCCGCATTCCGCCGAAGGCCGGATCGCGAAGCCGTATGGTTGAAACCCCTGCCCCTCGGAACGCGGGGTCGCGAGGCGAGGTCTCGACGCCTACCTTGATCAACTTGGCCCACGTTATGAAGATGCGTTTCGTAGCATATGTGGCTGGGCCAGACAGTGCGGCCCGGAGAATCCGCTTGTGTGATGGCGACACCCGTGTATCTTGTGACGACGCGTTGCCTGTGTGGGTTTGTCGTTTTCCAGAGAAGGAGCCATTTCTATGATGCGTACGATCCTGGTGTTTGTGGCGCTGAGCGCTGTTCTTGCAGCCGGCCAGGCGCCGGCATCCGATCCGCCGAGCTTCGTCGATCTGGATGGGGACGGCTTCAACGATAACGACCCGGACGTCGATGGCAACGGTATCCCGGATCAGTTTGAGCGGGGTTATGTGCCGCCGGTCGACGAGAAGGAGTCTGCAGGTATTTTCGCCAATCTCCAGGCGCCGCCGCCGACGGTCGAGGGACCGATGCTCTTCGAAACCAACAAAGATGCTTTCGGGCGCCGGAGTTTCCTGACCCGCAATATGTGCGACAACCGATGCGCCTTCGATGCCGACTTCGGCTCCGGCCTGGGTATCGCCGTAGCGGCTGGCGGCGCCTGCGCCGGTGGCGTCTGCTTCTGAGGGGGCTTCGAAGGATGAAACTATCACTGACCCTGATCGCAGCCATTCTGCTGGCAGCCGGCGCCAAGGCTATAGACAATGTCGATTTCGAGTTGAATCTGTCGGGCAATCGCACGTCGAATCTGGTTGACGACTCCTCCGAGACATACGACGGCTACTTCGTCAACTCCGCCAGGCTGAATCTTTACCCCCTCCCCTTCGCCGAGATCAATGTCAAGGGCGAGTACAGCCACTACAACCGTACGGAGGCGATACGCAACTACATGCTGGGCGCTGGAGTTTCGGTAATCCCGATCGGCGACACCGCCGGGACGGCGGTCCACCTGGCTCTTGATTTCGAGACCCGTGACTACAAGAGCGATTCACTCAACTTCAATACCACCGACGACTGGACGATCACGACCGCCATCGGCCGCCAACTCAGATCCACGACGCATCTGCGCGGCGGTGTGAAGTTCAAAAAGAAGCACTATTCGGGTTCCGATGTGGACGACAAGAATACGTTCGAGGTATTCACTGGGGCCAACTTCACTCTCTTCGGCTCATCGAGTCTGGATATCGAGGCCGGGTTGGTGACCGGTAATATCGTGTATGTCGATGCCGTTGAGTATCCCGGAACACGCCCCTCCAAGGCTATCGCAAGCGGAGCAGAGTACGCCGATTCCGTGGTGAGCGAGGGCAACCTCAGCTCTTTCTACCTGTCTCCGCGCTACTCCTTCAGGATCGGAGCCAGAACAGGGGCCAGTGTAGCTCTGTTCCATAAGTGGTTTGCCGACGTTCCGGACAACGCCGCCATATACGGCTTCTCGGTCACTACTTCTCCCTGGGCGGGCGAATACGAGGGAAACGGGATAACCCTCATGCTGAAGTCATATCTGGTGCCGGCGCTGATCTTCAGGGGCGGCGTGGGCTACTTCGACAAGCATTATGTCGACCACATCGAGCATCCTGTCGGAGTTCCGGTGCTGTCCATCCCAATCAGTGTCATGCCCCGCGAGGACGAGCAGTACAAAGCCTACGTTGCTGTCCAACTGCCCTTCACCGATCGGCGGGGCCTGTTTGTCGAGCCTCAAGTGCAACTGGAGTACACTGATAATAGTTCCAGTATCCCGGTCTATGACTATACCGACTTTACGATCTCACTTGGACTGACTATCAGGCTATAGCAGCGCGCCGCGTATCATGCTGGCTGATAAGGCATTAAATGCGCCGGTCTTTGTTCTTGACTAATATGAGAACAAGGATATATTTAGTATATCTTACCCCGAAGTCGAGGTCCACGCCGGTTGTGAAAGTGTATTACGCCAGGAATCAAAGCCCGGATAATCTAGAGTTACCTTGAATGAGGAACCCGACGATGGAGAGTGCCATGAGAAGAGGACTACCGATTGCGCTGCTGGCGGTACTTCTGCTGTCAGCCTCGGCTTTTTCGGCCGAGAATTTCTGTCCCCGTGACGGGGCGGAGATGAACATTAAGCCGGCGATCCCGCCGCAACTTGCTTCGGGTGACAAAGCCCAGTATGACGGGACACTGCGGCTCTACCTGGTCGAGCCAACTGCGCGCTGGGACGATGCCTCCGGCCACGATTACGAATTCGGTTTCCTGTGGTTTCCGACAGTTGCAACCGTGAGCCTGGCCGATGGCGAGAGTTTCTACGATGAGTATGAGACTGTCTACGGTGGGATGCATGAGAATAACATCGCTGTGATCGGGGTTCTGTTTAACGCCGAGGGCTTTCCGCAGGACGCTTATCCGCCGAACAACTACTGGTTCGTAGCCCACTACAACGATCTGGCCGCCTACGCCGAACCTGGTGCGATTGGGGTCCCACCCGAGACCGGTCCGGGTTTCACTCATGCGGTCTTCATTGAGGAAGGCACGGCCACGTGGTGAGGGTATTGCCCTAACACGCGGTCTGCGTTGAACAGTATTTATCGTTCCGGTGATTATCCTCTCTACTACGCTGCCATGGTCGGTGACATGAGCGGTGCGGCCTATGACCGGCTCGACCGGGACTACAATTTCGCCGGCTACCCCAGTTGCTTTTTCGATGGCGGCTACCAGGTGCTGGTAGGCGGCTACGCTCAGGAATCCTACTATCGGACCCGGATAGAGGCCTGCGGGGCGCGGGCTGTTCCCGTGGGTCTGGATATGATTCTGCGGATAGACTCAACCGGCGTCTCCAGGATGACCACGAAGGTGCGAGTCTCCAACGGCATCCCGGCCAATGTCGCCCCCGCCACACCGGACGCCCCCTCGTGCCCCGCGATGGCGCTGGCGGGTGAAGAGGTCCTTATTGAAGTCATCACGACCGACGCCGATCCGGACCAGGTCTATTACGATGTCGACTTCGGCGACGGCAGCAAATCCACCGGCTGGCTCGGACCTTACGATCAGAACTCGGCAGTTCAGGTGCCCCATACCTACCAGCAAAATGGTGACTACCAAATCACCGTGAGGGCTATGGACATCTGGGATTTCGAGACTGCCTGGTCCAGTCCGGCCGATATCACCATCGGCTGCTGCGCCCTGCGCGGCGACATAGTCGCAAGCGGCGAGGTGAATATCGAAGATCTGGTCTTCCTTGTATCCTATATGTTCTCACAGGGTCCCCAGCCCGAATGCCCCGAGGCGGCCGACATAAACGGCAATGCCGCGGGTCCGGATATCGAGGACCTGGTATACCTGGTCAGTTATATGTTCAGTCAGGGTCCCGCTCCGGTACCCTGCCAGTAGCAGAAGTGGAGATTACATAGCGAAACGAGTTTGCGGCCGCTCTTCGATCGAACAGCGGCCGCATTCGCAGAGAGCAAATGACTCGGAGAAAAGAAATGACCTTCAAGATATTGCAGGCATGCGTTGCATCGCTGCTGATACTCGCCGGCTCCGCGTTGGCGGACTACAGCGGGACCGTCAAAGTGTACCTGGTTGAACCCGACTCGCGTTGGAGTTTTCAGAGCGGTGAAGATATTCATCAGGGCTTGCTGGATATTCTGGAGAGCAGCTCTCTGACGCTTAGCTCGGGAGAAGCTGCTGCCGGATACCATACGTGGGACGCATCATCAGACGCCGGATACACCGGTGTCGCCGCCGATAATCT
Source organism: uncultured Ignavibacteriales bacterium (assembly GCA_964526835.1). GTDB lineage: Bacteria > Zixibacteria > MSB-5A5 > GN15 > FEB-12 > DAOSXA01. The sequence goes on from CAZGMK010000001.1 coordinate 131,876, forward strand.
GCAGGCAATCACGGTCGTGTTCAACGCCACTGGGTACGACCAGGATGCCTGGCCCCCTTACGGGTACTGGTTCACCGCCCACGATGCCGATGCCGCAGTTGCTGTTACCGCCGGAGAAGCGGCCCAACATCAAACCGGGGCCGGCTTCACCCACACCGTCTTCATCGAGGAAGGTTCGGCAACCTGGTGTGTCAATTGTCCGAATGTCGCCGCCGACCTGCACGCGATCGAGGAAACGGGGAGTTACTTGTTCCACTATGCCTCTCTGGTGGCGGAAACACCTAATCAGACAGAGCCGGCCTACAGCCGTCTGCTTGCTGATCTGAACAGGCCCGGCTACCCCTGTCTCTATTACGATGGCGGATTCACGACGGTTATCAGTGATCTCGGCCAGGCGGCGATCGAAAGCGCCCTCAGCACGGCCGGCGCTCGGACAGTCCCGCAGCTCGACATGGTCGCGCGTATGGACCACCTCGGCTCGGATCAATTCCGGGTCTACTACCGAGTAGTCTTTGAATCCGACGCTAACCAGCCTGCCTTGATTCCCAACGCCCCCACCGGCGACGGATCGGGTTCTGCGGGCGAAGAACTCAGTTTTCAGGCAGTTTCGAACGACCCGGAATCAGACAGCCTCTACTACCAGTTTGATTTCGCCGATGCCGGCGATGACACCTGGTACGGCCCTTTCGCCTCGGGAACGCCCGCGCAAGTGACTCATACCTGGACTTCGGACGGCAGTTACGACGTTTCGGTGCGCACAAGGGATATATGGGGCGAAACGTCTGGTTGGTCGGCATCGCTTTCGGTCCAAATCGGCGGCAGTTGCTGTAACCTCCGCGGGGACATCAACCACGGTGGCTACGGCCCGGACATTTCCGACCTGGTTTACCTCGTGGGTTACATGTTCGGAGGCGGCCCCCCTCCGCCATGCGAAGAAAGCGGCGTCTTCCTCGAGGCTGATGTAGACGGCAGCGGCGCAGGTCCGGATATCTCCGACCTGGTTTACCTGGTGAGCTATATGTTCGCAGGCGGCCCCCTTCCGGTCCCGTGTCCGTAATAGTTGCTTGACAACCGCGTGATCATGGATATATTGAGTACATGATCATACGATGCCGCCTCTCCCGCAACATACACCGGAAAGGCTGGACCGCTACCCCGTGAAGACGACCTCATATCTCATCCTGGCTCTGGTCTTCTCGACCGCATCGTCGACCGACTTCGACGGCTCCGTACGGATCTTCGTGAATGAACCCGAATCTCGCTGGACCGACGGTCTGGGTGAGACCTACGATTTCGGCTTTCTGGACTTTGCCCTGACCGAGGAGATCGAGGTCAAGCAACACGATCTCTGGCAGCAGGAACTGACGTGGAATGCTGTCGCCGCCGGGTTTGGCGGCACATCTCCGGACAACCTGCAGATTCAGGCCGTTGTCTTTCGCGGCGACAGCGTGCCGACCGACGGCTTCCCGCCATACGGTCACTGGTTCGACGCCTATTACGTCGATGCGGCATGTGCGGCCTCCTCGGGCCAGCCCGGCAGCAGCAGCTCGGCCGGAGGATTCACGCACCTTGTGTTTCTGGAGCTGGCCGGCTCCAGTGGGTGAGGCACCTGCCCCGCGGCGCGGTCGGCGCTGGACAGCCTTTACCACTACGCAGGACTGGACTTCATATACACCACGCTGGTTGGCGATGCCAACCCGAAGGCATACAACCGCCTAGAGTACGATTACAACTTCGTCGGATACCCGTCTGTCTTCACTGACGGTGGTTACGGCTGCGAGGCTGGATTGCCGGAGGATACGACTCGTTATCGTCAGATGATCATGGACGCCGGCGAGCGCGCGGTGGCTCCACTGGCAATGGTCGCAGCCCTGGAACGGATTGAAGGCGCCGAGTATCGCATGCTGGTTCGAGTTTCGAACGACGTGGCAGTCAACACCGAGCCGGTCTGCCCTCCTCCGAATGGGCCGTCCAACGCCCAGCCCGGAATCGAGTACTCCTTCGCTGTGCAAGCCAACGATCTGCATAGCGACGATGTCCAATATCAGTGGTCTTTCGACGGCGACACTACATCATGGATTGGACCATATACGGCCACCGATGTATGCACCACGAGATTCCAGTGGACCGCTCCCGACACCGCTTACATATCAGTACGAGCTCGGGACATTTTCGGGATGACAGGACCATGGTCCGATCCTCTTGCCGTCTTCGTTACCCCCACGTGCTGTGATCTGCGCGGCGACATCAACAATGACGGCGCGGGTCCCGACATCGCCGACCTGGTCTACCTGGTGAGCTACATGTTTCAGGCCGGGCCCGCACCCCCGTGTGAGGACGAAGCCGACATCGACGGCAGCGGAGCCGCTCCGGATATCGCCGATCTGGTATATCTGGTGACCTACATGTTCCAGGCGGGTCCGGAACCTGAGCCCTGCCCCTGATGGCTTGCGGATTGTCCACTGACAGCACGGGAGCAAACCCCGCAGCCGAGCGAGAGAGGCTCCCCGGCCGCGCAAGAGGGAGGCCTTGCATCGCCCGGCCAAGAACGGAGAAGCCGATCAGTAATTGCCGGAGGACTCTCCAGGCAGGTCCTGAGAGCTGGTCCGATTGCAGGCCAGGAGTCTGCCCGGCTTGTCCCCACGGTGCGGAGTGAGCAATTTCCTTGACAGAACAATTTCCTTGCAATGCTGTTGCATTGGCACAAGATTAACGTGGCAAGGCAGCGCTGCAACTGAACTTCAACGGCCGGGGCGGCCGTTGGTGAACAGATCAAGAGGATGGCCGGCAAATGACCAACCAGCTTCGTTTCGACGTCGAACAGGTACGACTCCAACTTGACAATGATGTTCCGCAGATAACCTTCAACCGTGATCGAATAATCGAGTTCAACCACCGGCACCAAAGCGTGCTGGGCAATTATGATCTTGCGCTGAAATCGGGGCGCATCCTGCAACTCGATCCGGTTGTCAATCGCAAGTCAAATCTGGGGGCATTCCGCAACCGGCAATTGCGCGAAGCATCGATCCTGGCCGCGGCCCTGCCTGCCCTCGCCATCGGCCTGCACGGCCGCGGGAGCCTGATGCAACTGCCGGAGGACCAGCGCACAGCACAGAAGACTAACGAACTCAAACGGGCCAACGATCGCACGGCGGCGCAGATAATGTCGGAGGTCCTCCAAACCACGACCGAGGACTTGCCCGTCGGCGAAGAAGTGCTTATCGAGTCGACCATCACTGAGGGTGTTCGCATGAAACCGGGCAAGGAGGCCGGCGGCAATCCGACCATTGCGGTCGGCGCTCTCTTCGGCAAAGAGGAGCACCAGCGGCGCTATGGCATGGCTATGCCCCCGAACGTGACCCTTCTGTCGATGGGCAACGACGTCATTGACGGCACCACCAAATCGGTCAAGGGACTGCACTCTTCGCTCACCTGTCTGTTCGTGACCGAGTCCGGCGTAAAGCGTCACCTGCCCGACATCTACGTCCAGAGTTGGGCCGCCGGGACCAATTTCCCGGAGTTCAATCCCCGCAGCACCAATCTGATCGAGGCGGCCAGAGTCATCGCCGAGTCATACGGCTATTCGAGTGTCGATCAGCTTTCGGCCTTCTTCCTCGATCGAGCCCGCCATCATCCGGCCATGGATGTCCTGAACGAAGCCGGCATAGCCACCCCGACCGACCAGGACGGAGACCTCTACCCCACTCTGGTTCTTGGTCTTGAAGGACTAACGTTCCCCGGGGGCCGCCAGCTGAACAGTATCATCGGCGAGATCGGTGGTTCGGCGGAATGGGCTGTCGGAGCGCTTCCGCTGGTGTGGCGCGGTGGCAAGGCGCTGGGGATGCTGACCAGCCACTCCGCCCTGACTCGTTCCGCCGCCACAGCAGAAGAGAAATGGAAAGAGCGATTCCACTTCACTGAGGAAGAATTCATGCTCATCCAGGATGCTCGCTTCACTCACAAGCCGTATTTCACCGTTGACGACATCCTAGAGCGGCCCTTCGCCGGAGGGGTCAGCGCCTTCGGCTCGATTTCCGACAACGTCTACCTTCCGTTCATGAAGGGCGTTCAGCGCCATGATGACGAATCGGTAACGGTCTGGACACTGGTCATTACTTCGCTGGGACAAATGGAGGCATGGGAATTGAGCTTCAAGCCCAGACACTCACTCAGGAAGAGCATTGACGACCTGATCTCCCCGAAGGAACGTCTGGCTGAACTGGACGGCTCGGATCTCGAGAAGGCAATCGGCAACCTGCTGAGCAACGGTCGCCAGCGACGACGTTATCGCGTCTTCTTCACCAACGAGTACTACCCCGCTCTAATTCCCGTAAACAACTCTCTGGTGGTGCTGAATCGCGCCATCGAGAGCCTGATCGAGCGTGGCGCCTGGAGCGAGCTCGATCGCAGGATCATAGACATCACGACAAAACTGGAACCGGACTGGTTCATGCCTCACGAGTATTAGTGCCGTCGGACCTGTCACGCAGCCAGTTGACATTCGGATAGTTAAGCCTTGTCGATTCTCGAATCCCGATTATATTGGAACGATACAGGTAGGGATGCGTCGGTCCGTATGGATGGCGCGTATTACCTGACGGATGTCTTAGCATGTCGGTCTGACCAGCCGTAACCCAGGAGCTGAAATGCACATCTCAAGGCGATCGATTCTTCTCGTGATCCTGATTCCCGCAATATGTTTTCTTACCCCTGCCATCAACGGCGAGATAGCCACCCGGGCCGAAATGGACCGCGTGGCGGAAAACTGGCTTTCGCTGGTTTCCCACGACAAGGGACACTGGGCCGGCCGGACGAATCCCGCCCTGGAGGATACCCAGGATATGATGTCCGGAGATACGCTGCTGGCGAGGGTATACTCGGTCAACCCCGGCGGCTATGTCGTCGTCCCGGCGCTCAAGGCTCTCGCCCCGGTAAAAGCGAGTTCAGAGGAGTCCACGTTAAGTCTTGACGAAGAAGGCGGTATGGCGGCCTTGCTGCGCGAAGTGTTCTCCGATGCACACCGAGCCTACATCGAATACTACGGCGCTCTCGAGGCGCCCCTCCCCGGGTCCGGCGATACTCCTTTTGGCACGGAATACCGTGCTAAATGGGACGATTTCAATGTGCCGGCGGATCAGTTCAACGCCAGGTTGACAGCCAAGGGCCGCGATACTCTGGTGGAGGTTGGTCCTCTAATGACCGCTCACTGGCATCAGGGCGCACCCTATAATAACTACTGTCCAATGGGTGACGGCGGGCGATGCGTAGTCGGTTGTGTTGCCACCGCCGCGGCCATGATTCTGGACTATCACGAGTGGCCCCCGTATGGTAACGGTATCGCCCGATACTACTGGCAGGGGGATGAGTCCTGCGGCGGAAGCACCGCAGGCGGCTACCTGACAGTCAATCTGGACAACAACTACGACTGGCCGAATATCACTGATTACACGAGCCCGAGCGGGCCGATCGCCGAGCGCAACGCCGTCGCTGAGCTCAACTACGAGGTTGGCGTCGCTTATAGAATGCACTACGGCCGCTGTGGCTCTGGCGCGTATGTCTTCGACGGCCTGGATGTCTTTCCGGATTACTTCCGATACAAAGACAGCGTCGTCAGGATCAACCGTCCCGGACTCACTAAGCAACAGTGGTTCTCGTATATCAGGCAGGATATCGACGACAGCCTGCCCATTGCCTACCGCATCACCGGACACGCCATTGTCAGCGACGGCTACCGAGTGATCGATGGACTGGATCAGCATCACCTCAACTACGGATGGAACAGCTCACACACGACATGGTACACGGTAGACTATATCTATTGTCCCTGGGATGGCTGCACCACCGCGGATCAGATGATGCTCACCCGGATCGTACCTGACCGCGACATCATCTTCTTCATCGACACGACTGTCGGGTATGTACCACTGACCGTTCAGGTCGAGGGTTCATCGATTCTGGATGTCGATGATTGGGTGTTTGACTTCGGAGACGGCGACTCGGCCTATACTCAAACCGCGTCCCATACATACACTGCGCCGGGCAACTACGATATTACTCTTCAGATTACCGCGGGTAATGAGAGCCGCACGTTCGTGCGCCAGGATCTCGTTATTGCCATCGCGGACACTGTCGCTGCCCCGGAAGCCACGGTCCATCCGGACTCGGGAGGAATCGTCGAGATATACGCCCGGAACTCGGCCCCCCTTCGAAAGATCGTGTTGCCATTGGACTTCAGTGGCGGGCTGGATGTAACCATCGATTCCTTCTCCCTTGACGGATGTCGGACCGAGGCTTTCGACACGGTCTATATGAAACACTACAATCCCGGCTCTCAGGCAACCTTCGTGCTGTCTGCGGGCTCCGAGTCGACCGCTCCCGTGCTGCCGGCCGGAGCGGGGCCGATCATCCGTTTGTTCTTTTCGGCCGGACCGGGCGCCGAAGTCGGACAGTCAGTACCGCTTGATATCGACGGCTACAGCATCCACGAACCGGGGTTCGTCAGCGATAAGATCGACTACGTGCCCCTTCTTCAGAATGGGTCCCTGACATGTATGTCTTGCTGCATCGGGAGACGTGGCAACATCGACGGTGACGACCTGGACCGTTGTGATGTCTCCGACCTCATCTACCTGGTGAGCTACATGTTCTCCGCCGGTCCGGAGCCGCCATGCTTCAGGGAGGCCGACATCGACGGCAACGGCGACATCGATGTAACTGACCTGACTTTCCTTGTCGCCTACATGTTCTCCAGTGGCTTTCCGCCGCAGCCGTGCTACTGACCTGTGAGTTACGGCGACCAAGGTGGCCGGAGGAACAGGGCGACAATGTGCGTGAGCAGGCCGGTCCACTGGAAGATAAGGTAGAAGGAAGCCGCCTGAACAGCGACTACCCATATTCTGAACGAAGCCGCACTCTCGGCCCGGTCGGTGTCATATCCCGCCCTCCGCAGGACCAGAACCGGCAGGCGGGCCAGAAACCCGGAGAAGTGATAGAGCCAGAAGAGCGGGTTAAGCAACTGGATGGTCTGACCCCATAATCGTCTCTGGTAAACCAGAATACCCTTGTCAAGGGCGCGAAGCGGCGCATCGTCGTCAAGGGAGTAGTGGCGCTGGATATTGTCTCTGAAGATGGCTTTGATGATGTTGATCTTAACTCTTCGCCCGCCCCGGGCCGGGGCGTCGCGAGTTATGGTGGAGCCCAGTTTAACTCTCCGAAGCGAGTCTACGGTTAGGCGCGCCATGGGCTCCATTCTGGAAAGGACTAACTGCGCCGCCGGGTTGCGGTCACGGTTGGTGAAGGCAAGGTATTGCCGGTACATGGCGCGAAACCGCTTCAGGCGTCTGAGTCGTGCTCGTATCTCGAAGTACTCCATGAGGCCATGCCGGGCTCTCCGGATGGGCCCGGTCTCCTTCTCACCTGTATCGGTAGCATTCAGCCTTTGCCTGAGCAGCCATGGCGACGCGGCCATCCATGATTCTGATTGACGATTGCCCCGGACGGGTATAACTTATACACATAAATACCCATCCTCTACTGCTGTGATGAATATGATCAGGTATACAAGCTTACTCAAGTCTGAGCGCTGGGCGTCCCTGTCTCTGACAGCCGCGGTCGCCATCGTCCTGCTGGCCGGGACTGCGCACTCCGAACTGGCCGGTCGCTCTGACGCAGACCGGGTTGCCGAAAACTGGACTGCTCTGATGAGCCGATCGGATAAGGCAGCCACCTATACTATTGATCGGGTCGACGCCATCGTCGAGGACAACCGTCTTCTCGGTTGGGCCTACAGCACCGAGCCCTCCGGGTACATAGTGGTCCCCCGGCTGCGGCAGCTTCCACCGATCAAGATGTACTCCACAGAATCGCCGATCGACCTTTCGGCCGAGGATGGGCCGGGAGCCCTCATCCGGGAGGTGCTTTCCGACCGGACAGCCTGGTTCGAGGCCCAATACGGGTCCCTTCACGCCGTTCCCGTTGATGACCGGTTTGCTTCGGTAGGTCGTGAGTGGGACCGCCTGCTGGCTGATCAGGCGACATTCACCGCCCATACAGTCGACAGACTAATGGAGGAACGTGTCGAGGTGGGGCCGCTCATCACCTCGGTCTGGGACCAAGGCGATCCCTACAACGACTGGTGCCCCATTGGCGACCAGGGCCGGTGCGTTGTCGGCTGCGTGGCCACCGCCTTTGCCCAGATCATGGCATATCATCAATGGCCTCCTGAAGGCGAGGGCGAGTTCTCATACTACTGGAGTGGCGATCAGTCCTGTGGCGGTTCGACTCCGGGCCAGACGCTGTTTGCTGATTTCTCCGATCCCTACGATTGGGACAATATCATTGACAATTGCTACTTCGGCTGCGAGCCGGAGACTGTTAGCGCCATTGCGGAACTCTGCTATGAGGTCGGCGTCGCTTGCGAAATGAACTACGGGAGTTGTGCGTCGGGGGCATGGCCGGCCCGTATGCTGACCATGATGCCCCAGCATTTTCGGTATAAGGACTCGATCTCCGAGATCTTCCGCAGCGATTATACTCTGGAGGGGTGGTTCGCCCAGATTCAGCAGCAAATCGATCTGGGATTGCCGACCCAATACACGATCTACAGCCACGCAATAGCCTGCGATGGTTATCGCATCGACGGCGAGCTACTCCAATATCACATGAACTACGGGTGGGCCGACGGTCACAACGCCTGGTATGTTCTGGACAATCTCTACTGTCCCTGGAGCGGCTGTGACCCCGACATCGAACACATGATAATCAATATGAAGCCGGATCGAGACCTGGTCATCAGCGCCGATCCGACCTGGGGATGGACACCGCTGGAAGTCCAGTTCGAAGGCTTTTCGGAGTTGCAGGTCACAGAGTGGTTATGGCAGTTCGGCGATGGTGACAGCAGTACGCAGCAATCGCCGTTGCACATATACGAGGAGCCAGGACTGTACGATCTCAGTGTCAGCATCATGAGCGACCAGGGCGCCAGATCTGAGGTCATCCCGGACTACATCGCGGTGCTGGCCGACACTCTGGCCGCGGATACGGTTGAGGCCGTCATAGGCGATACGATCGAAGTGGCGATTCGCGCCCGCACGACATTGCCGCTGGACCTGGTGCAGATTCCGGTCGAATATGGAGGCGATCTGGCAATCGTATTGGCCGGTTGGTCCACCGAGGGGTGTCGCAGCGACAGCCTGCAAACCAGGCAGATGTCTCATTGGGACCCCTTGAACTCGCGGGCGACGTTCCGCCTGTTCAACAGCGGCGAGGGCACATCTATGCCACCGGGCAATGGCCCGGTGATCAGGCTGCTGTTCACCCTGGCAGGCACTCCCCTTGAAGGTCAGGCCACAAACATCGCCATCGATGGTTACTCCGGCCGCCTTCCCTTGTTGGCGAACGAACGTGCCAGCTTCGTTGCTCCGGTGATTAACGGCAGGATGGCCTACCAGGTCTGTTGCCAGGGCATTCGCGGCAACGTGGATGGCGATGGCAATGACACCATTGATATCGGGGACCTGATAGCCCTCGTCAATTACATGTTCAACTCGGGTTCACCCCTCCCCTGCGCCGCGGAGGCCGACGTGGACGGCAGCGGCGCTATTGAGATATCGGACTTGATATACCTTGTGGACTACATGTTCAATTTCGGCCCGGCGCCGGCGCCTTGTCCCTGATGGGCCGCTACCGATGTATCTTCCTCAGGAACTCCTCCACTTCCGGGACTCCCCCCTGGAAGATAAGATAACCGTTTTGTGGTTCGCGTTTGGTGGTCTCTTCGGCGATAGGGGTCAGCATGATGCGCCTGACCTCTTCAAGATCATCGGTCTGGCCGAGCGCCCACCCCAATTTGATGTAGGCCACCTCCGGTAGCATGTTCTCAGTCGGGATTATCCCCTTGGCCATCAAATCGCGGCCCGTATCATAGACAAACATGTGAACATAACCCCAGAGGGTCTGCACCGTCATGTAAATGGCCACACCCCTCGCGGTGGCCCGCTCAATGGCCGGATATACCGGTTTGTTGACATGCCCCAGACCTGTCCCGGCAATGACAATACCACGGTAGCCGTTGTCTACGATTGAGTCGATGATGTCAGGCATCATGTTGGGGTAGTAGTAGACCAGGGCTACTTTCTCCTCGAAGACCGGCGTGATCTTCACCTTGCGATCAGAGCGCCGTCGCTTGTATCTGTCGACCAGGGGTGAGATGTTGTCACGGTCAATCATGGCCAAAGGGATATCGCCGATTGTTCGGAACGTCGAGCGATAGGACGAGTGCATTTTTCGCACCCTGGTCCCGCGGTGAAGTAGCCCGTACTCGTCGGAGGTGGGGCCGAACATACAGACCATCACCTCGGCTATGTCGGACTCAGCCGCTGCCTTGGTGGCATGGATCAGGTTGAGGGCGGCGTCGGATGAAGGACGATCCGATGAACGCTGAGAGCCGACCAGCACGATCGGCACCGGTGCATCCTGGACCATGAACGCGAGTGCCGCCGCAGTGTGATGCATCGTGTCGGTGCCGTGTCCGACAACAATACCGTCTACTCCCTTCTCGATTTCCTCACCTATGGATACGGCCAGCTTCTTGTACTGCTGCGGCCCCATGTTCTCACTGAAAACCGCAAACAGCTTCTCGGTAGTCAGGTTGCAGATGTCGGCCAGCTCGGGGACAGCCCCGTAGAGCTCGCCCGGAGAGAAGGCTGGGATGACCGCGCCGGTACGATAGTCCAGCCGCGAGGCGATAGTCCCGCCGGTACCGAAGAGCTTGATGCTCGGCTTGCCGGGGCTGTAGGGGAACTCCTTCTCAGGAATCTTGTAGTGGGCCTCTTTGTACCCCTTCTCGGTCATATCGGTGATTGTGTCGATGGCGATTCCAATGTTGTAGCCGGTGGCCAGCTTCAGGACAATATGACGTTCGTCATCGTTCTCCGAACGAGGGAGAATAATCCCTTCGAACTTGCCTCGAGTCGTCCTTATCTCGGCCTCTCCCCAGACGCGGGCGTTGTAGCGCTGGAGGGTCTCGCGAGCGGCCCCCTTATACCCCTTGAACAGATCATTCATGCCCGATCTCCTCCTGAATGTGATGCCGTAACTCGCCAAGCGGCATGTTCCCGAGTGCAGGCGGGCGCAACTGACCCATGATCCAGTCAATGCGATTGATCGGGTCATCCGACCGTTTGATCTGTTCATACTTGCGGGCAATCTGGCCGATCATCGCCACGATCTGTGTGACCGAACGTTGCTCAAAGCCGACTGCTGTCAAGGCCGAATCCAGAACCATCTTTGGGTGCTCATACACAACTTCCATCATCGGGACGAGAATCTCATGAGCCAGTCCGTGATCGCTGACGAACCGAAACAGATCATAGAGACGATCAGTCGTGAAGCCGTCGCCAGCCCGATGGGTGCCCTCGATGTGCTTGAAACGCTGCCCCAGCATGACGCCGATGAATCCGGGGTCGTATGCGGTGTCGGCAGCGATGCGCTCGATGAGCGGCGCCAGATTCCGACTGAGCAGATACGGATGCGTGTCCGCCGGCACCTTCCATTGGCGCAGTTGCTCCAGGCGGGTGCTGACATCGACGGCAACACCCTGGCGGATTCTCTCGATGTATTCGTCTTCAATTGGAATCGGGGCCGAGTCAGTGTCGGGATACATGCGGTCCGGGCCCGGCAGGACGCGCTCGAAGATCGTCGTGCCGTCACTCAGCCCCTTTCGCGTCTCATTCGGCACACCGTCAAAGGCCAGTCGGCATCGTTCCTCGATCGTCTCCAACGCCATGGCAATGTCTTCTCCCGGTCCCCAGACTACCAGCGCAGCATCATCTCCCCTCGCCCCCAGCATCTTTCGCAGCTGCTCCCAGACTTCCTCCGGTACAACTCTGAGATTCGGCGACAGCAGGTTACTCGAATCCTCGAAAGCCTCCTCGTGTAACATATTGGGTCGCTCGATGCAGGCAATAACCTTGATGCGATCCGCCAGTTCATCAGCGAAGGCGTGACCCGGCTGCGTGAAGTAGGAGAGCACTCCCCTGAACCCAGGCAGGCGCACAACATGAATTTTCTCCCCCTTGTCCGCCGCATTCTGAAACGGGGCCCAGTCGCTGCCGAGTTTGCGAAACGTCAGTTGCTTGCTCGACAGTTTCCATTCTTCAGGATCTAACCCGCGCCCTCTGAGAACGTCTCGAATCTGAAGCAGCGCATTCTGGCGAAAGGCCTCGTTGTGAGTCAGGTCGGGAATCCACTTAATGTGCTGCACTCCCTTGATCTCGATCCTGGTACCACCGCGAATGCTGACGTTGACATCCTGGCGCGCCGCTCCCATGCCGGTGCGCACCTTCCCCGACGCCCGCGTAAGAAATCGGAGATACTGTCCCGCTTCAGCGCATTCATCAGGAGTCAGCATGTCCGGATAAGTCACGGTTTCAATCAGCGGCATACCCAGACGATCCGTAGCATACGTCCGCCAGTGTCCCGTGTCGGATACCTCGCGGCAAGAGTCCTCTTCCAGGCTGAGTTGAATAATCCGGACTGTTTTGTTGCTCAGCGGAATCTCCCCTTCAATCCCGACAATGGCGGTCCTTTGAAAACCGGTGGGAATGGAACCGTCGAGATACTGCTTACGGGTAATGTGAAGCTCGCCGACTACGTTGGTGCGAAGCATGAGAGCGACTTCGATGGCAATGCCGAGGGCCTCGCGATCAATCGGGAACGGCGGCGTATCATCGATCTCGTAGGTGCAGGCAGTACGATCATTGACGCGGTATACGATGTTCTTCCTTGTCTTGAACTCCATTAGGGCGGTTCCGTCGTACTCGCCCAGCTCGCTCAGCGTGGGCCGCATGTGACGGATAACCTCGGCGTCATAGTCCTCGAAGTCGTGATAGATGCCGGCGGGGCAGCGGCAGAACAGCTTACTGCTAGTCTTCAGTTGCTGGTGTATCTCGAGTCCTGACATGAACCCGAGTCGCTCATACGTCTGCCGGTCGGCCTCGCGGCGAGGCAGCCAGCCCACCTGTCTTTGCGTTTGACGGTAGTTCTCAATCGAATCCAGGACCCTGCTCACAGTACTCCTTCAAGTCTTCTCACTTCGATTCACGTTGCTCACCGCCGTCTCCGGCGCGGCCCGCAAAGTACCGCAAAACCTCGCGTTTTTCAAGGGATTATGGTCCCCCGGACCATGCCTGTCCAAATACACGCACGGGCAGCCGTAAACACAACCAGGACTTCGACGCACAAGCTGCGCTGCCGCCGGACCGGCAGGCAAGTATTGAACCGTCTTCAGCCTAAGCCAAAGCCGCTCCTTGAAGCAGCACTTTCAAGACCGGCGTCGATGGGGATGACCTACTGGTAATTAGACCAGCCTCCAGGGTACCCTCGCAGCGTCTTCTGACACTTCCAACAAGGTGCCGGATAAGAGAATAGGCGCGCAACTCAGCGCCGGTTCCGCCCTTCCCGAGAGGCGGTCAAAGACCTTGCACTGTGTTAGGCATTGCAAATTCTGCCGAATCAGTTATATTGTAGATTGAGTCGACGTACTCGTCAGAAATGTACGGCTATGGTCTTCGGAAGCTGCTGAACCCTATGGAGATAAGCTCAAGTCCCGGCGGCGCCAAACTCAGGCGCCTCCGATCCCGGCCGATACGTGTGTTGAAGTATATGGAAGCAAACATCTGATTCGATAATGGGATGATCAGGCCCGCCTGCGAGTCTGACTCGGCGGCGAGATCATCTCCCAAGTGTAAGGGAGAAGCGAAAATGACAGGAGCAAATCGGAGCAAGAAAGTACTCGCTCTGGCGGTTATCGGCTTGGCGCTGATCGCCGGCCAGGCCGTCGCCGAAAGAGCGACCTCGCTGGAGATGGCTCAGGCCGCTCAGAACTACGTGGCCGAGCACATCGCCCAGAACGGCAGTTGGGCGGGCGCTGCGGATGCTAAACTGGCGCGAGTCCAGGAAATAGTCGTCGACGGAGAGATCCTTGGACGCTGCTATTCCTTCAACCCGAGTGGCTACATTGTGGTGCCGGTGCTGAAGGAGATGGGCCCAATCAAGCTCTATTCCGAGCATGGCGACCTCAATGTCGATGTCCCCGACGGTCTGGCCGACCTGATTCGCACGGCTCTGGCCACCCATGCCGAGGAATATATCAAGGTGTACGGCAGTCTCGATGTCCCGCAATCCACCGCGGGTGACAAAATGCACTTCAACCCGTCGGACCGCGCGGCCTTCGACCGCCTGGCTATCAACCCCAAGGAATTCTCGGACCGTGTCCTGAAGGGCTCATCCGACACCCGCGACACCATCGTTGGCCCTCTCCTGAGTGTCCGGTGGCACCAATGGGAGCCGTTCAACACCTACTGCCCGCCGGGAACACCAGTTGGATGTGTCGCCACCGCCTTCGCCCAGGTTATGCAGTACTGGAGCTGGCCCGACGAGGGTGTCGGCAGCAGCGGATATTGGTGGGACGGCGATGGTGGTCCATCGCAGTATCTGACAGCAGAGTACTGGGATTCCTATGACTGGAACAATATGGCCGACTACTGCCCGTATCCCGCCTGCTCTACGGTGGCTCAGGATTCAGCCGTCGCCGAACTCAACTATGAGGTAGCGGTCGCCTTCGAGATGGACTTCGGCGCCGACGGCTCCGGGCTGACCTGGAGCGAGATTCTGAATGTCGCCATGCCCGCTATGGTCAACCACTTTCTGTACAAATCGACATGGGATCCCGAGTATCGAAATGGTGGTCATACCAGCCAGACCTGGTTCAACATGATTCAGGCGGAGATCGACGCGGGTCGACCGATTCCGTACGGAATCTGGGGCCACATGATTGTCTGTGACGGTTGGAAGATCGACGACGATGAACTCAACTACTACCACATGAACTACGGCTGGAACTCAGGAGAAAACGCCTGGTACCGCGTCGACGACTTGTATTACCCGGATGGCGGCAATTACTACCTGTACGACCAGTTGATCCGCTTCCTGGAGCCCGACCAGTCGGTAATGTTCACTACTGAGGACCGACTCGGCTGGGTCCCGTTCGATGCGTTCTTCGAGGGCGGCTCTGAATTGCCGGTTGATTCATACAGTTGGGACTTTGGCGATGGCGGCGCCGATGACGGGGACACCTGCACCCATACGTACACGGAGGCTGGTGTCTACGACGTAAGTCTGGAAGTGACATCCGGGGGAACCCCGTATAGTCGCACCAAGAGCAGCTATGTTATCGCTCTCGCGGACACTCTCTATGCCGACACCCTCCTGGTCGAGCCGTCCGAATGGAACGATCTGTATGTCTATGCGCGCAACACCATCCCTCTGCGCAAGATGACTATTCCAATAGAATTTGGCGGAGACGTCGAGATCAACCCGAATACGATCACCTGGTCCACCGATGGTCTGCGGAGCAGCGTATTCGACAACGTGAACCGTGTCCATTTCGACCCCATGAACAGGCGTATGACCATGGTCCTGCAGAACTCCGGCGCCGGTTCCGACTTGTCTCCGGGCAGCGGCCCGGTCCTGAAACTGTCCTTCGAATTCTCCAGCCCGCCGACCACCGGGGACTCCACGCAGATAGCCCTCGACGGATATCCCGGCCGCACGCCCACGTTTGTCGGCTCCCTAGCTACTTACGAGGCGCTGACGGTGAACGGCCTGGTGCACCTGAGTAGTTGCTGTGTGGGCATAAGGGGCAACATTGACGGCGACGAGCTTGAAGAGATCAACATCGCTGATCTTGTCTACATGGTGAATTATATGTTCAATAGTGGCCCGGAGCCACCGTGTATGCCCGAAGCCAATGTCAATGGCGATATCTTTGGAGAGGTTGACATCGCCGACCTGATCTACCTGGTCACATACATGTTCCAGGGCGGCCCTCCCCCGGCGATTTGCTTCTGACAAACGCTGACAAGTTCCGTCGTTGATGTGAATGGCTCCCGCCCCGGGCGGGGGCCATTTGCGTCCTCCTGCCGCTTACCTGACGAAGCACAGCTTCCTTCAACAACCGGCAAGCGTATCCTGCAGGGGCCAGGCGATGGCGACTGGGCGGGAAGCAGGTGATTGGTTCAGTGCGACACTGCGCCCGCCTCGGACTCAGTGGTTATCGTCTCCCGGGGACCGGCGTTCTTGACGTAGTGCTCAAGCCACTCCGTCATTTCCCAGACCATGTGCATTACCGATTCCCTGGCCCGATAGCTGTGCGACTCGGCGGACAGCATACACAGCCGCACTGTGGCGCCAAGCCCCTTCAGCGCTCCATACATTCGTTCGCTCTGGAGGGGATAAGTTCCTGAGTTGTTGTCGGCCTCGCCGTGAATCAGGAGTAGTGGCTCATCGATCCTGTCGGCATGCATGAACGGGGACATATTGAAATAGACGTCGGGGGCCTCCCAGAGGGTCCGCTCTTCAGACTGGAACCCGAATGGCGTCAGGGTTCGATTGTAGGCGCCGCTGCGAGCAATGCCCGTGCGGAACATATCCCCGTGGGCGAGAAGATTAGCGGCCATAAAAGCGCCGTAGGAGTGGCCTCCGATGGCGATGCGGTCGGCATCGGCTACTCCTCGCGCCACCATGGCGTTCACTGCGGCCTGAGCCGACGCGGTGAGTTGTTCGAGGTATGTGTCGTTGGGCTCCTCATCGCCCTCGGCCACAATAGGCATCGTTGGATGATCGAGTATGGCGTAGCCGTCAGTCAGCCAGAGAAGCGGCGACCACCAGCCCACTCGTACGAAGCGATACGGCGATCCCTGCACCTGCGAGGCCGCCTGCTTGTCCTTGAATTCTCGCGGATATGCCCACATGAGCATCGGAAGCGGGCCCTGTGATGAGTCGTAGCCGGGCGGCAAATAGAGCTCCCCCGATAGTTCGATCCCGTCTTCCCTCTGGTATGTGACCAGCTCCTTGTGTACGCCGATCAGCGCCGGAGTGGGATGCTCGAACCACGTTACCTGCTCGAGTTCTCCGGACCGCAGGTTTCTGAGGTAGTAGTTCGGCGGTTCGTCGGCCGACTCTCTCCTTGTCAATAGATGCATCTCTCCTGCATCGACAATGTCCACAGGCCGTTCGTAGTAGGGCGCCTCAGATTGGAAAAGGCGCTCGGATTTCCCGGTTTCTAAGTTGAAGCGATCGAGAAAAGGGCGATCGCCTTCGTCCGATGCCCCGTCGCCGACCAGGAATACCGTACTCCCTCCATCCGCAGTCAGAAGCACCTGAGTACCCCACTCGCTCGGTTGCATAAGCGGGTCGCCGGGATCCCTGTAGCGATCCTGGGAGTCGCGGTCCTGGATGAGTTCCGCGGGCTTGTCCGGTTGAGACGGCCAGATGCGCCATTGTTTGAGACGGCGGTCCTTCCACCAGTACTCGGTTACAAGGGCGAGGTCTTCATCGGCCCAGTCTATGCCGCCGAAGCGCAGCCCCAGCCTTATGAGGGGCTCGGGTCGGCCATTGAATGGTGCGTCGTGAGTGTATACCTGGTCCCGCCACTCGGCTTCAACACCGGCATCACCGCCATCCAGGGCTTCAACCCAATAGAGCGTGGCCGGCTGATCGGCGCGCCATGAGATCCCGCGTGGGCCGGTCTGGACCGATCCGTAGGCGATGGGTATCTGGTCAGCCAGCGGGGCATCGTAAACCACCATAACGACGTTGCCGTCCCTGTCCCAGACTTCAGTACGGACCGGAAACCGGTACACCGGAACAGAATACGAGTAAGGCCGGTGGACGCTCTTAACCAGCAGGTAGCTGCCGTCCGGCGACGGCTTTGCAGAATGGATCAGAGCAGGCTCCCCAAGGAATCTGATGTTGCCTTCCACGTCGAATTCGGCCAGTTGCCCGGTCAACAGCCATTCGAAAGTCGCTTCATCATACTGATTCGCCAGCAGGTCCTGATATGTGCGGGCGGGTGTCTTCCGGCCGAGGTTCTCCTGTACATTCGGTCCGGCCGGAACAAGCGACTCCTGTGGCTGGA
This sequence comes from uncultured Ignavibacteriales bacterium, assembly GCA_964526835.1. GTDB lineage: Bacteria > Zixibacteria > MSB-5A5 > GN15 > FEB-12 > DAOSXA01. The sequence continues at coordinate 149,853 of CAZGMK010000001.1, forward strand.
GCGGGCGCTCGGCGGGAACCGTGCAGACAATCAGGCGCTCGTTGTCCGGCAGCCAATAGAAGGGTCGGCCATAAGTGTCGTTGATACTCAGGTCCGTCAGGCGACGTGCCCGGGCATCCCCAGTCCTAGCATTCCACAGCTCGATCCGATCGGCGAAAGTCAGCGTGAAAGTCACCCTGCTGCCATCGGGCGACCAGTCGACGTTACCGATCCTCGGATTGTCCCCCAGACCTTCAACGCGCACTTCCTTTCCATCTCGGAGCCTCTTGAAAGACAACCCGTTGTAGAAACGAGTACGGCTGGGGCCGTTGTTGCGTGGATCGAGCCGCAGTCCGGCGAGACGTTTCTCGGGAGCCGCCACTTCCTCGACGGAAGGCAGCTCGGGACGCTCCATCAGCAGCAGCCATTCCCTGTCAGGGCCAAGGGACACGATCGGTGTCGACGGCGCGTCGATTAGGTCAGCCAGATGACCCGGTGGCATCTGGTACGGCATTTGCGGAGAGTCCTGCGCGTGCAGGAGCATTGGAGGACTACCGACGATCAGAAATGCCGAGATGACGATCAGCTGCAGCGGACATAGACTCTTGACCATTTCTGGGACTCCTGGTTTCGGCCCGGATCGAGGGCCTCTTGATGAATCGTACGAACTCATGACCTGAACTCCACGATACGGCAGAGCGAGCGCCCAGACAAGCTCGTTCTGGTCCGAGCACGGTCGCGCTACTCAGGATTCTGCTTGGAACATGGGCGATAACCCCCTATATTCAGAGTTACGAGAGCTCTTTCTTACCGCTGAGTCACAATAACCGACTCAAGAGGAGAATTCATCATGATGGAATTGTCAAGAGACCCGAGGTTTAACAGGTATTACACGGCGATACTGCTGGTGGCACTGATACTGCCGGCCGCCTCTTCTTGGGCGCAGGGCATGTCTGGCGAGCCAATCTGGGTCGCCGACACCGACTGGCCAATGCGCCACATCGAGTTGGCCGACCTGAATGGGGATGGGACCGAGGATGTCATTGCCGGGGAACTCGCCACCGACTACTATGGATACGTACACCATGTCTTCGCCTTCGATGGCAAGACCGGCGACACAATCTGGGTGTACCCGGTTGACGACGCTGTCCGCTCCATGGCCATCGGCGATCTCAACGGCGACGGGATCCCCGATGTTGCGGTTGGCGCCTCGTATCACGGCAGCACCACGCCCGATGGAGACGTACACGCCGTCGACGGCGTGTCGGGTCTGCCGATCTGGGTGTACCCGGTCAATGCGACTATCTCCGCGATCTGCGTGGGCGATCTTGACGGTGACGGCCTCGGCGATGTAGCCGCCGGCTCATTCGATGACAACATCTACGCAATCGACGGTCAAACCGGAGCGACAATGTGGGTTGAGGACCTCGGTTCGCTCTGGATCAACGATGTGTTCGCTGCCGATGTCAACGGCGACGGTAGTGACGATGTGGCCTTCGCCCATGAGTATCTGGCCGGGTTTAGCAACCACATCGGCGTACTTAACGGCAACAACGGTTCGACAATCTGGCAACAGACCATAACCGAGATTCCTATCACGGTCATTGTTGAGGACATCGACAATGACGGATTACTGGAGGCAGTGTTCGCCACAATCGACGGTTCGGATATCGGGCGCCTTGTTGTGCGCGATGCTCTCACGGGAACAATCGAGTGGCAGTACACGCTCGGATCCATCGACCACACGAATGGCGAGCTGTCGCTGTTCACTCATGACATCGATGGCGACGCCGACCTCGATCTGCTAGTCGGCAACTACCTCGGCTGGCGATACATCTATGCCTTCGAAGGCGACACAGCTGCAGTCATGTGGAGTTCCGATAGTCTCGACAGCTACCCCCGCGATCTGGCCTTCGGCGACATCACCGGTGACGGCAACCTGGACATCGCTGCGGCCGCCTGGGATCGCGTCCTGGTGATCTCTGCCCAATCCGGCCAGCAGTTGTGGTACTACGCGGTCTCGGGGCTGATCTACAAGGTGGCCGCGGCGCCCATCGATGGAGATGCGACGTACGACGTCATTGCCGGGGGCACGGCCGAGGCAAGCGGTACGCCACCGAATCCGGGCAAGACGGTCTGGGCTATCCGAACCGCCCTCTCCCCTGTCTGGTGGGAACACCAATTCGGCCAGTACGGAAACGCAATTGCGATTGACGACATGAACGGCGATGAGTTCATGGATGTTCTTACCGTGGCCTCGCTGGATGACTGGGTCTGGGCGCTCGATGGCAAGGACGGCGCCCCGCTGTTCAGCTGGACCGGCACCGAGAACCTGTATACCCTCACTACCGGCGATTTCGATGGGGACGGCCAGGTCGATGTTGCAGTGGGCGGTAACGATGACATGGTCACCGCAGTCAATGGCGCGACAGCAACTCCGATGTGGCAATCAACCGACCCGGGTGACCAGATCTATCGCAAATGCCTGGCCACAGCCGACTTGAACGGGGACGGCGCCATGGACGTCATCGCCGGATCCGATGACGGCAATATCTACGCAATCGACGGGGCCTCCGGCACCAAATCAGTGACTTTGCTCTGGACCGCCGTCTATTCCGGCGGCGATGCCGAGGAAGTTGAAATCGCCGATATGAACGGCGTTCCGCCTCTGGACGTTGTCGCCATCACTGGTGGGCGGCTCGTCGTCTTGGACGGTGCAGACGGGACCGAAATCTGGACTTACGAGGTCAATACCGCCAACGCCGTCGGCTGTGAGGTTCTGGATGCCAACGACGACGGCATCCCGGATGTCGGTATACTGGTCCGCGCCCCGTCGGGCTATGCCGCCGTGATCGACGGCTCCAGTCATACTCCACTGTGGACAGTGCCGGGCCTATCCCCCAGTTCTGATTACAGTCTGACGCATGCTCGATGCAATGAAGACAAGGCCGACGATCTGATAATGGGTGGGAATTATACTGATAGGACCATTCGTGCCTTCGACGGCGCCAACGGGACTGAGCTCTGGAGCTATACGACGGGCGACGAGGTCAACTGCGTCCTGGGAGCCGACATCAACGGCGACGGCCAAGACGACATACTGGCCGGCGGTGATGATCACATCGTCCGCGCGATCGACGGTGCAACCGGCCTGCCGTTCTTCGAGTATAGTTGTGTCGGGGATGTCATGCACCTGGCGGTCGGCGATGTCAGCGGCGATGGAGCACTGAACCTCGCCTGCGTCACCTTTGGCTCTGACGGCGTCGTATACGTCTTCAATTCGATGTATGAGGCGGGTTGCTGTGTCGGTGTCACCGGCAACATAGACGGCGACGCGCTCGAAGAGATAAACATTGCCGACCTGGTCTACATGGTTACGTTCATGTTCCAGGGCGGTCCGGAGCCACCCTGCATGGACGAGGCTGATGTTGACGGCAACGGGACCTTCGCCGACATAGCCGATCTGGTCTATCTGGTTGACTACATGTTCCAAGGCGGTCCGGACCCGGCCGATTGTCCGTAGTGCGCCGCCCTTACCACACGAGATTCGGCCGTCGTTGTTTCCTCCGGCGACCGATCCTAACCAGCGCGGCGTCGGCGCAATCCTGCGTCGCCCACATCGCCTGCATATTTGGGTCTGGAACCCGCATGGACGAACCACCATCGGAAGAAATGGAGCGCACCAAATGCTATTTAAGACAACCCTGGCGGCCATAGCAGCCCTCCTCCTGAGCACGAGTTCAATATTGGGCGACTGCAAGAAGGATGATCCCACGCCGGAAACATTCACCGCTAACGAGCAACTGAACCTCTCGCAACTGGCGGTTTCCAAGGACTTCTGCACTTTCTACCGCCACTGGCCGGATGATACCATTCTTGGCTACTACTCAGGATACAGCTATCTTGAGCAAACGGTCATGTATGTTGATCCGGAAACGGCCTGCGACACGCCCGCTTACCCCTTCGAGCTGACAGGCTTCTCCTTCACGTTGTTCGATCCGCCAAATGCGTGGGACCCACGTCAATATAAGTGGCCTGTTCAACTTGATATCGTTGTGTACGATGTCAACTTCCCGCCGGACTCCTGCACCGGCCCCGGAGCTGAATTGTGCCGGATTCCCATTGTCTGTGATTCCGCTACTTTCGCCTATCCAGAAGCCGCAACCGTTGCCTTTCCCGATCCCTGCTGTGTGGAAGGGCCATTCTATATCGGCATCCAGTACACCGACCCTGATTCAACCATGCCGTATCCGTCGGTGATGTTCGACACCGACTCCGAACCGGCCCTGTGCGAATTGTTTCAGCACTATTGTGGTGAATGGTTTGGCTGGTACGCTTTCTGGGCGGTCGGCAACGTACCGGGTTATCCGTTCTATTGGGCACACGGGGCCACAGTCTCGGAGAACTGCTGCATAGACCTGGACGGCGACGGCATCTGCGACGATGTCGATAATTGCCCCGACATAGCTAACCCGGATCAGGCCGACGCGGACGATGACGGAGTCGGCGACCTCTGTGACAACTGCCCCGAGATGCTAAACCCGGATCAGCTGGACACCGACGGCGACGGCTGGGGGAATGTCTGCGATAATTGCCCCGATGATTTTAACTCAAGTCAGACCGACGCCGACGGTGACGGTATCGGCGACGTCTGCGACGAGTGTCCGTTTGATCCCGACAACGACTGGGACGGGGACGGCATCTGCGGTGATGTCGACAATTGTCCGACGGTGCCCAATCCCGGCCAGGAAGACAGCGACGGTGACGGGATCGGCGATGCCTGTGAAACGCAGACTGAGTGCCTTGGAATGCGAGGCAACGTCGACGGCATAATCGGTGATCAGATCGATATCGCCGACCTGGTGTATCTGGTGAGTTACATGTTCAACGGCGGACCGCCGCCGCCCGTTTTTGAGGAAGCCGACGTGAACGCTGACGGGGCACTAGATATCGTAGACCTGGTCTACCTCGTTACCTACATGTTCAGCGGCGGAATGGCTCCGGAGCCCTGCCTCTAGCGAGGTCGCGGCGGCGAAACCCGGAGTACGGCCTCAGGATTTGTGACACATGGCGGGTTTGATTGAACCCGCCATGCTATCCCTGCCCAATCGCAGGGTGGATCAAACACTCACTTCCTGACCGATACCGGCCTCTCTGGCCCTGTCATATACCAGCTTCGCGGTGGCCGCATCCTGAATCGCCAGTCCGTTTGACTTGAAGAGAGTAATCTCATCCTCGCTCTTCCGACCACCGTACTTGCCGGTGACGACCTCACCCAAGTCGGCAACAATGTGGTCTTCACTCAGTTCTCCTCTCTTGATCGGGATCATGATGTCACCCGCCTCGGCCAGGCATGCTTCGCGGCTGTCAGCGATGAAGCTCGAGCGCCTGATGATCTCGACGTCCAGTTCCCGCGCGTTGGGCGTATGGCTGCCGATACCGTTGATGTGGGTGCCCGGCCTGACCTTTCGGCCGTCGAAAATCGGCTCCGGCGATGAAGTAGCGGTGCATATGATGTCGGCCTGCAGGGCTTCCTCAGCCGATGAGACCCTGACAGCTTCCAAGCCAAGCCTGTTGCTCATCTCAGCCACAAACTTGTCCGCGGCTGCCGCTGAGACGTCGTAGACCAGTGCCCTTCTAAGCCTGCGGGCCACATTAACCGCCTCCAGTTGCATCTGCGCCTGTACGCCGGCCCCGAAGATCGAGGCTACCTGCCCCTCGTCCTTCCGCGCCAGGTGCTGGGTCGCAACGCCACTGGCCGCCCCGGTTCGGACTGCTGTCAGATAGCCGCCATCCATTATGCAGACTACTTCACCTGTTGCAGGATTCTGGACCAGGACCTTCCCGATGGTCGTTGGCAGACTGTACTTCTCCGGGTTTTTCTTGTAGACGCTGACAACCTTGCAGGCCAGCGCGTCCGATTCGCGCAGGTAGGCCGGCATGTAAAGCGCCAGGCCATCCGCAGTGGTGATAGGGATGCGAAGCGGCAGCACCGCGGTCCCCTTCGCCAACTCCACGAAAGCCTTCCTGACTGCATCCATGCAGTCGCTCATAGTGAGAACTTGCGCAACATCATCGCGCGAAAGCATCAAGGGCATACACACTCCTCCGGTTGGTTTGCATCAGTATACGTTCGGTGTCTGATGATTGCAAGCGGGGCGATTCGCCGATTTACCGACTTGCCAAACCGGGAAAATCCTGTACCTTGGTCCGAGTGAATTGATATTTCGTGCGACTCGGAAAGGAATAGCCGTATGGATCTGTCCACCCTGACCCGCCTGGCCAAAACCAAAAAGATAGAGTTCATTGATCTAAAGGTCAGCGATCTTCTCGGCCTGTGGCATCATATCACTCTGCCTGTCAATTCTCTGAAAGCCGACTTGCTCAAGAACGGCGTCGGTGTCGACGGCTCCTCCATGCCGGGCTTCGCCACAATCGAGCGCGGCGATATGATCCAGGTCCCCGACCCGGCCACCGCCTTTGTCGATCCTTTCTTCGACCGACCGACACTCTCTATGATCTGTGACATCATGGATGTCACCGACGGGGCACGGCCCTTCTCACGCAATCCCCGTCGAGTGTGCCGGGATGCCCAGGCATACCTGGGAAAGATCAAACCGGGACTGAAATCCATAATCGGCCCGGAGTTCGAATTCTACGTCTTCGACAAAGTCAACTTCTGGCAGGGTCCTGACCATGCATTCTATTATCTGGATTCGGTCGAGGCCGAATGGAATGCCGAGGAGGACGACGAGAATCTTGGCTACAAGATCCCCTACAAGAAGGGCTATCATGTGGCCCCGCCAATGGATCGAACGATAAACCTTCGCAACGAAATCTGCGCCATGCTGATGGAGATCGGTGTCGACATCAAGTACCATCATCACGAAGTCGGCGGCGGTGGGCAGCACGAAATCGAAACCAATTTCGCCGAATTGGTGAAGATGGCCGACCAGTCGATGATTATCAAGTATTTCGTACGCAACCAGTCCTTCCGAAAGAGTCGCTCGGCCACCTTCATGCCCAAGCCGCTATTCAATGAGCCGGGCTCCGGGCTGCATGTCCATCAATTTCTCGCCAACGATGAGGGGTCGGTCTTCTACGATAAGAAGGGCCCCGCCGGGTTCAGCAAGATCGGCCTGCACTACGTCGGCGGAATCCTCAATCACGTCGACTCCATCCTGGCCTTCTCCAATCCATCCACCAACTCGTTCAAGCGCCTCGTGCCCGGCTTCGAAGCGCCCGTCGCCGGAACCTACTCCGTGGGTAACCGCACTGCTTGCGTTCGCATACCCGGTTACAGCAAGGATCCCAGGAAGGCGCGTTTGGAGTTCCGCCCTGGCGACGGCACGATGAATCCATATCTCGGCTATGCTGCCATGCTGATGGCCGGCATCGACGGCATTCGCAACGAGACCGATCCCGGGCTACCCCTGGACAAGAACCTCGACATGCTGCCCCCGGAGGAGTTGGCGGAGATCCACCAGTTGCCGACTTCCCTGACCAAGGCCCTCAACGCTCTGGAACAGGACCACGACTACCTGCTGCAGGGCGGCGTGTTTACGGAGGATCTTATCGAGGCGTGGATCAATCTTAAGCGCCAGGACGTCGCCGCCATACGGATCCGCCCTACGCCCTACGAGTTTCAGCTGTACTACGGAGTGTAAGTGCTAGTGGCCGCCAATCAAGCTAGCCTCGCCGGGTCCGCCATCGGACCCGGTTTCTGTCTGTTGTAACGAATCCAGCCAGCCCTTTTAGTTCAGCTCGCGCAGTACCTGTTCAGCTATGAGGCGATGTCCCGTGGCGGTGGGATGGCAATGATCGATGAACTTGTCCTCGGCGCCCAGCGGCGAGCCGGGCGTGCGCCCGAAAGCAGAGTCCAGCGCAATTACTGTCCAGTTGCTCGCAGCCGTTGTCGACAGCCTTCTGCGCACCGCCCTGGAGTATTCTTCCTTGATTCGTAGCGACAGATAATCCCCGCAAAGGGCGCGTTCCAGCAATTCAACCGAACGCAGGGTGTCGGCGGGTATCATCTGCTCGGCGTCGGAGCTGAGCCAGGCTACGGCCAGGTTGTATGGAAAGACCGCTCCCGCACTCTCCTCCACCGGGTTGCGCGGCTGAGGGTGACTCTCCCCAAAAGCCGACATGGCCTGGGCCAGATATCTGCGCGCCGTCCCAAAGCGGCCTGCCTGCCAGTGCGAAACGCCGATATTGTTGATGATCACCGGATCATCGGGAGCCAATGCCAGCTGGCCCAGGCAATAATCGATGGCCCGGTCGGAGGGCATATCGTCGGTGAATGCCGAACCGTAGACGGCCCGCGTATACCAGTCGGCATGGCCATAGCGACGTTCGAAATCTGTCCAGTCCATGCAGTACTTAATCCGGCGTCCGAGGACCCGCCTTACCGGCTCCGGCAAGAGCAAGTCGCCTTCCCCGGTCCTCATTCTCTCGAAGACCTTGAACTGTAAACCGGCCGGCCACAGATATGGCACGATCGGCTCCACCACCACGACAGGCGTCGCTCGCCGCTCACATTCAGCTACAATCGCCGACACATTCCTTGCGTATCTCTCCGGTGATACTCGCACCACCATCAACTCCGGATCGGGCGAATTGCTTCCGGATTGACCGATCAGTAGACCGCGTAAGACGCGATAGGTGGCCACATTGCCGAGGAAGCGCCGTAAAGCCGACATGCGCTGGCCCGCCAGCAATTCGTGATCGGGAACGGTCGCCGAGATCGAGGCATCGTTGTTGCCTACGTAGAGGACAACCAGGTCCGGTTCATATGCCCGGCCATGAAGCTCGAACCACCTCCTTGTCTGCTCGCTGGAATAGCCTGCAACAGCAGCGGTTACGATATCCACATAAAGCGATTTGTGAAGCTCCGCCTGCAGGAGAGAGCGCAGTACCTGGCCGAAGGCCTGCCGGTAGGACTTAAGGCCCAGGCCAACCGGCGACGAATCCCCCAGAAGTAGAATCCGAAAAGTCCCGTTCGGCTTCGGTCTGACTACCGGATCGCCAATAAGACCTTCACTGTTGGTCTGAATGTAATCGGTTCGCAGATTCGGACGAAATCGCCACAACAGATCCGGATCCGGCTCGTGCCAGTCGAAGAGGCGGCTGAAGAAGGGCGTCTGCCAGCCCGCATCGGAATCATCGACTTCCGACTCATCCTCCGGGGTCAAGCGGACGATGGAACCGACGCGCAGGTCTTCTGTTAAGAGGGCAGAATAGAGCGTCAAATCTAAAGAAACGGCCATGCAAACCGACAGAACGAATATGCCTTTTGAGGTTAAGGACTGTACCCTGATTACACGTATGGGCGGCATTTCCTCGGCCGTTAACCGGCGCGAGCTTCGCGAGCGTCTGGTTACTTGCCCGATCGAGTGTCTGTTTCACCATTTCTGCGAGACTGTTATACGTCCCAGTTTCGATGATCCTGAGTTCCGCAACGATCTGGCTGTGTGGTCCGCCCGTCAACTCAGAGACCCTGTCCTGGCCGAACGCCTCGGGGCCATAAATCCGTACAACTACGACAACCTGGAATCCCTTCGGGAGTATCTCATTGAGGTTCTTGATGATCGCCTGGCGGAAGTGCCCTACTACTCACACACCCCCGCGTTCGAAGAGTTCCGATTCATGCGGGCCATGACCGTAGTCTTTCGCACCGGGCTGATACTTGAGACACCCGACGACCTGGTGGCCAATATTGCGCAGTTCAGCCACAGTTCGGTCTACTATCATTTCGTCGAAGCACGGCGACGTACAGAAAACGGGCTTGATGACTTCTCGGCCTGGCTGAATGATTTCGGCAACGGCGCCGAACCGATGCTCAGGGCGCTGCGAAACCTCGACTTCTACTACCTTACCCTGCCGGAGCTCAAAAGAGCCCTTGTTGATGCTGTGGATGCCGCTTCACGCGAGGTCTCGCATGGTTGAGAAGCGCCTGAACGACTATGAGCCTGTAGTGGGCAGCGTAGCCATCTCTCAGCTCCAGCAGCTGGCTCGAAGTCTGCAGGGGGCCCGAGTGGTTCACGTTAATTCGACCCGCGAAGGCGGTGGAGTTGCTGAAATTCTCAATTGGCTGATCCCGCTCATGAACGATCTGGGTCTGGAGGCGTCGTGGGAAATAATCGAAGGTAACCCCGATTTCTTCCATGTCACCAAGTCCTTCCACAACGGCCTCCAGGGCACGCCGGTCGGTTTGACCAAGTCGAACTTCGAGGCCTACGAAGACACGAACGCCGAAAACGCCGAGCGGCTGCGTCCCATCCTTGAAGAAGCCGATTTTGTCTTCATCCACGATCCGCAGCCGGCCTTTCAGCTTCCCTTGTGTTCGAATCGCAAGGGCAAGTGGATTTGGCGATGTCATATCGACGTCAGCCACCCCAATCGTCGCGTCTGGAGCTATCTACGGAAGATTGTGGCCAACTACGACGCCTCGATCTTCTCCATGCCGGACTTTGCGCGACGCATGGAGCATCCTCAGTTTATCTTGGCGCCGAGCATCGACCCCCTGAGCGACAAGAACGTGGAGCTGCAAGATAGTGAAGTGGCCGCTGTCCTCGAGCACTTCGGAATATCGAAGAACCTGCCGATCATCACGCAGGTGTCGCGCTTTGATCGCTTCAAGGACCCCCTCGGCGTAATTCAGGCGTTTGACATGCTCAATGGCTCCGTGGCGGCCCAACTCGTGCTTGCCGGCGGCGGAGCCACCGATGATCCCGAGGGCGCCGCGGTGCTCCAGGAGGTACGCAACGCGGCCGAAGGCAGAGACAATATCTTCGTTCTGATGCTTCCCCCGGATGCCCATCGAACGATCAATGCTCTTCAGCGCGCCTCCACCATTGTCATGCAGAAGTCGCTGCAGGAAGGGTTCGGTCTGACTGTTACTGAGGCGATGTGGAAAGGAAAACCGGTAATCGCCGGCAATGTCGGAGGAATCCGACTCCAGGTGTACAACCATCACACCGGCTTCAGGGTCAATACGCCGGAGGGTGCGGCACTGCGCATGAGAGAGCTCCTGAGAAACCCGGACAACTGTGCTGCTATGGGAGCACGTTCGCAGGCGTTCGTTCGTGAGAACTTCCTTCTTAATCGACACCTCCGCGAGTACTTCACTCTAATGCTCGGCCTGCGTCGAGGACTGGACAACCTTCACCTCGCCGTGTAGATTGTCCTCATGGAAAACCTATCCCGCAGATACGACATCGATGTATTCTGGAATGGCCTGTCGGAAGCGACCCACTCGGTCCTGATGCTCGACTATGACGGCACACTGGCCCCTTTTGTCCGAGATCGTAATAAGGCGGTTCCCTACCCGGGTGTCCGCCAGCGCCTGAGCGCCCTGCTTGACTCATCAAGGACCAGGCTTGTGATCATAAGCGGGCGGGGGGTGGAAGATCTGAAGCCTCTGCTCGATATCCATCCGTTGCCAGAACTATGGGGATCCCACGGCCTGGAGCGGCTCGATGAGCAAGGGCGTTACAGGACCGAATCACAGGGCGAAAAGCCCTCTGAGGGATTGGCCGCCGTCTACTGGTGGGCGCGCCAGAACGACTTCCTCGAGCAAACAGAACGCAAGCCTCTCGGCATCGCCTTTCACTGGCGCGGACTGTCGGAGAGCGAGGCAAAACGCATCCGAGAAGCCGTAGAATCCAGGTGGCGCTCCGATCTGGCTCAATTCGAACTCGAACTGCACGAATTTGATGGCGGCTATGAGATACGTTGCACGGGCATCAACAAGGCAGATGCAGTACAGTCGATACTGAATCAAACGCCCGGTGAATCGATCATCGCCTATCTGGGCGATGATGCCACCGACGAAGACGCCTTCAGGGCTTTGGGCGACAGGGGACTATCGGTCCTGGTCCGCAAGGAGATCAGGGACACCGCCGCCGACATCTGGCTCAGGCCGCCTGAGGAAATGCTACAGTTCCTTGATCGTTGGCGGAACCTGACTGTTTAGTTTGCCATTCCGAGCCGAAACGCCTATATTGCAGCCGAGCACGGAGATGTCGCCGAACAACCAGCGGCGTTTCTTCACGGGTTCTCGCCGTGTAACTGACGACTCTACCTGGGGGTTGACATGGAGCGCAAGTCCACACAGTTACTCGTTGTCTCGAACCGTCTTCCTGTTGCGGTAACGCAGGAGGACGGCCAATGGAAGGCTCGGCCATCGTCAGGCGGACTCGTCACCGCTCTGGCTCCGCTGATGAGGAAGAACCGCGGTCTCTGGATCGGCTGGCCCGGATGCGATGCCGGCGCTCCGGTCGATGAACTAATGTCCCAGGCCTCCGAGGAGCAGGGGTTCGACCTCAAGGCAATCGACTTGAGCGAAGACGAGGTCGCACGCTACTACCGTGGTTTCTCCAACGAGACCCTCTGGCCCCTCTTCCACGACCTGCTGGGTTTCTGCCGCTTCGAAGAAGCCAATTGGGAAACCTATGTCGAGATCAACCGTCGTTTCGCCGAAATCCTGGCGACCCAGATCAGCGAAGCGTCATTCGTTTGGGTGCACGATTATCAGCTGATGCTCGTAGGCCATTTCCTTCGGGAGATGGGCGTGGAGCATAAGACCAACTTCTTCCTGCATATCCCGTTCCCGTCGGCCGACCTGTACCGGCGTCTGCCCTGGCGCCAGGAACTCATTGAGGGCCTGCTCCAGTATGATCACGTGGGCTTCCAGACAGCCAATGATCGCAGGAATTTCGTGCAGTGTATCCGCAGCCTCGTACCCGATGCCAGGGCGCGGGCCCAGCGCCGACAATCGACTGTACGCTGGGGAGGACGACAGATCAGGCTGGGCTCCTACCCTATCAGCATTGACTTTGAAGAGTTCGCGAATGGCGCCCAGAGCCATGAAGTAGCCGATGCGGCATGGTACATTCACGAGAACCTGCCGGGACGTGTCCTCGTACTGGGACTCGACCGCCTCGATTATACCAAGGGGATTCCGGAGCGTTTTCTGGCGTTCGAGCGATTCCTCGAAAAGTACCCGGAGACACGGGGCAAAGTCTCCCTGCTGCAAATACTGGTACCCAGCCGCACCAAAGTGCCGGAGTATCAGTCGCTGAAGGGACGCCTCGATACGCTCGTGGGGCATATCAACTCACGATTCACTCAGCACGGTTGGGTGCCGATACACTACCTCTTCCGCCACCTCGATCGCAGCCAGCTCCTGGGACATTACCGGGCCTGCGAGATCGCCCTGATTACTCCGCTGCGTGACGGCATGAACCTCGTGGCCAAGGAATACTGTGCCGCCAGCGTGGAAAACAACGGCATTCTCATCCTGTCCGAGTTCGCGGGTGCGGCCCCGCAACTCTCCAAAGGTGCGTTAGTGGTCAACCCTTATGATATTGAACAGACCGCTGATGCCATCTACCGTGCCTACGTCATGAGCCCGGAAAGTCGGGCCCGGAGAATGAAGCTACTCCGTGGCGAGATTCGTCGCAACGACGTTCACAGGTGGGTGGAGTGGTTTCTCGGAACCGCAGATGTCCCCAGAGTAGACGACTCCCAACCCGTTCCGCTGCCAGGCCTCGACCAATAGCCCAGGCGCCGAAGCCGATACTCAAACACCATGGCCGTGCGCCGACAATAGGCTCTGCCCTGTTGATAGCGATACTTATGAGTCATCCTCATCTCCCCGTTCTGACGTAGGTTAGGCCCCTTCAACGGCTCTCCCCCGCGTACGTATCCACGCCAGGGCTGTCCTACCGGCTTCGGATCTTCGACAACAGACGCAGTATCTCAAGGTACAACCAGACCAGTGTAACAACCAGCCCGAAGGCGGCGTACCACTCCATGTACCTGGGCGCTCCCCGCTCGGCGCCGGTTTCGATGAAGTCGAAATCCAGCACCAGATTCAGAGCTGCGACAACCACGACAACGATGCTGAAGATGATTCCGATCGGTCCCGAACCATGAATGTATGGAATGCCGACCTCAAAGAAGCCAAGCACGAAAGTAGCTACGTAGACCAATAGAATCGCACCGGTAGCCGCTATGACCCCTGTCCGGAACTTCTCGGTTACCTTGATGATGCCCGCCCGATAAGCGAAGAGCAAGACGGCCAGCACACCGAATGTCAACCCGACTGCCTGAATTACAATCCCTGGAAACTGTGTCTCGGCGAGAATCGAGATGCCGCCTATCGCCAGACCCTCGAGGACAGCGTATACCGGGGACGTATAGGGCGACCACTCTTTCTTGAAGATCGTGAGGATCGCAACCGCTAATCCTCCGAGGGCGCCCACCAGAATGTACGGCAGCACACCGCTCGGTTCCGCTGCGCCGACAAACTGAGCCCACACGAAGCCCGCAGAGATCACGAGCAGCACAAGCAGAATGGCGGTCCGGTTAACAGCGCCGCTGACGGACATGCGTTCGGCCCCGACGGACGGAACCGTGACTCTCGTGAATGTTTCCTCGCTCAACGCCGGATTAGCTGTACGCATCGGCTGCTCCTTAATCTCGCCTCATGGCAATTATACCCGGTGCGCCCCGGCCGAGTCAAGCTTGATACTAGCGCGCTGCCGGTGGTCTTTGGCTCACCAAACGGTTCTTAATGGACATCCACATTCCCGCTGTCACCCCACTTCATCACGAGAATCGGCGCGATACTGCCGCCCTGTCCCATTAGATTGCGTCTGCTCGTCGCTCCCGGAAGGCCGAGTCAGTTTGACACCGAATCCGTTTGACATTGCCTCATTCAGCAGCTTAAGTACATCCAGCATATAACAAGATTGGAGGGTTCACCAAGATGACAAGCAATGTTCCCTCGGTGGCAGTGGTTACAGTATCCCTGATAATGGCAACCATGGGCGTTTCCCATTGTGCAACCTGGACAATTGATCTTGAAGGCGGTCCGGTAGTCGCCGGGTACAACGATGTTCGCATCCCTAACGAGACCGGTACGAAGATATCCCTGACCGACGACCTCGATGCCGATGTTGAACCATACTGGCGACTGCGAGCCGGTGTCGCCTTCGGCAGGCACAGCATCTCGACTCTTGTGGCGCCGCTTTCGCTTGACGCCGCAGGCTCGGCGGCCAAGCTGGTCGTGTTCGAAGATACCGAATTTCCGGCTGGTACCGACCTGCGTGCGAAATACAAGTTCAACTCGTACCGTCTGACCTGGCGTTACAGTGTTTTGGTGCGACCTTCCTGGCGGTTCGATATCGGCTTCACCGGCAAAATTCGTGACGCATCGGTACTCGTCGAGAGCAGTCAGTCAACGGCAGAGAAAACGAATGTAGGTTTTGTACCGTTGATTAACTTCCTGTTATCCTGGCGCTTATCTCCTTGTCTGCATCTGACACTTGATGGCGATGCCTTGGCCGCACCCCAGGGCCGCGCAGAGGATGTGGCGCTGTTGGTGAATTACGATGCGAGCAGCCGATTATCGCTCAAAGCTGGGTATCGTCTCCTGGAAGGCGGTGCCGATGTCGAGGATGTCTACAGCTTTGCACTGCTCCACTACGGGGTGGTAGGGCTAACGTTTCATATGTAGACACTGCAGATCAAGAAAGGCAGGAGCCGCCAGTGCTCCTGCCCTCTGTAATTCGGTCTTTGCGGAAAAGACTACCAGCGGCCGCGACCGCCGCCGCCACCGCCGCGGCGGTTGTCAGTGCGCGGACGAGCTTCGTTGACCGTCAGAGTACGGCCGTCCAGGTCCGTGTTGTTCAGTGCCGCAATAGCTGCCTGACCCTCATCATCCGACGGCATTTCGACGAATCCAAAACCCCGTGACCGACCGGTTTCGCGATCGGAAATGATGCGGGCGCTCGAAACCTCTCCATGCTGCGAAAAGACCTGACGAAGGGAGTCTTCCGTTGTGTCGAAAGACAGATTGCCGACGTAGATATTCATATCTACCCTCTTGTTTAGTCTGCTCGGAACCCGGCCGGGCTTACCCGGTCGTTGCGCCCGAGCTAGCAGATTACTGTTCCGCCAAACGGCGCGGTCTCACCGGATCGAGTCTCATGGGGGAATTGCGTATTAAAGAATCTACCCTAACAACAACGAAACCAGGACACCAGTTAACATTGGCAATTTATCGGCACGCCTGCAAAATGTCAACACCATTTTCGCCCCCAGGCCAAATTCGCGGGGTGAGCTCGGAAGAAGCCAGGGACGCGAGGGTCACACCCGGATGGTGGGTGAACTGGCACCGCATGCAAAACCGCCCCGTCCGGAACGCCGCGTAGCAACACTGGCGCGTAAGCAACCTTGACCTCCATCCCGAGCCCCTCGCGCATATTCTTCAGCTCTGCAGGCAATATCTGCCCGCTACTGATAGAAGCCGAACGCGCGGTTGCGGCCCAATCGGAGGCTAGCCGGCTCTGACTGGCTCCGCCACGGCTCCGCTCGAATTGCAGTATGCGCCACTGTGTACATGGCGCTGTCAGCCTTCTGACTGGCCATTCCACGCCTGAGAGCGGGATTACGTGAAGCTACGAAATGCTAAAAAAGCGGCATTTTCTGCTTGACACCAGACCGCATTGTGCTATTTTTTTAGCAGTGCGCATTGAGCAACCAGACCACTTCACGCGTCACTGTTTGGAAAGGAATCTCGATATGTCCCAACGATCATTAGCCAAACTCAGCCGTCGAGAGCGCCAGTTGCTGGATGTTCTGTACCAACACGGCGAAGCCTCGGTGGCTGACATACGCAAGGCGCTGCCCGATCCGCCCAGCTATTCGGCGGTCCGGGCCCTGATGGGGGTACTTGAGGAGAAAGGTCTCGCTCGTCATCGGCGTGAAGGCAGGGCCTATTTGTATTCGCCGAGCATTCCTCGCGACGAGGCCAGTCGTAGTGCTCTGAGGCATTTGGTCCGAACCTTCTTTGACAACTCAGTCGAGGATGTGGTCGCTGCTCTGGTCGATCTCAAGAGCAGCCGCATGACCGATGAGGAGTACGTCCGCCTTCTGGCCCTGATTCAGGAGAAGCGCCAGCAGGAGGATGAGTGATGCTGGACGGCAATATTGTCGCGGGAGCACTCGGGATTCTGCTCAAGGCATCGGTCCCGGCGCTGGCGGTAATCATAGTGTTGTCTTTGAAGGGACACTGGCCGGCCGCTGCACGAAGCCTCCTCCTCAGGGGGGCCATCGCCGCCATACTGCTGATCGCCTTACTTGCTCCACTGGCCCCGTCCTGGCGACTGCCCTTTGGGCTAGCCCTACCGCCTGTCTCCTCGTCGGGGCACACAGTGGGATTGCCGGGAGTCTCAAATGGCATGAACGAACGGCCCGGCGCTGCGACGGGCCTGTCCTGGCTGCACTATGCCTGGCTGGTGGGCGTCGTCGTAGCCTCTGCACGATTCGGCCGAGGGCTTATCGGTCTGTATAGAACAATCGGCAAGGCCACTGTCATCCCTGATAACATCATTGCCGGCAGTCTAAGTTGCCTGGACGTTGACAGGCATTTGAGGGGAAAGGTCCAGTTTCTGGAGTCTCACAGGACGGCGGTGCCTTTTGTTGCCGGCATTGTCTCCCCCATCGTGATCCTTCCCTCGGTCTGGCGAGCGTGGCCGTCAGAGCGGCTGAAGATGGTGCTGGAACATGAATGTGCTCATATCAGGCGCCGAGATGTCCTCTGGGCATATCTGGCGAACATCGCCGTGGCCCTGCACTGGTTTAACCCGCTGATCTGGATCGTCAGACGCCGGTTGCTGCGTGAAGCCGAGAGGGCATGCGACGATTGGGTCCTGGCGACAGGGACCCCGGCGCGGGACTACGCGACTCACTTGCTCATGACCGTCCGCGACATCAGGCTTACCCGGGATTTCTCGATTGTCGCCTCGGCCCTGAACAATAACTGTGAACTGAAAGGAAGAATCATGTCTATTCTCAGTGATCGTCATCGCGTGCTGTCGCTCGGACGATCAGCAAAGTTGCTGGTCGCCGGCGTCACTGTGCTGTCTGTCGTGTCGCTCGCCGGCCTTTCGCTGCAGGCAGGGGAGCCAGCGTCGGACGCCGATATGCAGGCCGAGCAGGCCAAGGGCGATTCTCCGGAACCTGAAGAGTTCGTCGCCGTCGACGTAATGCCTGAGATGGTCCAGCAGACATCGCCGGAGTATCCTACGAAGCTGAAAGAGGCAGGAGTTGAGGGCTGGGTTTATGTGCAGGCTCTCGTCGCCAAGACGGGAGAGGTAACGGATGTTCGCGTTAGAAAGTCGTCCGGCCAGGAGCTATTCGAGGACGCTGCTCTGAAGTCTGCCTGGGGCTGCAAGTACAAACCGGCCACGCGAGGGGAGCACCCGGTTGCCTGCTGGGTCACGTACAGGATCGAGTTCGTTCTGGACAATGATAAGTCCGCGGGCTGAGGAGGTCGATTGACGCCGGTCCTCGCTGCACGGTTGTCATCCGCTGCGACGAGGCCCAAATAGAAAAGCAGGAGCGCGAAGCTCCTGCCCTGACACGATCTTATGTTCTATTGGTTCTGTCTACCAGCGATTACGACCGCCGCCGCCGCCACGGTTGCCGCCGCCGCGACCACCACGACCGCCACCGCCGCCGCCGCCACGGTTCTCGGTGCGCGGACGGGCTTCGTTGACCGTAATTGTGCGGCCCTGCAGCTCCTTTTCGTTCATGGCCTCGATAGCGGCCTGGCCCTCATCCTGAGAACCCATCTCCACGAACCCGAACCCACGGGACTTGCCGGAGTACTGATCGGAAATGATGCGGGCGCTCGAAACCTCGCCGAACCGGCCGAAAGCTTCGCGCAGATCGTCTTCTGTCGTGTCAAACGACAGGTTGCCTACGTAGATATTCAAAATCTACCTTTCAGATTCGCTGGCCCGCGCCTGTCTTCGCATTTGCGGTTATCGACCGGACCAACTTGGGTTGTTTGCGCCTCGTGGCGCGAGTCTCACCGGATTCAGTTTCTTGGGGATTCAACTTAATGGTAGATTCCGTCTCTAAAACTTCACCAGGAGCGTTAATGTCGATGTCTAAGTTATCGGTATCGGCTGCAAAGTCAATAGATATTTTCGACAATTTGACTCTCTTATTCCATTTTGATTACTCCGGCCCGGTAACAGGCTGCAACGCCGCATAACTCACAGCGTACCAACGCGATACCCCGAATTGGGTTCGTTTCGCCGTTTTTCGCGGTTGGGCTGCGGGATCTGTTTTGTTTTTGGGCGGACCACGGACGTTCTCCCTTTAAGGAAGCGGCAGACGTCGGCCTTTGCAGCGGGGTTGGAGGAAAACCGGCGACGAGGACGACGATCGTCGGTGTCCCCTAATGAACTGCGGCGAGTCGGGCTCTGCGATTCAGCGATCGGTCACGGCCGGTTCTCGAAGTTGTTCCGCTGCGTCCTCGGCCAAGATCGATTCAACCTGCGGTTCTGGATCTCAACGAGAATGCGCTGGACTATCAAACGGCCGGCCCCCCGAACCGGCTCGGCGATCTCCGACCCAGCTTCGAAGTTTCCTCCCTCGATACCGTAGATGTGCAATTCGCGCGGCAGGCGCCCGAGTATCCATCCCAGTTCGATGGCCCGCTGCATTGGAATCGCATGGGTGGAGTAGCTACTGAAAAAGCGATCAGGAATATGGTCTTTGAGACCATCAAATACGTGTAGGGTGCCGGGTCTCCGCCCTGACACCGCGCAGTCGACCACGAAACACAGGGGCACACCATCCCAGAGCTCAAGAAGTGCAAAGCCGTCCGGCACTCCCGCGACTACGTGAGTGGCTCTTGATCGTCTGGCAATTGCCCGGGCGACCTCAAGCCCAATGCCGTCGTCGCCGCGCAGGGCGTTGCCAAGGCCGATCACTTGCGTCGTTGTCTGAGCGGACCTCATGGGGCCCCTATTCCCGTTCAATCCTCAGGTTGAGAAAGTGACAGGAGCAGGAAATACACGGGTCATAGTTCCGGACCACTTGCTCACACTGCCAGGTCAGCTTCTCCTTTGTCAGGTGGAGATTCTGTTGGACGAACTGACGCAGGTCGGCTTCAACGGCCTTCTGGTTCTGCGATGTCGGAGGGATGATGCGAGCGGTTCTGATGCGCCCGCGATCGTCAATTTGATAGCGATGATAAAGCAGGCCGCGGGGGGCCTCGGTGCAGCCTGAGCCGACCGCGTTCCGTGGTCTGCACTCTTCGAACGGACGCTCCGGCTCGGAGTAGGCCTCAACTAAGCGGAGGGCTTCGGCGCAGGCGAACACTGTCTCTACACTCCGAACCATGATACTCTTGAACGGGTTAAGGCACACTTCATCAAGACCGGCCTCCCGGGCAGCTTCCTGAGCGACGGCCGGAAGTCTGTCGAAGTTATTGTTGTACCGCGCCATCGGCCCCGCCAGGTAATCGCCACGATCCTTCACGTATGCCTGTAGAGAAGTCGAGTGTGCTACGTGTTCCTCAACGAAAGCCTTGAGGAAATCATCGATAGGGATGTCGATCCCCTTGTTGGAGACTACGCGGCCTTCACACAGTGGGTACTCATGATCGTGACGAAGCGAGACGCATTCATAATCACGCTCAAGCGAAGGAAAGGAGAATCCCGAAGTCCAGCGGACCGTCTCAAGCGCTGCCTGAAGCGCCCATTCGAGCGGTTCCGTGAACTTGATCAATTCCTTCTTCGATGGTGCACGATAGAACCCACCCACGCGGGGGTTGACAGGGTGAATCTCCCGGCCGCCGAGCGCGATCATCAGATCGTTGCCGATCTTCTTGAGCTTCAGGCCGCGCTGGACGATGTCAGGATGATCTTTCGCCATCTCGATGGCGTCTTCGTAACCCAGGAAATCCGGCGCATGAAGCATGTAAATGTGAAGGGCATGCGATTCGATCCACTCGCCGCAGTAGATGAGCCTGCGAAGATCTCGCAGCGGTCCCTCGACTGTAACTCCGCATGCCTGTTCCATGGCATGAGCGGACGACATCTGATACGCCACCGGGCATATGCCGCAGATGCGGGCGGTAATATCGGGCGCCTCGAGGAAATGCCGTCCCTGCAGGAACGCCTCGAAGTAGCGCGGTGGTTCGAATATATTGAAACGAACTTCGGTGACCTTGTCACCCTTGACCCGGACGAACAGACCACCCTCCCCTTCAACTCGGGCCAGGTAGTCCACCTTGATTGTTCTATTGCTCATACGATTCACTCTGTTTCCGGAAGGGTTCGGCGGCGGCGTTGAAGCTGCGGAACATTCGAATCAGCTCGTCCCGAGTCATGCCCTCCTTTTCGAACCATCGGGCCAGCGAGCCGGTGTTAGTAGTCGCGGCCGGGCCGAAGCAGCCGTAACAGCCCCTTGAGTATGAGGGACAGATCGCACCGCAGCCGGCCTGAGTTACCGGGCCGAGGCACGGAATACCGGAGGCAACCATGACGCAGACGTTTCCCCTCAATTTGCACTCCATGCAAAGGCTGTAACGCGGTATGTTGGGCCTTCGACCGTTCAGGAGGGCACTGACTACTTCGATCAACTGGTACTTGTTGATGGGGCAACCGCGCAGTTCAAAATCGACGAAGACATGATCGGCGATCGGCGTCGACTTCCCCAGACTCTCCATGTACTCCGGGTGAGGGTAGACTATGGACTTGTACTTGTCAACGTCGGCGAAGTTGCGGAGCGCCTGTATACCGCCGGCGGTCGCGCAGGCCCCAATCACAACCAGGCGTTTGGACATACGACGGATCTTGTGTATTCGCTCAGCATCGTGCTGTGTCGTGATGGAACCCTCGACCAATGACAAGTCATAGGGACCCCTGACTACAGTCCGGCTGGCTTCGGGGAAATTCGCGATCTGGATGGCTTCAGTCACCGCCAGCAACTCGTCTTCGCAGTCGAGAAGAGACAACTGGCAACCATCACACGAAGCGAACTTCCAGACGGCCAACTTCGGTTTCTTCGCGGCCGCCATATCACACCTCGTGCTGCATCAGCAATGGGCCGATCTGGTCATAACGGAACACCGGTCCGTCCTTGCACACGAACGATCCGCCCAACTGGCAATGGCCGCAAAGGCCGATTCCACACTTCATGTTTCGCTCCATGGAGACATATACATCAGAGCCGTTCACGCCACGCTTCTCCAGCTCCAGGGCGGTGAATCGCAGCATTATCTCCGGCCCGCAGATCATCGCCAGGCAGTTCAGAGGATCAAACGGCGAACGGGGAATCAACTGGGTGACCACACCGACATTCCCGCGCCAGGCGCCGGTTGCACGATCGACGGTCAGGTGAATTTCGAGGTCGAACCGGGAACGCCATTTCTCGAGTTCTCGCCAGTAGAGGATGTCTTCGGGTGTTCGAGCGCCGTACAGCAAGACTACCTTACCGTATCGGTCGCGGTGGGCCAGAGCGTGGTAAAGGACAGGCCGCAGAGGAGCAAGACCGATCCCACCAGTGATCATGAGCAAATCCCGTCCATTGGCCTCGTCGACCGGCCAGGGCCGGCCGTAGGGGCCCCTGACCCCGAGCGCCTGGCCCGCTTTCAGGCGGCGCATGGCGCTGGTTACCTCACCTACTTCTCGCGTCGTGTGTACAAGCACCCCGGGGCGGCCGGGATTGCCGCTGATGGAGATCGGCACTTCTCCTACCCCGTACACATAGAGCATATTGAACTGTCCGGGCGCAAAGGACCAGGGATGCGGTCCCTTTGGCGGATCCAGTTCGCACGAGAAGGTATCGTGCGTCTCCTTGATGACCCGCCTGATCCTGCAAGGATGCGATTTCATCGCACCATCGCCGGCGCCGGAGGTCATCGGCTCAGCGGGTTGCCGTGTTGCCATAGATGTCCATCAATTGCAGTCTAGTGGCTTCAAGACGCTCGGCGATAATCACGGAAAACCGCTTCATGATTTCATAGCCGAGGTCATGATCTGTTTCGCACTTCTCACGGAGGCACTTGCCATCCATAGCGATGGCGCGGGTTTGTTCACGGACCCGGGCATCGAAGTGCCAGCGGTAAGGCGGGACCAGCCACGACCAACCCAGGACCTCCCCCTCATGTCTGGTCCGAATTACCAACGGACCTTTGTTGGGCACGTGTGTCTCCACTTGCACCAAACCGTGGCGAATGAAGTAGAACCTGTCCGCCGGCTGGCCTTCGCGGATGATGAAGTCACCCGGTTGGAACACTACATTGGACGCGCACCCGGTTAGAAGCGCCAGTTGCTGGTCGGTCATGCCCTTGAGAAAGGGATGCTCACTCAGAATCCGGCCAAGATCTTCCATGTAAGTTACCTCGATACTTTGGTTCGGAAACTCGCTGCCTCTTCCGTGATATCGATACCCACCGGGCACCACGTGATACAGCGTCCGCATCCGACACAGCCGAAGGTGTCGAATTGCTCCGGCCAATACGCCAGTTTATGCATCATCCACTGTCGATAGCGTGACATGACCGAGGTCCGGACGCTTCCACCGTGGATGTACGAGAAATCGGTGGTGTGACAAGAATCCAGTCTGGATAGCCGGGTTGCTGTCCGCCCGCTCAGGTCGGTCGAGTCTTCGGTAGTGCTGCAGAAACAGGTGGGACAAACCATGGTGCAATTGCCGCAACTGAGGCACCTTTTCGCGATCTCATCCCAGTGTCGGTCGTCGATAAGCTGAACGAGAAGCTCAGGTAGTCGATCGGTTTCCAACCGGCGTCCCATGGACGACTCAGCCCCGGCGATGGCTTCCTCCGCAGCCAATAACTGCTCGTCCGATGCGACGGGCGGATCGAGATCACCGAGCATTACCTCACCCCTCTTGGACCCAGACTCGATAAGCAAGGTTGGTTGATCCCCATCGGTAATCTCGGTGATGGCAAGGTCAAACATATTCTTGGCTCGGGGACCGGTATGCATTGAGGCGCAGAAGCAAGTGTCCCCCGCACGGGTGCAGTTTACTGCAATAATGAAGACCTGTTCACGCCGCCGGCTATAGGAGTTATCGACGTATGGTCCGCCCATAAAGACTTTGTCCAGAATAGCCAGGGCCGCCAATTCACATGCGCGAACACCCAGGAAGGCACGCTTTGGAGGATCGGCAGCGGGCGTTGACGTCGTGAAGCCGGAGTCGCTTCGGTCGGCCAGGAGAAACTGGTGCTCCGGCGGAAGCAGAAATCTCTTCCATGATTGAGGACCCAGGGTATAGGCAAACAGCGAATTCGTCGATGCGGTGGCCAGGCGATAGCGGCCGCCACCCTGCGACTCCCGGTAGCCGACCGGAAGATCTGCTGTCGACTGGATCGGCTCGTAGACGATTGCGGAATCGCGGATTACCGGGCCGACCACCTCATAGCCGCGCTCCGAGAGGCTATCCAGAAGCCTCTGTAAATCCCCTAGCGATAGAACCGACGTGGGCATTGAGGAACTTTCTGAATATTGTGATTTTTTTCACAATCCCGTGTCTTTCTTCTTCGCGGGCAATCAATCCATTACCGCTCTCCTTGTCAAGTCAAATCGCTGCGCGAACGGAAAAAATCAACATTGCTCCCTGGCACAGTCTCCCCTTCTCCCCTTCCTTTGGTATCCTCACAATCAGGCCAGCGCTACAGCATTATTGGCCCTGGCCGGCTGCTTCCGCCTTGCTCTACCTGCCGCCTCAATCAGCCAGCAAACGTCGTTTCTGCAGGAGGATCAACAGCGGCAAGCCTATGACATAACAGGCGATCAATTGCCCCACTCCGACCATCTGAACGCTGAACCAGTAACTCACTCCGATGATCGGGGCCAGATATATGGAGACTCCGAGTGCGTTCAGCAGAACGGGTGGCAACGGAGCCAGAAGCAGATTCGGGTTCAGGCCTATGAACCATATACGCGAGAAAAGCATCAGCGCGGCCAGGGCTCCTAGTGTCAGGGCCGACCCGGCGATCAGGAAGTGCACATTGCTGGTCTCTATCAGCAGCCAGACCGCTACTACCCCCGCGGCCAGATTAGTTGGTCGCATTATCCAGGCCAGTTGCCCGTCAGGTGAGGTCCTGCCGGCAGCCGAGCGGCGCTCAATCAGGACGACAAAGGTAGCCGCTGCCAGCCAAATCAGCAGCCCTAGATACACGGTCAGGCGGAACTGGAGTCCGGTGAGAAGGTAAACGCCGCTGACCAACATCAGCACAACCGGTATCGAGGCCATGGCGGCCTGGCCCGGCCACCGGGTAAGGTGGTAGGTTCCCCTCGTCAGGAAAGCGGCGGCTAGAGTAATCAGCGGACCGATGACTATATCGATCCAGCCCATGCCCCCGATGATGTTGGCCAACAGGCAGCCGACATAAAGGCCCGGTATCGCTGCTCGAGTTATGAACGGCAAGATAGTCAGCGCCTCGGCGATGCGAACCTGGTAGACGGCGAATGATATTGGAGCGAAGGCCAGGCTGAGCACGACGTACGCCGCCGCGATCATTCCTGCGATGGCAGTGTCACGGATCTTCATGGGGTCACCGTGGCCAATTAAGTCGCCTGGATCGGGGCGGTCAATCGTTTTCTGAGGTGCCATTCGGCAGGGTGTCAGCGTATGCTCCGGCCAGATAAGTGCCGATTGCGGCCAGTCTCTCGCGCAGACTATTCGGTTCGAGGACCAGGGCATCGGTTCCGAATCCGAGCAGCCACCGCATAATCTCCTCGGTGCCCCGGACTGTCACGGTATAATTCACGGTGTCCTCGTCAATCGCCTCTATCTCTTCGTCAGGATGGTGGCATCCTGTTCGGACGACCCTGGCGGCGCCTCCGGTGAGACGCGCCCTCACGAGCACCGGCTCGCCGCCATATACTTCCCAGCTGCCCTCGAAGTAGGTCATGGGATCGACACCATCACGGCGGGCGAAGCTATCCGGCAGCAAGTGCAGTTCGACTACTCTGTCCAGACGAAAAGTACGCATGTCCTGACGAAGGCGGCACCAAGCCACGAAGTAGAAGGCTCGTCCACGAAATACGATGAAGTACGGTTCAACAATACGCTCGGTCTCCCCCGATTTAATGCCTGCATATCGAAGCTTTAGGCAGCGGCACTTCTCAGCAGCCTGTTCTATAGTCTCGTGAAATCGGGCGCATTGCCGCTCCTCATGAGTAGTAACGATGTGCATGTGGGTCGTCTGCCGTGTGAATCGACGCCTGTTGCGAACACTTTCGGAAACCATAGCCTCCAGCTTGGAGCGTAGGCGTTTCAGCGGCTCGCTGTATCGGCCGGACTGAGCCAGGGGCGATGATTCCAGGGTCAGTTTGAGAGCAGTGTACTCGTCATAGTCGAAGTTCAGTGGTGGAAGGAAGTTGTCCGAGGCCAGCTTGTAGCCGTTGTCGTAATAGATCGGGATATTGGCTTCGGAGAGGGCGACAATATCGCGATAGATCGAGCGCTCGGTCACTCCGCACTCCTCGGCCAGGGCGGCGGCATTGAGGTTGCGCCGGGCGCGCAGAAGGTTGAGAATGTAAAGCAGACGATCGTATTTGGCCATCCCCACGGGGATACCCTCCAGTTTTCCTCATAATATAGCCGGTTTTGGAGTTCGGCGCAATATGGGGAGTTCGCCACAGGTACGGCCGCGGGCCGCGGACCGGGCCCCATCGGACCTTTTCGGCGGATCCCTATCGCTTTGCCTCCCTTGATATTGAGCGCGCCCGGCGCGACGGCATAGCTATTGCGGCATGCCCACTTGAAACAGAGCCCTGAACCTGCAACCACAAGGGGGATGCATGAAGAAGAGGAACAGAAGACAGAAGGACAAGGCAGCCGGTAGCAGTTTCTCCGGCAGCCTGCTCAAGATTGGGTCGCGCCTCCTGCTGGCGGTGGCGGTGGTGGTCATTGTGCTGACCATCTCTCAGTGTTCGATTAGCGAGCCGCAAGCACCGACGTGGACCACCAATCTGACCATTCCGGTTATCAACCGGACATACAACATGGACGAGATCATTAACAAGATCGACCAGGACGAGATTTCAATGGACGCCGAGGGGAACATCGCCTATTCGGTCACGCAGGAACTGGATACGGTCTCGCTGGGCGAGGACAATCTGAAGACTTCGGACCTCAGCTACTCGGTAGCCGACAGTCTCGGTGCAGTGAGTATCGATCCACCATCCGTGGACCCGGATACCGTCTCCTTCCAGGACGTGACGGGGCTGTCGCCGTTCTTTTCGACCGGGCTGGTTCCGGACACAAGCTTCGAAGTAACCAACGCGCTGGACGAAATCTCGAACTTCACAACGGCAACTATTGCGACCGGAACCGCCTTAGTGATAATCACGAATGACCTGGGTATAGCTCTGAATCAGTGCGACGTCTCAATCTACGATGTCTCCGGCGGCTCAGGGACGCTGATCACCGGCGGTAGCTTCCCCTCGGCAATTGCCGCCGGCGGGACAGCCGATACCCTTTCGCTCGACCTGGCGGGATACACCCTGTCCAATCAACTCGAAGTGCGCGCCGACTGTCACACTCCGGGCGGAACAGTCGGCAATACGGCCGACCGGTACATCAGCACCGAACTCGCCTTCGAGGACAATCTCGAAGTCTCTTCCGCAATCGCCGAGGTTCCGCAAATGGCTGCCCTGACATTCTCACAGCAGGTTGGACTCGATTTGGAAACCGGCGAGAGTATCGATACGGCGGGGCTTTCGGCGGGTAATCTCAGCCTGACAGTTGTAAACGGTACCAACCTGGCCGCACTGTTGCAAATCGGAATTCCGGAACTCAAGTATGGAGGCGCGTCCTACTGGTACCTCGATACGCTGTTGTACGGCGGCGACTCAGTTACGGTTCTCTCCGATCTCTCGGCATACGAGCTGGTCCCCAGCAGCGGCACGGTAAATATCGATGTGACGGCGCATGTACCCGGCTCGAATGGTGATAAGGTCCAGGTCACCCAGAACGATGCCTTTAGAGTTCAGGCCAGCCTAACCGATCTGTCCTTCGACCGGGTCGTCGGCACATTCGCCAGCAGCGAAGCGTCGTTCGACGGTGTCCACGAAGAGATCGAGGTGCCACAGGGGTTCAGCGATGTAGGATTGAACAGCGCCGTATTGACGCTTGAAATCGACAACGCTGTCGACCTGCCCGGTTCGCTGGACATCACTCTCACCGGCAGCAATGGCCAGGTCCTGAACCTGACCGGCGACATTGAGGCCCGGGGTGCGAGTGAAGCCAGCCGCACATCCCTGAGCTATCCGGATGTGGCTGACTTCCTGAATCCCCTGCCGGACGCTATCGATGTGACCGGCGCCATCAGCTTCGGGGACGGCGCCTACCAGGGCACGATCACCCGCGATGACTTCGTTGCGGCGCGAGTCAAGATCTATGCTCCGCTCGATCTCAAGATCGACAGCGCCGAGGTCAACGACATCGACTTGAGCAAGGAAGAGATTGACCAGGATGACATCGAGGCCATAACCGATCATGTGATGTCCGCAAGGTTCGACTATTCGATCACCAGTCACCTGCCCCTCGGTGCGTCGGCCCTGTTGCTCCTGTCCGGGGACTCGGCCTCGCTGTTCCTTGATGACCTGGCCACCGCTGTCCACAAGGTAGTTCAATTGGAAACGCTGCAGATTGATCCGGCCCCGGTCTCGCTGGCCACCGGGACAGGGATTGTGGATGAACCGGTTGTGAGCCAGGGCACTATCTCTTTGACCAATGACGATCTCCAGGTTCTCAAGACCGACACTCTCTATGTTCGAACGAAGCTGATCCTCACTTCCTCTGACAGTACCGGTGTCAAGCTGACGGAGAGCGACTACATCACGATCAACGGCCAGATGAATGTTGAATACACATTCGACGGCGAGTTTTAAGGAGGCAGGTAATGAGACTTACCAATAGACAGATACGATCCCGCGGCGGTAGATTCGTTCCCACAGGTCTGATAGTCCTGATTATACTGGCCCTGGCGACCAGCCTGGCAACAGCAGGCGGGCAGAGCTCAGCGCGCAGCATGGCAATGGGCGGCGCCTATCTGGGTCTGGCCAAGGGGGTTGATGCAGCTCGCTACAACCCGGCAAACCTGGGCCTGAGCGGCTACAGCAGCAATAGCCTGGAACTGCTTGGCCTTGGTGTCAATATCAACAACAACGCACTCTCCCTGGGCGATTACAACAACTACACCGGCGCTGTTCTGACCGAGTCCGACAAGGCGGACATCATGGGTAAGATTCCAGGCGACGGTCTGCGTGTTACGGCCGACGTGGAAGCGGCAGCCATGTCTCTGGCGCTGGGTTCGTGGGCCTTTTCGGTAACGGGCGTCGGCAGCGCCAATGTCAACCTGAGTAAGGACATTCTGGATCTGGTCCTCAATGGCAATCATCTGGGTGAGACCGTCTCTCTCGACGGCTCCTATTCCGATGCGATCAGCTACGTACAGACAAGCCTCAGCTACGGTCGAGAAATCTACCGTCTCGGGTCGCGCCAGGTGGCGGTGGGCGTCACGGCCAAGCATTTGACTGGCCTGGCCGTCGAGGAAGTGACCGAGCTAACCGGCGGAGTTACTACCCTGACCACCGGTTTCACTGGAGCCGGTCGGATGGTTGCACGCACTGCTACCGGAGGCTCCGGCTATGGTCTCGACCTAGGGGCCAGCGTCAAACTGGACGAATCATACACGGCGGGACTCAGTTTCCGTAATCTCTTCTCGAGTATCTCCTGGAGCGGCAGTCCGGAGGAGCACGGATATGTGTTCGACTTCGACGAGGGCGCCAGCGATATCCTGCAGGACGACTATGTGGTAAGTGAGGATTACACCAGGGCGATCGATGGCTTCTCGACCAGTCTGCCGACGGTCATGACTCTGGGCCTTGCCAACACTTCCGGCAAGCTGCTCTGGGCGGTTGACTGGCAGCAAGGCTTCCGCGAGGATGCCGGCGCTTCGTCCAAGCCTCGGTTGTGCGCCGGGATCGAGTGGCTCGGCCTGTCCGCACTGCCCTTGCGAGCCGGGTTCGCCACCGGGGGCAGCCGCGGAACACACATGGCTTTGGGCGGCGGCCTGCAGCTCGGCAGGTTCCACCTTGATCTGGCCGTCGAGACAGGAACAACTCTGGTCCCGAACTCCGCCAGAGGATTAAATCTGGCCATGTCGACCGGCTTCGGCATCTAATCACCCTCCTTTCCGAGACATTGTCCCAGCCCCGGGGAGTGCCGATGAGGCGCTCCCCGTCTTACTTGTGCGCGGAATGCAAAGCGGTCACCCAGTAGGGATTGGCCCACACAGCCCGGGAGTCACCCATACCTCTCCCCTGGCTGGCCGGCATCGGTGTCGGTAGCCCACTATCCCACAGACACTTACACATCAGGCCGGGCGGCATCGAGGTTGCAGGACAGCCCAGTGAAACGGTCACGGATTGGCCGGGAGTAAGCATGAGAAACCTGATCAAATACACGTTCATTCTGCTCATCGGCGCTCTAACGGCTCACGAGTCAGCCGTGACCGCACCACCTCATCCCGATTTGATATCGAGAATCAAGCAAGGGCAAACGCCTGAGCCGCATTTTCTTTCCAACCTGGCCGGGATGCGTGCCAAGGGTATCAACTCCGGGCAGGGCAATTCGTACAAAGCACTGTATTCGGCGCCTGGGCGTACTCCGACAGCGCCGTCGGACAGCGAGTTCAGAGCCCTCGCGCTCCTGGTGGAGTTCAGCGATCAGCCGATGCGGGTTCAGGCCGAGTTCTTCGACAGCCTGATATTCGGCGATAACGGCCGGACAGTGCGCGACTACTATCGTGAGGTGAGCTACGCGCAAATCGATATCGTGACAGTCGATCTGCCGTCCTCGGTCGGCTGGCAGACCGCGCCCCAGACCTACGAGTACTATGTCAACGCCAGAAACGGGACCGGCAGCTACCCGCGCAACTCGCAGAAACTTGTCGAGGACCTGGTTGACGCCGTCGATGACCAGGTTGACTTCAGTATGTATGATAACGACGGTGACGGATATGTTGACGTACTGATGGTGATTCACGCGGGGACCGGAGCAGAATTCAGCGGCTCCGACGACGACATCTGGTCGCACGAGTGGCAGATTGCGCCTCGGTACAAGGACGGTGTCGCCATCTCGACTTTCACGATCCAGCCAGAGTACTGGACCCGACCCGGTGATATGACCATCGGCGTGTGCTGCCACGAGTTGGGGCACGGCTTCGGTCTGCCTGATCTCTACGATACCGACTACTCCTCCTACGGTGTGGGTCGCTGGTGCCTGATGGGTTATGGGACCTGGCTCGGCCCGTCCGGTCGAGGCAGCAGTCCGGCGCACCTGTCGGCCTGGTGCAAAAAACAACTGGGAGTGATTGACCCGGTCAATCCCACAACCAACGTGCTCAGGCAGCAGATTCCTCCTGTCGAGGATTCGGCGATTGCCTGGCGCCTCTGGAACTCCGGATCCGCAAGCAGCGAGTATTTCCTGCTGGAGAATCGCCAGAAGGTCGGCTACGACGCCTATCTGCCCGGACACGGTCTTCTGATATGGCACATCGATGAGTCCCGTTCCGGCAACACGCGCGAGTACTATCCTGGAATGAACGCGCAGGCCCATCCCCTCGTGGCCCTGGAGCAGGCTGACGGTTACTTCAGCCTCGAGAAGAAGCTCGATGCCGGTGAGGCCAATGATCCCTTCCCCGGCCCCGGCAACCACACCGAGTTCAGCCTGCTCACCGTCCCCGGTTCGGAGTCCTACCTCGATGGTCCGACGTCAGTATCGGTCAGTGGCATATCCGAGGTCGCCGGCGTCATTACGGCCGATCTGATGGTGGGCCTGTCGGGCAGCTCCGATAGTGACGATGATGATGACGGTGTGCCGGTTCCATCCTCGCCCGCTCTGGGCCAGAACTATCCAAACCCCTTCAACCCGAGGACGACAATATCCTTCCAGCTGCCGGATGCCGCACATATCAGACTTGAGGTATTCGACATTCGAGGGCGCAGAGTCACT
Organism: uncultured Ignavibacteriales bacterium; assembly: GCA_964526835.1. Classification (GTDB taxonomy): domain Bacteria; phylum Zixibacteria; class MSB-5A5; order GN15; family FEB-12; genus DAOSXA01. Next base: position 181,698 of record CAZGMK010000001.1, read on the forward strand.
GTGCTGGTAGATGACGTCATGGGGTCCGGGGTCACATCGGCCGAGTGGGACGGTCTCGATTCCCAGGGCGAGCGGGTGGCCTCCGGAGTATACTTCTATCGCCTGCAGGCCGGCGACAGTGAATCGACCCGCAAGATGGTCCTCACCAGGTAGCTCCAGGCAGGAGCCTGATCAAGACCGACATTTGGAAGCAGTCGGACGAAAAAGTGAGATGCTCAAACGGGCTAGGACGCGTTATAGCCCAGTGAAGACGATGGACGCGACTGGCAGGCACCATTCCGGTCCCGCTCGCGCTGCATCTTCTTGTACTCTGTGTGGCAGGTTTTACATCGTTTCGGGTCATCCGTATACCCACGTTCAGCAAAGTACTCCTGTGCTTGAACCGTAAAGACAAACTCCTCATTGCACTCTACGCAAATCAGAATTTTCGGCTCGAAACCATTATCCATATTTGCCCCTCGTTGCCGTCGCGGACAACTTCCTTGTTGCCCATCATACGGTTGAAGCTAACCTAGGCTGAGGTAGACAACGAAGTCAACAAAAAACCAGAGATAAAACGCGGTCTCATCAATATGGATTACATGGACAAGCCGGACCACTCTGGAACATCCAGGTGACCAGATGCACCAGGTCAGCGATGTCGACAGTCTCGCTGCAATCATGGTCGGCGGCGCCGAGGACCGGCTGCGGTGCGGAGCCGGAATTAAAGGAGTAGTTCACGAAGTAGACCAGATCGCTGATGTCGATTGCCCCATTGAAATCAACATCGCCTCGATACAAGACTACCTCAGCGCGAGCAGCTCCGGTTCGGACAACATCGGGGTTGCCGTTAGAGACGACCTCGAAGCTGATCGCGGTCGTATCTTCAAGGGGGGTTCCAATCGGCGGATTGAGTTCCACATGCAGTACGGAATCCTGACCCGCACTGAGCGGCACCAGTTGACTGTCCCTCGGGAGCCAGCCCCGATTGTCATACGCATAGAGCCAATAGACGTCATTGACCGGAGAAGGATTCCTGATCCAGCACTCATAGATGCGGCTGCCTCCGCTGTACACTGACAGATCCGGTGTCAGGACCTCAAACTCGACATCATGCGGCGGGATAATCCGGGCCGAGTAGCTGAAGGGGGCGCTGGAGCTGTATTCGTCGATGTTCACGCCTACAAGAGTGAGGCGCTGATAACCGGCGAAGTCCTCAACAACAAGGGTGTCCAGCTGACTCCCGGGTGTGGGAGAAAACGATAGCACTTGATGGACCGAATCGGAGTGAGTGGTGATCAATCTGGCCGCCCAGTTGCGCGAATCTGAGCCGTTGAAGATGATCATCAGGTCGCCCAATTGCCCACCTGGATAGAACTCCACATAGGAGGAACCATACCCGGCGGGATTCGACGGTGATGCCGTGGTGTTAACGGGGTAGTTGAAGTGCGTTCGCCCGATGGTCACCATAGGGTATCCCGCCGCTTCCTCGTGGTGCGCGTTGTCATTGCGAAGCCCGGTGAAATAGTTCCACACGACAAACTCTGCAACCGCCGAGTCCATTGTCCAGCCGTGATTGTACAGCAGGCTGTCGGATAGAACATCGAACACTTCGGGGACATATAGCGCGCCCTCCCAGCAGGCTCGCATCAAGGTAGTATCGAAGGCCTGGGCCAGAAAGAGGCCGAAAATGAAACTGGCATAGGAATGATAACCCGATTCCATGAGCGATTTTTCGGGATAGAGAAAGAAATTGTCCAGGTAATTGTAGCAGTCGTTGGAGGCATCGAAGATCATTTCTTCCATAAACACAGCGTCCAGCTCCGAGAACCAGGCGGCTTCGCTGTAGTCGTAGGACCACTGGACAGCATGATGGAACTCGTGAGCAGCGGTGACCTTCGCGGCGCCATACTGATCGCCCTCCGGATCCTCGTTCGGCGGGAAGATCAGAAAACTGTTGTGCAGGACTATGTAACTGGCGCGATCGTTCCAGGGGTTCGGTCCCCCGCCGTCGGGGGTAGTGTAGCCATAGTTGGTCATGTTCTGAAAATACACGTCGTACGCGTCGCTGCCTCCATGGCCATTGTCGGCGGGCGGCGTCAGGTAACCCATCTCCTGATGCCGCTGCAGCGACGTATCCATATAGGCTGCTATCTTCTCGACAAAATCCGGCACGCCGCTGGAATCGGTATCTTCAGCCGGAACAGCGTGGACAGAGTCTTCGGCAGTGTCATAATGCAGAAGGAAGAAGCCACTGGGCGAAGGGTGTGTATAGACTGTGCTTCGGCGCACCAGCAGGGCGCTGATTGCCTGCTGGGTGGAGGCTGAGAGCTCCGGCCAGGCCAGCGCAACCTCCCTGAGAGCCATGGTCGGATCAAGTGGCCGGTCGATGGCTCCTGTTACCAGTGTCAGAGACCGATACCGATCCGGCAGCCGGTCGGGACTGCGAATGGCCTGAACCGTCAGCAGAGCCCATTGGTCCATCGACACTTGCCCGCGATCGTACTCCTCGGCGATGACGTTGAGTGCGTCGGGTTGCATACCGGAGCGAGCATAGGAGTCCGGACCCATGCCACATACCAGGAGTGTCAGGGCAATCAGCGCGCATTTGGTCAGGCTGAACCGCGGATGTAACATCATGCTATTGGTATCGGTTGGTACTCAGGGCGCTTCATATTTCATTGGTGGGCGCCGCATATTGAACACCCGGCCGCCACCATATATATCGGCCGGTCAGCGCACTCCTCAGAGAACGCCGATCAGGCTTTACCCTTATCTTAATGTACTGCCTGTCAATAACTTGTCAAGGGAGTAAATCCGATCAGAGCATCGAAGAACTGTCCGCTTGCAATCTCGACCGACCAACCGTTTGTCGCTGAATATGATAGGTCGATCCGCGCCAGCGCCGCACGTGATGCGTTTTTGGAGGAGAAGCGCAGCCCGATTCCTCCCGATCCGTAGAAACTGCCTGTTTTCGGATCGCCGTGACGCCAGAAGCGCCCCATATCAGCAAAGGCTGCTCCCCCCACCTCAACCGTCAGAAGGCTCAAGCCAGTGAATACTCTCGCTTCGGCGTTGAGTGTCAAACGCCTGTCGCCGGTACGAAACTGATCGGGGTAGCCCCTGATGTGATTACCTCCAAGCGTTAGTGAGTTCACGCCCTCGGAACGGTAATCGCGAGTATACCCGGCCGCCAGCGCCAGAGTCAGGTACGGCAGACTGCGGTTGTATATCCGAGCCCCGACGCTCAGGAGCGAACGGCGGGTATTCCCCTGGCGAGTCCAGATTTGCCCCTGCGTAGCGATCGAAGTCAGGGTCGAATTGAAGAAGGCGGTATGCTCAGCGCCCAACGTGAGTCTATTGTACAGGTTCTCCTCGTCATTGAGGGCACGCCCGATCGCCACCATCGCCGCCAAACCGAGGTTGAAGTCCTCGGTGTAGCCGAAGCCATCGACGCGTCGCAACTTGATGAATTCCATTTCTCGGTATTCCAGACCGACCTCAGTCTGATGATAGAGGGAGTCCTCGGGCAAAGCCGCCTGCACCTGCAGGGAATCGCCGGGCTGCGAGCCCACGACTCGCGGATTGTCGATCCTGGAGAAGGTATACCGGTAGTCACATGCTACGGTTAGCTTCCTCGAATAGGACCCGGTCCGCCAGGCTACTCCCGCCTCGGCGCCGTCGGAATTGTACTCCGATTGGGCGATGAGGCGCCGGTCGTCGTATATGTCACGACGGCCGTCGACGGTGAGTACTTGCAGCTTGTACCACAGGCTCTGGGCGAGGTCATAGAACGGACGCCCCACGGTCAGACTACGGACTCTGGCCATCGGGTTGTCATTGTACGATATGTCCAGCCGCAGCGGCTGGCCGTAGAAGCGATCATCGGCATAGGCGGCGCTTACATAGTCTCCTTCCGCGGGGTCGATGTGATACGTGAAATCGAATTGAAGGTCGCGGCCGATCAGGTTCCGCTCGCGAAGGCCCAGCTGCCAGCGATTGCCCTCATCAAGTTGGGTGAAGTTGATTACGACGGCCAGGCTCCATTCGTCGATCGTGACTACCCGCACGACGATACTATCTTGGGCGGTCTTTTCAACTTCGATCCAGGCATCATAGAGACTGAGACGCTGACGCAGATTGCGGGCTGTTTCCTCGGCCAGCCTCGGATCGAAAGGTTTGGACTCTTCGACAAGAACTTCCCGCCGGATCACATCTGCGGATGTCTTCCAGTGCAATCGATTGGCCCACGCGAAGATTCGGCCCGCAAACTCGGGATCGCTTGTGTCGTAGATGTCTCGGTTGTCGATTATGATGCTGTCCACAACCAGTCCGCGATAGTGGGACAGATTGCGTGATGCCTCTGTGGGGCCATCAGGCGATGGGCTGCTCGCCGACAGGGCCGTTGCGGGCAGCAATGTGATGATCAGCCAAATGACGATGTGTGCCGACGCAGAATGCATAATCTAAGGTCCAAGTATCCGGAAGAAACCCTCTCCCTGGCAACAACAACAGGCGCCGATTGCTGTAAGCCCCCGGGCTTCAGGCCGGACCGGGATGACCGATACTACCGGTAGAAGCGCACCGAAGCAGGTGGAATAATGGAACAGAAGAAGAAGATCGGCGATGTGCTGGTCGAGAAGGGCCTCTTAACGCCCGGACAGTTGAATGAGGGGCTGGAGCATCAGCGGGCGACCGGCAGACGCCTGGGCGAGGCGCTGGTCGACCTCGGGCTGGTCACGGAAGACCAGATGGTTGAGGCGATCTCGGATCGCCTCGGGATACCGCGGATCTCCCTCAAATCGCTGGTCATCGACCCCGGCGTCGTGCAGGCCGTGAACGTCGACATTGCCCGGCGGTACACGCTGATTCCGATCTTCAATATCGGGGCCACCCTGACGCTTGCAATGGCCGATCCGCTCAACCTGATCGCCATTGACGAAATCAAGTACTTGACCGGCAAGAATGTCAACCGGGCGGTCGCGTCAGCCAGCGAGATTCGATCCGCCATCGACGAGTACTATTCGGTGGCCGATTCACTCAATCAGATTCTCAGTGCGCGAGGACAGGGCGATAACGCCAAAGCCGAAGAAACCGGAGCCAGGGCCGCGGAGGTGCAAGCGCCGGTTGTCAAGTTCGTCAATCTAGTAGTGTCGAAAGCCGTGAAGGACCGGGCCGCCGACATCCATATCGAGCCTGAGGAAAGCCGCATGCGGATCAGGTATCGAATCGACGGCGTCATGCGCGAAGAAGCGGCTCCCCCGAAGTCGATGCAGGCGGAGCTGATCTCGCGGATCAAGGTGGCCGCCGACCTGGATGTATCCGAAAAGCGGTTGCCGCAGGATGGACGATTCGGCATGACCGTAGAGGGGCACCCCATAGACCTACGGGTGTCGACGCTGCCCACCATTCACGGCGAGAAGATAGTGATTCGTGTGCTTGATCGCCGGAGCCTGCAGCTGACGTTTTCGGACCTGGGCTTCGGCGAATGCGTGGAGCAGCGATGGCAGAACATCATCCGCAAGCCGGAAGGGCTTGTCCTGATCACGGGTCCGACGTCGAGCGGCAAGACCTCGACGCTGTACACGACCCTGCAAAGCATCAACTCCGTGGAGAAGAACATCATCACCGTCGAGGACCCGGTCGAGTACAGCCTGCCGATGATAATCCAGATCCAGATCAACGAGAAAGCCGGGCTGACCTTCCCCACGACGTTGCGGGCCATATTGCGACAGAACCCGGACATCATCATGATTGGGGAGATTCGTGATGCAGAGACCGCCCGGATGGCCGTCCGTTCGGCTCTGACCGGCCACCTTGTCTTTTCGACAATGCACACTAACGATGCTCCCTCGGCGATCAGCAGGCTGGTCGACATGGGAATCGAGCCGTATCTGGTGGCATCGGCCCTCAGGGGAGTGCTGGCGCAGAGGCTGGTCAGGCTGAACTGCCCGGAATGTCTTCGCCCCGATGATCCGGCGGCGATTGTCCTGAAACGGGCCGGGCTGAGCGAAACCGACGTTGCCACGATCGATTTCCGTCGCGGCGGCGGCTGCCCCCATTGTAAGAATACCGGTCTCAAAGGCCTGACGGGCATCTATGAACTGGTTCAGGTGGACAGCAACCTCAGCGAGATGATAATGGCTAATGCGTCGCTCGGCCAGATCCATCGACAGGCCCGGGTCAGTGGGTATCGCCCATTGATAGTGATGGGTCTCGATAAGGTTAAAACCGGCCTCGTCAACCTTAATGAACTGGTCAAGCAAGCCGTCAGCGCCGAGGATAAGAGTACCCGGGCGACTGACCAGCCCGAGAGGACAGTCAATGCCGGAACAGTATAAGTACCGGGGACTGGCTTCCGATGGACAGACCCACGAGGGCGTCATAACCGCCACTAGTGAAGAGGCGGTGATCGAGTTCCTGAGGGATCAGCAACTGACGCCTATCCGGGTGAATGCCGCGTCGAGGAGAAGCGGACTGTCCATGTGGGGATTCTTCCGGAGCCGCCAGTACGAGGAGCTGATTGCCTTTACCAACACGCTGCGTACGCTCTACCGGGCCGGTGTCCCGCTGCTGAGGGCCCTGTCAGTCATTCGGGTGGGGTCCGGGACCAACCCGTTCAACCAGGCTATTAATCGCATCCGACTGAGTGTACAGTCGGGACACACTCTTTCGGGGGCAATCGCCGAACACAGGTCGATATTTCCTCCGATATACTCGGTCAGCATCGCTGCGGGCGAAGAGTCGGGAAAACTCGACGATGTTCTGGACCAACTGGGTACGGTACTGCGCGAGGAACTCGAGCTTACGCGCCAGATCAAAGCTGGGATTCGGTACCCGGTGATGGTGATCTGCGCCATTGTCGCTGCTTTCATCGTTCTGCTGGCTTTTGTTGTGCCGAGGTTCGTGGCTTTCTACTCGGCCTTCGACGCGGAACTGCCGATTTTTACACGTCTGCTGATCGGGACCAGCGAGCTTTTCTCGTCATACTGGCCTATCGGCCTTGGGCTCCTGGTCGCAGGAACCCTGGGAATCCGCAAGGCCGCCCTCTACCCGCTCACCCGGGCAGTGATGGATCGCTGGATGCTCGGAATCCCGATCATCGGGGACTTGATTGTCAAGGGGAGTGTGGCGCGTTTTGCCCTGATGTTCCGCACTCTGCTTCGTTCCGGGCTACCGCTGGTTCGATCTCTCGATATTCTGATCCAGACAATCAAGAACAGCGCCATTGCGGCCGAGGTGTCCGAGCTTCGAGACCTTCTGCAGAGCGGCCGTGATGCTGAACTCCTTGATATGAAAAAGACTTACATGCCTGATCTCGCGCTGCACATGATGTCGATTGGGCTGGAATCCGGCTCGCTGGACACACTGCTCAAGGAGCTCGGCGATCATTACGGCAAAGAAGTCCGACACACTTCGCGCCAGCTAACGGCTCTCCTGGAGCCACTTCTGACCTTGATTATGGGCGTTTTCGTGCTCCTGCTGGCACTGGCGATATTCCTACCGATGTGGAATCTGATACAAGTATTCAAGGGCCAGTAGGCAGCTAAAGGCAGGGTTCCAAAAGACCGACAACGTGTATATGAGAAGTCTATTTACGGCAAATCTGCTTTTGCAGGAGGAGTCATGAATCACCTGACAAATCAACGCGGCTTTACGTTGGTGGAACTCGTTATCATCATTGTCATCCTCGGGATTCTGGCCGCGGTGGCGATCCCGAAATACCAGAGCCTGTCGACCGAGGCCAAGGAATCCGCCGCGCGGGCCGCGCTGGGCGGTCTTCGCAGCGGGATCACGATCTACTACGCCAACTCAGCGGTCAAGACGGGCACCGCCACCTGGCCGGCTGCGGACAGCCTGCGCTTGCCGGGCGTTGTGATGGAGCAATCCATTCCGGAGAACCCCTACTGCACACGATTTCCCGACAGCATCCAGGAAGTCGGCGCGGGCGTGGCGAAAGGCACTTTGCGTAATGGGAGTCGGCCCGGCTGGGTCTACAAACCCGCCACCGGCGAGATCTGGCTCAACACGAATGTGGTTGGTGAGAATGAATGGTAGCGGCTCGCGCGCAGTCGACCGGACAGCATGAGAGATTGGTATCACAATCTGGTTGTACGCAGCGCCGGTTTCACTCTCGTTGAGCTTGTCATAATCATCGTCATCCTGGGTATCGTGGCTGCGGTCGCGGTACCCCGCTTCGCGGACATGGCGGATAGTTCCCGGCGCACCGCAACGCTTCAGGAAATGCAGTCGTTGCGACGCGCCATCGTGGGTAATCCAGACGTCGTGGCCGGCGGCCAGTTGATTGACCGCGGCTTTGAAGGCGATGTCGGAAAGCCTCCGGACCGGCTGGAGGATCTGGTCAGCCGACCCGACTCTATTGCTCCTTACGATCCAGTCATTCGCGGGGGATGGAACGGGCCCTACATCGACGGCACGGCGGCGAGCTACCTGAACGACTCCTGGGACCAAACCTACGGTTACGATCCGGCGGCTCGCCGGATAGTATCTAACGGCGGCGGCGACAGCATTGTAGTGGTTTTCTGATCTTGAAGGGGCTCCATGGCACAGTTTGCGAAGATTATGAGTCTCGGTCGAAGGTCCAACGTAGAAGAGTCGCCTCCTGGCCCCACCCGCCGGACCGATTTCAAGGAGAAGCGGCTGGTCCCATCCCGGCGCATCGACTTCACCACGCACCTGGCCTTCGACTGGGATGACTGCCGGCTGCGGATGGTGGCGGTAAAGCGCACCGGTTGGCGGCGCAAGGTCCTGGCGACGAAGTCGATCGCTGTTCCACAGGAACTCGCGGCAGAGGCCGATCATCAATCCTGGGTCGCCGATCAGGTTCGGCTCCTGGTCAGCCGATGGGGCCAGGGATCGCGACGAGTCTCGCTGGTCCTGGGAGGGCGTGAAACGGCTTTCCGCAGCTTTCTGATGCCGCACATGAAAGACCGCGACCTGCGAAACGCAGTCGAGTTCGAGGCCCGCGAGCAACTGCCTTTCCCGACCGAGCGCTGCCAGCTCGGCTATCGCCTCACCAGTCAATTGGTTCGCAAGGACGGTCCATCGCGCCTGCGGCTGGCGATGCACGCCGCCACTTCCGATTTTGTCGCCGGACAACTCGAGCCGTTTCGCAGGGCCGGCATCGAGGTACACGACGTGTGCCATGCCCCGGATCTTACCGGCCTGCTTCTGCGGGAGTTACGGGACGATTCGACCGGCGACCAGACGTGCACCCTGGTTGACTTAAGCCATGATGCCTGCCGGATCTCTTTCTACCGAGACGCTGCGCTGGAATTCTCGCTGGTCAATGCCATTGGCGCCTCCCCGATTGGCGAGTTCACGGACGGCACTACCCTTGAAGCATTTGCCGATTCGCTAATCCGCGAAATCCAAACATCGCAGGACTACTACCTGGGTCAGTTCGGGAAGGACCTGTCGAGCAATGTCCACCTATGCGGCGATTGGCCAACGGTAGTCGGTCTCTGTAGACTCCTCGATGGGCGATCGAACCTTAACTTTGCACCGTTTCCCGTCGAGAAACTGCCGATTTCAATTGATACCGACACCAGGCACCAGGACTGGCTGAGCATGATTCCCCTGGTTGGAGCCGCCGGAAGCGCCTATCGGGGGGTCAACCTGTTGCCGCAGAAGGACCGCAGACAACTGCGGGAGAAGCAACTCGGCCAGTGGGTTCGCACGGGGGCGGTTCTCCTTATGCTGGTCATGCTCGCTGGTTGGGGCGCCGCAGAGTATCGCAACCGCCTGGTCGCGGCGCGGGCGGACCAGTCCGAGAGCCGATTGACACGCCTGAAGGGATCGGAAGTCTACAGAACCTATCATGCCCTGAAGAGGCAGATCATGGCGGACCAGGCATACCTGGAGTTGGCTCGCAAGGTCCCCACCTCATTCCACCTGGCGCTCAAGAATCTGTCTCGCGTCGTGCCCGAAAGTGTAACACTGACGTCAATGCAGTTTCTTCCGTCAGAACCAGAACACACTCTTTCCATAGCCGGCATCGTGAGATCATCCGACATCCCGCCGGAGATAATCTTGGCTGAGCTGGTCGCCGACCTTAGAGCCTCCCCGTTCTTTGCCGGTGTAACTATTCTGCGCCACACCAAGAGCCGCGGCGAAGACGGTTTCACGATGAAGTTCCATCTCGGAATGGAGGGTATTGCGTCGTGAACAGGACGACCGCCTTCTATATCGCCGGGGCTGTGGCATCCGCCCTACTCTGGCATTTCTTCGCATATATTCCGGTGGTCCAGCAAACCAACGCCAGCCAGCAGCGCCTGCAAGAGGCCGAGGAGCAACTGGCTGACTTCGAGCAAACGATTCTTGACCTGCCGCAATACCTGGATACAAAGAAGCGGCTCGAACGATTTCGGGAGAGCCTGAATTCGCGGCTTTACGCCAAGGGCGACATTCTTCAACTCTTCCGCAGGCTCAGCTTGGAGGCCGGACAAAGGAAACTAACGGTCGTAGAGATCACACCTCCCCTGACCGAACTGCTGCAACTGAATGAGAGCGGTTCCGCCATATCAGCCCCCGAGTTCATGAATGTCACGTTGGATCTTGAGGGGGGCTACGTGGATTTCGGTCAGTATGTCCGATTTGTCGAGCAGGCTGACTTCTGCCACGGACTCAACCTCTGCGAGATTACGACCGGCGATGAGAAGGACGGAATGGCTCGGCTGCGCCTGGGTTTCAAGGCTCTGCTTGGCGGCGGACAGGAGGGCTCATGACCGAGAAAACCAGGAAGAGGATCGTCTATCTCGCGCTGGGGGCGGCAGTCATCTACGGCCTGGCCAATCTCGATCTCAAACGCCAAAGACCGGCCTTGCCGGTTCCTGCAGAGGACTACCTGGAATCGTCGGGCCCCACCGCCACCCGGGCGTCATCACCGCGGCTCAGCGTTGATCTCGATTCGATTGAGGCGTTACCATGGGGCAAGGATCCGTTTCGACTCGGCCCGCGAAAGGCCCCGGCCGCGGCCCCGGAGACCGTCACCTTTGAGCTGTCGGGAATCGTATACAGCCCCGATGCGCCGATGGCAATCATCAACTCTCGTCCTGTCAGGACCGGCGATGTGGTTAATCGGGCGAAAGTCGTCGGGATCGACCGGACAACGGTTACGCTTGAGTATCAGGGCAAAACTGTGAAATTGACAGTTAGTAAAGGGTAGCGATATGGTTCGATCATTGGTTCTCGTCCTGATCGTGGTTCTGGTGGCAGCGATCCCTGCCCCCACGAACCCACTCAACAGCGGCAAACTGATATCGCTTGATCTGGAGGAGGCGCCGATCGGGACGGTGCTGTCGATGATCGCCCGGCAGAACGGCTTGAACATAGTCGTCTCGGGCGAAGTTAGTGGATTGGTAACCCTGAATCTCAAGGATGTTGATATCGACATTGCCCTTCAGGCTATCCTCTCCCCCAGCGGCTACAATTACTATGTCCGGGGCAGCGTGATAGTAGTTAAGCCGGTGGAGATGTACGCCGCCGGTGAGACTTCTTCGCGCCTGGTGACTCTGAGATACCAGGATGCCGGGAGTGTGAAGGCGGCGCTGGATCCGCGGGTGACACCCAAGGGCTCTGTCGTGGTACTGGACAGGCCCAACAACGACGGGTCGTTTACCCCAAACCAGATACTAATCAGTGACTTACCATCGGTGGTTGACGAGTTGACTGAACTCGCCAACGCTATGGATTCAGCCCAGCGATTGATCTCCATTGAGGTTAAGATCATCGAAAGCAAAGTTGATGACCAAACCAAACTCGGTTTCAATTGGCCGAACCAGGCAGGCGTCAACCTGGGCGCATCCTCGTCGGCCGACGAGTCGTCCGCTGACGGTGCTGAGAGCGCAGGCGGAGAGGCGCTGGACTTCTACGCCGGGTCATACAATCCGAACAGCGGCAACTGGACCTGGGGAACGCTGTCGGTTGACCAGGTCAGCATGGTTCTCGATATGCTCAATCAGAGCGGGCGCAGCAAGCTGATTTCGGATCCTCACCTGACGACGCTCGAAAACCACCAGGCCAAAATCGCGGTCCAGACAGTGATTCCCATTCCAACGGTTAACCGCTTCACTGAAGGCGCCGCGGTTACCGACATTCTGACTTTCCAGGACCAGGAGGTCGGCATATCACTGCTGGTCACGCCGCGGGTAAGCGAGCCCGGACGCATTACGCTGGATGTATTCCCTGAGGTGGAAGACATCATCGGTTACAGCGGTCCAGCCGAGAATCGCAAGCCGATTACGGCCTCGCGATCAATCCGCACTCGGGTTACGGTAAATGACGGTGAAACCGTGGCGTTGGGGGGGCTGCTTAAGGAGGATGAAATCGTAACCGAAAGCAAGGTCCCGATTCTGGGTCAAATCCCCCTTCTGGGCCGCATCCTGTTCACCAGCAAATCAACCGAGAAGGCCACCACCGATCTGTTGATCCTGATAACTCCCCGCATCATACCGAATCCGGCGGGTTAGTGTCTCTTGAGCATCCAGCGCCGCGAGCGGGTGAACCAAAGCTGAAGAGTCATCACCAGCAGCACCAGGTCATACCACAGCGTGTTCAGCGCCGACTGGCTCGATTCCTTGCCGGGCTTGAAACAGCCGCAGTCAATGTCGATGCCGCGAGCTGCGGCTGATATCAGCGCAATCATGAACATGATCACCATCAGGTTCACCAGCAGTACTGCCCCGCGAAAATAGATACCCAGGATGAGACACAGGCCGACGATCAACTCGACCCAGGGCAATAGCAGGGCCATCGCGTTAATCAAATCCCCAGGCACCATATGGTAGTACCAGATGGAGCGAGCGAACAAGCCCGGTTCTACGATCTTGTAGAAGGAAGCGACGACAAATGAGGCTCCGACAAACAGCCGGAAGGCCATAGTCAGCCAGTGATTGTCAATTACTCGCCGCAATCTTCATCCCTCACTTCCATCTCGCCGCTGAAGCGCTTCCACTCGCGGGAGCCGCCGTAGAAGATCGCGACGTTGGTATAGCCGAAACTCTGAAGGTTGCGGGCCAGATGCACGGAGACATCGCATTCTTCCCCAGAGCAGAAGACCACGATCCTGTGATCCTTGTCGATCCCTCCTAGCGCCGAATCAAAATACGGGGTCAAGTCCCGGGTCTCGGGCAGTTCATCGAAGGGGACATTGATCGCGCCCGGTATGGTACCGCACCTGAACTCCCACGGCTCGCGAGCATCCACGAATACCGCCCCCTCCTGGTGATCCATCTGAGCTACCCCCCATGGAATATAGGGTGGGTCGCCCTCATCCACTTCGGGCGGCACAACCGGCGTATCGCGATCCAGATCTATGTCAGGATAATCGCCAACCCAATCGATGGCGTTGGGTGAAACCAGATTCACCGCCACGGCCGCCACTGAGGAGATCACCAGCAGGATCAGGGCTTGTTTTAGAGCAATTCTCATCGGCGACCTTGGTTTTCCGTACTTCCCAATTATACTGCCGTCAACGGGCCGGGTTCGCGACTATAGAGCGCCAGACGGCGCAATCAGACCCGAATAAAGCCGCATATACAAACCGAGTCAAGAACCAACCGGGGCCTATGACCGGAATGTAGGAAATCTGGATCGGGGGGTGCGGGTAGACGCATCAGGGAGAGCCTGCGGTGATATCGTCGAAGCCTGGTGAGGTATACCGGTGGGCCAGGGGTTGCTGGCACGGCCTCCAAGGGATGGGAAATAAAAGAAGCGGCTCCTTAGCCCCAACGGAACCGCCTCAAGGTAATTCGCCTGAACTTTGATCAGGGCTCGGATTTGCTGGCCCCGGTTCTATTTGCGGTAGCGGGTACCCATTTACAGCAGACCGTGCTCAGGCCGTTCCTGCATCCGGGCTGTGATCAACGCGTAGCGTCCGCGCAGAATCTTGCCTACGACGCGGTTGAATTTGGACGGCGAAAGCATCTGCAGACTATAGGAGTGCCAGCAATCCTTTTCGCCCATCTTGGCGAACTTCTCTTTTCGTCTTCTCTTTGGCATGATGCATCTCCTTTGCGAATTCCCCCCTCGATGGTCTCTTCCGGATGCCTCAACAATAGCAATGGCGGTGAGGAATCAAGAGATGCCGCGATTCCCGAATCTATTATCACCTCCTCGGGTGCTGAATCTGCTGTGTCTATTCACAACACATTGTGTCTTTCTCAAAGAGCTTTCCCACTAGATATCCTTTTGACATACACTTCAGCTTGCGATCGCCTTCTTTAACTTGTTGATAGCCCTGTGCTTATAAATATTCACGACCTGCTGGGTGATACCGAGAATGGCCGCAATTTCCCGCTCGGTCTTTCCCATCAGATAGAAACGTATGACCTGCTGCTGGCGACGAGACAGGGTGTGGTCAATATGCCACTTCAGCTTGCTGCGGAACTTGTCAAGGGCCTGCGCCAGACCCTCGCCGCGCTCAGCATCATAGAAGACAGAATGCTCGTTGGCGAAGGATTCCAGAAAGAGCCGGTCGACCAGTACTTCAGCGAAATCGTGGGAGGAACCGACGGTCATCAGGCCGCACCTTATCTATTTTGTGTCTAATAGCTTAGGCCACTCTCTGAACGCATATCCTTAAGGCTGCCCAGAGAGATATCGAAGTGTCTGGCAGTCTTCAGGCGGATCTCATAAAGGGCTACGCGACGCTCGTAGTCGGACAAATCGTCAGGTAACGCGTGGTATAACCGGCGGTAATGCTCGACTATCTCGGCGCGACGAGCCTCTGCGGCTGCCAATTCGGTCGAGTCGACCGGGACCACTGTCGAGTCGACGCCACCACTATTGCTGCTGTCCGCGGCCTGGGCCAAGTAGAATTCATCGACCAGGCAATCAAGCGAATCCAGTATCTCGAAGAGCGAATCAACTGTTCTGCCCCAGGTCAGTCGATTGGCCCTTAGGGAATCTGCGAATATCGAATCCTGAGCGTCGATCATCCGGCGCAGGGAGTCAACCGTGGTCTGATAACCCGCCATGCGCACTCGACCGTCCTGCATGATAGCAGATGAGTCGCGGCCAACGGCCGACCGGCTCTCATCGCCTGAGGTACCTCGAACGCTCTTGATGTAGCTGACGGCGCCGAAAACCGCCAGCAGCAGGACTGCCAGTATAATCCGTTTGGCCATTGCATACCCTTGTTGTTCGCGCAGGATACCGGCCGAGTGCGAGAAGTGTCAAGTTTGAACTGGAAACGCCGCCAGATGGTCGCGACCGCCCCCGATGTCGGCTATTTGCGAATACCCAGGATCAGAAATATCCACGGTCTCACCATCGACCACCAACCGATAAAGGGACGGATCTTGGTGTAGTCGCGGCCGGTTTCGGGATAGACCATCGAGACCGCCACCTCAACCATTGGGATTCGGTGCTTCAGGGCTTTGTAATGCAGATAGTATTCCATCTCATATCGGTCCAGCCAGTTCTGCTCGATGTCGATATCGGGATGATTGAGGATCGCCAGACGGTAGGCTCGGAAACCGCAGGTTATGTCTGTTGCCATGGATCTCATGGCAAGGCTTACGAGGCGAGTGAACCAGCGAATCATCACCCGCCGGAACAGCGGCAGATTGGGAGAGCGTCCGCCCTCAAGATAACGCGATCCCTGCACGTAGTCGGCCCTGCCGTCACGGATCGGCTGCAACAGCCGCGGTATCTCGCCAGGCTGCATCTTGCCGTTCCCGGCCATGATGACAATCACATCGTAGTTGTGCTCGCGGGCGAAGTGGATTGAGGTGCGAATTCCCGCCCCGACGCCCCGATTGGACTCGTGATGAACCACCATGTAACCGCGTCGCGCCGGGATCTGCCCCGAGTCATCGGTGGAGCCGTCGTCGACAAACAAGAGACCGTATTCAGGGTCGTCAGGGAATCGTTTGAGCAGGGCTTCCAGCCTGGGGCCTTCGTTGTAAGTGAGAACGCAGACGAGAGGACGCATAACTGAGCGGTCACTCCCGGAACTCAATTACCCGGTTGTCCAAGAACAAGTACTTCTCCCCCGTCTGGCCGGTGGCGATCAGCCGTCCGTCTGGGTCTGATGAGAATTCCAGGCGCCGTCCGGCTTTGCATACATACCCGATTTGTCGAGCTGGGTTGCCGAACCAGAGGGCGAAATCCGGTATGTCCCTGGTGACAACCGCGCCCGCCCCGACAAAGGCGTACCGCCCAATCGTTCGTCCCGCTACGATGGTCGCATTTGCTCCGATAGTGGCGCCTTGCCTGATGAGTGTCCGGGCGGGTTCTCCCAAAGGCGCCTTGCTTCGCGGGTAGACATCGTTGGTAAAGACCGCGTGAGGGCCGATGAAGACGTCGTCCTCGATGGTAATGCCGTCCCAAAGGGACACACCATTCTTGATGGTGACGCGGTCTCCGATGCGCACATCGTTCTCGACAAAGCAATGATCACCGAGGTTGCAGTCCGAACCTATGGTCGCCCCCGCCAACACATTGCAGAAGGCCCAGATGCGGGTTCCCTTGCCGATCTTGTCGGAGGCGACCAGGGCCGTGTCGTGTTTTCGGTAGTCAGGTGCGCTCATCATTCACCTCAACTCGATGACTCGCCCGCCCCTTCTCATAGACTCATTGGCGGCCTGCAAGACCCGGACTACCCGGAGACCGGCGTGGCCATCGGTCAGGGGCGGGCGTCCTTCATTGACAGCCGAGTAGAACTCCTCGACCACGCTTCTCAGCGCCTCGGTCAAATCGATCTTTGGCGCCAGCATATCACCGGTGCGGTATTGAATCAGAATGTCGTAGATTTCGTCCTTGCTCTCGACCATCTCGACACCGCGGTCGTAGATCTTCACTTTTTCCGACGGCTCGGTGTCGTCATAGATGATCATCTTGCGGGACCCGGAGATCAGAGTCTTCCGAACCTTCACGGGGGCCAGCCAATTGACATGTATATGCCCCAGCAAATTGCCCGGATGCCAGGCCGAAAGATAGGCGATATTCTCAATTTCTCGGTCGAAATGGGCGACTCCGGTGGCCGCAACAGCTTCCGGCGGGCTGGGCAGCAGAAAGTCCATGATCGATACGTCGTGCGGCGCCAGATCCCAGATGACGTTGACGTCGTGCTGAAAGAGCCCCAAATTAACCCTGACTGAGTCGAAGTAGTAAATGTCGCCAAGCCGGCCCGAATCGATGAAGTCCTTGATTACCCGGACAGCGCCGGTGTACAGGAATGTGTGATCGACCATGATGCGCAGATTCTTCTGCTCGGCCCGGTTAATCAAGTCCTCCGCTTGCGCCGTGGTCGCGGTGAAGGGCTTTTCGACGAACAGGTGCTTGCCTTCGCCAAGGGCCTTCATGCCGATTTCGTGATGGGTTGAAACCGGGGTCGCCAGGACAACGCAGTCGACCTCAGGGGACTTGACAATCTTGTCGAAATACCGGGTCGCCAATCTAATCGCCGGATACTGACGGCTTACCCGCGTCAGCCGTCTCGGATTGACATCACACACAGCGGACACCTCTACTTCGTCCATCGCATGGAAGTTGCGAATCAGGTTCGGCCCCCAGTATCCACAGCCGATTATGCCGACGCGTAAGCTCATATCCGCCAACCTCAATAGAACAACATGCGACCACTTCTGCTGAAGTGGACGATGAACATATTGAATCGACCCGGCTGCGGCCCGGGCGCCCCGGAAAGGTCCCGGCGGCCGGACTCGATATCGGTTTCTTGTCTCCCAATATAATAGCAAATCGCCGAGTCGGACTGGATTTCTACCCTTTGGCGGATTCGCGGATCGCCGCGATGAACGAAGCGCTCCACAGACGTGAACCGTGGTGAGGGCACCCATACCGACTCGTCCCAGGCCGCCTCGTACTGACCGAATGTGCTGATGATCCCCACTTGACCGGGGTCCCGGGACACTTGCAGGTCCAGGTACCCCAGACGCCTGATCCGGATACGGATGGAGTCGGCGTTGAGGGGCACAACCGCATATTGTCGATAGGCGCTGATGTCGATGTCCAGCAGGTTGGCATAGTCCTCGTAGACGTTCTTCGGATAGAAGAACCGCCGGAGCACCCGATCGCCCAACTTGAAGCTGCCGGAGTCGGCTCCAGCCTTTATCGTGAAGCTGGGGTTTCCACTGACTGCCTTGACGTCGAACAGGGCCGCGACAACATCGCCCGGCTCTATGGCGCGCAAATCGGTCATGTAGATGCGGGCGCCCGCGACACGATCCGGGCTGTCCAGCCGGGTTTCGAACTCGGCCCACCCATCCCGAGAGAGTGCGGGCGTCCAGATCGCGACAGATATCACTAGCGCTGCGACGAGCGCTGCCGTGACCCGTTTCGCCCGGGTCTTCAGCACTGCCTCAGTCAGGCCGTAAACAGCGACGAGGATCAGCAGCGATCTAATGGTGAGGGCCAGCACCACCCTGGAGGGCGCCGGCGGGAGATCCAGACGCGCCCAAAGCGAATAGTCCACCCACCAGGCGATCAGCAGCAAGACCAGGCTCAGCAGGATGCTTCGCCTGCGCTCAGACACATTTGATGAGATGGCCCGGGAGATCCCTGCCGCAAGATATCCTGCGCCCAGGATCAGCATGGGCATGACCGCAAAGTTGTAGCGACTAACCGAGTGAAAGACCAGGTGGACTCCGGTATAGTACAACACTATCAGCCATGGCCAGGCTGCAATCGAAGGGTATCGCAGAAGTAATCCCAGCAGCCCGATCAGGCCAAGGGCCACAATGGCCTGGTGAATCATCGTGTCAATATTGGGTTGCCACACGAGACGACGTTGGAAGTCATTGCCGGGCTTGGAATAGAATCGTTCAAACTTCTTGGCGAACAGCAACAGGTATTGATCGAAGTCGGCGAAGAAGGAGTCATAGACCGGCCGGTTTTCGAACCCCGGCTCCACTTCGTCTCGGTCGTATCCTTCGAATTCAGTGGCGGAGGACTGGCGCAGATTGATCGCCGCATAGTCGGGATCACGCAGGCCGAGTCGGCCGTACTCGCTCCAGACCACACTCATCCATGCCACCAGTATCACCAGGACCGGCAGCAGAGTAAAGACAAGCGGTTTGAGAAGCAGCTTGTTCGGCTGCTTAGTCCGCGCATAGATGAACCATCCGACCAGCAAAGGGATGAAGAGCAGAGTGGCGGTGGCCTTGTGGAGAACCAGCAATCCAGCTAGGAAACCAGCAATAACATAGACACGCCAGGCACGAGTCTCCACCGCCCGTATCAGCAAGTGGAGGGCGGCCAGGGTGAGCGTCATAGTCGACGTCTCGATCAGAATCTGACTGCTGGACTGAATGAACGGAAAGTAGATCGCGTACAGACCTCCCGCTATCAGGGCCCCTACCCGTCCCACGAAGCGCCGGCCGATCATCGCCAGAAGGAGCACCGACAGCAAGTCCATCGCTACCTGGATTACCCTCATCACCGTGAAATCGGCGGCAGGTGAGATGACGAAGACGGCAGCCAGGACAGCCGGATAGAGCGGACCACTCACGAAGACTTCCTGCCTGGCCGCCGACAGCCGGAACGGCGAATAATGGAGCCATTCAATTTGCTCGCCCTGGATGTACTTCTCGGTGTAGTGCAGAAAGGCGTACCTGTCCTGGCGGGGATCGTCAGGATACGGCCGAGCAGAGGTATCAAAGTGGGATATGATTCCTATGGCGGCGGCGCTGTAGCGCCGTGCATCCCACATCACGGGCAACACCTGTTCGGTCAAGAGGAAGGCTACGCGCAGAGTCGCAGCGACCAGGAGAATGGCCCAGACCGTCCGCTTGAAGGTTCGATCAGTCATCGGGATCGGCCGGGTCGGCAATCGCCTGCTCGGCCCCTTCCTCGGCCTCTTCTTCCAGCTTCTTCAGAGACAGATGCTCTTTCTTCAGGTAATAGAATCCCATAAGCGTAATTATGATGTACTGAGCGGCGTGCATTACCAGGGCGCATGACAACGCTGTCTCTTTATCCACGCCATAGGCCTTGAGCGACCAGACCACGGCCAGGTGATAGATGCCGAGATACCCGGGCGATGACGGGATAAGAATGGCAACTGACACCACTACCAGCACAACGAACGAAGCATCAATCGGCAAGGACAATCCGAAAGCCCAGAAGACAAAGATATTGGAGATGCCCATTGCCAACCATATGAGCAAGGTCTGCAGACCGACCAGAGCCACCGCGCGGCCATCGTTAAGAAACTCCAGGCCGCGATGGAACTTCAGAACGACTTTCTCAACCGCAGCCTTGCCGGCATCCGGGAGAAAGAACAGGTACCTGGACAATAGATGGCCGACCTGGTCGGGGCGCCGCGCCAGCACAACCATGAAAGCGATACCTGAAAGAGCGACGGCGACCGCGAGCATAAGCGCTTTCTGCAGGTGCCGGGCAATATCGCTCTCTTCCTTCAGTGTTACGTCGGATACCATTATCACGGCCCCGAAGATTATGAGCAGCACCACAAGGTCAAAGATCATGCGCTCGACGAATATGGTGGCCAGGGAAGCGGACTTCGTGATGCGTTTGTCCTGATGGGACAACGAGTATGCACGCACAAATTCGCCCAACCGCAGAGGCAGGACGTTGTTCGCCATGAAACCGACGCAGGTCGAAGCCAGCAGCTTGGGAAACGGAACGATCTTGATCGGTTCGAGCATGAAGCGCCAGCGGTAGGCTCGTTGATACATCGAACCGATAATCAAGGCGATGTTTGGTACCAGCCACCAGTAATTGGCATGGCCGAGAGCATCAGTCAGTCCACGAAAATCGACGCCACGAAACAACAGCCAGATCAGCGCTGCCGAAAACAGCAGTCCAAGTATAAGATAAAGACGTTTCTTGGCGCTTCCGGTCATGGCTGCGTTTCCACAATGTCCTTGGCCAACCGCTCAAACTCGCGTGCGGCATTGTCCCAATTGAACTTGTCCGCCCAGTCCAGGGCGTTCTTCTCGAGTTGCTTCCTCAGGGGCTCGTCACTCAGCACCATGACTAACTTATCGGCCAGTTGCCCGATATCTCCGTAGTTATACAGGTAGCCACTGTAGGCATCCCGAACCGAGTCCCTCAGACCCGGCGCGTTCGCCGCAATCACTGTCGTGCCGACGGCGTTGGCCTCGATATTGGTGAGCCCCCAGCCTTCCTTGAGCGAGGGCAGAACCGCCACATGGGCTCGACGCATCCGTTCAACCTTCTCTTCCGGCGAAACGAAGCCGGGAAACTCGACATAGTCGGCGACGCCCAGTGTACGGGCCAGTTGCCGGAGCGGCGCCAGGTAATCGCCCGCGCCGACCACCATCAGGCGGGCATCCGGCAGTGTCTTCCTTACCAGGGCGAAGGCGGAGATCAGGTGATGGATTGATTTGTACTTCTTGATGCGCCCCAGATACAACACGGTAGGCTGGTCATACTTGGCCACCGACGGATCGTGCGAGTAGGTGGAGCGATCAATTCCGCAGTGGATCACCGAGATGTCGTCCCTGGGAATCCCTCTGGCCGCAAGGTCGTCGGCGGTCGATTCCGAAATGACATTGAAGGGTCTGCCTCGATACACGCTGACCAGGGGACGTTCGAAAAGGTAAATGTAAGTTCCCAGAATCCAATTGATTTCATGAAAGACAGTAGTCGCAAAGAGATGCGGGACGACTACCAGAGTCTTCATCTTCAGGTACAGCGGGGTGTAGAACGGTATCTTGTTGATGTCCTCGATGAGCAGGTCAAACGGAGTTCGCCTTACCAGTTTCCTAAGGTGCTTGGGGGCAACCAGGTTGAAGTTATAGCGAGTCCCGCGACGAATGATATCCACTCCCTCGATGGTCTCCTCTGCTCTGCAATCAGGATACCCGGAGCACAATAGGGTAACCTCGTGGCCATACCTGACCAGCCGGCGCAGCAACTCCTCCAGATGGACCTCGGCCCCGCCCGCATAGGGGTTGCTGAGATCGTTCCAGTTGAGGGCCAGAATCTTCATATTGCGGGCGCGTCGGGCGGATGGTCCTACGGAGTGTTGCCGCGCTCGAGCTCACCCAGCATGGTTCTGGCGCGGCGGTCATTCGGGTTGTGCTGCAGCCACTGGCGTAGGTGAGCCTCCATCTTCTCGTAGTCCTTCGACTCGAAATATATCTGCAGGAGGTTCTCATACGCTGCTCGATACCTGGGGTTCTCCTGCAGGACCCCCTTAAGGAGCGGTTCGGCGCGTTTGTCCTCACCCCTCTGCCGCCAGGCAACCGCCAGATGGGTCTGAATACCGAGGCGATCGCCGCTCTGAGCGCGCCGCGCAAGGCTGTCGAGCGACGTCACCTTGCCCTGCTCGGCGAACAGCGAACCCAGGAAATTGACAGCGTCATCGCTGTGAGGAATCAATCGAGAAGCGCGGGCCGCCAGGAACTCAGCGCGCTCGTAGTCGCCCGCCCTGGCCAGGGAATCAGCAGCCACGAGGAATCCGTTGGCCCAGTTGTTGGTCAAGCGAAGAGCGGTCTCATCCTTGTAAACGTCGGGATCGGCGACTCCGCGCGCCTGGAACTCGCCTTCGGGACCGAAGAACCGAAACGCCTCTTCGACATCGACATGACCAGCCACTGGCTCTTCAGCGACACGCCAATCCATGGCGCTCAGGATAATGCGTCCATCAAGTGGACGTCCGAGATAACGCCGCACGCCGCCGCCAGTCGTGACCGAAAAGGCGATCGGGATGGAATCCAGGTGGAGGTATATCAACCTGTCAATCACCATATCGCGGTACTGGAACA
The DNA here is from genome assembly GCA_964526835.1 of uncultured Ignavibacteriales bacterium. GTDB lineage: Bacteria > Zixibacteria > MSB-5A5 > GN15 > FEB-12 > DAOSXA01. The sequence goes on from CAZGMK010000001.1 coordinate 204,419, forward strand.
CCTCTCCGTATGGTATCGGCCCCATTCGCAGTAGGCTGTCAAGAACCGGTTCCGGCTCGGCCAGATAACTGTAGATGCGTGACGATAACTGCTGACCCCGAGCTTCCAGGGTCTGCCGGTCGGGCAAACGATAGGCTCGCAGCTCATCAATATGCTCCTCGCTCCAACCGAGGTTGAGGCCCATGATGGACTGGATCTGCTTGATGTACCACTTTGTATTGGCTAATGAGAGATTGATTACCGTGACATCCCGACGAACCCCGTGAACCTCCTGCAAACACCATAGCGGGAATGTATCGTTGTCGCCATTGGTGAAAAGAACAGAGTTTTCGTCGGCGCTCTGCAGCAGGTTCCAGGCGTAGTCGTAGGCGATGTAATTGTCGGACTGATCGCACTCGTGATAGTTCCGAACCAGAGTCACCACGGGCAAGAGGAATATGATTGGCAGGATGTACCTCACCATCGACTGCATTTGCTTTCGTGAAGCCAGACCATCCAGGACAAAACGCGCCGCAATGGCCAGCCCGAGCCCAATCGCCATTCCGAAAAAGATGAACCCGGGAGTAAAGAAGTAATCACGATCTCTCACCTCGATGCGATCCGATGCCACCCCGGGCGCATCGCGAGTCCCGTCGGCGAAATTCATATACAGGATCAGGCCGACGGTTCCGATGAGCAAGAGCAACAACAAGGACAGACCCATGCGCGGCTTCCGTCGCACCATCTCCCAGATGCCGAACAACCCGAGCAGGAACAACAGGACAAAGCTCGGGCCGCGCAGACCATACTGCTGATTAAAGAAGCCCCAGAAGCCCATGCGTGGATAGTCGCCGAACTGGTTGCTCCAGTCGGCGCGGCGAATGAACATCCGCTCGATCATGGACATCTCGCCGTATTGCTTGCGCTCGAGAAAGTGGATAGTTGCTTCGAGGCTGGCGGACGGGTTGTTCTCGTTGATGACCGGCTGTTGGGCCGAGCGAATGGGGATGAAGCCGTGGACAGAGAATCCCAGCGCCGAAACAAGGAGAATCAGAAGCGCCTCGCGCCAGCGCGGCAGTTTGAATACGAGTCCCATTACCAGAACAGCGACCAGGGCCGCGGCCAGCCCATAGACGTACTCATAAACGCCCAGCATAATCAAACTGACGGAGCCAACCGCCACAAGGATCGGCCAGTGAATCTCGCGCCATCGCGCCGCCACCAAACCCGCTGCAGCAAGTGAGGTCATGACGAGAAACGTCGAATAACCCTTGGGCAGCGCCAGAGTGATAATCATAAACACTCCGACGCCAATGAAGGCGGCAACCGCCGCGTACTGCCGTCGAGCCTCCCTGACCGTGCGCTTGTTCATGGCCCGATACAGGCACAAGAATCCGAAGGCGAGCATCACCAACGCTGCCGCCCACCCAATGATGGTAGTAACTGCCGGCCGGGCCCCCTGTCCAAAAGCCAAGCCGCGAATCAGGAACACGACATCTGCAACCATTGGGGCCAGAGCCAGAAGCATGCCGCCCGCGCTCCACAGGTACAGGCGCGGTATCTGTTCGAACGAGAAGATATAGAACAGGTAGGCGATAAACACTATTGCTATCGGCAAGTAGTAAGGGACTTCTCCCGGCAGCGACGAGAAAGCGAAAATGAACCACAACTCCGCAATGAAGAACATCGCCACCAGGTACCAGGTCCAGGAGGAGCTACCTCGCTTGATCACGAAGAACAGCGCCAGCACCGGGAAGACAAGAAAGACCGTCATGTGTACGCCGATCCCGAGGAAAGCCAGGAAGACAACCAGAAGCATGACTCGCTGGCCCGCCGGCGTATCGGCCTGGTCATGGTAAATCAGCGTCAGCCACAGCATGCCGAGGCTGAGCATCATGGCCATACCGTAGACTTCTGTTTCCATGGAGTTGTTCCAGTTGGTCAAGCTCCAGGCTACAAAGAACGCGCCCGCAACCCCGCCGGCCATAACCAGAAAGCGGGAGTAGCCTCGATCGGACCCTTCAAACCAGACGTTCAGCATCCTGACTATTATCAGGTAGGCAAACATGGCGGTGAAAGCGGAACAAATGGCGGACAGCAGGTTGGTCCTGACAGCGATGTCCTCCGACAGTGGAAGCAGAGTGAACAGCCGCCCAAACAGAATATACAGCGGTGTTCCGGGTGGATGCGGAATACCAAGGACATAACTACAGGCTATAAACTCACCGCAATCCCAGAATGAAACGGTAGCCGCTCTGGTCAGGGCGTAGACCACCATCGCCGTCAGCAGTACTCCGGCGGCAACCAGTGCGTTTGTTCTGTCAATCCTGCCGAGCCAACCCTGACTCATTCGCGGTTCCTTTGCGATAAGCCAACACCTGCCGTCGTCTTAGAACGCATGAAATGCCGGAATATAGCTTCCCCTCGCCGCCTGTAAAGCTTGTTTTGGGAGGATTCCGACAGAAGGACGATTCATCCTTCAGCCCTGGCGTTCACGAACGAATCCAGAATGCCGTTGACAAAGGAGGACGACTGTGGCGTGGAGTACTTCTTGGCCAGTTCAATGGCCTCGTTCATAGCAACCTTGACCGGCACATCAACCATGAACTTAAGCTCGACCAGGGCCAGGCGCAGAATGTTCCGGTCGATGGTGGCGATTCTCTCCAGCCGCCAGTTGCGCGCCAGAGATGTGATGGTCTCATCGGCCCAGTCCAGGTGCTGCCTGGTAAGCGCATAGAGCTGCTGGGCGTACTTGATGGCCGAGCGCGGTGGATGGTCCTCCACATCGACAATATGCTCGAAGTTCTCGCCCGGCTCTATGCCGGCGCTGACATATGCATATAAGGCGTGCAGGACCAGTTCGCGGGCCCGGGTACGAGCCGACCCCATCGCTACTCCATCGCCCGGTACAGATTGACCATCTCGATCGCCGACAGCGCTGCGTCCCAACCCTTGTTGCCGGCCTTGGTGCCGCTGCGCTCGATGGCCTGTTCTAGAGTATCAGCGGTTACCAGACCGTAGACCACCGGTACCCCTGTTTCCAGCGAGACGTGGGCGATCCCCTTCGACGATTCGGTGGCAATATAATCGAAGTGCGGTGTGTCGCCACGGACGATGGCGCCCAGACAGATGACCGTGTCGTAGTCACCAGACTTGGCCATGCGGGCCGCCACGTACGGAATCTCGAAAGCCCCCGGCACCCGCGCAACGGTCACGTTGTCCTCTTCACCACCATGCCGGCGAAGACAGTCCAGGGCGCCCTCAAGGAGCTTATCGGTGAAAAGACTGTTAAAACGACTGACAATCAGGCCGACCCGCAGTCCGGTTGCCTGAAGTTTACCCTCGATATGTCGCATATCTGCTCCTCGGCGATCCATGTTATTTCAGTTCCAGCAGGTGTCCCAGCTTATCACGTTTCGTAGCCAGGTAGGTCAGGTTGTGTTTGCCCGGCTTCACTTGAATCGGCACGCGTTCGGTGATTTCTAGCCCGTATCCCTTAAGGCCGACAACCTTACGGGGATTATTGGTCAGGAGCCTGATCGAGGACAGACCAAGGTCAACCAGAATCTGGGCTCCGATGCCGTAGTCGCGGAGATCCGGTTCGAAACCTAGCTCCTCGTTGGCCTGGACCGTGTCGCGTCCGGCCTCCTGTAGCTTGTAGGCCAGGATCTTGTTGGCCAGACCAATACCGCGGCCTTCCTGCCTCATGTAGAGGACAACGCCGAGGCCCTCCTGTTCAACCCGAATCATGGCGGCATGAAGCTGATCGCCGCAGTCGCAACGCAGGGAACCCAGAACGTCACCGGTCAGACAACTGGAGTGCACTCGAACCATGACATTCTCGGCCCCGGCAACCTCGCCTTTGGTCAGCGCCAGGTGGTGGTGATCATCGATATCGGACTTGTAAAGATGGAGCTTGAAGTGGCCATACCTGGTCGGCAGATCGACGGTCGTAACCCGACGAACCAGCATCTCATGGCTGCGCCGATAGGCAATGAGGTCATGGATCGTGATCAGCTTAAGGTTGTGTTCCTTGCAGAAGGCCACCAGTCGAGGTACCCGTGCCATGGTGCCATCGTCGTCGATTATCTCGCAAAGGACGCCAACCGACTTGAAGCCGGCCATGCGCGCCAGGTCGGTGGCGGCCTCGGTATGTCCGGCTCGGGTCAATACGCCGCCGTTCATCGACTGTAGCGGGAAGACGTGTCCCGGCCTGGCCAAATCCTCCGGGCGAGAGTTGTCATCCGACAGCGCCCTGATGGTAGTGGCTCGATCAAAAGCCGAGATGCCGGTTGTCGTTCCCTTTACGGCGTCTACGGAGACAGTGAAACGAGTTCCGAGAAGCGCCGTGTTTTCGTTGGTCATGGGGTGTAGTTTGAGTCGCTCCACACGGTCACGATCCATGGGCACGCAGATAAGTCCCCGGCCGTGCATGGCCAGGAAATTGACCGCTTCGGGCGTAATCTTCTCCGCCGCCATGATGAGGTCACCCTCGTTCTCACGGTCCTCATCGTCGATAACTACTACCATTTGCCCGGCCTTGATGTCCTCGATGGCCTCATCGATAGTGTTGAACTTGACAGAATTGTGATTGCCGTTCATTACCAGCCGCTTTCTATGAATTTGTCAATCGTCAGCGACGACCGACTCCTGTTGCTTTCGAATCTCTCCAGGTACTTCCCGATCATGTCGAATTCGAGGTTCACCGAGTCACCGGCCCGCCATGAAGAAGCCGTTGTGTGGACGACAGTGTGCGGAATCAGGTTCACTGAGAACCAACCGGAACGGACAGCATTGACGGTCAGCGAGAGGCCGTTTATGGCCGCCGAACCCTTGGGGATAACCAGTCGATCAAATTTGCTGCGATGCCTTATCGCCACCTCCAGTGAGCGACCGATCTTCCGCACGTGGTCGATGAGTCCGCGGTCATCTACATGGCCCATGACGAAATGCCCGCCGAGACGGTCCCCGACCCGCAGGGCGCGTTCAAGGTTAATGACGCTTCCCGGCCGGTAGGTCGGCAGGATGGTGACCTCGGCGGTCTCCTGCGACGCCTCTGCATCGAATACACCTTCTTTCGATGCGATCACGGTAAGGCAGGCGCCGTCGCACGCGATTGATTCACCCACCACGATTGACTTATCCGCCACCGGCGATGCAATCGTGAGCACCTTGTAGTTGCCTTTCGTCAAAACCCGCTCGATGGTCCCGGTAGCCTGTATGAGTCCGGTAAACATGTCTATTCACTCCAGACCGGATAGCCGCAGAAGACGGCGTCGCCGTTGCAACGTCCGAACGTGTAGTCCCGGAAAGCGATGCTTCGAGCGAGCTTACGAATGCGCAAGTCGCCCACGCTATTGGTGCCGTGTCCGAGAATCATGGGGGCGGTAACCAAAACGACCTTGTCGACCAGATGTCTTTTCAGGAATGTCGTGGCCAGAGCGGAGCCGCCCTCCACCAGCAGGGATCGGATGCCGAACTGATCTGCCTTATTGAGCAGATCCGCAATATCGACAAGACCCTGTCGGGTTGTTTTCAGCTTCCAGATGATCACGTTGCGGCCGCGTCTTGATCCGGCCAGGCGGTCAGCGGCCCGGGCCGAGGCGGCGACAATAGTTCGGTAGTCGCGGTTGTCATCGAGAAGCTTGCACTTGCGGGGAAACCGGCCCGACGAGGTCACGACTATTCTGTATGGGTCGGAGCCGCGGACATGCCGCACGGTCAGCGAGGGATCATCGCTACGAACCGTTCCCATGCCGATCAGGACCGCATCGACCTCGGCGCGCAGCCGATGGGCCAGACGCAGCGACGCTTCGCCGCTGATCCACCGAGAATCGCCGGTGCTGGTCGCAATGCGTCCGTCCAACGTCTGGGCCATCTTAAGTACAACCCAGGGACGGGCATTCGCGTGGTATCCGAAGTAGGCCTCGTTAAGCGCGCGGGCCTCCTTTTCAAGGACACCTGATCTGACTTCTATGGAAGCGTCGGTCAGGCATTTGCCACCGCGGCAGTTGACTCGGAGGTCCGGATCTTTGACGGCGTAGACTACGCGAGCGACGCCAGCCTCCCGGATGGCATCGGTACAGGGACCGGTGCGGCCGACATGACAGCACGGCTCGAGGGTTACATACATTGTGGCGCCCCGCGCCTTGTCGCCCGCCTGACGGAGAGCCATCACCTCAGCGTGTGGTTGACCTGCGGCGTGATGATAGCCCTCACCGACGACTCTGCCATCGCGGACAACTACGGCCCCGACCATTGGATTCGGACGGGTGCACCCCCTGGCTCGAGCGGCAAGCCTCAGGGCGCGTTTCATGTATTTCGTATCGTCGTCAGCCATCAAAAAAACCCCGATCAACGATCATCGGGGCCACCAAGCAGGCAAGCACAGTGCTGCCATGCACCGCGCATCAGCTGTCTTCTCTCATCCGGACTATTACCGTCGGCGCCTGAATTCCACAGGCTCAGCCGCCCGTCCGTCAGGTCGGGGGCTCGCGGGCTGTGACCGCCGGTCGAGGAATTTCGCCTCGCCCCGAAGATTTATGTCGCGACAATATACGCTTTATCGCGGATTTGGCAAGACCGATTTTGCGTGCGAGTCAGACAGATACGAGAGCCCGAATCATGCGTTTGACGTCGGCCAGATGGAACGGTTTAGCCAGGACGATCCGGATTCCTTTGAGCGCTGTCTCCTTCTCGTCCAGTTGGGTCCCCCAGCCGGTAATCATGGCGATCGGCATATCGGGATGCTTGTCGTGGGCTACACCGGCGAGGTCGAGGCCGGACATTCCTGGCATACCCAGATCCGTAATCATCAGATCGTAGCAGGACTGATCGAGCGCCTCCAGCGCCTCATAGGCATCGCAGCAGGCAGTAGCACGGTGGCCGTCGATGACCAGCATGTCGGAGAGTATCTCTCGAATCTGACGGTCGTCGTCGACTACCAGGATCGCCAGGTCACCCCTAGGGCGACCGCGCCGCGAGACATCGGAATGGTCCCGATGCCGAGAGCGCCGGGTGAATACAGTTTCGACCGTCGTGCCCTGGCCAGGGCGGGAGTGAACCCTGACCTGGGCGCTGTGGCGAACCGCAATACCGTGAACAATGGCCAATCCCAGGCCGGCTCCTCGGACACCTTTCTTGGTGCTGAAGAACGGAAAGAATATCTTCTCCTGAATCGACGGGTCGATTCCGGGCCCGTGGTCGCTCACACTAAGGCGTATCAGTCCACCTTCGGCGTAAAGAGCCACCGCGATTTCGGCGCCATTCGATGAAAACTCGACTGCATTCTCGAGCACTTTGCTCAGCAGGGTCGCCAGGGCCTCCGGCGAAGCGTCGATGGTGAACTCTCCCGGCTCCAGCACTGGCTTGACAGAGATGCGTTTTTGATCTGCCAGACATCTCCAGGGCTGGGTGGTGTCGGCCAGGACCCGCTGCACCAGGCCTGCCAGATCAGTCGGCTCCAGTTGTTTATAGCGAGCTGAAGTCGAAAACTCCTGGATACACTTGATCGTGTCGGCGCCTTCGAGAGCGAGCTCCTCGACCACCGCAAGGCCTCTTCGCACGTTTTGATCATCGACCTTAGCTCGAAGGAGCTGCACCCGTCCGAGGATGCCGCCAATGATATTGTTGATGTCATGGGCTACTCCCGAGGTCATGTCGGTAAGGGCGGCGAGGGCCTCGAAGTTGGCCATCCTGGTCGACGTACGTTCAAGGGTGTGGTGGGACTTAATCAGCTCGCGGAAGGCCTGGGCGTTGCGCAGGACGGTCTGAGCCATGAGAGCGAATAACCGAGCGAGTTCGCGGTCGTTCAGGGAAAGGCGCGCCGACGGCCGGGACCAAATAACGAGAACATACCGGCTGTGGGGCTCGGGAAGCAGTTCCTCGGCGACGGCTTCACCGCAGGCATCGGCCATCTCATCGGTAATTTCGTAAGATCGTCGCTGAGGTTCGAATGCCGGCGGGGAATCGCCGAATCGGTAAGCGACAACTTCGGTGAGTCGTCCGGCAAAATCCGGCGGCGCGGAGTGGTTTGCGAAGAACTCCGACACTCCCCAGGCATCGGTGCGTCGGTCGTATGCCAACAGACACAATCCCGAGACCGGTACGACAGCACGAAAGTGGTGCAGCATCTGGGAGACAAGTTCGCGGACACGGAACTCTATCAGGTCGATTTCGAAGACATGGATCAGGTCAGCCAGACGCATGGAGAAGTCGTGTATCCCTCGCATCCGGTTCAGCTGACTCATGGCGCCGCCAATCGCCCGTGAGACGAGTGGCAGCAAGGCGGAGTCCATGGGCTTGTCATGTTCCGGTTTCTTCCGCCAGTAGGCGGCGATCATGACTTGAGCGCTGTCTCCAATTCGGTGCTGGTAGCGTCCTGCATATCTGAGGGCGTGGCTGTCACCGGGCGCCGGCACAGCGCTATCCGGCACTTCGGCGACAGACCCGTAGGAGGTGTCTTCACCCAGTGTCAAGTCAGTGGCGTGCTTTTCCAGGGCCAACAGGTCAATTTCAGCCCCGTCATGAGGGGTATGGTAAGCGATAGGCACACAGCGATGGTGTGGTGCGGACCTGTAGAACATGGCGATCAGATCCGCGCCCAGTTCCCGTGAGACTATCTCCGCCAGGGCATCCACCTGCAGGACGACGCTGGCGAGATTCGTACCGGCGGTTACCCGGAAGTGTTCCTGGATCGTGTTGGTGGTCGTACCCATGGTGTCGTGTCCTGGCTTCGCCTATCCCGGCCAATCGGTTCGGGACACCGGCCCGCAGACAACTTCACCGGCGCCGATGACACAACCGGAGGAAGAATCGACTCTGCCCCCCAGCTCATGCCCATCGACTGCTTTCACTGAGGCGTCCGCCCTATCCGGGGTTCTCAAACCGGCTGCGGGACTTGGCTCTCACCGGTGCGAAATGTCAACTCCGCCCGCCGCTCAATCCCCTCGCGATCTCGACGTCGCAAGCTCATCCTGATGGTCAGGCCGAGAACATGGGCGATGGTGTTGGCGAACTGTATCGAACTGTGGTCCCAGCGATCCTCATGCCATTCTTTCAGGTCGGCGATAGACAGAACCGCCAGCACGATGTCGTTGACGATGACAGGAACGAGCAGGGCCGATCGGAGTTGCTCGGTTCCGATCAGCCTCGCCTCATCCGGCTCAATGCGACGATTCGTGTCTTCCTGGTTGATTAGCATAGGCCGCCCCGTATCGCGTACGAGACGATGATACGGCATCGATTCAAGGTCCATCAGTGAACCGTCCACGCCGGCCGCGGCGCAACCCCTGGATGCCGACAGGCCACGCGAACGCAGATGGCGTCCATCGGCCTCATAAGTGCTGATGCGGACAATCGAGGAGCCGAGTTCCGAGGCCAGCACTTCGGCCGCTTCCTGCAGGCTGTTGGCCAGATCGCCCTGTCGGATGACTCGCTTCAGCAGCCCCACCAGAGCCGCCGTCCGACCATCGAACTTCTTATTCTCACGCCGGAGGCTATCGATGACTGCAAGCGGCTCCAACAAGGGTGCAGCCTGACTGATTCGTTCGAGAATGTTGTCGGGTGCTGCCACTTCATCGCTCCACGCCACAGCCACGGCCCCACGACATCCTACCCCCTGGCGAATCGGCGCTGCCGCTGCCCGGCACAGGCCGAGACCGACCAGGTCTGACGTCGAGGCCTTTTCGAACCTTATGAGCCGGGCGGTCTTGCCGCCGCAGACGTCGAGCATTGCCGGGCCTATCCTATCGGCCGTCAAACCAGACTCGTGGAGGACGACCCCGTTGGCGCTGACGGCATAGCGATCGATTCGGTTATCCGGACGGCGGTTCAGGTAGACAAGAGCTGCGCCCGGCATGTCACTATTTAGCACCCCAGCCATCCTTCGCAGGTTGGCTCTCAGACCGGCGGCGTAATCGATTTCGCCGGCAATCCGCCGCCACCATTCGCCCTCCATAGTCGCCGTTATACGGCGGCGGTCGGAGACTCGGGTGAGTACTTCACGGGCCAGGATATCAAGGCTTATCTGGAGGTTCACCCGATCGCCCTCCGGCAGGACCGACTCGCTGGTCCGGAGCGCATAAACCGCCCTGACACGTCCTTCGGCAGCAACCGGCAGCATCAGATTCGGCGGCCTGCAATCAGGCGGCCACCCGCTTACCAACATCTCATTTGCGGCATCGCTGGAGTCTTCGCGGCCGAGGACCGACGGATCAAACGAGACAGTCTCCAATTGCCCCGCAAGCGCGGCGTATTCTCCCACGGCCCGCAGGCAATTGAGAGACCCTCCTGCATCGCATCGGAAGACCGCTCCCGCGGGCATTCGGTATTGCTCAGTTATCCGCTCCAGGGCTTTACCCAGCAGGTCCGGCTCGCGCGATTCGACAGCTGCCAGCTGGTCGATTTTCTTGATCAACTCAAGTCGACGGTAACAATCGCGGTTGTAGCGACGGGCGTCACGAGCAGCCGGCAGATACTCGGAGAGCCCGCTAACCAGCAGGATTGCTCCGGTGATTACCATCATCCATTCCATGAGGTGGAATACGAGCGGATCGCCGACAAACGGGATCCCGGCCAGATTGCCCACCTGGAAATGTCCCCGGGCAATTGCGGCCGCAGCCAGAATGGCCAGCCCCAAGAACATCTGATTGTATCCGTAACGTTCCCCCGAGCCGATGTAGCGACGCAGTCGCAACAAGACCATTAAGGAGAGTATTAGAAGTACAGCTACTGCCACTTCAACGGAGGGAAAAACCATCGGCAGCCTCCTTTCACGGCTAAGCCGTTAGCGTTTCTATGATTATCGGCAGCCAGGGCGGTCTGCTTAGAGGCTGTCGACCGACATTGGCGCCGGCCCAGACTCTGGCGCAAAGCCGATACTTCATCCTCGTATACAGCAGGCACTTGAAAGCCGGCCGGATCGACCTAACCCGCTGCACTGTTTGCACATACGTACGGAAAATTACCCCGGGCATCGCACTTGCACCCATTGGCGATGAAACAAAGAGTGAACCCAGCCGCGAGCGGATGGAGGAAGAAGATATGATCAGTGCAAGAAAAGCCGTTGTCTTTGGCATGTTTTTGATCGTCGGATTGATCTGGGCCGGCTGCTCAGATGAGTCCGGAGAGCTCACCGGGAGTAGCACCTCCGGATCGGGCGTAACGCAGTGGTTCCCGCTAGACGCCGGCTACAGCGCCAGCTACGAGGTAACGTACTCGAATGGAAATAGCGAGACCGTGCGCTATGAAATCGGGACCGCGACGTCGTTCCGAAATGAGACAGCCATCCCCTGGCGCGCCACTTCGTCGGACGGCAGCTATACCACCGCCCACCTCAAGACCGACCGGAACTCGCTGTACTATTACCCGAACGAATACTCAGAAGGTGAGAAGATACTGAAGACGCCGCTCTCCACCGGTAGTTCCTGGAGTATCAACGAAGGCACGGATACGGTCAACACTGGAGGCATCCCCGGAAATGACATTTTTCCGGCTGATCTGTTCAGTCCAAGGCCGGCGTCATTCCCGGTCACCGGCAGCGTGACGATGACAGTGGCAGGCTATGAGAACGCCGATCTGAGCACTGGACAGCTCTTCAGTAATACAGTGAAAGTCGTCAGCACCAACACCAGCACGGGCAGGAGCAACTACTACTGGTACGGAGCGGGCGTCGGTCTGGTCAAGTGGGCCAAAGGCGTTCCCGGTGATACTTTGTCGCGGGCCTCGGAGGTTGGCGAGATTACCAGGTACGGTTTCTGATTCGAGACCCTATTGTGTGGCTGGTGTACGTCCTGAGGCTGTCCCAAAAGATCGTTCCGCAGGGTCCTGGGTTCGCAGCAGGCGAAGCGAGACCCTGCGGTTATGTCTCCAGGGAGCTTGGCAGCATGGGCTTTCACCTTCAAACTAACTCGCCATATTCTCTTGCCGTCCGCACCAAGTGCCGGGGGATGAACTTATGGGACAGCCTCTCCTCGTGCACCAGCTCGTTCTAAAGTCTCGTCGGAGTGAGAGACGTTGGCAGACGGGGCATCCGCCAGCCACTATCACCGAGGAGCCGGGATCGAACGAATAGTCCCACATCAGGACACCAGCCGAATCCCAAACTGTATCACAGGTGTTCTCGTACACATCCCAGATCTCATATGCCCCCTCTCCATCCATGAAGAGTGTCACGGTCTGGGTATCCACGAGCCCATCGGTGCCGTCGTCGACTCGGCGGTTGGTGAGCAGGCAATAAGTATCGTCGTTGTAGGTATGGAACGACGCGTGTACATACGGCACGTAACTGTCCGAGGTCACCTCAAAAGCAACATCTTCTTGATTTCGGTATGGTCGCCTGCCTTTAGACGATAGAAGTACACACCCGAAGCGACTGGCGCTTCACGATCATTTGTACCATCCCACGCAATGTTATGCTGACCTGCAGACATCTTCTGGTCCAAGAGGCGGTTAACACGTTGTCCGAGGACGTTCAGTATATCGAGCGAGACCCAACTGGCTCGTGGAAGATCGAAGCGAATGTTGGTCAGCGGATTGAAAGGGTTCGGATAATTCTGGTCAAGAGTGTATTGGCGATGTATGACATCACATGCATGGTCCGGTGTGTTGGTCGGAAGGCCGTCGGAATCGACGAACATATCGAATCCTGCTGCATTCGTAGAGCCTATGTTCAACAGTGAGTCAAAGAGAGTCGTATCTAGTCTGTACACGTCAATCCTCTGGAATTCACCTGCTATGCCCACTTCGTAGTCTCCCGACGGCAACGAGAAGGAGTAGTTGCCGCATGAGTCGGTGCTAGTTCCCCACGCAACCGATTCCGCGCCTGTACCGAACCCTAAGTAGACCAGCTTGTCAGGTATACCTACCCGCCATTGTTGCTCATCTTGGTCCCACACATGGCAGGAATCAGGGGTCTCTGCGTGATGATAGGCCATCCCGGCAACAGTGTACGATCTGTCTGGTACAGATATCTCAATCGTATCAGCCCCCACGTTTCCGCTAAGATCTATAGCTTGCACAATGAACTCCAATTGACCGCTTGGCGGCAGTGCAGTGCTGAATCCCCAATTTGTCGCTACACCGAGGTTGGAGGTCCCGTTTGATACGAAGACAGAATCTACACCCGAGCCAGAATCATGGGCTTCGCCCATAATGTACACTGAATCCATAGCCCAGGCGAAGTCTGAACCGCCGTTGCTGATAATGATCACTTCTGGTGCTTTTGAGTCCACCCAAATGGCGAGTGCATCAGACCAAGGAGATAGCTGTGTTGTGTCTACGACTGACCTCGCTTGAGCCCTGACGAAATACAGACTGTCGATACTCCAAGAGTGAACAGTTACGCTATCGCCCCAGTCTGTAATCAACGAATCGCCTAAGTCAAAGCGATAATCGACTTCGCTACTGGCAAGATTACAGAAGGAGTAGCCCGTGGTCAGTTGAATCACCTCGTCGGGATCGACGAATTTTCTTCCAGCGGGTTGGCTCGGCCTGGACACAGACCAATCAGATACGATGATGAAAATTCGCTCGCTGCGGCCAACGTTGCCTGTGGAATCTTCGCCTGTCGCCCATGCTTCCAAAGTGTCTCCCGCCGCGAACGCCCCCGGTTCATAAGTGACAGAGAATTCAGAAGCGCCTTCAACGTGCCAAGTAATTGAGCTATCCTCTATATGTCGGAGATGGAGTTCGACTACTTGTAGTTCCCCGGCGTCCTGTGCCAGCAGTTCGATCAGAACTGGTTGGCCACCAATGGGTTCAGCGGGGTCCAATGATATTTCAACAACCGGGGCAGTCTGATCTAGGCTACTGCAAGCGCCAGTATCTGCAAGGCTCAGTTCACTCTCGGCAAACCCGGCAGAATCAAGCGCTGCCGCCACCGAGTAGACAAAGGGTTCATTGTTAGACGGCGGGATATCGACGAACTCATCATCTGGTTGCCAAACTGAAACTGGATCAGACAGTGATTGGAGGATGTTCATGTCCACGTTGGTCTTGAGAGCAGCCAGGGGAGTGCGATACAGTCGGTAGTAGTTCGCGTCTTGTCCGGTCCATTCCACCAATACGGATTGCGCGAACCCATCGCTACTTCGTACGTCGGACGGCGATGGAGTCGGAGGCTGGGTCCGCATACCAATAAGCGGTCCGGTGAAACCGCTTGATCTCGCCCCCTCACCTGTCGCGCCAGCCTGCAACCAATAAGAGTATGGCACATCCGGAATGGCGGTGGAATCTAGACAGGTCGTCCCCAGGCCCCAGTCACCCAAAGGGCGGAGTGATTCATCTGCCATGTTGGGAAAGTCTGACCGATATACTCGATAGAAAGCCGGCAATGTCAGTCCTGGAGCTCATGTCAAGAGTTGTGTAAATTTGGTTTCAAGCAGCGTGCGTTTCGGTC
>CAZGMK010000002.1:0-213633 GCA_964526835.1 uncultured Ignavibacteriales bacterium
CCTTCAAAACAATATAACATCATGGCCGCTTACACAAAAATACTTACACGCTCCGTCAAGCTGCGGACCAACGCGACGAGGCGGATCAAATCACCGCGCTCGGCTCTGTATCTGATCTTCCAGTTGATCGTGCGAGCAGAGAAGCGCTGGCGTCGTATCAATGCACCGCAGATGGTGACGAAGGTTCTTGATGGAGTAACATTCAAAGACGGCCTCGAGGTCAGGAAAACGAAGAACAATCAGACCGAAACGCACGCTGCTTGAAAACCAAATTTACACAACTCTTGACATGAGCTCGTGGCAACTGACGGCAGACCAAGAGCCAACAGCGCTATACTCAAGAAGTACTGGCTACGCCCCATCACTTGTCCTTTCCCTCCAGGTCGATCCGCTTGACATCCAAGCCTTGTCTTTCAGAACGCTCCAGCGTGTATAAGACGTCCGGGGCGTCAGTTCCGCGCCAAATAGGAGCTTCAATTGCTGACACCCTGGAAACCGCCGAAAGTGGTAAGCTGACTATTAACGCTCGCAGCTTGGTATCCTGCGTGGTTCTATGGCCCTTCACAGCCATGTAATTAACAATCAGTTTAGTCCCGCTAATGAATACATCATCGATTACCGCATGCCGGATCCCGGGATCCACTGTATCAGGCTCATCCGTTATTCGTTGCGATGCATTTGAAATTGAGCCATCCTGGAAGCTATAGCTGCGAATCACGAAGACATCGTCATTCGTCCACCGTACAGTATACACTCTATCTCCCCTCTCGTTGATTCCGACCCTCGCCCCTTTATCGCCATTGATTCTGTCCCACACTCCAGACACCAGATCAACTACTGCTATACTCGATAGGTCAGAGAATGCGCACACCGTGCCTGATCCGCCAATGGCAATAGGACCAAGCGCTATTGGCCCATCCCGAAGAGGCACGTACCACTCGTCGATCTGCTCAAGATGTGGCAGCCGGTAGAGCGTGAGGTAGTCGTCCCATCGCAGGACATACAGTGAGTCACCTATCACGAGGGCATTCCATCCTAGCGGATCACTGGGATTAACCTCGAAGCGCTCCAATTGCTTTAAGAGCGAATCATATAGTATCGGGGCCGAGGGCGACAGCACATGATTGA
Source organism: uncultured Ignavibacteriales bacterium (assembly GCA_964526835.1). Classification (GTDB taxonomy): domain Bacteria; phylum Zixibacteria; class MSB-5A5; order GN15; family FEB-12; genus DAOSXA01. The sequence goes on from CAZGMK010000002.1 coordinate 1,129, forward strand.
CAGTGTAGAAGTAACCGCCGTCAGGAGATGACTCGATACGAGCATTAGTCCGAAGGCTGCATACCGCCCTACCCGTATGGTCGTATACCCAGTACTCGTTAGGCGATTCGTTGTAGTGCATCATTCTGTTGACCAGAACCTTGCCGTTCCCGGCAATCTGGGGCCGGCCCGCACTTGCCAGCGATGACACTGACCAGAATCGATGCTCCTCTCCGCTGTAAACGACGATCGAGTACGAGTCCGTTACGGTTGGGATCCATTTGGCCACGTAATTCAATCCACGCCCATGGAATTGATCAGGCGACCTGAGATCTTCGAGCTGAAAAGGTGCTGAGCTTGACTGTGACCCGCCCGGCGAGGCTATGAAGAGCAGTCCGACTACCGGGACTACCACTTTCTTGGTGAACTTACCAAGCAGGTGCCCGCCGAAGAGATGGTTGCTATCGCTCCCAAGTCGATGAGTGTCAGTCATAACTCCTCTTACCCTAGGATATAATCCAATTCGATTACGTACCACTAACTCCATGCATCCGAATATCTCTTATGTCAAGCGCTTTCTGCGTTGGGATTTGGCCTAATTGTCCTACCCAGTCTACGCCACTCCTCTTGCAGGGCTAATTTCAATAGGTGCAGGAATTGGGAAGAGCCTGGCGTAGCGTTTCGGTGAGTCTTAGATCCAAGCGGCTCGTGTGTTGACACGGCCAAGCAAAAGCATACGCTGATGTCAAAGTACAGGAAGATTGCAGACTCGTCCATTGAGCGGAAAACCCCAGGACTCCACCAACTGCGACACCTACGATTGTCTCCATCATTTGACGTCCTCTATAGCTAGCTTGAAAACAAATCACTCACCCGACGCACGGCCTCAACGCAGTCGTGCTGCGAGACATCAAGGTGCGTGACAAACCGAATCTTGGTCGGACCAAAAGGCAGAGCCCACACCCCGATTTCTCTCATGCGCTGCAGGATCTCTTCCGAAGTGATCCCTCCCTCCAGTTCTGCGATAACTATGTTCGTCTGCACCCGCTTCATGTCGAATCGGAATGGCCCCACTCCGTGCAGCCCCTCGGCGATGATTCGCGCTTTAGTGTGGTCCTCGGCCAGGCGTTCGATGTGATTCCGGACCGCATACAGTCCCGCCGCCGCGATAATACCCACCTGCCGCATGCCGCCACCAAACAGCTTGCGCTCGCGCCGGCATTTTTCCACAAACTTACGACTGCCCAGAATGAGTGATCCGATGGGCGCTCCCAGACCCTTCGACAGGCAAACCGAAACCGAGTCGAACGGTTTGGTCAGTTCGGCCAGCGACAGGCCGGTGGCGATATGAACATGCCAGATACGGGCGCCGTCGAGGTGAAACACCAAGCCAAACTCATCGCATACCCCTCGCACCTTGACGATCTCGTCCTGCGGCAGGATAGTGCCTCCATGATGGTTATGGGTGTTTTCCAACGCCACCATTTTGGTAAGGGGAGAGTGGAGGTTTTTGGGGCGGATGGAATTGCGAATCATCTCTGCGGTCACCATTCCGTATTCGGTGGTGAGCATGTTAACCAGAAGACCCGAGTGGACCACGGGCCCGGCCGCCTCGTAGTTGACGACATGGCACTCCCGGTCGCACAGCAGCTCCCAACCGCGACGCGAATGAACCTTGAGGCAAATTTGGTTGCCCATTGTCCCGGAAGGCACAAAGAGGGCGGCTTCTTTCTCAAAGAGGCCCGCTACGTGCTCTTCGAGCTTCTTAACCGTAGGGTCATCCCCGAGAACATCATCGCCCACCTCGGCAGAGGCCATCGCCCGGCGCATTTCATCTCCCGGACGGGTGACGGTATCGCTTCGCAGATCGATAGTATCCATAGGCTCAGTATACGTAATCCGTTGCAGGCGAACAAGCCGTTCGCGGCCAAACGAAAGGCCCCGCAGAGGCGGGGCCGGATCTTCCGAAACTGGCGGAGATGCTGATTACGATGCCGGAATCACGCGGGCCGCCTGCGGACCGCTGTCGGTCTGCACCAGGTCATACAAGACCTGCTGGCCCTCTCGAAGCGTTCGGTAGCCATCCATCTCGATGGCGGTGTAGTGAACGTAGACGTCGTGCTCGGAGTAGTCGCTCGCAATGAATCCCCATCCCTTGGAATCGCTGAAGTACTTGACCGTTCCCTTGGACATAGCGAACCTCCGTGTATGCTGTGGCCCCTCTATTTATATCTGAATTATAAGTCCCCTTCGTCGATCTAGCAACGAGAATCTAAAAGAAACGTCAGAAGGCAGGTAACACGCTGTAAGACAAGGTCATAACCAAACCCGACAGGAGCGGCACACTGACATTATCATCTACGCCCAGAGGCAGAGCCTCGACAACAGTCGCAGTGAAAGCCCCGATCAGCCCCACCGGCCAGGCCAGATTGGGCACTACTCCAGCAACGATCACAGTCGAGATCAGGCAGGCAAGACTTCCTTCCAGTGACTTGGCGCCGATTCGGTGGCGACCCCAGCGGCGTCCGATCAGGGCGGCGAACGTATCCCCGACGATAATGAAGGCCAGCGCCGCCACGGCTATTGGCTTGTCGAACATCGCCACCACCAGGCATACCGAAATCAGGATATAGGTCGCCCCAGTAAAATCACCGTTCTTTTCATGGGGACGAATCATGTGACCGAATATGCGCTCCCAAAAATCGGTCCAGAGGCGCCAGCGACGAAGACGGGCGATATCCACGATGACCATGACCACGGTGATCGGAACCATTATTGCGAGCATTTCCTTGCGGGCGAGCCCCAAAAGCACATATCCGCCCGGGATTACGAGGGCTACCATATGCGTGGTCTTGCGCCAGAATTCCTGCAGGAAAGTAATCTGGAGCGAATCATCCAAGAGACTGGCCGGCATGATCAGGACCTGCGCATTTCGAGTGGACGCAGGTGCACCGGATGCAGCGGGTTCGGGAAACTCACATTGAACCTCTCGTACAGTTGATCCCGGTATCGGTGGAACAGCATGAGCCGATGTTCCGTGGTCAGCCGGCTGCGGATCTCTCCGGCAACACGGTGTAGTTCTTTGGGCTCCTGGCGAGAGACGACCTTTACGATGATGAAACCGGATGGAGTCCGCACCGGATCCGTAATGTCGCCGACCGGTGTATGAGACGCCGTCCACCATACCAGCGAGTCGACATTCTCGGGGCCAACATCGCCGTAGTCGAGCAAGTAGGGCCGCAGGCCGGACTCGTTCCCGGCGAACAGGGTTACCAGCCCATCAAAGTCGTACCCGGACTGCGCCTGATCCTTGAGAAAGGTAGCATACGAACTGTCGCTCACCACAAGTCCCCTGAGGTTCATGGGCTTGGCTACCGTAAACTCCTCGATATGAGCGTCATAGTAGGCCCGTATCATCGAGTCCGACGGCGTCCAATCAGGGTCCTGAAGATTCAGCCCGACAATCACCTTGCAATGGTGCTGCCGAAGACGTCTCTCCTGTTCTCTGACCTCGGAGAGTGTGTCGATACCCAGATCGCGGGCGACCTGGAGGGCCACGAACCTCTCCGCCAGCTCCTGGATCATCTCACGACGCACCTCGGCGTTCTCGCTCGGACGTTTGTTGCGGGCCTGATAGCCTGCTTCCGGGGTTCTGAGCATGTTGACATCAATTGTATCCTCACCATTGATGATCGCAACCCAGAGCTGCTTATCGGCCTCATAGGGGTTCCTCGCCAGCGCCTCTTCGTTGTACTCAATTTCGAGCGGCAAAGCCCTCAACGAATCTCGCAACTCGTCACTGCGTCGATTCTGCATGGTAGTGCGGTAGGCCTCGGCTGCTCTCACCATGTGGACACTGTCCAGCGGCGGCACCCCCTCCTCCAGATGGTGCTCAATCTTAAGGATGTGCCATCCGGTTTCGTCGTAATAGGGCTCGATGACCTCTCGCGGCTCGGCGTTGAACGCCACTGAATCAAATGGCGCTCGGTAGTGTCCCCGACCGATCCAGCCTATCAGCCCCCCATCGACCTTGGCCTGTCCATCGTGAGAGTACTGACGCGCCACTTCGCTGAATGGCTCGCCGAAATCGATCATCATTTTGAGCTTTCGGGCATACTCCCGAGCTTCGGCGTACAGATCTTCATCCGACATCGACTTATAGTAGGTTGAGTCGGGGCCGCGGCGCAGGCTTTCGGGAACCACCAGAATGTGTCGGACGAAGACCTGCTCCGGCAACCAGAAGAGATCTTCGTTCTCATAGTAGAAGTCAGCAATGGACTGCGAGTCCGACTCCACCTGTTCGTATACCATCTTCCGCACGAATTCCCGTAGGATGGCATCATGCCAGCGTAGCCGAAAGGTACGGTAGTGTTCATAGTGGTCCTCTAGAGAAACATCCCACGCGACCAGCCCCATCAGGGTATCAACGAGAATGCTGTCCAGGACCAGTCGGACCCAGGCTGTGTCGGCGATGCCTCCATTGGGCAGTCGGCTGCTTGCATAGAGAGAATCGTAGAGCTGCGCCATTGTGATCTCGAATCGATCCCCCACTCGCGCAACCACCTTGTCGTAATCGGCTTGATCCTGCAGATATACCACGGACGGTGGTCCGCCACAACCAATCCACAGTGCGGAAACAACCACTAACAGCAACAAATTACGGCCGACAATACGCATATACTCTCCAGGCTAAACACACGATTCCGGTAATTATACACGCCAACCCGGCAAGCGACAAGGGGTTAATTGGAGAGGTATGTCGGAGCTCGAGAGACGGCCCAACGGACGGCTACCTGACTCAACCTGAGTCAGTCGTGTACGCAGACCGAGGAGAGGGCGGCTCCGGCCTCAGCGGCCTCAATGGAAGGGTCGGCGGTCCGGCCGTAGCCGAGAAACACGATCCGGAACACGGCGCCGCCGGTCCTGTTGGTATGAACACGAAGACCCAGTCTCATCGCCTGAGCCATACGATGCACAATAGCCAACCCCAGGCCAGTGCCCTGTTTCTTCGTCGAGAAGAACGGCTGATAGATGCGCCTGAGGTCTTCTTCGGGAATACCTGGTCCGGTGTCCTCAACACGCAGCTCGACGTCTCCGGTCTCGGCCACGAGCGCCAGCCGGAAAGTGACATGGCCGGGATTCGGTCCGATGGCCTCGAGGGCGTTCACGCCCAGATTCAGAAGCATTTGCTTAATGAGGTCCTCATCCCCTACTACGTAGACGATCGACTCATCGGTGTGAAGTTCAACCACATGATCAGGGCGATAGCTGGCGTGGTGTTTAAGCAACTGGATCACTTCCCCGACCAGGTGGCAGAGTTCGACCTTGGCCAGGTTGGGCTCGGTTACACGAGCATAAGTAAGGAACTCGGTGGTTATCTTCGAGAGACGATCTGACTCCCTGATAATCAGGTCCATCAGGCGGGCATCCTGTCCGCCGAGCTGCAGATCGGCCCTCAGCACCTCAACCGAGCCTGAGATCGTAGCCAGCGGATTGCGTATCTCATGGGCTATCGACGCCGACAGCTCTCCGATTGCCGCCAGACGGTCGGCCGCTCGGACCTTGGCCTCCAGCCGCTTAGCCTCGGTGAGGTCCGAGAAGATGGCGATTACTCCGCGAACGGAGCCGTCCGGCTCGGTCAGACAGGAGGTTGAAAGCCCCAGCGGCATGGTGCGATCGGAGTTTCTGTCGGGTCTAATGGATATTTCGTGTCGAGGATGTGCGTGACGCCCGTGCAGGGCTTCAATCAGCAGACCGACCAAGCGGGGCATTCGGTCGGCAAAGGCATCCTGACAACTCAACCCCTTGACCTCCGCTTCGCGGTATCCAAGGATGCGTTCGGCTGCGCGATTGAAGAAGATGATCCGCCCAGCGGCATCGATAGTCAAAAGGCCGGAGTTCAAATGGGTCAGAATATCGTCGGTTTCGAGCTGGGCCTTCTGGAGCGCCCGCGAAGTGTCGGCCAACTGACGGTCGCGCTGGCGCAGCCGTTCCGCCAGATAACCGGAGATGAAGGCAATCAGGTAGAAGATTAGAATATGCAGAAAGATCGAGTAGAAGACCGGATCTTCGGCCGAGATTACGGATCTGAGATTACTGCCCACTATTTCCGGATGGCCGTCCAGACTCAACCCGATCCAGACAATGAAGGTGTAGGCCAGCGAGGCCAGAGAAGCCATGGCGAGAGTACCAATCAGGCGATAGGCTAAGGCCGCTGACACGATCGTAAGGATGAACAGTCCGGAGAAGGGGGAATTCATCGTTCCGGTGGCGTAGATCACCACCGTGTCGACAGTTACTTCGGCCAAGAATTGCAGAGCCAGCAGACCGCCGCCCAACAGCGCCCAGCGATCTCCCAGACTGGTGGCCACGAAGATCGTCATGGCTGCGGTCAGAACGGCGTAGGCCACGAAGAGCGTCGCCAACCCGTGCGGCAACCCGATCCAGAAGACCACGACCGCGATAATGATGAAGGTCGCCAGCCGAAGCGGCAGAAACCAGCCCAGTCGATTCAGTTGCTCATGCATGTTGTCTTCTGCGCAAACGGCGCCCGCGGGCGCCGTTCATGCATTGCTTTCTCGGGCAACGAGTAGTCGCTTGAATCGATCATCCGAACTTGCCGATCATGTCGAACATCGGCAGATACATGGCGATCATGATTCCGCCGATCACCGCGCCCATGAACACAATCACGACCGGCTCAATCATTGAGGTCAGCGTCGAAACGGCTTCATCGACTTCTTCATCGTAGAAATCGGCGATCTTCGTGAGCATCTCATCCAGGCCGCCGGTCTTCTCACCTACTGCAATCATCTGAGTCACCATCGGCGGGAACACACCGGAGTTCCTCAGTGGGCCGGTAATCGTCTCGCCCTCGGCGATGGCCACAACAGACTTGTTGATGGCGTTAGCAATGACCTGATTGCCGGCGGTCTTGGCCGTGATCTCCAAAGCCTCGATAATAGACACACCCGAGGCCAGCAGCGTAGACAGCGTTCGAGTGAACCGGGCAACCGCCGACTTACGTACGAGGTTACCGATAACCGGAAAGGCCAGCATGGCTTTGTCGACGGCCAGCCCGCCCTGGGGTGTTTTCTTCCACCAGACGAAAGCAGCGGCGATTCCGATGGTCCCGAAGAATAAGGTCAGGAAGTTGGCCTGGAGAAAGTTGGAGATACTCAGTACGACTGCGGTCGGAGCCGGCAGTTCGGAGCCCATGTCCATGAACATCTTGGCGAAAACCGGAACAATGAAGGTCAACATACCGATGGTCACCGCGACGGCGACAAGCGCAACCACGGCCGGATACACCATGGCGCCTTTCACTTTTCTCACCAGGGCGTCGGCCTTTTCGCGATAGACCGCCAGACGCACCAGGATTGCGTCCAGGGCGCCGCCCATTTCGCCGGCCTCAACCATGTTCGTGTATAGCTGGTCAAACACTTTCGGATGACGAGCCATAGCTTCACTGAGCGTGGCTCCGCCGGAAACACCCTCACGGACGTTGTCGATGATCTTGGCCAGTTCCTTGTTCTCGACCTGGGCGCCCAGAATCTCCAGACACTGGACCATCGGGAGGCCCGCGCCGATCATGGTGGCGAACTGACGCGTGAAGCGAGAGACATCCACTTTCTTGATCCCCGTGCCGATCTTGATGTTCAGCTCCGGGGCCTTCTTATGGATGGAATTTACAATGATCCGGTTCTGTCGCAGGACGCGCTCGAGATCCTCTTTGCTGGTGGCCTTCAGCTCGCCTTCGACGGCTGATCCGGCCAGGGTCTTGCCCTTATACACAAATACCGGCATGGGTTAAGTCCTTTCTCGACCGGCTCAGGAGAAGGCCGGCGACTTGTGTTTGGACAGCATCTCGCTGAGCTCCTGGGTGTTGCCGCTGTAGCTCATGGCGTCATTGAGCGTGATCTTGCCGTTCAGATAGAGATCGGACAGCGACTGGTTCATCGTCTTCATGCCGTACTTCTGGCCTGACTGCATCATCGAATACATCTGGTGAACCTTGTCATCGCGAACCAGGGCCCGAATCGCCGGAGTCACGACCAGGATCTCCTGCGCCACTATCCTGCCCCCGCCTATCCTCGGAATCAAACACTGGGACACAATCGCCTGCAGCGAAAACGACAGGGACACTCGCACCTGCTCCTGCTGGTTGGCGGGGAAGGAATCGACGATTCGGTTTATCGATTCGGCAGCCGAGTTGGTGTGCAGGGTGGCGAACGCCAAGTGACCCGTTTCGGCGATGGACAGTGCGGCCTCAATTGTCTCGAGGTCGCGCATCTCACCAACAAGGACCACATCAGGATCCTCGCGAAGAGCATACTTGAGAGCGGTGGCGAACGAGTTCGTATCGGAGTATACTTCGCGCTGGTTCACCAGGGCCATCTGGTGCCGATGAAGATACTCGATCGGGTCCTCTACCGTGATGATGTGCACCGCCCGCTCCCGATTGATCTTGTCAATGATCGCAGCCAGCGTCGTGGACTTACCGGAACCAGTCGGCCCGGTTACCAGAACCAACCCGCGCGGCAGTTTCGCGAACTCGCTGATCACCTTCGGCAAACCCAGTTCATCGAAGCTCTTCACTTCGTAGGGTATTTGCCTCAATACGACGGCGATGTTGCCCCGCTGCATGAACATGTTGCAGCGGAAACGGCTCATCGATTCAATGCCAAAGGAAAAATCCAGCTCAGAGGCCTGTTCGAATTTCAGCTTCTGCTTCTCGCTGAGCATCGAGTAGGCCAGCTTCTTAATATCCTCGCCGTTCAGACGATCGTACTTCAGACGCTGGAGCTTGCCGTCGATTCGCACCACTGGCGGTGACCCGACCGTGAGGTGAAGGTCGGATGCATCCATCTTAACCATCTGCTCGAGTAATTCGCGAAGAGATACCATTCAGCACTCCGATTAACCGGCCGTTCAGAACACGTGCCCCAAATGGGGCGTCTTATACTATTATCGGATTCCTGCGCCCGATCTTGACCGGAATCAGGACCTGATCATCAAGATAAGTGGTTGTCGGACAATAGAGTCGGTTAGGGAGGGTCAGGCGTTGCCCGATGTCTTGGCGAAGACCTCGTCAATGCTGACAATACCGGCCTTCATCTTCTCTACGGCGCACATACGCAGAGTATACATACCGTCGGTCAGGGCCTGATTTCGTATCTCTGAATCCGACGCCTGCTTGAGTATCAGCCTCTCGACCTCGGAGGATACCGGCATCACTTCGTAAATGCCGGTACGCCCCGACAGCCCGGTGTCGTTGCACTCGTTGCAGCCCCGCCCGGCGAAGGCGCGGATGTTCCGGAGCAGTTCCGGCGGGACATTCAGGCTCTCCACCTGTTCCTTTGTCAGATTGACCTCTTCCTTGCAGTTCTGGCAGATCGTCCGCATCATCCGTTGGGCCATGATGAGTTTGGTAGCCGAAGCAACCAGATAGAACGGCACCCCCATGTCCATCAGACGATTGATCGACGAGGGAGCATCATTGGTGTGCAGGGTCGAGAACACCAGGTGACCGGTCAGCGCAGCGCGAATGGCAATCTCCGCCGTCTCACCGTCACGGATCTCACCGACCATAATGACATCCGGGTCCTGGCGCAGGAACGATCGCAGGGCGGCGGCGAAAGTCATACCGATATCCGAACGTACCGCCACCTGATTGATGCCTTCAAAGTTAAACTCGACCGGGTCCTCAGCCGTCATGATGTTGATATCGACCGTATTGATCTGCTTGAGCGCCGAATACAGAGTCGTGGTCTTACCGGATCCGGTCGGACCGGTGACCAGGATGATCCCGAACGGCAAGTGAATGGCCTTGCCAAACTTCTTGAGATCCTCCTCGCGAAAGCCGAGTTCCGTCATGTTAACGCGCAGCGCCGTCGGATCCAGGATTCGCATCACCACTTTCTCGCCGAATATGGTCGGCAGGACACTGACACGAAGGTCGACCGTACGGCCCGCTATCTTGATCTTAATGCGCCCATCCTGCGGCAGCCGGCGCTCCGAGATGTCGAGGTCGGCCATGATCTTCACACGCGAAACTATCGCCGCGCGGTACTTGAACGGCAGCGGCGCCATTTCCTGCAGGTCCCCATCGACGCGGTAGCGAACGCGAATACGCTTCTCATAGGTCTCGATGTGAATGTCGGAGGCCCCCATGCGGATCGCATCGCCGATGATCGAATCAACCAGCTTGACCAGCGGCTTGTCCTGAATCGCCGAAAGCAGGTCAGACTCGCTAGGCCCCTCCTCGGAGGTCTCCACCACCTCCAGTCCGGAATCGTCCTCCAGCCCCTTGATGATCTCCGAAAGGCCGCCGCTGTCCTTGTAGTAGAAGTCGATCGCCTTCTGGATCGCTTTTTCATCGGACATGACCGGTTGCACGGTACAGCCGGTGATGAACTTTATGGCATCGAGAACATAGACATTGTTCGGATCGCTGATCGCCACCAGGAGGGTGCGATTGAGCTTGGAAATGGCGATTACCTTGAACTTGCGGGCTATGTCGGAAGGAATAAGCTGAACGACTTCGGGATTCAGCTCAATGTCGCCCAGACGTACGGTGCCGATTTTCAGATGCTTGCCGATGAGTTTCGATATCTCATCCTCTGAGGCCACCGCCCCGATCTCGACCAGGGCGGCCTCGAATTTCATCTGTTTTTCGGTTACCAGGGCCCTGGCTTGATCGGCCTGCTCCGGCGTGATCTTGCCGGCCTTGACCAAGATGGCCCCTAGCTCGGTGGTCATACTACCGGCCCGTAAGGCGTTTAAGGTTACAACTCAGGCGAGACACAACGATATGAGAATGGCCCCGATCGTCCTAGTCCTGAAAGATATCGTCTAACTTGTCCTGCGCCATGTCAGTGAACGAATCGTTCACCGTATTCTGCCCCTTGTCAGATGTATCGGCCTTGATCTGCTCGAATATCTTGGCCAGTTCACCGGCCGTCTCCTTGGCATAAAGTCGAACCATACCGATGGTCGTACGATCGTCGAATATGACCACCAGAATCGACCTCTCCCCGGCCAGCGACATGTGAATGTGGTCCTTCTTGCCCTGGTGAAAGAGAACCGAAAACTCATCCTCACCGACCAGACGAGCAATCTCCTTGGTAGAAGCAAACGAGCCGGCCAGCAAAGCGGCCAGGGCCGTCGTATCCAGCGAATGAGTGAAACCCTGGCGAGAGATCAAGTGGCCGTCCTTGTCTACCAGCAGGGCGCACTTGGCCTCGGCCCCTTTGAGCATTTTGTTGAGGTGGGTCTCAATCTTCTTGATCTCCGCCTCGTAAATTATGAGCGTGTCCTCAGACATCGATGCCTCCTGGGTGGCTACTTGATACCGAACAGTCGTTTGAAGAATCCGCGTTTCTGACGACGTCGTCGCAAAGGCGGCGCCATTGACGGCGATTGCGCAACTTGCTCCTCGCTCTCCTGTGCATCCTCGGCCGGTCGCTGAGCACCCTCGACTGAATCACTCCGAACCGGCGGTGGCGAGGCCTGCGGCGTGGGCGTTCCAGCCTTCGCCTCTTCGGTCGCATCGCCGGGGAACGGACGTGGTTGCGGAGGCGACTGTGGGGCCACCGGTTGCGCTCCGCCCGTCACCTGCGGCTCAGGTGGTGCGGCCGCCGAGGGCTGCCGCGCTGCCGCGGTTGACGGAGCCGACCGATCATCAGGCTGCTGAGTCGATTCGGCGATCCCGGCGGATACCAACTCCGGCTGGGCAGAGGACGCAGCTTGGTGTTCCGGCGATGCTCCCTGCACCTGCGGACCCGGCTCGACGACATTCTCCCGGACAGGAGCCGCGCTGGCCGTGCGTGAACGACTGCTGCCCGCGTTCTTGGCCTTCTCCAGCACCAGCTTGATAATCAACTTCAGCGTATCAAACACGCCATTACCGATCGTCGCCGAGGCCTCGAAGCTGGGCCAGCCCCGGGTATTGAGCTTCGACTCCATCTCGCTGACCGGTAATACCCCCGGAAGATCGCGCTTGTTGTACTGGATCACCACCGGCAGATCATCCATGTTGTAACCGTATTCGTGGAGGTTGTCCTCCAAGTTAACCAACGACTCGATGTTCTCGTCCATCTTGTCCGGCTGGCTGTCGGCTACGAACACCAGGCCATCGACCCCGCGGAGAACCAGCTTCCGCGTGGCGTTGTAATAGACCTGACCGGGAACCGTATACAACTGAAACTTGGCCGCGAAACCATTGATTGTCCCGATATTGATTGGGAGGAAGTCGAAATACAGGGTTCGGTCGGCTTCGGTGGCCAGTGAAATCAGGTTGCCGCGAGTGTTGCCGGGCACTTTGGCGTGCACATATTGCAGGTTGGTTGTCTTGCCCGATAACCCCGGACCATAGTAGACAATCTTGCAGCAAACTTCTCGCGCCGAGTAGTTGATGGAAACCATGCGTTATATCCCTGATGACCCGAGTCGACGCCTCACCGCGCCAGGGCCAGTTTGCTGATTGCGTTCTTCATTTCGAGCCTGATCAGCCCGACATTGACTTCTTGTTCCGTTGTCACCACCAGGATTCCCAAACCGGCGTCGGCAAAGAACAGCTTGGCGTTGTCCGCCTCGATTGTTACCTGCTTGAGTGGTTCAGTCTGCAGACGATCAAGCGATTTCGTAATACTGCTGGTAATCGAGGCAGCCAGCGCCCCAACCGTCTCGCTGTCCTGACCCGTATCGAGGTCGGCGGCAATGACGATTCCGTCGCTGCCGACCACCATAGATCCGGTCACGCCGGTGGTTTTGTTAAGGTCGCTAAGCACTTCGTACATGACTGGTCTCCATGTTCTCAAATAACTCGGGACTGTATCTCTGGGCCAGGTACTGGCGAACCATCTCCAGGGCCTGGGTCACCCGGATCGAAAGCGTATCGCTCATCTGGCGTTCGGCCACCACCATCAGGGCGAACTGGCGATCGAAAGCGACGATGATCTTCTTGTCGGGAAGCAAGAGATTCAGTTTTTCGGGCTCGTCCAATCCGGCCCTGGCCAGGACTTCTTGATTCTGCTGCTTCAGCAGCCAACAATAGGGCGCCCAGTCCTCGGCGATCAGGTTGCCACGACTGAAGCTACCCAGAAGAAGACCTTCCCTGTCGACCACACCGGCCATCATCACAGCACCGTCTTCTCCGATATATCTGGCGGCCCGCTCAAAGCCACTGAGATCGCCGGGGTGTCCCGTCTCCTGCGTTGTATTCTTCTCGACCATATTTTCCCGCCACTCTGATGTGATCTCCGGCTCCGTGGGTTCAGATATCGGTCTGTTTTGCCGCGGCGGCGCCGGCTGGGCCGTGGTTGTCTCGCGATGGTTGTCCTCTCGCTGCATCTGCAGAGCCGGCGACTGGCCCGGAGTCTGAGACTCTCTCACCGGTCGATTCTTATGACCTTCACCGAGTAGTCCCGACAACGCCGGCTTGAGCACAAACGGCGCCGCGACAATGTGAAACACGACTACCGGAAGATATCCCGACATTCCCAGGGCCAGCGACACGCGAACATTCATCGAATACATGGCGGCGATAAACACACCGAAGAGCGCGCCCAAAACCAGACGATAGACCAAACAGACAGCTCCCGCCTGAACAAGCTGAATGAGATTCGCTCGACGGTGGAACAGCCACAGCACCAATCCGTAGAAAACAATCTCATACAATGCGGTTATCAGCGAGGCGCGCGCCAGATCGGTGCCGAATCGTTCCGGGAAGACGATTACCGGAGCAATCACCAACACCAAGGAAAGAAGAGCGACTTGTCGCGATACCCTGGATGTAAGTTCCATGCGCAATCCTTGTGCTAAGCCAGCCTGCTCAGCAGGCCTTCCAATCTCATCCGTAAGCTTCCGAGGTTGGCGTCGCAGCCAACCACGAACAAGAAGAATCCATCGGTTCGACTAACCAAATAAAAAGAACGGCCCTCCGTCTCGATAAGCACCGTCACGGTGCGTCCCCACGCCTGCTCATCGAGCTCGTCGTGCAGCTGGCGGTCGACCTGAGCCATGGTTGCAGCGTATGCACTGGCGTCGCCGGCCAGCGTCCACTCCGAGGCCGCGATAAGTCCCTCTCGGTTGACAAACAGCGCTCCATCGACTCCATTTATGACTATGGCCTCTTCCAGGAGTTGCTCGATCGGCAGAGGTGGAGCCGCCTTGGACTTGTCGGCGCCGCCCGGGGTGTCCGGGGCGGTGTCGGTCGTATCCTCCGGGGCTGTGGTCGCAGCCGTTGTCTCCCCCGTCATAGCCGCCTGTTGCTCCGGCAGCTGCCGGGCGATATCCAGCAGCTTCTTGATCTGGCCGTTTTCCGGATCGCCCTGGTGAAGACGCTTCAACAGCTTGATGGCCGGACCGAATTCGCCTTTGTAGATGTATATCTCGGCCAGCAACAACTCGGTGGACCGAGTCCAGCCGTCCAACTCGGCGGCCTTCTTGGCTTCGGTCTCCGCCCAATCGTACTGGCGGCGATCAAGATTGATCTTGGCCATGACCACATGAGCCGAGCCATAGGAAGGGTGTATCTTCAGACCACTCTGACACACCCGGAAGGCCTTATCGAGCTCGCCCTTGCGCCGATAAGCCTCGGCCAGTGCGGCGAATATCTGAGAGTTCGGATCACCATCCAGTATCTTCCGACACTTGTCGATCCGCTCTTGTATTTCGGCTATATCTGCCACGTTATTAAGCTAACTCGCTACCGGGTATTAGATTATCTCTGAGACAAATTCTCTCGGCGGCTAAGTATAAATACCACATAAGAATATGTCAACTCAAATCGTTGTCAGCCAAGGGTTCGCCTGACCCAGAAGACTCCGTACCCGAAGCAACCCAGACACAGAAGCCACAAAGCCTGCTGAACATATTCCGGCATGATCATTATCTCGGTGCTGTGCAACAGCTTACTCAGCTGCGCCAGTGCCATTGCAGCGAAACCCGCAAGGAACAGCCGCCAGGCACGATTGAGCGCGCCGCCACGGGTCAGGTTCATCACCTGGGCCGCTCCAACCGCTCCGAATATGGCCGCGCCTATGACGAGAACTCCTAACAGACCCGGAGGCGTTGCGATCACCGCGAGGTTGGCGGCGTGGGAAGTCTCCGCCAGCAACAAGGCAAGCGGCAAACACAGGGCTAGTTTTCTCTTCATGAAATCTATCCTCAATCAGACTCTTATCATCTTGACGGTTCGGTCGGCCCGACGCAGCGTCTGGTAGAAGTTCTCTTCGAGTCCGAAGCGCTTGACCAGGTCGCGGCGGATCGCCAGCGGCTCGGCCATATGGCGTTTCACATGGGCGCTGACACGCCTGAAGCAGCCGTCGCCCAGCAGTTCATAGACGAACTCAAGGTGCTCAACCAACATCAATTCGAGACTTCTCATTAGCTGGTAGTAACGAGTCTCCGGCGGAATACCACGAACGGCGCTCACGAACTTCTCAAACTTCGGTGAGCTTTCACTGTCCGGACCGGCGCCTGCGAAGTACTTTAGCAGCCCTCGGCGGTACTGCGCCGAGAACGCGTCGAACCGTTCGTTATGCTCTCCAAGAACGTCGGTAACATGGGTGCGAATAGTGGCCAGGCAGTTGTTGAAGAGTTTGAAGATCAGGCCGAGCAGGATTTGTTCTTCATCCTCAGTAGTCTCGAAGCCGCCTTCCCGCTTGCCCCGTCCCTGTACCAGTCCCTGCTTCAGCAGTCGATAGATGGCGCGATAGCTCACGAATTCCCCGATCGGAGAGACCTTCACGAGTTCGGGCAGCGTCATTTCCCCGTTGATCAGGTTCAGCATCTTGAATTCGTCGAGGGATAGACGGATTTCCTCGCGGTTTATCTGTGGAGACTCAACTACTGCCAGCAGGATATCGTCAGGCGGTAGGGCCTTCTGTATCTCCGACCACTCATCGATCCGCCGGGTCCCCTCCATTACTGCGTTCATGGTGTTGAGGTTAACGTGGAACGGCAGATCCTTGACTTCGGCGCCCTCGTGGAAGATGAAGTCACCGTTCTCCCAGGCGAAGAGGTTATAGACGATCTCTTCGACCTGCAGCCGGAGACATTCGGCGATTTCTTCCTTCTCGAACAGCTTCATGTCGACCAGGGTGGCGCCCAACTGACGCCCGGTCTTCTCATGGAGAGCGATGGCGCGCTGCAGATCGGACTTTGATATTCGCCCGCGGCGCAACAGCATGTTTCCGAGCAGGTCCTCGGTGCTATTGATCGACGAAGCGTAGATGATGTTGCCGTCCCGAAAAGCCACTTCCTTCTGGCGAGTGCTGGTTGTGATCTCAAGGATGCCTGACTTTTTGCCCGTCGATAGAAGCTGCAGGATGTCGGGAAACGAAACTGTCTTCAGATTGCCGGATAGACTCACGGTTTGGTCCTCAAAGCCGCAGATTAGCCGTTGGCCCGGTATCGGGTATATCTCTTTAGATTATCGGGTATTCTTCGGCCGGACTTAAACGGAATCTCAATCCAGACGACATACCCTGACTGCAGCGGAGGAATCGTCGTAAATGCCTATCAAATAGCCACATGACAAGCCCAGAGAGTAGTGCGGGGGCCCCTCATCCCCGGGGTGCGGATCGGCATCAGGGACCACAGGACAAAAACCGAAAACTGCTTTGATCTCTCCCGGCGGGAATTTGTCCAGGTGATGCGCCCCCCAATCCGATCGGGAGTTACTCACTACAATCAGGCCCAGACTGTCTATGTTCCGACCGTTCGCTGCAGGTATGGAGTCGGTCACCTGGAGCGAGAGTCCGGCCACCCGGTAGAACAATCCGGCTCGGTTCAGGCATATTCCCGCGCTGCACGAGTCGGCGACCTCGCCATTCCATTGAACTGAAGCCAACCTGGATTCATCCCAGTCCAGCCGGCCGAGACGATTGACATCAATGACCGAGGACCGAAGCGATGCCGGAACCAAGATCGAATCGGCGTCGAATCGACGCGCCAGGCGCACGATATCACGAAGGGCGCCGTAGTCGGCCTGACGAATCATCATACGGCTCAGCCGGCCGACCCCAAGGCTGCGAAGCGCCGGCTCCAGCAACCGCTCGTCGATCGGGTAACGCATGTCATGAAGGCCGTCGAGATACAGATCAGCCGAGTCCCGGCCTCCGGCTCGGCTGACCACCGCCAGACCATCGGCCGCCCGAAAAATGCAGAACTGGTAGCACGGCGACGTCCCCAGCGACTCGACTCCGGCCCTCAGCAGGACAACATTGACAGCAGCCAGAGTCGTCATGAGCAGCAAGCGACGGGCCCGGAAACTCTGCAACGCGAACGCCGCCAGAACGACCAGGCCAAGTGTAACAAGGCCCCAGAACGGGGTCAGATCGTGAATCTCCAGGGTCGGAATGCGCTCATCGCCGAACGAGGCTACGACATTGAGAACCGCCTGCAGGAGCCAGTCAAGGACCGCGCCGGCCCAACCCGCCAGCGTCGCCCAAATGGCGGCGGCTACCAACAACGCGAGGGAACCCACCACTGAGACCGACACCATCGGAACCACGACCAGGTTGGCCAGGGGAGAGATCACGGGAACGCTGTTGAAGTAGTATGCCAGAAGCGGGGCGGCGAAAGCCTGCGCGGTCAGCGTCACCAGAAGCGGCATCACTACCCAATAGTACCAGACACGGCGATGGTATCGCTTGAAGATGGCGTCCAGGCGCGGGACCGTGATTATCAGTCCCCAGGCCGCAACAAACGAAAGCTGGAATCCGACCGAGTACAGCTGGCCGGGATCCCACAGGAGAATCGCCAGAGCCGTCACCGCGATGATCTGATTCAAGTCGTAGCGACGCTCGATGACACCGGCAACTATCACCAGAGCAGCCATTATCGAAGCGCGAACCACCGAGGGCTCCGCGTAACAGACCAGCGCGAACACCACTATTATAGCCAACAGGATCAATGCTCTCAGGCGACGGGGCAGCCCAAGGGGCCGCAATACAAACACGAAGAACAGAATCACCAGAGCCACGTTTGAACCCGATACGGCCAGCAGATGCAGAGTGCCGCTGTCGCGGAACCACCGATATACCTCGGGCGGAATGTTGCGCGTCTCCCCTATCAGAAACCCGGAGGCCAACGCCGCGGCGTCGGGTGTCAGGTGGCGGTGAAAGGTCAGCGTAATCCACGATCGCAAGTGGTCTACCGACGAATACAAAGCACTGCGACGGGAGCGATCGACGAGTACATCGTTGAGATTCGAGAGATAGACCATCCCGTGGACACCCCTCAGGTTCAGATAGCGCCCATAGTCAAACCCTCCCGGCCAGCTACCGCGTCGGGCTCGATAGAGTCTGCCCTCGAAGGATACCCGATCACCGTACTGAAGGGCGGTGGTCGTATCACTGAGCTTGATCAGCACCCCCCCCGAAGCAGTCTGAATCGAATCTATGATCCGAACCGAATCCAAAGCGATCTTGATCTCGGTGCCCCATGACTTGAAGACAGGCCAGTCGTCGATCTGCCCGAAGAAACGGATGTCCTGCCGTTCAGGAAGGCTGCTCTCTACATGAGAGGGGCCATAGTGGTAGTAGCGGACGGCGAAATGCCCAGCCGCGAAGAACCCCAGCGAGAGCGCCAGAACAAACCCCGCCAGGTAACCCTCTCGCGAGGCAAGCCAGGCTCCGGCGACAGCCGCAATCAAAGCTGACAGCATCATGAGCTCGACCGCCGGGCGGAACAGATCCGCCCCGACTATCCCGAGGACCACGAAGATCAACAGGCCGACTGCCGGATAAGCCCGAATCACTCCCCTACTCCCCTGTCTGTGGCCTCCGCGTAATCCATCTGGTCAACACTCCCACTTCGGGCACCCTCAGTATGGCACACAAAATCAGATACACCGGGCCGGCAACTACCAGCGGTATCATCAGGGCAACTATCCGGCCGACTATCTCCGACTGGCCGACAGCCGGATCAAACGGCAGAAGTCGGGCGGCGTAGAAAGCCAGACCGGCAGCGATCAGTAGTCGCAGAACTTTCAGGCCGAGCCGGCCCCACGGTACCGTTACTCCCTTCTGAGGGAGATAATACAGCAGCATTAGAGCGTTGAGCAGACCGGCCAGCGAAGTCGCCGCGGCCAGGCCGGCGAAACTCAGCACCTGAATCAGCGGGTAGTACAGGAGCATATTGACGATAACCGAGATCACTGACACGCGCATAGGCAGTTTCGAATCACCAAACGCGTAGAAGAACGGTACCACCACGCGCACCACGGCGAATCCGATCAGTCCATAGGCGTAGTGACGCAACGCCAGCGCGGTATTGGCGGCATTGACCGCATCGAAGGCCCCCCAGGCGTAGATCAGGTCGACCAGTTCGCGTCCCATCAATCCAAGGAAAGCCGCCGACGGAACGACCACGAACAGATTGATCCCGACCGCCTCATCGAATGCCCGGTAAATGCCGGTCAGGTCGCCCCTCGCCACCATCCCGGATACCCGCGGAAGAGTCACTGTCCCCAGCGCCACCGCAAAAACACCCAGCGGGAAGTGCATGAGCCGATATGAGTAATTCAAATAGGACAGCGATCCCTCAACCAGAAACGAGGCCAGCAGGGTGTTGACGAGGATGTTGATTCTACCGGCCGACAGCCCGATGATCATCGGGGTCAAAAGCCTCACTACTTTCTTGAGCCCCTCATCCAGCAAATCCAGTCGCGGACGAAAGTGGTAGCCCAGATGCCACAGGCTGGGCAACTGAATGATCAACTGTCCCGCCCCGCCTATTACCACTCCGACCGCCAGAGCATAGGCCGGCTGGTCGAAATGATCGTAGAGGAAGATCACCCCGCCCACCACTCCGAGGTTGAACAGCGCCGGCGAAAGCGCCGGTACGCCGAATCGGCCAAGCGAGTTGAGCATCCCCATGGCCAGAGCCGAGAGCGAAATCAACAGCAGATAGATCATCATGATCCGGGTCATGTCGACCGTCAAGTCGAACTTCGGCGGATCATCGACGAACCCGTGGGCGGAAACGTAAATCAGAACCGGAGCCGCAATTATACCGAGGACCACTATCAGCCCGACCACGAGCAAGATGGCCGTAATCACTATATCGGCAAGACGATAGGCTCGTTCGGTAGACTCCTGGACCAGCTTCTCCTTGAAAACCGGGACAAAGGCGGACGACAATGCTCCTTCGGCGAACATGTCGCGAAGCAGGTTAGGAATGCGAAAAGCTGTCACGAAAGCGTCAGTGGCCATCCCGGCCCCGAAAAACCAGGCCATCACCTGCTCTCTCAGAAGCCCCAGAACTCGTGAGAAGGCGGTAGCCGACGAGACCCTTGAGGCCGAACCAAGAAATGTGCTTTTTGATCCCGAGGTTATTGACAAATGGTCACCGCCGATATATACTTTCAGGCTACGTTGGAGACCATAATAGTGAAAGGGTTGACTGTTGCCAAACCATAAATCATGCGAAAAGCGCATGCGCGTTTCTGCTCGTCAGCGAGCCAACAACAAGGTCATCGCCGGACAACTGCGAGCCGCCGTCAAAGAACTGCGAGAGATGACCGAAAAGGAATCGGCGATCAAGCAATACCGCGTTGTCGCCAGCCTTTACGACCGGGCGGCCCGGAAGAACATCATTCACCGCCGTAACGCCGATCGCAACAAGTCCCGCCTGGCTGCACATGTCGGTAAGTTAAGCTGACCAGTCGAGGCTGAGAGATAGCACACAAGTCGGAATGCCTTCCCTCCGCGGGGAAGGCATTGGTGCGTCTGAATACAAGTCCAGGGACTTACTGATGAAGCCACGCACACGCGCGACGCCGCTCCTCCCAACGCACGCATAACGGCCCATTCTTCTATTTTGCTTGGGGAAGTCAGGAGAACATCTGCTGGTTCAGCAGGTAGATCTGGCCTTCATAGACCGCGGTCCGTCGGCTCCGGCGCCTGAGAAGGATCATGTCCCTCATGAACGCCTCTTTTTCCGATATGGCGATATTCGACATCAGAACCGTGATGGGGAAATCGATATCCAGAATCCGGCGCGTCGAGCCGGCATCGATCAATCCGGGCGGGAACAGCCGCTCGGACTGGGCGGCGGACTTGATGTCCTCAAGAGAGAACGGAGGCATGGCGACCGTGGCCGCGATTTTCGCCAGGCGAGTCAGGCTGTCGCCGTCATCGGCGCTATCCACAATCGACAGGTACCGCCCCTTCTGAGTCACCGCTCGAAACAGATGCTCCAGCGGGGCCGGGCAGCCGACCCGACTCGAATGCCGCAGGTAAGCCTGCACTCGACGGCCGTCGGCGAACTTGAAGTCCAGCGCGATGAATCCCAGCGGCGCACCCGACCTGGGTAATCCATCCTGTAACACTATTTGCTCCGGATGACGTGCCGCCAGACGACTCAGATCGTCGCACGTGAAGGTGTCCAGGCCAAGGCGGCGCCCGGCTACTCGAATGCTGTCCGGCTCGCAAACCTGTACCGGGAAGAAAGCCAGACCGGCTTCAATGAGGGCCCGAAAGTGACCGGTCTCGGACAGCAAGACACAGGAATCATCATCGATCGGCGTAACAAGGAACGGGTGCCGAATCACCGATAGCGACGACAGATCGACATCCAGCGCCTTCTCGGGTGAGCCGGGCCACTCATAGGCCAGAATACTCTCGGCCGGCAATATCTTGATTTGCGCCAGAATCTTGCTGTCCATACTGGCCCATGGAGCAACACGTGTGCCGTCCGCGCACCTCCCCGCGGCCGTACATGCCCCGGACTAACACGATACAAACCAACAGCTTAAATAACCAAAGCGGCTCGGGCCCACCATCCCCCTGTGGTCCCCGACACATATTGTGCAATGTCTTGCCGTTCAAGGCCCAAAAATCCGATGGCGTCAACGTACGCAGCCGGGCTGCAATTCGGCTCCGCCAAGGAACAGATACTCCACCATGTAGACTATGTCGGAGACATCCACAACGCAGGAGCCGTTGACATCGGCCCGGTTCATGTCAGCCGGGGCGCCGCCGCCCAGGAACGCCCATGCCACCAGGTAGACCAGATCGGCAATATCAAAGATGCCGTTGCCGTCGACATCGCCCGGCACATCATCACCACCCGACTCGCCGAACCAGGTCATGGCGTGGGCGACCAGCGCCTGAGCTGACTCCTCGGTCAGCCAGTAGAGAGGAAAACCCAGCAGCACATACTTCGCGCCGTCGCTCTCGTAGGCGACACCGCAGCACAAGCCCTCCGAGGCCGGATCATCGCTGTCGGAGTCGTACAGGTATATGGGCTCACCACCGGAAATGAGGTCGAACGTGGGCACATTCGGAATCAAGTCGCCCAACGGGCAATTCGGTCCGACATCGACATCAGGCCACGAATCCACCCCCTCGGCGCCCGCGAAATCGAACGATGGGTGATCGGTCCAGGCCGCTATTCGGAAGTAGTCCCGTATGAAGTCGCCCGGCGATGTCGGAGAACCCGTCCAGTACTGAGTGGTTCGAAAACCCTCCACCATCAGATTAGTCGGAAAATCAGCATACCAGCGCAGCGTCTCCTCACTCCGGTCAATCCAACGCATGTTGACATCATCATCAACCCAGAGGATGCTGCTGTATGGCGCGGCCTGAGCCTTCCCTAGAATCATGAGACCCGTGTCAACCCGAATAAGATGGTGGCCGATCGCGCCCATCAGAGAATCGATATACTCCTCCTGCACCGCCTGGGACGGCGACCCCGGGTTGGATAACCACTCATCGACCACCAGTACACCGCTGTCGAAAGTGGCGGCTCGTGACAGCGCTTCCTCCGAGAGCTCCGATTCATTCCCCTCCAGGTCCACCGCCGCGACCCGATAGCTATACCAAACGTGCCCGATCACCTCGGTATCGACATAACCGGGCGACGGGATATTGTCCGCAAACAAATGGTAACCGAAGTCCTCCACCTGGCGATAGATCCGATAGTGCGAGAAGTCACCCTCAATGGCCTCCGCCCAGTCCAGAACGACAGCATTGAGTCCTGGCTCCGCCGAGACCGCTGCCGGTGTCCGCGGTATCGACAGCGGCGTCAACGTATCCTCGACGGCATAAACCGCCGGATAACCGCCAGGGATCACGCCAACCACACTCATGTGATAGCGCTGCCCCTGGGTCAGACCACCAAGCACTGTCGAACAGGCCCCGCCGATGACCTCCACCGTATCGGTATAGACCCCGGACTCGACACCGTAGAGGACCGTATACTCATACTCGGGCAGGCATGGTTCCCAATGCAGCTCCAGGGACTGGCCGTCACCAACATCCACCAACTGTTCGATCTCGGTCGGCGAGGCGGCGTTGGCGGCAATGGCCACCGAAGCTATAGCCATCCGCGCGACGTCGGTGAAAAAGTCGAAGTTGAGGCGCTCATGAATATCGAGATTGGTGTGCCAACCACCGTAATTGAAGTTACCCTCGATATTGTTGCAGACATTAAACCCGCGTTCATAGAAGCTGAAGTGATCCGAGGACCCGCCCATCGACGTGGCGACAGGAGTCAGATTGGTCAAACGCTGGGCCGCATCGTGAGAAAGCCACATGTATCCGTTCTGGGGACCGCCGGAGAGATTGAACGGCCAGTGCGCCTCTTCGACATAGGCAACCATGTCGTAGTTGAACATAACTTCGACATCCACCCCCGCTTCGAGGAACCCCTGGGCCGCCGCCCGCGATCCTACCAACCCGACCTCCTCGGCGGAGAAAGCCATGAAAATTATCGTCTTCCGCGTCGGCACACTGGCCAGAACACGCGCCAGTTCCATCGTCAGCGCCACGCCGGAGGCATCATCGTCGGCGCCCGGGGCGTAGAACTGGGGCCCGGGCTCCTCGCCGTAGGTTATCGAGTCATAGTGCCCCCCGATCACGATCACCTTGTCCGGCTCGGCATAGCCCTGCTTGACACACATGACATTGTAGTGAGTGCCGTTCCAGTAGAAAGTCGGCGTGCTTACATCGGTGTAACCCCAGTCTATGAACTTCTGGGCGATCCAGTCCCTGGCCCGGTCGATCGAATCGGTCCATATGTAACGCGTCTGGAAATCCTCCAGCCGAACATCGTAGGCGAAGAGCGAATCGAGACTTATCAAATCGGCCAGGCTGTCGGTCGGGTAATCCCGGGTCAGCGACGACAGTACCGGGATAGCGGGCGGCCAGTACTCGATCGGCGCCTCCAGCTCAGACAGCATTGTGGCCGACAGCTTCGACGTTTCGCCCACCTCACGAGCCATTGCGGGTCCCATCGGCGCCACATACAGCCCCGCCCCGATCTCATAGGCGACGTCCAGACCATCCAGGTCCGCCCTGGTCGTAGCGGCCCGATCGTGCTGACGTACCACTGCCACCGACGACGGATCCATGTCCGACATGACCGGTTCATACGCGATGCCGGCCGCATCCAGCCTGGCCTGGTCGTCTGCATTCAGCGTGATGAGAAGTCGATTGCCGATCCTCGTATGAGCAGATAGTTTCTGATCAATTAGAAACTGAGCCTGGGCTTTGTTGGTGATGTCCACCATCGCCAAATCGTCGGCGAAGGTTCCGGTGGTGAGAATGGAAATGAACAGCACGAAAACAGTGATTCGCATCTTCATTTAGAACTCCTGTGAGGTACTCCTTCTCTCAATATAACGAAAAAGCCGCCGGAATGGTTGAAAACTGTGTGAATTAGTAGCGACGGCGAGTCGCTCCGACGCCTCCCGAGGAGGGGTTGATAACAAAACACCGCTCTATCAATATCTGGTCCGGCAGACCCGGCCCTTCCTGTTCGCACTCCGCGGGAGACGGTTAGCGGGAGGGTTTGACTTCGGGGACGCGGGCATAGCTGGAGCAGGAGTTCGAGCCCATGCCCCCTTCGACTCCGCACAGTTTGACATGGATGCACTCTATCCCTTGTAGGGGCGGAAAATCTTCCGCCCTTCCCCAAGGCACGCCATCTCCCCCTGACTCCTCCTTGTCGGCCCTGTTGACAGGGTTCTTAGCCGATGATTGACCAGCCTTTCTTCATTTGGTCGGACGACACCGGGCCGCCCTCTACGCAACAAAACGGCCGTTCTCGCTTAACCGCGGGGCTTTTCCGGGCGGCGTCGATGGGCCAACCGAGGTTCTTCGGCACCCTCCCACCCTCCAAAGCCATCTTTTTCGATCTTATTGTTGCCACGTCTGGCCCGGCGCCTTTATTGGATTGAAACTATCCACCCGGGATGATGTTATGGCCTATATCCTTGCCGATCTCAATCGTCGCTTCGATCACGCGCTGCTTTCACCGGAAGCCGATGAAAGCTCGATCATGAGCCTCTGCCAGGAAGCAATCGAGTACCAATTCTACTCGGTCGCGATTAACCCGGTCTGGGTCCGCACTGCCGCGGATGAACTGGCCGGGTCCAATGTCAAGGTCCTCAGTGTCGCCGGTTTTCCATTGTCGGCGGCCCGTCCGGATGTCAAGGTCTTTGAGGCCACCAGGGCGATCGCCGACGGCGCCTCAGAGATCGATATGGTCGCAAATGTCGGGTGGCTGTCGTCGGATCGTTACGGCGATGTCGAGAAGGAGATCAGGGCGGTTCGCGACGCTCTTCCCTATAATGTCATGCTTAAGGTCATCATCGAGGCCGGCAAACTCCTGCCGCAACAGCAGCGCGAGGCAGCCAAATGTGTGATCAACGGTGGCGCTCAGTTTGTCAAGACCTGTACGGGGTTCTTCGGCGGCGCCACTGTTGACCAGGTGTCGACGCTGGTGGAGGCTGCCCGCGGGCGGATCGAGGTCAAGGCCAGCGGCGGGATCACGAGCGTCCGGCAGTGCCGCGCCCTCCTTCAGGCCGGGGCCGCCAGATTGGGCAGCTCGTCGTCGGTGACGATTATGGAGGAACTCAAGACAGTCCGCGAATTGCAGGGGTAGAGCTCGGTATCGGCAGCCCTTGCCTCTATCCATTCAGCTCCGGGGACCCGCTCGCGACGGATGTTTTTAGCTGACACATTGAGGCAGGCGGGCTAGGTTCTCATCGCCATGAGCGAGCAGCCGAAGAAAGGTCGTCCGTTTCTGGGTATGCATTTCAGATGCTGCAATGTGTACTCGCGCCTGTACCTGAATAAGCAAGGGACCGCCTTCGTCGGCTGGTGTCCGCGATGCGCCGCAAGAACCGAGGTAAAAGTCTCCCCCACCGGCTCG
The DNA here is from genome assembly GCA_964526835.1 of uncultured Ignavibacteriales bacterium. Classification (GTDB taxonomy): domain Bacteria; phylum Zixibacteria; class MSB-5A5; order GN15; family FEB-12; genus DAOSXA01. The sequence continues at coordinate 27,280 of CAZGMK010000002.1, forward strand.
AAAAGCCGGTTCTTTACTGCCGGCTGATTTGTCGTATATTGTATCCCGATGGCTTTGTTACGATCGAAAATCGTGGTAGTCCCTCTGGGCGAGGTCGACTTCGGCATGGTTCACCGTCTCGCCAACGAAATCGGCCCGGTCTACCACCGCCAGGTCGATATCATCAAGGGTATGAATATCCCTGAAGAGGCCCATAATGTCATCCGCAACCAGTACTACGCCCTGGTCATACTGAACAAGCTGGAGCGGATTAAATCCAACAGTCGCGAGAAAGTGATTGGCATCTGCGAGGATAGTCTGTATCTGCCTGATGAGAACCAGATACTGGGTTTTGCCGACGAAGTCGCGGGCACGGCGGTGGTTTCGCTGCACCAGTTGCGAGTCGAGTTTTACGGCCTGCCGGAGAATGAATCGTGGGTATACCCGAGACTCTTCAAGGAGACGGTTCACCGGTTGGGTCACCTGTTCGGCCTTTCGGAGTGCCGCAATCCCAAGTGCGTGAACTACTACAGCCAGATAATGCGCGACATCGACGAAAAGAACAAGCGCTACTGCGATATCTGCCGCCGTCAACTGACCGGCATCGTGTAGCCACAAGGCCATAATGACACTTGAACAGCTTATCGACGCGCTCAGACACCAGAGTCCTTTCGGCAACAATATCGCCCACTGGAAGACCTTCCCGGCGCGCGATCCGGTCTATGGCGAGTTTCCGACCAGCCTGGACCGTCGCCTGGTCGGCGCGCTGGCCGAGAAAGGCATCACCAGGCCCTATTCTCACCAGGCCGCCGCCATCGATCGGGTGCTTGAGGATGAGGATGTGGTCATTGTCACTCCGACGGCTTCCGGCAAGACCCTGTGCTACAACCTGCCGGTGCTCGACCGGATCATGAAGGAGCCGTCCTCGCGAGCGCTGTACCTTTTCCCTACCAAGGCCCTGTCGCAGGATCAACTCGCCGAGGTTCACGACCTGATCGAGCGTCTTGACGTCGACATCAAGACCTACACCTTCGACGGCGACACTCCCCAGACCGCCCGTCGAGCCATCCGTTCGGCCGGGCATATTGTGATTACCAACCCCGATATGCTTCACGCCGGCATCCTGCCGCATCATACCAAGTGGATCAAACTGTTCGAGAACCTGAAGTATGTCGTCATCGACGAGATCCACCAGTACCGCGGGGTGTTTGGATCGCACATGGCCAATGTGATCAAGCGGTTGCGCCGCATTTGCCGTTTCTACGACTCAGACCCGGTGTTTATCTGCTGCTCGGCCACCATAGCCAATCCTGATGAGTTGGCCTCGCGAGTCATCGGAAAGCGGGTCGAGTTGGTGGCGAACAATGGCGCCCCGGCCGGAGAGAAGCACTTCCTGGTCTACAACCCGCCGGTGATCAACAGGCAGCTCGGCATCCGCAAGTCGGCTATCAACGAAGCCGCTCGTATGGCCGCATTCTTCCTGCGCCACAAGGTGCAGACCATTGTCTTCGCTCACTTCCGCCTCTATGTCGAGGTGTTGCTGACCTACCTGCAGCGGGGACTCAAGGGCAGCTTCGGACGCGGGATCAACATCGCCGGCTACCGCGGCGGTTACCTGCCCAACGAGCGGCGTCGAATCGAGCAGGGCCTTCGCGACGGCTCCATCAGCGGTGTCGTCTCCACCAACGCCCTCGAATTGGGGATCGATATCGGGCAACTCGATGTCTCGATCATTGTCGGCTACCCCGGGTCGATCGCCTCACTGCACCAGCAGGCCGGTCGCGCCGGCCGCCGCGGAAAGGTCTCGGTAACCGTCCTGATCGCGAGTTCATCAGCGCTCAATCAGTTTCTGGTCGGTGAGCCCCGGTATATCTTCGACCGTACGCCGGAGTCAGGGATAATCGATCCGGACAACCTGATCATTCGTTCGAATCACCTTAAGTGCGCCACCTTCGAATTACCCTTCGACGATGAAGAAGCGCTCGCCGGTGACGGACAGGCCGAGATACTCGACTACCTGGCCGAGTCGGACATCATCAGGCGCTCGGGTGACCGGTATCATTGGTCGTCGGAGATCTATCCCGCCCAGCAGGTCTCGTTGCGCTCGGCCTCGCCTGAGAACTTTGTAATCCTGAACGAATCGAAGAACTACGAAGTGATCGGCGAAGTTGACTACTTCTCCGCTCCAATCTTTCTCCACCCTGAGGCCATCTACCTGCACGGAGCCGACCAGTACCAGGTAACCAAGCTTGACTGGGACGGCCGCAAGGCCTGTGTGAAAGAAGTCAAGGTGGATTACTACACCGACGCCGAGACCAAGTCCGACCTGAAGGTGCTGGCGGTTAACGGCGAGCAGGCTTTCAACGAGGCCATGATGAGTTATGGCGAGGTGAGTGTGAGCAATGTCACCGTGCTCTACAAGAAGATCAAGTTCCGAACTCATGAGAATGTGGGTTGGGGCCATCTCGACCTACCGGAACTCGAGATGCACACCAGCGCCTTCTGGTACGCTTTCCCGTCGGACATTCCGGAGCGGCTTGAGATTCCTCGCGGCGACATGGGAGGGGCGCTCCGAGCCCTGGCCAATACTATGGGTAAGATTGCACCCCTGTGGGTGATGTGCGACTCCCGCGACTTGCGTTCATTATCGCAGATGAAGGCCCCGTTCACCGAACGGCCGACCATCTACATCTATGAGAATATCCCAGGCGGGGTCGGCCTGGCCGAGAAGCTCTTTGGTGAGCACGAGCGCCTGTTCGAGGCCTGCCGGCAACACCTTCGACGATGCAGTTGTGAGGGTGGCTGCCCGTCATGTGTCGGCCCTCCGCTGGAAGTCGGGCCGGACGGCAAGCAGGGCGCCGTAAGGTTGCTGGAGTATATGCTGGCCCTGGCGCCGGTGTAGCCCTCAGAACCGCTTCACGCGCCTATGGCAGTACGGCTGTCTGCCGGTCTTCTGGTAGTAGTTCTGATGGTAATCCTCGGCCGGGTAAAACTCACCCGCGGCGGCCAACTCGGTTACCACGTCCAGGCCCTTATCGCGCAGGATTCCGATCAACTTCTCGGTTACGCGCTTCTGCTCATGATCGACATAGAATACAGCTGAGCGGTATTGCGTACCGACATCCGGGCCCTGACGGTCTTCCTGCGTCGGGTCATGTATCTCGAAAAACGCCTTCGCCAGAGTCTCGAAATCGGCCCTGGAAGGATCATAAGTCACTTCGACCGCCTCGGCGTGGCCAGTGTTTTCGTAACAGACTTGCTCATAGGTCGGGTTCCTGACATGGCCGCCCATGTATCCGGACCGCACTTCAGTGACGCCATCGATGGACTCCAGCAAGTGCTCCACACCCCAGAAACAGCCACCGGCGAAGTAGGCTCTCGCCGTGCCGGTGTCGGATTCAGTCGCTGCGGCTTCCCGGTCAGCAGGGATGAAGTCCATGGAGATCGAGTTAACGCAGTGCCGCACGTTCTTGTCCGTGAATCCCTCGCCCACAAAAACATGGCCCAGGTGACCGCTGCAATTGGCGCATACTATCTCGGTGCGGACTCCGTCGTCATCTGCGATCCGGCGCACCGCCCCGGCAATCTCGTCATCGAAGCTGGGCCAGCCGCACTGCGAATCGAACTTATCGGTGGAGCGGTACAGCGCGGCATTGCACCGACGGCAGACATATGTACCTGCTTCCTTGTGATTGACGAATTTGCCGGTGAACGGCGGCTCGGTACCCTTGCGGACTATGACGCGTTCTTCTTCCGGGGTCAGTTCATTGTAAGTCATGTCTTGTTTCTCCTTGAGCGGGTCATTGGCGGCCGAAGGGGGGTGGGTCATCACGAACACTGCCCCCACGGCAAATACAAGGGACACGCCCAACGCCATTATGTGCGAACGGTTCACCATACAGAACAGGACCTCCGTGGACACGGCGGCGTCTGCTGCAGACCGGTCCGCATGAAGGGTTCGTCGCTATCATAGATTAGAACAGTCTACTGTAATCGGCTGTTCCGCACGGATTGAGAGTTCGGTGCGAGATGGGAGGGGCGCCTCGGACAAGCCCTTTTCAGGACCCTTAAGATGCCTACTCGTCCACGAAACGGCAGCGTCCAAGTAATCTCATCTACTCAACTAGAACACGCTGAACTTGAGGTACCGGCGAGGGTTCTGCTCGATATCGGTTACCAGATTATTCATCCGGTGGATCAGGTTGACGGTCTCGACGTAAAGCGCTGTATCGCCGATCAGCAGACCCAGGCTGCCGTCGCTTCGATTGATACGATTCATGACCGTGTCCAGCTTGGCCGAAGTAGCCGCCAGGTTATCGTAGAGCTCGGGATCGGATATCAGCTTACCGATAGTACCGCTGTTGTTGTCGACTTTCTCGGTCAAGTCGGCTACCGCCAGGGAAGTGCGTTCAACCGATTCCGTGATTCGTTCCTGGTTGGCCTGGAGTGAGGCGGCCAGACTGGTCAGGTGGGCGGCGAGGTCGGTCAATTGGTGGTACATGGTGTCGTTAACTGCAAGTTGCCCCAGCGTGCCCTCCCCCCGGTTCATGCGCACCAGGACGCTGTCGAGATTCCCCGCCAGCGATTCGGCGGTTTCAAGCGCCCGGGTTCCCGCACCGAACATCTCCTCGGCCGATCCGACATCGGCGGTTGGGACTACTTCCCCTTCGGCCAACACGGGCTGATCGATGGGACCGGGCAGAACCTCGACATACTTGTCCCCCAGCAGGCCTATGGTCCCGAGTTGAACCTGTGTGCCTTTGGTCATCATGTCCCAGACATCGGTCTTGATAGCGCAGGTGACTTTGACCTTGCGCAACGAATCCAGATTGACAAATTTCACGCCGGTGACTCGGCCGACCTCAACGCCTGACATCCAGACAGGCGAGCCCGACAGAAGGCCGCTGACATTGTTGAAGTAACAAACAAACCTCTGCTTGTCGGCGAAAATCGAGGTTCCACCACCACCCAGCGACGCCCACATAGCGATGGCGATGGCCAGGATCAGCAAGATGCCTACGCGGAGGCTGCTCCAGGGAGAAGTTGATGTACTTTTCATATCTCGATCACTTGCGTTTCGGTCTATCTATAACCCGGTTCGGCGGCCGACACAAGCATTACCCAGCGGCCGGCCGCGTGTTACCAGCAAATCGACGTTCGATCACCCCACTCATGGACTCCCTGAATGGGTCCAGAAACCTGCGGACCCCGGGATCGTCGCTGTCGCGGAGTTGTTCGGCAGTGCCGTCGAACACTGCCCGTCCCTCCAGAATGACAATGAACCGACCGGAAATCGCGAAGGCATCTGCAATCTGATGAGTGACGACTATCGAGGAGACCTGTCGCTCCTCCTGCAGTTTGCGAATCAAACTCAGAACCTGCTCCGTCGCCTGGGGATCGAGGCCCGTCGTTGGCTCATCGTAAAGCATCACCTGCGGGTCGGTTGACAGCAGAGCGCGGCCGATAGCGACCCGTCGCTGCATGCCGCCGGAGAGGTGTTCGGGCAATTGGTCGATGACTTCGTCAGGATTCATGCCCACAAAGCCGATCATGTCACGCACCCGCTCCGTGATCGCATCCCAGGGTAGCCTCGTGTGTTCGATGAGATAGTATCCAACATTCTCTCCGACAGTCATCGAGTCAAACAGGGCGCCGTCCTGAAACACCATGCCGATCTTCTTACGCACCTGGCGCTTGTCCTTATCGAGCATAGTGCTGAGGTCCCGATGGTCCACCAGTATCTGGCCGCGCAGGGGACTCTCAAGGCCCAGGATCAGCCGCAAAATAGTCGACTTCCCGGACCCGGAGGGGCCCATAACCACCACCGATTCACCGTCGTCGATGCGAAAGGACACATCCCGGAGTATCGGTCGTCGGTCGTAGGCGAAATCGACATTGCGTAACTGTATCATAAGTAACCCTTAAGCCAACCCCAGACCACCTTCGTGATGAAAAAGTTCACTATCAGAATCGTGATGGACGAAGCGACAACTGAATTGGTCGTGGCCCGTCCGACACCGCGCGTCCCCCCTCGCGCAGTGAATCCACGGTAGCACGCTATGAATGCGATCACAAACGAGAAAGCTATGGGCTTGATTATTCCTATCAAGAGATTCCCGAAGACGAGGCGTTCCTTGACCGCAGCCCAGTAGACAGTCGACGAGATATGGGCGACGAAGGTCGCTATGACCCAACCGCCGGTGATGGCGATGGCATCACAGACAACGGTCAGAGCCGGGAGCATCACGATCAAAGCCAGCAGCCGCGGCACGGCGATCTTCTTGATCGGATCCACGCCAAAGGCGATCAGCGCATCAATCTGATTGGATGATCTCATCGAACCGATCTCGGCCGTGATCCCTGATGATACTCTGGCGGCGAACATCAGACCAGTAAGGGTCGGACCAAGTTCGCGAATGATAGCTATCGACATGATCCGGCCGAGGTAGTTCTTGGCCCCGAATTCCATCAGCTCCTGGGAAAAGGCTAGAGCGAAACCCTGTCCGGCGAAGATCCCGGTCAGAACAACCAGGTAGAGTGATCCGACGCCGATCTGGTACATCTGCTCAATCGCCTCCGTCACGTAGATTCGCCGTGAGAAGACCCCACGCACCATCTTGATAGAGAAGAAAAACAGGCCCTGAGTCTCAAAGGCAAGCGTCTTAAGCCAGTTGTTCAGCGCGGTGAGAATGGTGTTTTTCCTTCCGACTTAGCTCGGCCCAAACCTATTTGCGCCTGCGGGACAAGTCAAGGCAATAAACTCTCGGAGCAAACCGGGCCGGCAGTCCATTCACATTTGTCGCTTCCAGCCGCACCACACGTTATACTACCAAGTGAACCATATCGGCTGTATGCGCCGATGGAGAACAGGAATCGACCATGCCGAACAAGTATCACATAGAGCCGGGCGCCGAACGAGGCCATGCTGTCGCTCTGTATTCGGGCGGCCTCGATTCGACACTCGCTGTTCTGCTGATGCTCAAACAGAGAATCAGGGTCACAGCGATAACTTTCATGACGCATTTTGGCTGCGACCTTTCCGACCGCTCCGCCTGCGGCTCGGACCCCTACCCTATGGCCGAGAAGTTCGGCTTCGAGGTCAAGCTGATGCATCTGGGCCAGAAGTTCGTGGACATCGTACGCAGCCCCAGATTCGGGCGGGGCAAGAATATGAATGTGTGCACCGACTGCCGCATCCTGATGCTTTCGGAAGCAGCCGAGTTCATGGAGATGGCGGGCGCCGATTTCCTTGTTACGGGAGAAGTTCTCGGACAGCGCCCGATGTCTCAGGTCAAGGACAAGCTCCACCTCACCCTCAACCAAACCGGTCTTAAGGGCCGCGTACTGCGCCCGCTGTCGGCCAGGTTGCTGCCGCCCACCGAACCGGAACTCAGCGGAATGGTTGACCGCGAGCAGCTCGAAGGTATCGCAGGGCGCGGACGTAAGCGCCAGATGGAGTTGGCTGCAGAATTCGGAGTTGATGACTACCCCTCTCCCGCCTCCGGTTGCCTGCTGACAGACCCGGGATATTCACGACGCCTGAAGGATCTGATGGATCACGAGAGGCTCAGCCGGTTCGCCGACCTGAACCTGCTTCGCGCTGGACGCCACTTTCGTCTTGATGAAGGGACCAAAGCCATCGTGGGACGGAATGCAGAGGACAACGAGCGCATACTTGCCGCCATTGATGCAGGCCACGTTAAGCTGGAAGCCGAGAACGTGGGCTCGCCGATCACAATCCTGACCGGAAATGCCACCGAGGAGAACATACGCAAGGCCGCAATGCTAACCGCGCGGTATTCGGCGGCCCGCCGCGAATCCCGGGTCGAAGTGACGATTACCCATGAGGGTGCAACCCGCAGGATCACGGTTCCACCCCGGTCCGCCGACGACATCGGCGCCAGGCCGGTTCATTGAAGCCGGCTTTAAGATTGTTCCGGCACACAAGAAAGCAGGGCCCAGCCTTCACTGGGCCCCATCTCTCCTCACCAGCCGGGACTACACAGAGCGAGGTCACCGCCAAGAAACCATCACCCTGCCCGTCACGCAGTCGGCAGTTAGCGGGTATGCCTTAGTCTGGGACAGGTCATCCCGGCAACCACAAAACATAACAAACTGTATGCCGCCCGCTGAGTTAATACACAAGTCTGTTGCCATCTAATCAATTACCGGAACTGGTCAGCCTGCCTGAGGCGACTGCCACGGCGAAATTCGCAGAATCTGTGGCGATTAGCACGCAGGATGTACGCCAAAGCAAGAACCGTGGCACTGATTCGTATCCGAGGTAACGACCACGGTCGTCTCGCCTGGCTCCGTCAGCCAAAAGAACAGGCCCCGTTCGGTAGAAAACGGGACCTGTCAGCAAGATTGCTTTGTACGCTAGCTTTGATCCAATAGGCAGCTCCTCCAGTCTTACTTGAGGAGCATCATCTTCCGAGTTTCAGTGTTGTTGTTTGCACTCAGGCGGTAGAAATACACACCACTGGATACATTGGCAGCATCCCATGTAATCTGGTGAACGCCGGCGCTCAGGTTCTCGTCAACCAGAGTCGAGACATTCTGGCCCAAAACGTTGTAGACAGTCAGCGTGACATGCTGAGCAGTCGGCAAAGCGAACTCGAAGGTCGTGCTGGGGTTGAACGGGTTCGGATAGTTCTGCGCCAGATAGAATTCCTGGGGCATCGCGTCGTTCTTGCCCGAAAGCGATACAGTCACGTTGTCGAATTCCGGCTTCTCGGTCCGTATCTCGTGGTTTTCGTTGTAGACAAAGAGGAGGTCATGATAGGGGTCATGGAGCGTAACGGCCTCAATACTGATCTGCTGTGCGAGATCGTCATTGACCTCAAACACGAGATTGGCCACAGCACCGCTGCCCGCCTCCAGATTGGGCTTATACTCCGGAGTCATCTGGGGCAGAAGGCCGATTACCACGGTCCGGCTCTCGTTGTCAATATTGGCAATCTTGAGGTCGAAGTACTCCACTCGAGTGCCCTCGAAGGTGACTTCCTTCAATGTCACACCTTCCGAGAACTTCAGCGGAATGTCAATGCCCGCCAGATTGTCCTGGTTGGTGATATTCAGTGGGACGACCACATGGTCTGCGTCGGTTGTTGGCTCGGCTACCTGAAACTGATGCAGGCTGGCCGCAAGGAGCAGCGACGGCATCAGCAGGATGGCCGCTACAACCGTCCCGATTGTCATGCGTTTGGTCAAGGTTTACCTCCTTACCACGGTTTGGTTTGTCCGATGATCACTGGGCATCCTGTCCATGGAGCTTCGCGATCATTCTTTCTTCACGTAAACGTAATACGACCTGCAACCGGTGAAGTGATTACCCTGAACGCGAATTGCCGGTGTCCAAGACATTGGTCTCCCTTACGTTAAGAAATCAGTTATCAGCATAATGTCAAGATCATTTCGCGTCAGATTCGTTCTCAGCCTCGGCCTGCACCTTTCTCGAAGGCTCAGAAAAGGAGGGTATCGCAAGCATCATCAGTCAGAGGAAACGTACCGCTTGAGAAATCGTGTTCCTCTCCTCTCTAGGCTTTTCTACATCTGTTGATACGCACAGTTCCCGCGCGGCGCTGAGAAAAACCGTGAATGTCGATTTTTCCCGCATCCGAATCGCATTCTAACCAACCTCTCTCAACATTCTATCTTTCATCAAGTTAACGTTAACGGCTCGCCGAGCCGATGTGGCCGTACGCCGGGCTGTCAGCCCATCGACCAATGCGAACCCTGCGCGACCATTGCGTTGAGCCGCTCCGACGGCCTTACCGGTCGCTGTTTTTGAGGTGTTAGTCGAATACAGACTGGATTGGTTCTCAATACCATTGCCGAACGCAGAGTCTGCGATCCGATCCTGTTAGCCACGAGTGACACATCAGCCGCACCGGGATATATCTTGACACTGGCGCGGCGCGGTCTAACTTGCTGGGATCGAAAAAGATCACCAGTACTGCCAAGGAGCTGCTGTGGCCAATTCGGATGTGACTGACGAAAAGTACGAGCCGGTCATCGGAGCGAACAGATCGGTAACCGAGGTGTCGTGGAAGGCCATAATACTGGGATCGTTGATCTCGGTCCTGTTCGGTGTCGCCAACGCCTATCTCGGTGTGAAATTCGGCATGACCGTGTCGGCGTCGATCCCAGCCGCCGTCATTTCCATGGCGATCCTTCGACTCATTTTTGGTCAGGGCGTGACGGTCCTTGAGAACAACATCGTCCAGACTATCGGCTCGGCCGGGGAATCCCTGGCAGCCGGGGTCATCTTCACCATCCCGGCCTTCTTCATCTGGTCGGCGAGCGAGCAATTGGCCGCGGCCGGCTATATGCACGAGGTGAGCAAAACCCAGATATTCTGGCTGTCGATGCTCGGCGGCGCCCTGGGTATCCTGCTGATGATACCACTGCGCAAGTACCTGGTCGACAAAGAGCATCGCACTCTTCGTTTCCCCGAAGGAACCGCCTGCGCTGAGATCATAGTAGCCGGTGATGAGGGTGGTGGAAAGGCTAAGCTGGTCTTCGCCGGCATCGGATTGGGGGCCCTCTACAAAATCGCCTACGACATGTTCCGGGTCTGGTCGCAGACTCCCAGCCACGACTTCAAGGGGGTCATGAAAGGCGGCACTATCGGCATCGATGCCACTCCGGCGCTGCTCGGCGTAGGCTACATTATCGGACCGAGAATCGCCGCCCTGATGCTATCCGGGGCGGTCCTGGGGTACCTTGGTGTGGCGCCGTTGCTGGCCTTCATCGGTGACCAGATCCCGGGTACGATCATTGCCCCGGGAGTGATGCCTCTGAATGAGATGGACCCGGCGGAGCTTCGTAATTCCTATATCAAGTACCTGGGTGTCGGTGCGGTAGCCATCGGGGGCTTTGTCTCTCTGATCAAGTCTTTTCCGGTAATCATCTCATCGTTCCGCAAGGGTTTTGGGCAATTGCTCGGCCGCTCGGGGGTCGATGAGGAAACACCGCGAACCGATCGCGACCTGCCCATGAAGTGGGTCCTGCTGGGTGTCCTCGGCGTCATCTTCGCCATTTGGATTCTGCCCGGAACGGAGCTCCACATTCTTGGCGCAGCTCTGGCGGTCTTATTCGGGTTCTTCTTCGTGGTGGTGGCGGCGCGAATTGTCGGGATCGTGGGGTCGTCGTCGTCACCGGTTTCCGGCATGACAATCGCCACCCTGCTGGTGACCAGCCTGATTCTAATCTACTTCGGGGTTGAAGGAGTCGCAGGAATGGTGACTGCCATGTCGGTCGGGACTGTCGTGTGTATCGCCGTGTGCATGTCCGGTGATATCGCCCAGGACCTGAAGACCGGGTATCTGCTCGGCGCCACTCCGTGGAAACAGCAGCTCACAGAGTTCATCGGGCTCCTTTTCCCGGCCCTGGCCATGGGTTTCACTCTCTATTACCTGAACGAGGCGTTCGGGTTCGTGGCCGGAGCAACACCGCGCGAACCTCTGCTGGCGCCTCAGGCCAACGTTATGGCTACGGTTGTCCAGGGAATCATGAATGCCAACCTGCCGTGGGCCCCCATTATTGTCGGTGGTTTCATCGCCCTGGCGGTCGAATTACTGGGAATATCGTCGCTGCCGTTCGCCATCGGGCTGTACCTGCCGCTGTCGCTGTCAACCCCGATTGTGACCGGTGGATTGATAGCCTTCCTCGTTAAACGCGTGTCGCGGCCGGAGATCTACAAACTGCGCAATCTCGCCGGCACGCTCTTCGCATCTGGCCTGGTGGCCGGTGACGCTCTGATCGGAGTAGTGGTTGCCTTTATGATAGGATCGTGGGGTGGGTATGCCGATTTCTATGACGGTCACCAGGGTATGACCGGCACCTTAACGGGCGTCTTCGGCCCCTGGCTGGCCCTGATGGCCTTTGCCTTGCTGGCCCTGTTCCTGGTACGTATGGCATTCAGCGGTTTGAAGAAGTAAACGTCCCCGGTCGTGGTAAGTACAAAGCACCGTCAGGCGCAACGGCAGCGCCTTTGTGCAGAATGAGGACAACTGGTTGCCGCAGGAGAGAAATTGATCGATAGAACCAATCGATATCGCCACCTGCCTCTGATCATCGCCGCAGTCGCGGTATTCGTACGTATCCTGTACCTGCTGGAAATTTCCAGTATGCCGGGCTTCGAGCATCCGATGGTGGACGAGAAATGGCACTGGGAATGGGCGGCATCGATTGTCAATGAGAGCTTCTTCGGCGACGGCGACTGGTTTCGCGCCCCCCTGTATCCGTATTTCCTCGCGCTCCTTCACTGGATCACCGGGGGGGCGGTCTTCTGGGCCAAGATACTGCAGGTCTTCCTTTGTGGAGTGACCGCGTGGTTCGTGTTCCGCCTGAGCGAGCACCTTTTCGGACACACGACCGCCATCGCCGCTGGGCTGATTTATTCATTCTACGGAACCCTGATCTTCTACGAATCCATGTTTCTGATCCCGGTGCTCTTCGTGATGTTGCTGGTCTGGGGTATGTACCGAATGATTGTCTACCGAGACAGCCAGTCCTGGACTTCGTGGCCGGTCGTCGGTCTCATTTTCGGCCTGGCGGCCATCAGTCGACCGAACATCCTGCTGGCGGTTCCGTTCCTGCTGCTCTGGCTCATCATGAGACAAGGATCGAGCATGGGCTGGGGCAATCGATTGCGTCGCCCTCTGCTGGTATTGGCCGGTATAGTTATCTGCATCGCGCCGGTGACCATTCGCAACGCCGTAGTAACCGGAGAGTTCGTTCTCATCTCAACTCAAGGGGGCGTGAATCTGTATCTTGGAAACAACCCCGAGGCCGACGGGCTGACCATGATGATGCCCGAAGTCGACCTGAATGAGTCGGTGACCTGGCGACAGTTCACGAAGGTCACCCGGGCGGCGGCGGAGGAAGAAGCAGGCAGGCCCCTGACCGCCGGAGAGCAGTCGTCGTTCTGGACCGCCAAGGCTCTTCGCTTCATGGTTGAGAATCCGGGCGACTTCCTGTCTCTGCTCGGGCGCAAGACCGTCTTCCTGATCAGCGGCTTTGAGAATTCCGACAACGCTGATTTGTACAATCACCGCGAGTACTCGAAGGTCTATGGTGTTCTGCTCTGGAAAGGCGGCTTGTTCTTCCCGTTCGGGGTCCTGCTGCCGGTTGCTCTGATGGGGGCTTGGGTGCTGCGACGGCGGTGGCGCGACCTGCTTCCGATCTACATTCTCCTTGTCGCCTATGTCCCTTCAATCGTGCTGTTTCTGGTTACAGCCAGACACCGCCTTCCGTTGGCGCCGTTTCTCATCATCCTGGCGGCCGGCGGCGTGACAGCTCTGGTCAGCCGCTGGAGAACCATCGCCCCCCGGGATCGGATCATCGCCCTGGTGGTCCTGCTCGTTTCACTGCTCGTCTGCAACCAGACCTGGTTCGGGCAGGAGAGCGTACGGGGCCTGTTCCAGACCCATTTCAACACCGGAATACAATACGAGAGGGAAGGTAAGCTGGAACAGGCCGAGGCTGAGTACCTGGCGGCCGATGCCGCTTTCCCGGCTTCGGCCACCCTGCTGAATAACCTGGCCTACGTGCAATATCAACTGGGCAAAACCGAGGAAGCAGAGCGCAGCTACCGTCGCTCCTTGAACCTCGACCCGGATTTTCCACCGGCACTGAATAACTTCGGTCTGCTAATGCGAGACCAGGGCGATGTCGACAGCGCCATTGTTCTTTTCCGCAAGGCGGCGGAAGGATTCGATCCGGACGTTGCTTCCGATCGAGACGTCGGCCGGGCCTGGCTGAATCTGGCCGATGCGTTCGACCGCCTGGCCTTGCTCGATTCCACCGCAGCCGCCTACGCTATGGCGATGAAGGCAGCGCCCGACTGGTCGCGCCCCTATGCACAGGCTGCGGCCTTCTATGCCAGGCATCAGGGCTACCGCAGAGCCGACTCGCTCTTCATCGAAGCGGCAGACCGCGGCGATCTGACCGCGGCCGATGCCTTCAACTGGGGATTGGCCCTCATTCAGGGGGGAAGGCCCCATCACGGGCGAGGCCTGATGCATCGCGCGTTGAACATGAATCCGGACCTGTTCGAGGCTTATTACTGCATCGCCCTGGCTCATCTCGAGGAGGGGGCGCCGCGCGACTCGATTCTCTATTATCTGGACAAAGCCCTGGCGACTAATCCGGATTTTGAGCCGGCCAAGCAGTTGTATGAGCAGGTCCTCTCCGATTGACGCCGGGCCGATTCGGCCGTGTCCCGAGGTTGTCGGATTGCCGCGGCGCGCGAGCATCGACCTTATCAATACGGATCCACCGGGTATCTGCGACAGCCGGCTAGTACTTGCTGCGGCGCTCGATCATGTAGTTGCTGCCCTCTTTGACCTTGGTCGCTTTCTTCAGGTCGGCCAGCATCTTCGACATCTCACCGACATGATCGAACTCGCCGTTGCGGTTGATCAGTACGGCAATCGAGATGGTCAGAAGCCGAAATCGTTCGAGCTCATCGCGGCGGTTGTAGCTTTCGATTACACCTCGTTCGCGATCCACTTCGTCATACTGATAGGGTATCAGGGCGTCGAACGCCTTGATTACCTCTGCGCAGGCACGATCAACCAGTTCGCGCGGCATTATGAAGATGAAGTCGTCGCCCGCAATGTGCCCGACGAATCCCTCAGGACACAGATCGAAAACGACATCCTTGACAATTCGGGCGGTCAGTTGGATTACCTTGTCGCCCCGGTAGTATCCATAATAGTCGTTGAAGGCCTTGAAATTATCCAGGTCCGCATAGGCCACGGCGAAGTCGGCCTGCAAGCGCAGCAGTCGCCCCGTCTCGCGTTCTATAATCGCCGGACCGGGCAGGTGGGTCGATGGGTTAACCGCCAGGTCCCGACGGTTCCGATCCATGACCCGCCCAATTCGCACCCGAACCAGGCGCCCTCGCCATTCCCCGTAGATGAAATCCTCCACCCCGCTTTCGTAGGCGGCGACCAGGTCGTTGTAATCCGGGTCCGGATGGTATAGGATCACAGGTATGATCGACAGGAAGACATTGCGCTTGACGGCCTGGAGTATCTCGATGTCGCGCATCATGTCGCCGCTGCTGGCTATCATTATGACGTCGACGGGATATCGCTGGCAGATCCGCATCAGGGTGCGGAAATCCTCGAAGAAGTGCAGGTACAGGTTGCGGTCGCGGTAGTATTGCTGCAGGTGGAAATCGAGATTGACGCCATCCTGTTTCAGCGCAAAATGGCTGAGTGGCCGCCTGCGACGGTCATTCGCTGTCGGCTTTGGCCAGTTCTCGAGGATGGTATTTTCGGTGTTCGGCAATTATATAATCCCGGTCGACCTTGGTATATACCTGTGTTGTAGATATATCGGCATGACCGAGCATTTCTTGCACTACACGAAGATCCGCCCCCCCGGCCAACATATGGGTCGCGAAGGAATGCCGGAAGGTATGGGGCGAGACCGACTTGGCTATCCCCGCCCGAAGCACCGCCGCCTTGATCAGCTTCCACAAGTTGACTCGTGAAAACGGCTTGCCCTTCCGGTTGGGGAAGACCAGCGGGCTGTCCGCGCCTGTACCCCAGCGGGACGTGTCCAGTTGCAGCAGAGCTCGTCTGGCGAAATCGCCCAGCGGGGTGAGCCGTTGTTTATTCCCTTTGCCGCGAACGCGAACAAAGCCGGCCTCCATCTCGATATCCGACCAACGCAGATGAATCAACTCCGATATGCGTAGTCCGCAGCCGTAGAGAAGCTCCAGTATCGCCCTGTCCCTCATCCCGTTACGCGACTTCAGGTCAACCGATTCGATAATCCGCGCCACCTCCTCAACGGTCAGGTAGCTGGGGTGATAGTGGGCGATCTTCGGGGCGCTTAAGGCGGTCAGAGACCGCTCGGGCAACTCACCCCTCCGCACCAGATACTGCAGAAACTGGCGAACAGAAGATAGTTTGCGGGCGATGGTTGCGGGTTTCAATCCCTGGCGGGAGAGACAGGCAAGAAACTCATTAAGATGGCGTCGTCCGATATCGCCGACCGAGCCCACCGACGCCAGGGCGGCGAACTGCTCCAGGTCGCGACGGTAAGCGCTGAGGGTGTTCTCCGAGAGCCCCCGCTCCAGCTTCAGGTATGACAGATAGTCCTCGGTCGCCGGAGTCAGTTCCTTCACCGGTCTAACCTCCGTATGCTATTGCGACGGCGCCTACTACCTTGTACCCGTTTTCCTGGAGGACTTTCCGGGCTTCGGCAACAGTGCTGCCGCTGGTAATGACATCATCGACCAACAGGACATTCTCCCCTGCGCCCGGCGCCTCGCACTTGAAGACTCCCTTGACGTTGTTGGCGCGCTTGTCCCGACTCATGCGACTCTGAGGACGCCGACGACGCGCCCGTCGCAACCTGTCTTCGGCCATCGGAACACCAAGCTCGCCGGTCAGCTCTCGAGCCAGCAGGGCCGCCTGATTGTAGCCCCGCCGGTTCTCGCGGCTGGGATGCAGGGGTACGGGTATTATGAGATCAGGCTCGAGAGATTCCAGGCGCGATCGATACCTATCGTCCAGGAGCCGTCCGAATACTCTCGCGACGCGGCTGATACCGCGGAACTTGAACTGAATTACGATCTGATTGAGGGGATCCTCATAGTGGCCGTAGACATACATCGGCAAACCCTCGTCGCCGCAGATTGGGCAATGGTCGACCTGCGGAAGGCTCTGCAAGCAGGCCAGGCAAATGGGATGGCCGATCGTGTCAATCCGGTCCCGGCAAGTCGCACAGATCGGTCTTAGCCGATCCTCGTATTCGCCGCAACCCAGACATAGGGGCGGGAAGACGAAGTCGACCAACGGACGCATCCATGACAGGGATATCAGGCCGGACGATTCCATTTGATAAGAATATGCACGCGCGGTAGCCCGACAACAACGAAAAAACTAGCTTAGGAGCCGTCGGCCCAGTCGTCGCAAGGAGTAGCCGACAATCAGCAAGCCGGCCAGAGCGGCAGCGAGCACCTCGAAAGTACTGCCTCCGCCGTCCTCGTCCGTGACGCCCGAGGCATAGTCCGGCATAATTCCGAGGCCGGTGTAGACCTGATCCAGGGCCAACCCACAGAGCACAGAGACAACCACAATCACCAGCAGATAGCGGACCAGCGCCGCCGGTCGGAGCATGCGCGATACCACGGCCAGCGAGGCCAGGTTGGTGGCCGGGCCAACCATCAAGAGCACCAGCGCCGCCCCCGGGGGGAAACCGGCCAGAACCATCGCAGCCGCCAGGGGAGTCGACGATGTGGCGCATATGTACAGCGGCAGACCAATCACAACAGCCCCCAGGTAGGCTCCCCATCCGTGGCTGAAGAAACCCGGCAGACCGGCATCGGGGCCGGCCCACAGGGCCGCCACCAAACCGGCCAACAGGTAGCCGGCAAGCAGGTATAGCGAGAGATCGGCGATCAGATCCGTGAAAGCGTATGTCACTCCCGACCAGAGGCGGGTGGGCAAGGATATCTGCTCAACTTCAGTGGGTGGATCGGACGGGCAACAGCCATCGTTGCTAACCGGTTTCGTCGTGCCCAAATCGATCGCCACCGGCTTATCAGCGGCTTCGCCCCTGTCCACAGCAGTCTGCCACAGACCGGCCGTGATGGCTGTAACAAAAGCAACGACGGGGCGGGCAACGGTCATGACCGGGTCCATCAGCGACCAGGTCAAAGCGATCGAGTCCACCCCCGATTCCGGCGTTGACACCAGGAATGACACCGTCCCGCCGCGGCTCACGCCGGCTTTCCTCAGCTCCCAGGCCACCGGGACGACCGAGCAGGAGCAGAGCGGCAGCGGTATCCCGACCAATGCAGCCTTGAAGACCGTACTGATTTTCGCACCCGACAGATGGCGCTGGATCGTTTGTTCATTGAGGACCAGCCGGACCAGCCCCGCCAGTACGAGACCGAGCAGCAACAGGGTCGCTGAATCGACGAGCATCGCCCACGTAGCCTGGGCCCAATCTGTCAGTAGATGGCTTAGGACGGGTATCAGCTCCCTATCTGCTCCAGCAGCGATCGCGCCTGCGCCGCCGCCGGACCTCCGGGGTCTACCTCAAGGTACCGCCGGAAGTAATGTTGGGCCGAGTCCATTCGCTGCTGATCGTAATACACGATTCCCAGGTTGAAGATGGCGATTCCGTGCCCGGGATGCTCATCCACGACCGAGCGGAACTCCTCAATGGCCCGGAGCGGCAGACCCATGGCATGGAGACAGGCGCCGTAATCCACGCGCACATCCGGTTCGTGCCGGATGTCCAGGGCGCGACGATACAGCTCGGCCGCGACGGCATACTGACCCTGATCCATGAACTGATTCCCCTGCTGGACCAGAGTACCGAAGTCCTGCGGCAGTTCCTCCAGCATGCGCATGGCCGCATCCATCGAGCCGACAGGTTCATCGAGCGCCGCAGGGGACGTATGGCTCGTGTCCGGTCCGGCATTCGGCGTGCGTACCGCCATATAGCCGCCCAAGGCCAGCACTACTACCGCGACCAGAATGAACACGTCCCGTCTTGTATGATCGACTTCCTTCATCTTCATCCTATATTAGAGTACGTCGGCAACATGGATGTTCCCGGTATAAATTACCTGCAGTCGTCTCAACCCGCTCGCCGATCGGCAGGCCGCCAAAAGGGTTGCAGCCACGTCGCTGACAATGTACTATATTCGAGCCGTAACATTTCCGGGAATGAAAGCAACCCGAGGCCGTTTGACAAGGAGAGTTACTTGAAGCCTGCAATGCTTGGCATCTGCCTGATGGCTGTGGCTGCGACAGCAACAGTCGACGCATATGAGATTACCGCTGATTCGATTCGCCGACATATAGAGGTCATTGCCCATGATTCCATTGAAGGCCGCGAGGTCGGCACTGAGGGAGAGTGGAAGGCCGCTCGCTATTTGATCGATGTCTTCCGGCGCGCCGGCCTGACTCCGAAAGGCGACAGCATCGCCGATGACGGGGGAGCAACATACCTGCAGCCTTTCGAATTCACCAAGGCGATTGACCTCGGAGAGGATAACCGCCTGTCCATCAGGGGAGTTGAGCTCGAGCTCCACGAGGAGTTTCTGCCGCTGCATCAGTCGGCCAGTACCGAATTCGAATTCGACACGGTGATATACGCCGGCTACGGGATCACTACCGATAGCGTCGACGGCGTGTACGACGATTATGCCGGCCTTGATGTCGACGGGAAAGCTGTGATAGTGAAGCGCTTCTCTCCCCCGGATTCGGCCTATCCCGATGTCAAGTTCCAGCGCTACGCCTTCGCGACCTACAAGATCAACGAGGCTGTCCGCCGAGGCGCGACCGGCGTCTTCCTGGTCACGCCGATGACCGACGATGACACGCTGGCTTCGGCCGGGCCTACCCGGGTTACACCCAAGGATGTACCCGTCATATTCATGCGCCGGAAAGGACTGGAGCGGCTGGGAATCGATCCTTATCACCCGACCCTGGGGCATGTTCAAGGCCGGACGCAGCTAATTACGACACCTGATACCGGTTACAATGTAATCAGCTTCCTGCCCGGCCGTAGTGACACGACGGTCGTCGTCGGGGCCCACTACGACCACCTGGGCTGGGGAGGCCCGGGTTCGCGCTATCGAGGAGAGACACCGATGGTCCACAACGGCGCCGACGATAATGGCTCCGGCACGGCGGTGATGCTCGAACTGACAAGATACTTCTCAGGCAAGGCGCAGCCGCCCCGTTATTCGATGCTCTTTGTGGGCTTCTCGGGCGAGGAACACGGGATACTCGGCTCAAGCTACTACGCCCGCAATATGACTGTCGACCCCGAGAAGGTACGAATGATGGTCAATCTCGACATGGTGGGACGCCTCAAGGACCAGGAGGGGCTGGTTGTGTTCGGTACCGGCACAGCCGCTGAGTTCAAGGAGTACTTCGATACCCTCACCGTCGACCGATTCAATCTGATCCACAAGGAATCGGGGATCGGCGCCTCCGACCATACCGCCTTCTATGCCCGGAACATTCCCGTATTGTTCTTCTTCACCGGCGCCCATCAGGATTACCACACGCCGTCGGACGACGTACATCTGATCGACTTCGAGGGTACCGCCGATGTAGCGGCTTTCGTCGCCGAGACCATCGAGTATTTCAACGGCGTCGCCGGGCCGCTGGAGTTCCAGCGAACCAAGTCGGAGGGCGGCCGTCACAGCCAGCGCTTCTCAGTAACACTGGGCGTGATGCCGGACTTCATCACCGAAGTGAAAGGACTTCGAATCGACGCCGTTTCGCCGGAGCGTCCTGGTGAAAGAGCCGGTCTGCAGCAGGGAGATGTAATCATCAGGATGGGCCAGAACGAAGTGAGCGACATCTATGACTACATGACGGCCCTGGGGAGCTACCGCAAGGGTGACACGACGAACGTGGTGGTGCAGCGGGATTCCGATACGCTTTCGCTGGAGGTAATTTTCGAGTAGGCCCGCTGTCAGGGTTTTGTCTTCACCGAGCGCTGCCGGCCCGGACGATTCACCGTGTCGTCTGCCGCCTTCGAGTCGGAGCCGATCAGTCTTCCGCGGCCTCACGGTTGTGCGAACGCGTAACCGATATCACTCCCTTGACCTTGCGGACCTTGTCCATGATGCGATTCAAGTGCGACAAGCTGGAGACCTCAACCACGAACTTGCCCGCTGCGGTCGTGTCCTCGGCGAACATCTCGGCCGCCCGGACATTGGTGTCCGAATCGGCCACAGCCTGGGTTATATCGCGGAGCATGTTCCTGCGGTCTTCAACGATCAGCTCCAACTCGACAACAAACGCCTGCCCCTTGCCGGCATCCCAGCTCACTTCTATCCGGCGTTCCGGAGACTTAGCGGCCAGATATCCGGCGGTCTCGCAGTCGGCGCGGTGGACGGTCACTCCCCGCCCGCGAGTGACGAAGCCGACAATATCCTCTCCGGGAAGCGGCTGGCAACACCCCGCAAACCGAAACATCATATCACCCATCCCGTGCACCTTGATGCCCTGAGTACCGCGTATGCGATCGATGACTCTGCCGACGATTCCCGGTGGCTTACTCTCCTCATCGGGTTCGGGCACAAGCAGACGAGTCAGGGTATTGACGCTCATCGAGCCGTTGCCGATCGCGGCCATCAGGTCTTCCACCGACTTCTTGTCGAGCTTCTCGGCGCAGTCCTGCAACTCATCCTCGGTTGGCGTCGGCAGGCGCTGCTCACGAATCTTGCGCTGGAGAATCTCACGGCCCAGCCCCACAGCCTGCTCGAATCCGGCCTGTTTCAGCCAGCGTCGGATCTTCGTGCGGGCCGAGCCGGTCTTGACCAACTTCAGCCAGTCATGCGAGGGCGTGCGATTGGGGTTGGTTATGATTTCGACCGCATCGCCGGATCGCAACTCGGTCGACAGGGGTTGCAGGCGTCCATTGATCTTGGCTCCCGCACAGCGAATGCCGACTTCGGTGTGGATTTGGAAGGCGAAGTCCAGAGGCGTTGATCCGACCGGGAGATGTATCAATCGCCCGCGGGGAGTAAAGACGAAGATGTCTTCGGAGTACAGATCGATCTTGAGATACTCCAGGAAGTCCGAGGGATTGGTCATGTCCTTCTGCCATTCGAGAACATCGCGCAGCCAGACCATCTGGCGATCCGACCGCGACATCTCCTGCCTTCCCTCCTTGTATAGCCAGTGGGCTGCGATTCCGTTTTCGGCCACGTAGTGCATATGCTGGGTGCGAATCTGAATCTCCACCATTCGGTTGTCGGGACCGAACACGGTCGTGTGTAGCGAGCGGTATCCATTCGGCTTGGGATTCGCAATGTAGTCGTGAAAACGATCGCTGACCGGCTTCCACTTCGAATGGATGACGCCCAGAACATGGTAGCAGTCCCGCTCAGTATTGACAATCACCCTGATCGCGAACAGGTCGTAGATCTGATCGAACGACACCCTTCGCAGCATGATCTTGCGATTGATCGAATCCAGGTGCTTGGCTCGACCGTAGACAGTAGCGTTGATATTCTCGCGCTGCAGCATCTCGCGGATTGGTTGCAGCACGGAGTCCACGTATCTCTGACGATCCTCCCTACTTTGCTGCAACCGCTGCGAAAGGTCCCGGTAGACCTCTGGCTCGAGATACTTAAGCGACAAATCCTCGAGCTCCACCTTGACCTTGTTGATGCCGAAGCGGTGGGCCAGGGGACAGTAAACATCCCTGGTCTCCTGGGCGATGCGACGACGTTTGGCCTCCGGCAGATGTTCCAGAGTCCGCATGTTGTGCAAACGGTCGGCCAGCTTGATCAGGATTACACGGATGTCGCGGGCCATCGTCAAGAGCATCTTGCGGAAATAGTCGGCCTGCTGCTCCTCGAGCGACGAGTAATGAACAGCGCCCAACTTGGTCACCCCGTCCACCAACTCGGCTATCTCGTCCCCGAACTCATCACGGAGCCGCTCGAGGCTGATGTCTGTATCCTCGACCACATCGTGAACCAGACCGGCGGCTATGGTCGTCGAGTCCATGTGCTGCTCGGCCAGGATGAACGCCACTTCCAGACAGTGCTCGACGTAGGGCTCCCCGGACTGGCGCTTCTGGCCGGCATGGGCGTCAGATGAGAATTCGTATGCTCTGCGTATCAACGGGATGTTGATATTGGCATTGAACGATTCCAGTCTTATGATGAATTCCGCCAGATTCATGAGTGCGCAGTCTGTCAGTCTTCCTCCGCAAAGACCTCGGCCACCTTCTCGGCGACCGCCGATGCGGGTATGTTGAGCATACAGGTGCACTTGCCCTCCGGACAGGTACACTCCCGGTTCGGTGGCAGCAGCACCCGGTCATGTTTGCCCAGCGGACCCCAGCGGGCGGGAGCCATGACCGCCTTTCCCGGGTAAAGGCCGACAACACGCGTGCCGACCGCAACCGCCAGGTGAAGCGGTCCGGTAGAATTGGCCACAACCACCGTCGCCAGCGACAATGCCGCCGCCAGCGTTCGAAGATCCGTATCGCCGTATATCTTCCGCGGCTTTATACCCCGCTCCAGGCAGGCCCTCTCGATCATCAGACCCTCTTCCTCCGAACCCGACATGACGACCTGATAGTCGCGGCTTACCAGGACCTCGTGCAGGTCGAGGAAACGATGTAAGGGCCAGCGTTCAGCCGATCCGCCCGAGCCTGGATGCAGAACCACGAAAGGGCCTTTCACCCCGATTCCATCAAGCACCCGCCGCGCGTTGGCCAGTTCCCATTCGCTCGGGTAGACACGAGGCCGGTCGCTGCGGGGACCATCGCGGAAGAACCTCAGGAAGTCCATATTGTATTCGGCCTCGTGCTTGCGGTTCGACTTGCGACTATGGAACACATGATGGTTGAACAAGACCGAATGAAACCGCCCTGCCGTACCGATCCGGATGGGAATGCCTGCCTTGTAGAACAGGTGACTGATTGACCGCCCCGGATACAGAACGGTAACCACCTTGTACCTTGCCGCCTTAATCTTGTTGAGCAGATCCTTGCGGTAAAACCGGTCGGTAAGCAACTGTCGATTCAGGACTCTCACGATGCCATCGATACGATCGTTGTTCTCCAGAATGGGCGAAGCGTACAACGAGGCCACGACGTCCACCTGACACTGGGGATACCGCGCCTTGATGGTCTGCACGAACGGCAGAGCCAGGATCAGGTCGCCCAGACGGTCGGTGCGGCTTATCAGTATCTTGTCGCCCGGACTTAGCTCTATCTCCTTGCTCATATCATCAACCGGCCGACTCCGCGGCCTCCTCTTGCAGAGTTCGCAATTTGGCGTACTTATTCAGCACAGCCATTGCCGACAGGGATGAGACCAGGAAACCTTCCAGGCCATCACGATATCCCTGTCGAACAATGTAATGGTCGACAAACGAGGCGGCGGGGCGCAAGGTTATGTCGAACCAGCCGGCGCGCTTGCCTTTCTCCAGGGCCTGCACGGCGCCCAAAGTAGTGTATTGATTGCTCTTTGTCAGGTAATGATCCAGGGTCGGATAGCACCAATGAAGCAAATCGTTCCTGAGATGACCGACCGTACCATCCAACTCCACCTTCTCGTGGACGGCGGCGTCATTGAAATTGCCGTGGTCCTTTCGAAAGAGACGCAACACGCGGTCGGGATACCAGCCGCAATGGCGGATCCAGCGCCCGAGGAATCTCGTCAGCCGCGGCATGTCATATCCGGCGTGGGATGGTTCGGCTGACAGCAGGCCGATGATCTCCTCGCGCAACTCCGGGGTCACCTCCTCGTCGGCGTCGACAGACAGAATCCATCGGCCACTTGCCTTCTCGACCCCGAACGCCTTGGCCGGGCCGTATCCGGTCCAGTCGATCTCATAGACGAGGGCCCCCTTCTCGGCGGCGATCTGACAGGTATCATCGGTCGAGCCGCTGTCGACCACCACGATCTCATCGGCCCAGGCGACCGAATCAAGGCATCGGCCGATATTCGCCTGCTCGTTCTTGGTGATTATTACCGCCGAGACTCGCGTCACTACTTCTTCCCCTCCGGTCCGATCTTCTGAACCTGCGCTTCCGGTCCTCCGGCCGCAGCGCCGTTCTTGAATTGCATGTCGTACAGACGACGATAGAGACCGTCGTGGCGAACCAACTCCTCGTGGCGGCCCTGTTCGACGATCCTGCCATCGTCCAGGACAATAATGTGGTCGGCGTTGGTGATGGTGGACAGGCGATGAGCCACCACCAGGGTCGTGCGGTTAGCCATGAGCCGACCGATCGCTTCCTGCACCAGGAGTTCGGACTCGGTGTCCAGCGCCGATGTAGCCTCGTCGAAAATGAGGATGTCCGGGTCACGCAGCAGCGCCCGGGCGATCGCCAGCCGTTGCCGTTGACCTCCCGACAGCCTCACTCCCCGGCTGCCGATGACCGTCTCGTAGCCGTCATCGAACTCGACGATGAAGCGATGGGCGTTGGCCATCCGGGCGGCCTTCTCGATTCGTTCGGCGGGCACGTCGTCGAGACCGTAGGCGATGTTGTTGGCGACCGTGTCGTTAAACAGCAGTGTCTCCTGCGTCACGATGCCCATGAGCCCCCGCAACGATCGCAGCGACAGATCACGAATGTCGATGCCGTCGATAGTTATGCTGCCTTGATCGGGATCGTAAAACCGCGGCAGAAGATCCAGAAGCGTCGACTTGCCGGCTCCGGATGGTCCCACCAGGGCGACGATCTGTCCCTTATCGATGCGAAACCCGACATTGCGGAGCACCGGCTCGACAGAACCCGGATAGGTGAAGGTGATGTTCCTATACTCCACCGCCGTCCTAAAGCCGCTAATGGTTCTGGGCGAGGCCGCCTCGACGACCGACGGGGGACTGTCGAGCACATTGAATATGCGCTCGGAGGCGGCCAGTCCCTCCTGAATGCGGATATGAATCTGGCTGAGTGACTTGACCGGCTTCACCAGCGAGAACATGGCTATCACAAAGGTCATGAAGTCGCCGGCGTCGAGCTCGCCGGTCCCGGTGATGATCCGGCTGCCGGCGAATACCAGGATCACCAGCCCGGCCACGCTGATCAGGGTATCGTTGATCGGCGATGAGAGATGGCGAATCCTGGTCATACGCAGAAGGGATCGGAAGAACTCCCGGGTGGTGGCGAAGAACTTACGGTTCTCGAACTTCTCTGTCGCGAACGCCTTGACGATGCGCGCGTTGCTGATGTTCTCCTCGAGCACGGAGTTGACGTCGGCCATGCGTTCCTGAGCCCGAGAGGAGTACTTGCGGAGCTTGCGGCCCAGAAACCAGATGAAGCCGAACACCACGGGCATGACAATCATGGCCAGCAGGGTCATCTTCCAGCTCAGTATCACCAGGAATGAAGCAAACAAAATGACCTGAATCGTATCGGTAACCAAGTGATTGAAACTGAGGTCGACCGACTCGTTCAGAACCACGACATCGTTGGTTACCCTCGAAATGACATGCCCCGTGCGCCGGCGCTGGAACCAGGCCAGAGACAGTTGCTGGTACTTGGCGAACAGCTGATCACGTAGTATCCTGATGATCGACTGCTGCACATAGGCCATGAAGAAACCCTGCATATACATGAAGAAGTTTTTGGCCAGCACCACGGCCAGAATGAGCCAGCAAAACCGCCAGAGAGTCTCCTCGCGGTCGGGCCTGACGACCAGCGCATTCACCGCCCCCTTCATGCGCTCGCGCAGCGACTCGATTCCCGATGTCACAGCCTCAGGCAGTTGGACGGGACTCTGGGCCGGCGCCTCGCTGACCACCTGTTGCCCGGAGCCGGTCTGGTAAGCGCTGCCGGGAGCATCGACCTGAAACAGCGTCATCAGCAGGGGGCCGGCCAACCACACCAACGCCCCGGCGAATATGGCATGCAGCGAAGCCGACAGCGATGCCGTCACCAATTGCTTCCAGTATGGCTTGAGGAGGCCGAATGTGCGTCGATACAAATTCACCGATTCACCTGGGATCGACTGTAAACTGCAATATGCCACATTGCAGGCGGCAAGTCAAACGCCACAACACAATGGAGATTAGGGGGTTATGCGCACCGCATCGGAGGGCACAGCCACTTGAAACCTGTCTACCGCGACCTCCTGCGAGGGTTTGAAGACCGGACAGATCGAGGTCAGTCGAAACGACTCGGCCCGTTCGAATCGAAACTCATCGAGTATCCATCGCTCCTCGCGCCGTCGGTATTCCATCTCCATGCGCCAGGGACAATTCAGCCACGATACCGTATACGCCCAGCGGTCGTTGCTTATCCGGTGCGCCGTGTAGGCGGTCATGGCAATAGACCCCGAATCAGGACGTTCCGTCAGCAGCCTCATGAGATTCGGCGCATTCAGCCCTTCGCCGCAGGCCGACAGCCCAAAGAGCGAGTCCATCGACTCCAATAGGTACTCGTTAGTCGACGGAAAGTACGCCATAACTGTATCCGTGGTCATGATAGCCCGAAAGGCGCCTTTACCGAGATAGCCGGTTCCGGTGATACCCACTACGGAATCCATGCGATAAACATTTAGCCGCAGCGTCATTGGCTTCCCGTCGCGGTAGGCCCGCGCGTTAAAGAGCCAGGCGTCGGCTACGACACCCGAGTCGGCCTCTGCTACAGCGTAAGGCTGAACGGCCGGGCCTTGCCGCACTTTGCCGGTACAGCCCGCAAGGATCAATCCAAGGAGAATCAGGATGACTACAGATTTATGCGGCATTGGCATCACACGCCTGCGAACAACCTCAGGAAAAACCTGACGATCGGGCCCAGGACAAGCCAGAGACCGCCCATGATAACCAGGCCCAACAGGATGAACGGCGAGACACGGTCCAGGCTGTCGAGCGTGGGGCCATAGGATTCTGGCAGCATCGAGCGAAGAATATGAGAGCCGTCCAGGGGAAACAGGGGAATCAGATTAAAGAACGCCAGAGCGATGTTGATAAACACACAGTAGAACAAGACCATGTATATCGGCTCGGGAAGCATACCGGTGCCGTCAAAGGCGCGGAACAGCATCCCGAAAACAAAGGCCAGGACCATGTTGGAAGCCGGACCCGCCAGCGATATCCAGAAGTCGGCTACCCGCGGGTTGCCCTGCAGATTGGCGTGGTTGACCGGCACCGGCTTGGCCCAGCCGAACCGAAACTGCGACATGACCATCATCAGGGTTCCCCAGAGATCAAGGTGAGCCAAAGGATTGAGGGTCAGGCGCCCCATGTCTCGGGCGGTCGGATCACCGAAACGCAAAGCCGCCCAGGCATGCGAGTATTCATGGATAGTCAGGGCAAAGAGAATCGCCGGTCCGGCGGTCAGGGCCCGCTGTATGAAGTCTTCACCAAACATGATTGCCGACCAATATCCTTCGGCTTAGACAGCCGGACAAGAACAAAGTTCAATCAATCGGCCCGGCCGACAGCTACGAAGTCACGCGCTGTCGGCGCAACAGGTTTGTCTGTATATGGCTGGTGGAGACGGACATCGCTGAATCCGGCCTGGCGCAGCCGAGAATCTAACTCGCCGGCTGTCCAGCAGCGCAACCGGGAATCGTGGCCCTGCTGTCTGACTACTTCGCCGCCCCTGACCAGTTCATAGCGCCACTCTGAGATCACGATCGGAGCCCCGGGTTCACTGACCATGCGTTCAAAGGCTCGCCACGACTGGCCCTCGGAATCGACTTCTTCCCGCCTCAAGCACCACTCGCCTCTGGAATCGTTATCTTCCGCTGCGCAGTAGAAGTCCTTGATCGCCAGCAGGAGTTGTCCGGAGGGCAGCAGATGCTCCCGGCAGGCGGTCAGGGTTCGGGCGATATCGGCATCGTCGATCAGCAGCGAGAAGGACCCGACCGGGCAAAACACGACTCCGTATCGTTCACTCAGATTCAGATGCTGCATGAGCTGGTGGTGCAGTGTTAACGACAGGCCGCGCCCTTCTGCTTTGCGACGGCAGATCGCCAGCATCTCGTTTGATGAATCCAGACCGTGGACCGTCAGCCCGGCTTCGACCAAAGGCAGCAGCAGCCGTCCTGTACCACAGGCCAACTCGAGCGCAGGACGACCGTCGGCATGAATCAGGTCTCGGTAGAAGTCCAGGTCGCCAAAATCCACTCCTGCCAGGAAGTAATCGTAAGCCTGCGCCACGAGGTCATAGTAAAAATCTCCCTCGGTATGGCCAGGCATACGGTTCGTCCGATTTCTCGTGATCAGGAGTAAATGCCGCGCTGGTGCACCACATCCGCCACTCTCTGAATGGCCAGCATAAATGCAGCAATCCGCATTGTCGCCTTGTGGGCCAGGGAAACATTCAGAACATCGTGAAAGGCGGCTACCATCTTCTCCTCGAGCCGACGATTCACCTCTTCCTCACTCCAGTAGTACCCGATGCGGTTCTGCACCCATTCGAAGTACGACACTGTCACGCCGCCGGCGTTACACAGGATGTCGGGGATCACCATCACGTTGTTCTTCTTCAAGATACGGTCGGCATCGGGTGTAACCGGTCCATTGGCGCCTTCAGCCAGTATGCGACACCTTACTTTCTCGGCGTTGGCGGCGGTCACCTGGTTTTCGAGTGCAGCCGGTATGAGGATGTCCACTTTGGCATAGAGGACATCCTTCGGCTGCGCCTTCTTAGCGCCCGGGAAACCGATGATCGATCCCTTTTCCTCGACATACTTTATCAGAGCCGGGATGTCTATCCCCCGGGGACTGTATACGGCTCCGTGAACATCCGAAACGTACTTGAACGTGACACCCAGTTCGTGCAGCAGACAGGCCGAGATCGATCCGACATTGCCGAAACCCTGCACCGAGGCAGTGGCCTGAGTCAGCTCGATGCCCAGGTGACGGGCCGCCTCCCGGGTTGAGATCATGACTCCCCGGCCGGTCGCCTCAACCCTTCCCTGGGAGCCACCGAGATTCAGGGGTTTGCCGGTCACTACCCCCAGGGTGGACTTGTTGTCCTTCATAGCATAGGTGTCCATGAACCAACCCATTGTTCTCGGTCCGGTACCAACGTCGGGCGCGGGGATATCGGTATCGGGGCCGAAGAGATCTATCAGATCGGCTACGTATCGGCGGGTTAGCCGCTCCAGTTCGCTCTCCGACATCTGATGCGGATTGCAGACGACGCCACCCTTTCCGCCGCCGAAGGGAATATTGACCACGGCGCACTTCCAGGTCATCCAGGCGGCCAATGCCTGGACCTCGTCGAGCGTCACGCCCTGGTGAAAACGTATTCCCCCTTTGGCCGGGCCACGGGCAATGGAATGCTGGACCCGGTAGGCCGTGAAGATGCGGGTGGTCCCGTCGTCCATGATGACCGGCAGCTTGGCGATCGTGGAGCGGCGTGGTTCCTTGATGAAAGCAAGGAGATTGGGATCAATCTTCAACTTGCGGGCAGCCGCATCGAACTGCTTCAGAACATTGCCGAACACCGATATCGGTATCGTCTTGCTGCCTTCCTGAATCATGCCCCGCCTTGACTTGGTAGTCACGCGGGCGGACTTTGACTTGGGCATCAGCCTTTCCTCCGGACCTGGCGCGGGCGGGTCACCGCACCTGAGTTGCCGTCGTAGAACCGCCAACGCCGGTCGGCGCCGACATTTATGCCTATACGACAGGATTGTTGAATGTTCACAGGCTCACCATTGCGGTCCTGAAGATAGATCAGATCGCCGGTCAAATCAAGATCGTTTTGGTCCGTGGTCAGTCCCAGCGCCCGACAGAACTTGCCCGGACCGCTGAGAGGATGGGGATCGTTCCGCCTGGCCCTGGGCGGCAGAATGATCACCTGGCCTCCGTCAACCAGCTCCGCCGCACGCAACAGCACAGCGGCCGGCGTGCCTTCAGGCTCAGTGACGAAATTGAGGCAATAGTACATGCCGTATATGAAGTAGATGTAGGTTCGTCCCGGCGGACCGAACATCGGACGGTTGCGTGGTGTCAGGCCGCGGCTGGCGTGGCACGCCGGATCATCCTGGCCGATATAGGCCTCGACCTCGACTATGCGGGAGGTTATCTCTCCCCGCGGTGACCGATAGACTATGTACTTGCCGAGAAGGTCCGGCGCTACCTGCAGCGTAGGCCTGCTGTAGAACGAACGCGGCAGCTTCCGATGCGGCATAGCGTCCGATCAGGCGAAGAAGCCCCCTCCAGCAAGAAACGGGTTTTGTGATTTCTCCGCTCCAATCGTTGTTTCCGGTCCATGACCCGGATAGCAGGTTATCCTGTCGGGCAGCTTCAGTAGCTTCGTCTTCACCGAGTCCAGAAGGGTATTGAGTGACCCGCCCGGCAGGTCGGTGCGGCCGATCGAGCCCCAGAAGAGTGAATCCCCGGTGAATACCAGGTTGGCCTTCTCGTCAAGGTAGCAGACACCGCCGGGCGTGTGGCCGGGGGTGGCCAGAACAGTCAGCCGCAGCGAGCCGATGACTATCGCCTGCTCATCCTCAACCACATGGTCGGCTTCGGGCGCCACAATCGGCTGTCCCAGCAATTGAGAGACATTCGCCGAAGGGTTGCGCAACAGCTCTTCATCTCCCCTGCCGATGTACAGCGGCAGACCGAAACGCTCCTTGACAGGCTTGACCGCGGCAATATGATCGCCATGGCCGTGCGTGAGCAGGATCGCCCGCGGAGTCATACCCGATTTGCCGATCTCATCAATAATGACGTCCTCATCGAATCCGGGGTCAATTATCACACCGTCGGTCGTGACCGCATCCCAGTAAAGGTGGCAGTTGACTTCGAACGGACCGACGACAACGGTTCTGAGTTCCATGGAGGGAAGATAGTGATTGATGCTCCGCAGTCAACAGGCGGTGTGCTGTTGATCCGGAGCGCTGTGGCCTCCGGCTGAGCATCGCCGACCGGGCCAGGGCGGCTCCGGGGGAAATCATTGTGAAAAATATCACTTTTGGGCGTTGACGTTCCGTTCTCCCCCACATATATTTCCAGGTTTACAGCGGAGGCTGATATGGCAATACCTGTTGCAGAATTGAAAGGCAAATTGCCCGAGATCAGAGAACGTCTGGAGAAGCTCCGGAGGTATCTTTGACCTCGACGGGCGACACACGTTGGTTGCCGAACTGGAGAAGCAATCCACGGCCCCGGGCTTCTGGGACGATAACCAAACAGCCCAGGCGGTGCTGAAGGAGATATCCGTACACAAAAGATGGCTGGAGGCTTTCGATAAGCTCGCCGCGGATATGGATGATATCGAGGAACTGCTTGAAGTTACGACCGAGGAAGGCGACCTGGATGAGCTGTCCGGTCACCTGGGCCGTCTGACGAAGTCCTTGGAGAAGATCGAGTTCGAAGCCCTTCTGTCTGGGCCTGATGACCACCTCAACGCTATCCTCACTATCCATCCCGGCGCCGGCGGCACCGAGAGCCAGGACTGGGCGGAGATGTTGTTTCGCATGTACAACCGCTGGATCGAGCGACGCGATTTCACAGCCAACCTCATCGACTATCAGCCGGGCGAAGAAGCAGGGTTGAAGTCGGCCACTCTGGAGATCAAGGGCGACTACGCCTACGGCCACCTCAAGGCCGAATCGGGTGTGCATCGTCTCGTCCGCATCTCCCCCTTCGATGCCTCGGCGCGCCGTCACACTTCGTTCGTCTCGGTGCACGTGTATCCGTTGATCGAGGACAATATCGAGATCGAAATCAAGGACGAGGATGTGCGGGTAGACACCTATCGGGCCTCGGGCGCGGGCGGTCAGCATGTCAACAAGACCTCCTCGGCGGTGCGCCTGACCCATGAACCAACCGGTATCGTCGTAACCTGTCAATCCGAGCGCAGCCAGCACAAGAACCGCGATGCCGCTTTCAAGGTTCTCAAGGCCCGCCTCTATCAGCTCAGGAAAGAGGAGGAAGAGGCCAAGATGGCCAAGTACTCGGAATCGAAGAAGAAGATCGAGTGGGGTTCGCAGATTCGGTCTTACGTATTCCATCCATACAACATGGTCAAGGATCATCGCACCGACACCGAAACGGGCAACGTCGACGCAGTCATGGCCGGTGATATTGACCAGTTCATTGAAGCATACCTCCGCGACCCGCGCTTTCGCCCGGTCGCGCTGGATACATCACAGAAAGACGAAACCTAACCCGCGAGCAGGTGCTCAAAATGAACGCCTTATCAAAAATCAAAGACAAGGCCCGGTCAAAGAAGCGCCGGGTCGTTCTGCCCGAAGGAACCGAGCCGAGGGTCATTCAGGCCGCGAAGAAGATTCTATCCGAAGAGATCGCTGCAGTAACACTCCTTGGCGACGAGAAAGAGATACAGGCTCTGGCCAAAGAGCGCGGGCTTAATCTCGGCAAGGTCGAGGTAATCAACCCCGCCCACTCCGATGACTACAACCGCTTTGTCCAGGACTTCATGGACATCCGCAAGACCAAGGGCATCACCGAGGAGCGGGCCAGGAAGACGATGCTGAACGAACTCTACTTCGGCGCTATGTTGGTTCGAAACAACAAGGCCGACGCTTCGGTGGCCGGTTCGGTCAACACCACCGGAGACGTCATGCGAGCGGCCATTCAAGTCATCGGCCTCAAGCCGGGTATCAAGGTTGTCTCCTCCAACTTCATGATGACCGTCCCAAAGTACCGCGACGAGCATGACAAGGTATTCCTGTACGCCGACGGGGCCGTCGTGCCGAATCCCGACGCCGACCAATTAGCCTCCATCGCCGCGGCCACGGCCGAGACGATGGAGAAACTGCTGGGCATGGAACCCAAGATCGCGTTTCTTTCATTTTCGACCAGGGGTTCGGCCAAGCATCCGGATGTTGATAAGGTTGTCAGGGCGGTCGAGATCTTCAAACGCGACTTCCCGCAGTATAAAGCCGATGGAGAACTCCAGGTCGACGCGGCCATTGTCCCGGAGATTGCGGCCCGCAAGGCCCCGGGTTCCGATATCAACGGCGAGGCCAACATCCTGATCTTCCCGGACCTTGACGCCGGAAATATCGCCTACAAGCTCACGCAACGCCTGGCCAACGCCACCGCCACCGGTCCGATCATCCAGGGGCTGGCCAGGCCGGCTAACGACTTGTCGCGCGGATGCAGCGCCGACGATATCGTCGATGTCTCTGCAATCGCAGTGCTGATGAAAGGTTAAGCAGAATGAGTCTGAGTCAACTGGCCGGGGAGATAAAGGAATCCCAGACCCTGGTACTGAACGAAAAGGCCCGCCTTCTCCGCGAAAAGGGAGATCCGGTAATCCACCTGGGCGCCGGAGAACCCAAGAGCACGGTGCCGACGGATGCGATCCTGGGAGCAGCCTCCAAACTCACCTCGGCAGAGATTCGCTATACTCCAACCGAGGGCATTCCGAAGCTGATCAAGGCGATTATCCGATACACCGAGGATAACTACCACCAAAAGGTCGGCCCTGAGCACGTCGTCGTGCACGCGGGGGCCAAGCAGGCCATCTACAACCTCATGATGACACTGCTGAATCCGCAGGATGAGGTCGTCATATTGTCTCCGTACTGGGTCAGCTATCCCGAGATCGTGAAGATGCTTTACGGGATCCCCGTCATAGTGACCCCTGAGGACGGTCGCTTCGAACCGCGCATACAGGACATTCTGGACAAGGTCGGCCGGTACACCAAAGCCGTCATAGTGAACAGTCCGAACAACCCGTCGGGGGCCGTCTACTCGGCCGACCTGGTAAGGGAACTGGTCGAGTATTGTGAGAAGAAGCACATCTATATCATTATGGATGACATCTATCACAAGCTTGTCTTTGACGGCGTCCGGGCGGTATCGGCTTACGATTTCACCAGCGACTTCTCCGACGACTCAACGGTCATAGTGGTCAATGGAGTCTCCAAGGCCTATGCCATGACCGGCTTCCGCATCGGCTGGACCATCGCCAACAGGAAGGTCACTCGCGTTATGGTAAACGTCGCCGCGCAGAACACCTCCTGCCCCTCCGTTGTTCAGCAGGCCGCCGCAGCCGCTGCCCTGGACGGCGTTCAGAGTGGTGTCGAAGCCTTGCGGTTGACCCTGCAGAACAACCGAGACGTCATGATGAACGAACTGGGCGCCTTTAACGATGTACGATGTATCAAACCGCAGGGAACGTTCTATTGCCTGCCCGATTTCAGAGCGTATTCCAGTGATTCCACAGCGTTGTCGAAGTTCCTGCTGGACAAGGCCCTGGTGGTAACCGTACCCGGCGTCGAGTTCGGCATGGAAGGCCATCTCCGCCTGTCGTATTGTGGTACTGTAAAGGGCATCATGGAAGGCATCGCCAGAATCAAGTGGGCCCTGGATCCGGAGTCGCCCAACGAGATATACATCGGTGACCGCAAGCTGAGGAGAGACTGGCTATGAGCACCCAATACATTATTGACGTCAAGTCTCCGGCGGTGGATCACGCCAAGGCTACCGCCAGTGAATACAGTCTCGAAAACCACGGCCTGACCCATCTCCACAAGGTCTACTGGAACCTCTCCACCGAGGCCCTGTACGAGGAGGCCATCTTCCGCCGGGAGGGAGCCCTGTCGTTCCAGGGCCCGCTGGTGGTGAACACCGGCAAACACACTGCTCGAGCCGCTAACGATAAGTTTGTGGTCAAAGAGGCAACGACCGAGGACCACATCTGGTGGGGCCAGTATAACCGCCCGTTCGCCGAGGACAAATTCAACTCGGTGCTGCAACGCCTGCAGGGATACCTGCAGGGGCGTGACCTCTTCGTCCAGGATTGCTACGGAGGCACCGACCCCGCCTACCGCCTTCCCTTCAGGATCGTGACCGAATATGCCTGGCATTCGTTGTTTGCCAGAAACATGCTGATCCCGGCTAAGACAAACGAGGAGCTGCGCAAGTTCATCCCGGAATTCACAATCATCGCCGCTCCCGGATTCAAGGGTGTCCCGGCGATCGATGGAACCCTGAGCGAGACATTCATCCTCCTGAACTTCGACCAGAAGATATGCATCATCGGCAACTCCGGATACGGCGGCGAAATCAAGAAAGCGGCGTTCACGGTACTCAATTACTTGCTCCCGATGCAAAATGTCCTGTCGATGCACTGCTCCGCGAACGTCGGCAAGAACGGCGATACAGCCCTGTTCTTCGGCTTGTCGGGCACCGGGAAGACGACTCTGTCCGCCGACCCCGGCCGGGGCTTGATCGGTGACGACGAGCATGGCTGGTCCGATGAGGGCATATTCAATTTTGAAGGCGGCTGCTACGCCAAGGTAATCGCGCTGTCCCCCACTGCCGAGCCTCAAATCTACGCCTGCACCCGTCGCTACGGCACTATCTTAGAGAACGTTGTCTACGACCGGGTTACGCGCAGATTGGACCTGGAGGACGACGAGTACACCGAGAACACGCGAGCCGCATATCCCCTGCATTACATCGATAACGCGGTGGCGGACGCTCGCGGCGGCCATCCCAGGAATGTCATCCTCTTGACCTGCGACGCCTCCGGCGTGTTGCCGCCTATTGCCAGACTGACCCCGCAACAGGCAATGTACCACTTCATATCCGGCTATACTTCCAAGGTTGCAGGAACCGAGATCGACCTGGGCAAGGAACCCGAGATCACCTTCAGCGCCTGTTTTGGGGCCCCGTTTATGGTTCATCATCCCGCCCACTACGCCGAACTGCTCAAAAACAAAATGCAGAAGTACGGGGTCAACTGCTGGCTGGTCAATACCGGATGGACTGGTGGGCAGTACGGAGTGGGCAAGCGGATGAGCATACAACACACGCGAACCCTGCTGAATGCCGCCCTGGACGGTCAATTGCTTGATGTCCCGTACCGTAAAGATCCGGTCTTCGGTTTCGATGTACCCAGAGAGTGCGCCGGGGTGCCCGCCAGAGTCCTTAATCCGGCTCACACGTGGGAGGACCCAAAGGCCTACAAGGACAAGTACCTGCAACTGGCCGCGCTCTTCATAGAGAACTTTAAGAAGTTCGCCGACGGGACCAGCCGGGAAGTCCTCGAGGCCGGACCGGTCAAGAGAGATTTCGCTATAGAACCACTGGATTAACCTGGGTCTGTTCCATTGCCGGGTGGTCCGACGGATCGCCCGGCAATCCCCGGAGATGGAACCATCGGGGCTACAGAGTGGTTGTCAAGCTGATATTGATTCAGGAGAAACAGCACAATGCCGACTTACGAATATCGCTGCACCGAATGCGGGCACCGGTTTGATGAGTTCCAGCTCATGACCGAGCCGCCGGTCGAGGATTGCCCCAGGTGCGGCGCACACGTCGAACGAGTAATCTCGGGAGGCGCCGGATTCCTTTTCAAAGGAAGCGGCTTTTACATCACTGACTACCGCTCCGATAGCTACAAGAAAGCGGCGGAACACGACAAACCAGCGACAACCGAAACCTCGAACGCCAAATCCCCTTCCTCCGCCCCTTCGCCTCCTGCTACGCCCGCCGCAGATTCGAAATAGGCGGCGCACAGGTCTCGGCGCCCATGTCTAGGGCCGCGGCAGCCGCCGGCAACTCCGGGGCGGCGCGGCTAGTGTTCAGGTCAACCATGACTGTCGACTTCACGATATTGTATGACAGGCTCTCCGAGCGGGCCGGCGTGGTCACTGACCTTGACGGCTATGGGGAGTACTGTCATGACGCTACCGAGGAGACCGGCGAACCCTCAGCTATCGTATTCGCAGCCACCGAATCGGATGTAGTCGCGGCCGTGCGCTTCGCATCGCAACACGACCTGGCAGTCGTGCCTCGCGGAACCGGCACCGGCCTCTCCGGAGGGGCGGTCCCGTGCCGGGGATGTCTGCTGTTGTCTCTGGAGCGAATGCGCCGCCTGCAAATTGATGCCGAACGCCGGATCGCGACAGTCGAACCTGGCGTAATCACAAAAGAACTGATGGACGCTGCCGCCGAATACGGCCTGACCTACCCTCCGGACCCGGCCTCTTATCGCGAATGCAGTATCGGCGGAAACGTCGCCGAGAACGCCGGCGGGCTGCGGTGCAAGAGGTACGGTGTCACTCGCGACTACGTGCTCGGGCTTCGTGCTGTTACTATCGAAGGTGAAATTCTCCGAACCGGTCGCTGTAACCAACACGAGGGCTTCGCCCTGGGCGACCTGCTTATCGGCTCCGAGGGTACCCTGGCCGTGGTGACCGAGATA
The DNA here is from genome assembly GCA_964526835.1 of uncultured Ignavibacteriales bacterium. GTDB lineage: Bacteria > Zixibacteria > MSB-5A5 > GN15 > FEB-12 > DAOSXA01. The sequence goes on from CAZGMK010000002.1 coordinate 64,891, forward strand.
ACGGTCCGTCTCATTCCGCAGCCGTCGCCCGGTAGCACCATCCTGATCGCCTTCGACCGGCCCGAGGATGCTGCGTCGGCGGTCTCGGAAATCACTCGCGCTGGAATCATCCCAACCGTCATGGAATACCTGGACGGGGACGCCGCCGAGTGTTCCAATCGCTATGAAAGGATGGATGGCCTGGATCATGTTGCGGCTATCCTGCTGATCGAGACCGGAGGAGAACACAAACGCGATCAGGCCGAGCAGATCGGCTTGATCTGCCGGGCGAACCGGGCCTCCTTCCTGCGGACCGCCGAGTCGGATCAACATGCCGACGAACTCTGGAAAGTCCGGCGCAACCTATCTAAGGCCGTACGCGATGCGGCGAAGTTCCGCTATAACGAGGACGTGGCGGTGCCGGTATCGCAGTTCACGACACTGATAGCATATGTCTCCAGACTGAACGAGAAGTATCCTGTCCGTATTAATGCTTTCGGCCACGCCGGCGACGGCAACCTGCATGTGAGCTTCCTCTCCATGACCGGCGACGACGAGGAACTGGCCATGATCCGCGAAGGAGTGCAGAAGCTCTACCGTCGCACTATCGAACTCGGCGGTACACTTACGGGGGAGCACGGCATCGGTCGGCACAAGGGCAGATATATGAGCTGGGAGTTCGACCAACCGACTTTGCGCGCCATGCGAGCGATCAAGGACATTCTTGATCCTGAGCGACGACTCAACCCCGACAAAATCTGGACCGACTAGTCACACGGCCCGCTGATTTTGCAGGTCGACACTTGACAACCTTTTCACGAGTCAGTAATTTGGCGTCCTGATGTGTGCGCGACACACCCCCGCCGAGCCGAGATTGAACATGGATGACACAGGACACGATAGGCTTAAGGAAATAGAGACCACAAGAAAACCGTAGAAGGAGCCCCCACATGGCAAAAGCCAAAACACTCAAAGAGACTCTCGCCGGGCAGATCCCGAAACTCCGCGAGGAGCGCGTCAAACTCGTCAAAAAGTATGGCGCCAAGAAAATCTCCGACGTCACCATTGCTCAGTGCGTCGGCGGCATGCGCGGAGTCAAGGGTATGGTCTGCGACACATCGGTCGTAGAGCCGGACAAAGGCCTGATCATTCGTGAAGTCCCTCTTAACAAACTGACGAAGAAGATCCCTGAAGAGATTTTCTGGATGCTGGTCACAGGCAAGCTGCCGACCAAGGCTGAGCTCCAGCAGTTCCAGAAGGAACTCCGCTCCTATGGCGAAGTACCAAACTACGTGTGGAAGATACTGCGGGCAATGCCGAAGACTTCGCACCCCATGGCGATGCTTGACACCGCCATTCTCGCCATGGAAAACGAGTCGGCGTTCCGCAAGGCCTACGCCGAGGGCATTTCCAAGATGGACTACTGGGAACCGGTCCTGGAAGACGCCATGCGCTTGCTGGGTACGATTCACACTATCGCAGCCGGCGTCTATAGGATCCGCTACAACAAGGGTAAGTTGATACCGCCGACCCCACAGCTCGATTGGGCCGCCAATTTCGCCAAGATGCTGGGTCTGCCACCGAACAAGGGCGAGACCTACGACATGGCCCGCCTCTATCTGACACTGCACTGCGATCACGAGGGCGGCAATGTGTCGGCCTTCAGTTGTCATACCGTCGGCTCCGCTCTCTCCGATCCCTTCTATGCGGTTAGCGCAGGCCTGAATGGTCTGGCCGGCCCCCTGCACGGCCTGGCCAACCAGGAATGTCTGAAATGGGTCCTGGAGACGATGGACAAGTTTGGCGGCGCCCCGTCCGAGAAGGAGATCGAGGACTACGCCTGGGAAACCCTCAACAGCGGCAAGGTCATCCCCGGCTACGGTCATGCTGTTCTCCGTGTCACCGACCCGCGCTTCACAGCCTTCCTTGCCTTCGGTAAGAAGTACATGAAGGACGATCCGGTATACCAGACAGTTGCGCGCGTCTACAAGGTTGTGCCGGGTGTCCTGAAGGCCCACGGCAAGGCCAAGAATCCGTGGCCGAATGTCGATGCCGGCTCCGGCGCTATCCTGTACCATTATGGCCTGAAGGAATTCGAGTACTATACGGTTCTCTTCAGTGTCTCGCGTGCCATGGGTATGCTGTCCCAGTTGATCCTGAACCGCGCTTTGGGCACGCCGATCACGCGTCCCAAGTCGGTCAGCACCAAGTGGCTGTTCAAGCAGGCCCGCAGCTCAAAGTAGCCGCTCCTCGATAAGCTACGGACAATCACAGGCGGTCCGCTCCACGCGGGCCGCCTTTCCTGTGAGCTTGAACAGCAAAGCCGGAACCCGGTGTGCCGCTGTCTTCCGACAGAACCACTGTCATTGTCTTGACCGGCAAGAGCGTCCACTGTTCGTCAGTGCCATGGCCGTGAGAACAAACGGAGCCTGAACTGCGCTAAAGAGTCCTTTCGACACCGCCGATAGCTAGGCAAAAACTCCTAGTCGAAAGGACCATTAGTGGGCGAGAGCAGGGTGTACATGGTGGGCGCCATCCGTGGAGCTTGGCGAGAACTGGCGGAAATGCTGAAGACTGTGGGTTACCCGCCCGTCATGATCGGTAACTGCCGCGATGGCTTCCAGGCAATTCAGGATGATCTGGGGGTCGACCTGGTCCTGATTGATGCCGACAGCGCAGAAGGGTGCGGGATTCCTCTGGCCAGACGCATGCAGGCGATTCCAAGAGTCTCCACTATTCCCATAATTGTCGCGGGCGCCAGCATCAATCAGGAGTCTGTTCAACAGTTTCTTTCCTTGCGGGTTAAGGACATTGTGCTGCTTCCCGCAAACCCTGATACTCTCAAAGCCAAAATCGACAGAGCAATTCGCGCAGGTCGCTGCTCGGTGCTGGTGGTGGATGACGAAAGCGGCATCCGACAGATTCTCACCGAGATGCTCGAGATGGAGCGCTTTCGCGTCCATGCAGTCGCCTCGGCCAAGGAAGCACTGGAGGTGCTGCAGAAGAACCACGTCGACATCGTGGTCTCTGATATAATGATGCCTGGAATGGACGGCATTCAGTTGATGAAGACAATTAAGGCTTCCAGTCACGATGTTCCGGTGGTACTTGTCACAGGGAATTCTGGTCGCCATGGCCCGGAAACGGCCCTGGCCGCGGGTGCGGATGGCTATTTCGTCAAGCCGTTTAATCGGATGGAACTCGTCTACACCCTGAACCGACTTCTTAGCAGTCGCACCCGACCGGCCCAGTCAATCGCGACACCGCCTCAACCCACCGCCGATAGAGTCGACCTGACCATTGCCCCACGGTAATCAATCGGGATCAGGCCGACGGCAGCCTGATGACGAAGGCCGCCCCACCCCAGTCCGTATCCTGCAGCTCGATCGATCCGTCCAGATCGGTGACTATTCGGTGCACCGTCGGCAACCCCAGACCCGTACCGCCATCCTTGGTCGTAAAATAGGGCTTGAACACTTCCTCACGAATCTCCCGGGGGATGCCCGGACCGGTGTCGGCGAACAGGATCTCGATTGTGGTGTCTATCTTGCGTGCGGCGACTGCGATTTCACCGCCCTGCCCCGCCATTGCCTCCCTGGCGTTATTGAACAGGTTAATGAACACTTGGCGCAGCTTATCCGGGTCAGCCGTCACTCGCGCCCCCGGTGTGACTTCGGTACTCAGGGATATTCCCGAGGCCTCCGCTTCGGGACCGATGAACCCGATCAACTCCCGCACAAATGACTCCAGATCGACGACCCGGCTGCGTTGCTGTTCATCGCGGGCCAGGGCCAGAAAGCGGGTGATGATGCTGTTGAGCCGGTGGGTCTCACGACGTATCTGCTCGGTCATGGCATGGTACTTGTCGCCTTCGGCTTGAGGCTGGAACTCCGAGGCCAGGCGCTGTGCGGCGATCGAGATCGCATTGAGGGGGTTACGTATCTCGTGTGCCACGCCGGCGGCGAGATTGCCCATCTCGCTCAGACGCCGTCGCCGCACGATGTCGCCCTCGATCTGCCGTAGCCTGGTAACATCGTATGCCACCACGACCATGGGTAGCAACTCGGTCTGACCGGTATCCAGGCTGGCAGCCGTCGCCAGGATACGACGTGTCCCTTCCCCGCTTCGAACCTCGACCTCGACTTCGCGCGCATCAGCCGGCAAAGCTCGCAGGCGGGCGACCTCAAGAGACTCATGCGACACGATTTCGTCCCATCGACGACCTATGCAGTTCCTGGTCCCGGCAATTCGCTCAAAGGCTGCATTAGCCATGGTCACAGACCCGTCGCCGTCTACGGCTGCCACGCCAGTGGTCATCTGCTCAAACATGGCCTCGTGGATCGTCTTCATGTGATCGAAACGGCGCCTGATCTCGCGTCGCCGTCGCCGTGCATTGATATACAGCACCACCGCGGCCATCAGGCCGAACAATGCCACACCCAGCCCGATCATCACACGGTCAAAACCGCGGGAGACAGAATGGTATCCCGTCAGAGAAAGTCCTACCCTCAGCACCCCAATCGGGTACTCGGCGGAGGCGAACGGCCGCACTAGTTCGAGCACCTCCCGGCGCTCGAATGATCGCCTTCGCCAGATGGTGGAGTCGTTCTGCAGCGCCTCCTGCAGAAACGGATCCGATTCCACGGCCAGGAGATTGTCGATACGACGAGAGGCGAAGATGATCCCCTCCGTCGACTGGTAGACGATGTACTCGACCCCGCTTTCGCGGGCTATGCTTTGCGCCAGGTAGCCTATCTGCGACTGTTCGAGGGCCTTCACATAGTATCCGGCGTCGGCGACAATCACGGTCACCCTGGTCAAATCACTGCTGAGCTCCAGGTAATAGTGAGTTGCTTCGTTCGGTCCCCCGCCCTCGTCGAGCAACAGCATATACTGCTGCTCGGGCGAGGCGACCAGATTCATCACTTCATCCGTAACGAAAGCCGGAGGGTCAATCTGCGGTCCCCTCTGAACTGCGGAATACAGCAACGCGCCGGAAGAATCGTACAGGTAGACAGCCCACAAACGATGCTCAACGGCGAGTTGAGCCAGACGTTCATCATCGATCTGGTCAAGGCCAGTGACCGAGAGGCTGCTGATGATCTCATGGTACCGCAAATGAACCAGGTAGTCGATAGTCTGCTCCGCTGCTATCGCGCTCTCGGCCGCCTGAGCCAGCGATTCGACCAGGGCCTTCCCCTGCAATACGAGAAGCTCCAGACTGTCACGACGACTCTCCGAAATGCCGATCCAGACCGACCCCATCACTGCGACGGCTACCAGGATCACGAGGGTAGCGGTCAGCCGGTACTCTGCCCTGGGCCTGAGATGAGTTCGGTCATCGGACATGTACGGAGTTTACGGACAGCCGGACAGCGCCGGCAAGAAAAATCACATGGATGACTGCGAGGCCTCCGGGGTGACGGCGGCGGGAGATGTCGATTCGACATGCGCCACCGGAATTTCGAAATAGAACGTCGGGCGACCGTCGTAGCTGTAGCCGATTCGCCCGTTGTGCGCATCGACTATCTTGCGACATGTCACCAGCCCGTACCCATGCCCCTTGCGCTTTGTCGTGAAGCGCTGCCGGAACAGTGATTCGCGATTGGCTTTCGGCACGCCGGGGCCGGTGTCACTGACTTCAACAAGTACACGCCTTGAACCGGATTCCTGCTTCGCCCTGGTTCGCACCCGGATCTCCCGAACCTCCGATTCTGACAGAGCGTCACCGGCGTTGTGAATCAGGTTGACAAGAACCTGCTGAATCTGACCGCAATCGACCTGGACAATCGGCAATTCGGGATCCAGATCGGTGCGGAACTCGATGCCGTCGAATCGATTCTGGGGCTTGAGGAAGACGAGCAGATTTTGGATGAGTTGATTCAAGTCGGTTTGCTCGAACCGAGTCTCACCGTGATTCACATCCATTAGCCCATCGGTGAAGCGCGATATCCGCTCGACAGTAGACTTCATCAAGTCGATCTTCTTGTAGATCTTCTCGGTATCCCCACGTTTCATGAACAGAGGCATCAGTTCGATGTTACCCGAGAGCACCGCCAGGTAGTTGTTGATCTCATGGGCTATGTCCCCGGCCATTTCGCCGCGCGTGGAGTAGCGGTCGACCCGGATCATCATCTCCTGGAAATTCGTGGACTCGGAGATATCGAGAAGAATGAACAGGTGGGCCGAGATCTGTCCCTCGCCGTTCCTGATGGGACTGAGAACAAGGTAGGCGGGGAATTGCTCACCATTGGCCTTTCGACAGATGACCTCCACACCGGTCTGATCCGGTGAATCCGGCGAAGTGTCCATCCGCTCGGATTGTCGGGCGACAGAATGGGTGAACAGCTCATCCACCTTTCGGCCGATCGGCGGTTCATCGTCGTAGCCGAAAACCTCGGCCGACTTACGATTGAAAATGACGATCTCACCATCCACCGAGGTGGCCACGATACAGCACGGTGAGTTCTCAATGAGAGTGGCCAGGAAGGCTTGCGATTCGAGATTGGACAGGTAAGCGTCCTGAATCAACTCGCTGTACTGGCGTTGTCTCTGCTCACCCTGATATAGCGTGCGAGAGATCTTGTTGAAAGACTCGGCGATCCGATCGATCTCCGGCTCACCACTGGGTTCTATCTGGTAGTAGAGGTCTCGCTCGCTCGTCTTCCTCAGCCCCATCTCGAGATGCTTCAAGGGCTCACGAAAGCGCCGCCGGATCAAGTAGATAGTGAGCAGGGATACCAGCGCCGAACACAGGAACAGAACCATGAACCCGTACTGGATGTGGGCCTTTGGCGATATCAGCAGGCTGTGGTCACTGGCCGCGACCAGGACGGCGCGGTCTCCGGATCCGAGCGCAAACGGATAGTAGTAGACCACCCTGCCCGAACTCGAAGTGTGGGGGATCATTGCCCCCTCGGGATGCGACAGCGCGTATCGAAGGGTCGTCTCATCCATGTCGACGCCATCACACGCCGCTCGATCCAGTCCGTCGGCCCGGTCGAACTCACGCATCCGATATATCGATCTGATACTTCCCTGACGATCCTGACCGAATATGCCAATACAGCGGAAGGACGAGGCGCCGGACAGAAGGCGGCCAAGCCTGGCTGACTCCATGTCACGCAGGTCACGACGGCCGGGCGTGGCGCCGGCCAGACGGATACTTGCAGCAACAGTCGTCAGCTCTTGCTCGACATCAGCGAAGTCCCACTCAACTACCAAGTCCGGCTGTGGCGAGAAGATGAGCAAAGCCATGGCAGCAAAGACAAACAGAACCTGAATGACGATTATATGCCCCAGCCGCACTAGCAGGCCCGGCTTGCTCGTAGAAGAGAATGGTCGCAGTCGCATAAGTGCCCGTATCGATAGTTGCATTCAACCCTCTCAATGTCTATCGGCAGATACGCTGGATTTGTGCAGTCCCGGAGATGGTTGCCGGCCGCGAAGAAAACGGGAGTGGCGGAGGGGGGACCCGACTCTAACGTCAGGCGACCGTTGACCGGTCACACCACTCCCGAGCTTGCTATTGTCGAGGCCTTTAGGCCTCTGTATGCGGTACGCAGCAAGTGGTGTGCCCGGCAAGGTCTCCGCCACGAGGTCGGACACTAACCACTAACAACCAGTCGTGCAACTACTTACATGGGGGCAGGAATTGCGATTAGCCCCCCGAAGCCTTCCACCGACAGGAATTGCAGCTTTGACGCAGAGAAATGCCCAAAGACATCTGGGGAAGCCCCGGCTGACAGAACAACCGGGGCTTATACAGTTGATTCGAGACGAGACAATGGGCGGCTACTTGTCTTCCAGGTCCTCCATGTACTTCTCAGCGGCCATGGCCGCGGTCGTGCCGTCGCCGACGGCGTTGGTGATCTGGCGCACCAACTGGTGCCTGACATCACCCACCGCAAAGATACCCTTGATGGAAGTCTCCATTTTCTCATCGGTGAGGATGTATCCTCCCTGGTCCTTTCGCAACGCCTCACGGACTACATTCGAATTGGGTCGGAAACCCAGAAACGGAAACACCGCCCCAACCTTCAGCGTCGACTTCTCGCCCGTCTTGACGTTCTTCAGGGTCAGGTCGGACACCTTCTGGCCATCACCATTGATCGACTCGACCACGGTGTCCCAGATTACTTCAATCTTGTCGTTCTTGAAGGTCCGGCTCTGAATAATCTTAGCGGCCCTCAACTGGTTACGGCGATGAATGATATATACCTTCGAGCCGAACTTGGTCAGGAAGATGCCCTCTTCACAGGCTGCATCGCCGCCGCCGACGACCGCTATCGGCTGGCCCTTGAAGAAGGCCCCGTCACAAATGGCGCAGTAGGAGACTCCCCGCCCGGTGTATTCCTCCTCACCCGGTACGCCGAGCTTGTTAGGGGCGCCGCCGGTTGAGAGGATCACTGTCTTGGCTCGGTAGACGTCCCCGGATGTACACTCAACCACCCGCACATCACCATCGACGTAGACTTCTTCGACTTCGTCGGTGACGATCTCCAGACCGAACTTCCGGGCGTGATCGGCCATCTTCTGCGCCAATTCCGCTCCTGATATCATCTCGAACCCGGGATAGTCCTCGACCTCGGCGGTATTGGCGATCTGGCCGCCGAGCATGAATTTCTCGATTACGACTGTCTTGCGCTCGGCGCGCGCGCCATAGAGTCCGGCGGTCAGGCCGCCGGGCCCGCCGCCGACAATCACTATGTCGTAATGCTTCGTCTCTGCCATCAGTGTCACCTCATGTATGTCGCCAGTCCATCCTCGAAACGAACCGGTTCAACGTCGAACAGCTTTTTCATCATGTTGATGTCACCGGTATTGCCCGACTCCAGCATCCGCAGTTGATCTCGGGTCAACGGCGGCTTGCGGAACAGATGCTCCGAGAGGGCCGCCCCCAGACGCATCAACGACATCGGGACAGGCACTGTCGGCCGGCGACGATTCATAGTGTCCATAAGTATACTCACAATCCGACGGTATTCAAGCTTTTCTGGACCGCCGATCTCAACGATGTTCGATCGAGCCGCGGCCGCATGCACGCTGCGCTCAAGGCATCGGCTCATGTCATCAATAAAGACCGGCTGCATTTCGAAATGTCCCCCGCCGGGCAACGGCACGATCGGAGACAGCCGAATCATCCTGGACAATAATGACACAAACCCGTCGCCGGGGCCGTATATTAGCGATGGCCGAAGAATCACATAGTCCAGGCCCGAGTTCGCAATCGTACGTTCCGCCTGGTACTTAGTTTGGTGGTACTGTGTAGCCGCATAGGCCGCCGTCCCCATAGCCGACTGATATACCAGCAGCCCAACACCGGCCCGGCGACAGGCCTCCACCACGTGACTCGTGCCGCGAGCCACCGTGTCCACAAACGTCCTTCGGCCGGTCTCGACAATGATGCCAACCAAGTGAAGGACAGCCTCCGCACCCTCGAATACCTTCGCCATCGAACCTACATCATCGACCGAGCCCTGCCGCCACTCAATCCCGCCGTCGCCGGTTGCCGGTCTGGGCCTGCGGTGGCTCATCGCCGTGACCTCATGGCCCTGATCACGCAGATGATTAACCAGATGACTGCCGACGAAGCCGGTGGCGCCGGTTACCGCCAGTTTCACCAATCGATTCCCTTCTGGGCCAGAATGCCCTGCTGATAGGGATGCTTGATCTCGGTCATTTCAGTCACCAGATCAGCCTTTTCCAAAAGCATCTCGGTGGCGGCGCGGCCGGTAATCACCAGGTGCTGCTTCTCGCCCTTTGCGGCCATGATTCTTCCGAGTTCTTCCTCGGTTACCAGCCCGAGGTCGACGGCTACATTCAGTTCGTCCAGAATGACCAATGGAAACTCACGTGATTCGATCTTCGCAATCGCCAATTCCACTCCCTGACGCGCCGCCTCTCGATGTTCGGCGAAGTCTTTCTCGTCATCCACAATCCCAACGAATCCCTCGCCGACCACGTGCATCTCCAGATTGGGCTGGAGCCGCTTGAGGCCGGTGAGTTCGCCGTACTTCCAACTGCCCTTGACAAACTGTATCAGGCAGATTCTCCAGTCGTATCCGATCGCGCGCAGACACATGCCCAGCGCCGCAGTGGTCTTGCCCTTGCCGTTGCCGGTGTACACTACCAACAACCCCTTGTCTTCCTGCTGATTCTGCAAATCATCCTGAGGCATTGCTGTCTCCTTGTATCCTCATAGCCGCCCACAACAGGCGGCTCTCGAATTAACAACGTCCGCTGGTCGTCGAGGTTTCCGGTGCCCTGACGGAGCGACTCAATTATCCTACTTATGCAGCGCCGCCGCAACCAAATAGACCGGCCATCTCGGCGGCTCCAACCCTTGTGAAAAAAGTAACCAGAACTGTTTGACTTGAGGGGCCGTTGTGAGTAACTTCATTCCTAGAAGTGGTGGTCTTTCGCTTCGGACCCCTGGAGTCGAACTCAAAGGCAAGCCGGGAGCGAGCGAACAAGAGAAGGTCATTATGCAGTTTACCAAGGCGGAAGAGTATGGCATTCTTGGGGTCTTGCACCTGGCCTCACAGGACAACGGCTCGGTAACCCCATTATCCGAAGTGAGCCAGGCCAGGGATATCCCGGAGAAGTTCCTGGCGAAGATATTCCAGTCGTTGTCGCGCTCGGGTATTGTTCGCTCTCATCGCGGCGTTCGCGGTGGCTTCACGCTGGCAAAGGACCCCGGCCAGATATCGGTTCGACAGGTGCTGGAGTCTATCCAGGGACCGTATCATCTGATGAAGTGCGTGGCGGACAAGCGGATGTGTGCCAAGAGCGACGGCTGCGCCCTGCGGGATCTGCTGGTTCTTGCCGAACAGAAACTCTGCGATGTCTTCGATGGCCACACTCTGGCCGATCTGGCCCAATGGGAAAAGGCAAAGGAGTCGGCCACTCCGTCAGCGGTCGCCGGGGATAGCTAAAAAAAGCACCCTCTTACGGTTTACAAGCCTTGACCGGGCGCTTATCTTCCGCGCTGAATCTAAAGTGAGGACTTGCTTGAGGCGCAATTATGCCTGTAATGTCAGACCGTTGGATAATCGACATGTGCGAGAAACACCGCATGATCGAACCCTTTTCTCCCCGACAGGTGCGCCAGGGGATCAGCTTCGGCGTATCATCTTATGGCTACGACATCAGCCTCTCGAATCAATTCCGTGTTCTTCGATCCGAGGGCATTACGGAGCTGGATCCCAAGAAGGACAACAGTCGCCACCTGGAGCCGATCACGGCCGAGTCGATCGTCATCCCGACCGGTTCGTTCGTGCTCGCCCGATCTTGCGAGTACTTCCGCATACCGCGTGACATAATAACGATCTGCTTCGGCAAGTCGACCTATGCCCGCAACGGCATAGTTGTCAACGTCACCCCGTTCGAGCCCGAATGGGAAGGTTTCGCCACCATATCTATCTCGAACACGGCCGGAGTGCCGGTGAGGATCTACGGTGGTGAAGGCATCGCCCAACTTCTTTTCTTACAGTCGAAAGAAACCTGCCTGACTTCGTATCAGGATAAGAGCGGCAAGTATCAGCGGCAGAATGAGATTACGATCTCCAAGTCCGACTGATCTGCCGACACAAGACAGCAAGTGATTGTGAGTGTGAGCAATAAACCAGGAGCTGATAATGAGTAGCGAAAAAACAGCCACCATGCCGGCCAGGCGCACGGACCCGAAAGAACGCAAGCGGCCGATGGTGCCTATCGACGGTAACACCGCGGCCGCTCACGTGGCGCACGCCACCAACGAAGTCATCGCCATCTACCCGATCACCCCTTCCTCGAATATGGGCGAGATCGCCGATGAGAAGTCGGCAGCCGGTGAAAGAAATATCTGGGGAAGCATTCCCGACGTGGTCGAAATGCAGTCCGAAGCCGGCGCCGCCGGCGCCGTCCATGGGGCCCTCACTTCGGGCGCCCTCACGACCACTTTCACGGCCTCCCAGGGGCTGCTGCTGATGATCCCGAACATGTTCAAGATCGCCGGCGAACTGACTCCCACGGTCTTTCATGTCAGCGCCCGTGCAGTCGCCACCCACGCCCTCTCCATTTTCGGCGACCACTCCGATGTCATGGCGGCCCGCTCGACCGGCTTCGGCCTGGTCTGCTCCGGATCGGTACAGGAAGTCATGGATCTAGCCCTGATATCGCAAGCCGCCTCCCTGGCCAGCCGCGTGCCGCTGGTGCACTTCTTCGACGGCTTCCGAACCTCTCACGAAGTCGACAAGGTCGAGGAACTGACTTTCGACGACATGCGCGACATGTTGCCACAGGCGCTGATTTCCGGTCAGCGCGCCCGGGCTCTGTCGCCGGACCGCCCCACCATCAAGGGGACGTCCCAGAATCCCGATGTCTTCTTCGCCTCACGCGAGACGGTTAACCGCTTCTACAACGAGGCCCCGCGCATCATGCAGGAGCAAATGGACCGATTCGCCGAGATCGTGGGACGCCAGTATCACCTCTTCGATTATGTCGGCCACCCGGAAGCCGAGCGCGTCGTCGTAATCATGGGTACCGGCGCCGAAGTCGTTCACGAAACTGTAGAGGTCCTGGCCGAACAGGGCGAGAAGGTCGGCGTCATCAAAGTTCGCCTCTACCGTCCCTTCGCGACCGAATCGTTCATCAAGGCCCTGCCCAAAACCGTCCGGAAGATCGCTGTCCTTGATCGCACCAAAGAACCCGGCGCCGTCGGCGAACCGATGTACACCGACATCCAATCGGCTCTCGATGAAGCTTGGGACAAGGACTGGGAGCGCCCCAACCAGCGCCCGATCGTAGTCGGCGGCCGTTATGGCCTCGGTTCGGCGGAGTTCAGCCCGCCGATGGCCAAGGCTGTCTTCGACAACCTGAGCACCGATAAGCCAAAGAACCATTTCACCGTCGGCATCAAGGACGACGTCACGCACACATCGCTGGAGCCGGACTATTCGTTCGACACCGAAGGCAAGCTCTTCCGCGGCCTCTTCTACGGCCTCGGAGCTGACGGAACCGTAGGCGCCAACAAGAACTCAATCAAGATAATCGGCGAGAACACGGACTATTTCGCCCAGGGTTACTTCGTCTACGACTCCAAGAAGGCCGGCGCCATCACTGTCAGTCACGTGCGCTTCGGCAAGGATGTCATACGCAAGCCGTACCTGATAACCTCAGCCCAGTTCGTCGCCTGTCACAACTTTTCGTTCCTCGAAAAGTACGATATGCTCAGTGCCCTCACCAAGGGCGGAACATTCTTGCTTAACTCGCCATACGGTCCGGATAAGGTCTGGGATCAGCTTCCACAGGAAGTGCAGAAGCAGATCATAGACAAGGAGGCCGAGTTCTATGTGATCGACGCCATTTCACTGGCCAAGGAATTGGGCCTCGGGGCGCGCATCAATATGATCATGCAAACCGCCTTCTTCATGATCAGCGACATCCTGCCGAAGGATGACGCAATCAGCGCGATCAAGGACGCCATCAAGAAGACCTACGGGGCCAAGGGCGAGAAGGTCGTCAAGATGAACTATGAGGCCGTCGATTCATCGATGGCGGCTCTCATGAAGGTCGACTACCCCCGTGAAGTCACCAGCAAGAAGACCATGCCGCCGATCGTACCGCTGAACGCTCCGGAATTCGTTCGTGACGTAACTGCCGAGATCATCGCCGGTCGCGGGGCGGAACTCCCGGTTTCGGCCCTACCCAACGACGGAACCTGGCCGGTCGGCACGACCCAGTACGAGAAACGGAACATTGCAGTCGATATTCCGGTCTGGGAACCCGAAGTATGCACCCAGTGCAACGTCTGTTCGCTGGTCTGTCCTCATGCAGCCATCCGGCCGAAGATCGTCGATAAGGAATGGCTCGATAAGCTTCCGAAATCGATGAGGTACGTCAAGGCTAAAGGCCGCGGCATGGACGATAAGTACTACATCCTGCAGGTCGCCCCCGAGGACTGCACCGGATGCGAACTCTGCGTCAATGCCTGCCCCGCCTGGGATAAGGACGAGAACAAGGAGAGGACCGGACGCAGGGCTATCAACATGTCGCTGCAGGCCCCGCTGCGGCAGCAGGAGGCGGCCAACTGGGACTTCTTCATCAACCAGCTCCCGGAGAACGAACCCGGCCTGGTCAAACTCGAGACGGTCAAGGGCTCGCAGTTGGTGCGGCCGCTGTTCGAGTTCTCCGGAGCCTGCGCCGGATGCGGCGAGACACCATATGTCAAGCTGATGACCCAGCTCTTCGGCGATCGGGCCATCTGCGGTAACGCCACCGGGTGCAGCTCCATCTACGGCGGCAACCTGCCGACGACGCCGTTCTGCGCAAGAGACGATGGACGGGGCCCCAGCTGGTCGAATTCGCTGTTCGAGGACTGCGCCGAATTCGCCATGGGCATGCGCCTGACCTGCGACCGCCTTCAGACCTACGCACTGGAACTGGTCCAGGAGCTGGCGCCTGAGATGTTCGACGAGATCGCCAGTGCCCCGCAGAAGACCCAGCAGGACATCGAGGCTCAGCGCGAGCGAGTCGAAAAACTCAAGGCCAAACTCGAGACTATGAACGGCTCCGAGCGAGTCGCGGCGCTGAAGAACATCGCTGACTTCCTGGTCAAAAAGTCGGTCTGGGGCATCGGTGGTGATGGCTGGGCATACGATATCGGCTTCGGCGGCCTCGATCACGTTATGGCCTCCGGACGCAATGTCAACCTGCTGGTGCTCGACACCGAGGTCTATTCCAACACCGGTGGGCAGATGTCCAAGGCCACTCCCCGCGCCTCAATCGCCAAGTTTGCCGCCGCGGGTAAGCCTCTGGCCAAGAAAGATCTTGGCCTGATTATCCAGTCATACGGTTCCGTCTACGTCGCCCAGGTAGCCATGGGCTCAAACCAGGGCCAGGCTGTCCGCGCCATGATGGAAGCCGAACAATACGACGGCCCGTCGCTGGTTATCTGCTACTCGCACTGCATAGCCCACGGCATCAATATGGCGATGGGCATGGAGGCCGAAGACAAGGCGGTCAAGTCGGGCCACTGGCTCCTCTATCGCTACAACCCCGACCTCATGAAGGAAGGCAAGAACCCGCTGATCCTTGACTGCAAGGAGCCATCCATCCCGTTCGAGGAGTATGCCTACGCCGAGACTCGTTTCCGGTCGCTGAAGAGCAAGGACCCGGAACGGGCCAAGATGCTCATCGAACTGGGCCAGCGCGACTGCAACCGCCGCTGGGCGCTGTATTCGCAGATGGCCAAGATGGACTTCTCCTTTGCGAAGGAAGAGTAGTCGGCCGATTCACATAGTAACGCTATTGATAGCGGCGGTTTGGTTTCACGACCGAGCCGCCGTTTTCGTTTTGGGGTGCTGTTGAAGAGACTGAAGGGCGGGGCGCCAGTATGACCGCCTCACGGCGGGACTACGAACAGGATCGATTGTGCATTCGAAGTGAGGCTGCACTTCGAGAGGTGTCAAAACCACAGGGGTTTTGACCTACGAGTTGACAAGGGGGCGCGTGAACCGCCCCTACGAACCATCTGACTGACATATCCGGCTCCTTCTCTTGGACACGATAGAACCTGTCTTCGAAGAGTTTACCAGGCATACCCGGGGGTATTGGTGCTTCCGACGAAAAAACAAAGGCGGGTTCGAGGAGAACCCGCCTTCATTGTGTGAGAGGAGGAGCCAAGGAGTAGGAATCTATCGTCAGGTATAACTACATACCGAGGTAACTTGTCTGTCAGTTGTCAAAGAATCTCTATTCTCGGCTTGCCTATACAGGACCGAGTTTGTCGACTTTCTATCACCTACAACGCTCCCGGCCTCCCTCAGGGTTCCCCAAATCTCGAAAAAATCGTGTTGTCTTCCCCGGTTCATGAGATTTCGTCTATGGTGGTCCTGTTTGTTTCGCACCGAAACAATCCGGCCGGAACAATCACGGCCTTCGAATTCGCTCCATCTTCAAGAAATCACGCATTCCTACCGATAATGAGTGCAAATGGCAATTTCTGCACAATCTGGAGGCATTATGCGCTGTAAGATCATCATCTCGATCATCCTGCTGGCATTCGTGGCCGGTTCGGTAGCTGCAACCGACGCCGAGACCGAATTGGTCAACAAGTACCTCAAGCGGACTCAGGAAAAACACATCAAGAAACTGAGCTGGTTCGGAGTCGATTTTACAATGAATCGGATTAATCGGCACAATGACTACAACACCTTCGTCACCAACCAGTCGGCCAGCTTTCCGAATGCCGAGCTCCAGTGGCTCAATCAGGCTCCTTCGTTCGGCGTCAATATGGGACTGCTCTTCAAAGATCGGTGGGCGTGGTCGGTCGGCGGCGAGTACTGGCTGAAGCTGGGAGACAACCTCGGTGGTCCGTATGAGTACAATACCGCCACCGGGACGGTCACTGTTGAAGAGCTCAAGAGTGAGATAAGCGTCTATGGAATCACCACCGGGATGCAATACTACCCCTTTGCTCACCCCAATGCAGTTGAGGGAATCGAACGATTCTCGCTGCGCTTCGGCGGCAATGTGGGCTGGTATCACGCCTCCTGGGATGTCTGGGAAGAGTATCAGAGTTTGAACCTGGCCACATCCTCCACCGAGGGCGAGAATATCACGTTCAAGGGATCGAGCATCGGCCTGTCAGCGGTTGCGGGCGCCGACTACCCGCTCGGCTTCAAGAACTTCGTGCTGGCGGTCGAAGCCCAGTACCTTTACCTGAACCTCGGCAACATCGCCTGGTATAACACATCAGACCAGGAAATTGTCGCTACCTACAACGGCGAACCCAGCGGTCGCGTCGATCTGGACCTCTCCGGCTTCCGTGGCAAGGTCGAGGTTAAACGCTACTTCAACTGGTAAGACGTGACCGACTATAGCTATACCAATCACCGGTTGACACTCCTGGTCGAGTGAGTATCTTGGATGGCGACGCCAAACCGCAAACGGAGACTGAAGCCTTGAAGAGAAACCATACCGCCCTTACTGTCCTCACAGTCCTGACTCTGACCGCCCTGCTGCCGATTTCGGGCAGTTCAGCCGACAAGCTCCCTGTCGAGAAGGCCGGTGAAATCGGCAAGCCCGCCGGCAAAGTAGCATTCCTGCGCGAAGGAGCAGTCTGGATCATCGACGTGGCCTCCGGCCAACAGGACAAACTTTGTGACGTGTCCAACGGCAACGGCCGGCTCACCTGGTCGCCCGACGGCAAGCATATCATGTTCACCCGCAGGGGACGCGCAACCTATGAGTCACCGGCTGAAGGCGAGGGCGGTCAGCATCGACTCTATGATCTATTCATCGCCTCAATGGACTCCCTGTATGCCAACAATCGTCTCTTCTGGCGACGCATCACCGATAACCTGGGCAGCCGGGACCCGGAATGGTCGGATGACGGTTCGAAGATCGTATTCTATCGCGACCTGAACGCGCGCAACGTCGACGCCCTCATGCCGAACTACCAGATATGCACTATGAACCCGGACGGATCCGATATCACTATCCTGCGTAAGGACTACGCCAATCCTGGTGAGGATTTCCTGGTTTCGCCCTCCATGCGCGACGATGGAACGATAGCCTGTGTCTTCTTCACTGACCTGAAGCCGCTGGGCATGGTGACTATCGGCCCCGACGAGTACATGATGCGCATGGATTCGCTCAAGGAACGGGCCAGGAAGAACCTGCAGAGTGTCGCCCCGCGCTGGTCACCGGATGGGCAATGGATCGCCTATGTCAGCACAAACATGGACGCCAACGGCCTATACCTGGCTTTGGCCGACCTGTCGGAGAAGTATCTGGTGTTCGCAGCTCCGACCGGTGCTTTCGTCAACTCGGTCACTCCGTCCTTTTCGCCGGACGGAAAGTGGCTGACCTTCAGCACAACCGACGGCTCTATCTGGATATGCGATATTACCGGCAACGGCGCTCGTCGCCTGGCCGGACCCGGCATGAACGCCTCTCCGGTCTGGTCCAAAGCCACCGATTGAACCCAGCTTACGCAGAGTTATCATAGCGGCTGCCCGTACGGACAGCCGTTTTCTCTTGTCCGGCAACTTGTTAGGCTTGCTTTGCGGGCGCTTCGTATCGTACTTAAGTATAGACATTTTGGTAAACATTCGCACCGGTTTTGCGTCTTAGAAAGCATGGCCCCATGCAGAATAGCACGACCAGACGAGTCAGTGACTTCCCCCATATTGTCAGCAGGAGTGGAGCATGTCAGAACGGACCAGACGAGAGTTTCTTGCCACCAGTGCCAAGGGCCTTGCCCTGGCCTCGATCCCGCTCGTGTTTCGGATCGACCCGGCCCTGGCCTTCGAATCGCCCGCCGATAAGGGCGGGACGATGAGCAGTTATATGGATCATTTCAGGGTAGACGAAGACCTCATTGCGAAGGTAATGAAGGCCGCCATGAGCAGGGGCGGTGACTATTGCGATCTCTACTTCCAACACTCGATCACCAGCCAGGTCGGACTGGAGGACGACATCGTCAATCGAGCCCACAGCAACATAGACTTCGGCGTAGGTATCCGCGTGTTGAAAGGCGAGCAGACCGGCTACTCGTTTACCGAGGTTGTCACTGAGGAGGCCATGCTGAAAGCGGCCGCCACCGCAGCGGGAATCGCTTCCGGCGGATCAGGTGTCTCGCCCGCCCGTATAGCGCTGGTGGATACCCCCAACTACTACCAGGTAAAGACCCGCTGGGAGGATGTATCGATCGACCGTAAGATCCCCTACCTCACCAGGATCAACGAGATGATGGCCCAGGCCGAGAGCCGAATAATCAAGACCACGGTCTGGTTCACCGACACCAACGAGTACGTCATGGTGGCCACCAGCGACGGTCGACTGGTGACCGACTATCGTCCGCTGACCCGGCTCTATGCCGGCTGCACGGCGGAGCAAAACGGTCGCCGCGAAGAGGGCAGCCATAACATCGGCGGCCGCCACGGTATTGAGTACTATTCGGATTCCAAGCTAAAGGACCTGACCGGGACTGCCGTTCGCCGTACTCTCCAGTTGTTCGATGCGGTCAAACCGGATGGCGGAGAGCAACCCGTGGTCCTCGCACCCGGCAATTCGGGGATCCTCCTCCACGAAGCGATCGGCCATGGCATGGAGGCCGACTTCAACCGGAAGAACGAATCGATCTTCTCGGATAAGATCAGCAAGCAGGTCGCCGAGCCGTTCGTGACGATTGTTGACGATGGGACCAATCCCAACCAGCGTGGCAGCATCAACGTTGACGACGAGGCCTACCCAACCGAGAAGACATTCCTGGTCAAGGACGGCATTCTGGTCAGCTATCTTCATGACCGCATCAGTTCAAATCACTATGGCGTCAGACCGACCGGCAACGGACGCCGACAGTCGTTTCGACACATCCCCGTGCCTCGTATGCGCAACACCTATATGGAGGCAGGCCCCCATGACCCGGCGGAGATCATACGTAGCGTCAAGAAAGGACTCTACGCCGAGTCATTCGCAAACGGCGAAGTACACATAGGCCCCGGTGATTTCACGTTCTACCTGAAGTCGGGCTTCATTATCGAAGACGGCCAACTGGGGGCGCCGGTGAAGGATGTCAATATCATCGGCAACGGCCCTGAGGTGCTGCGGCAGATAGTCATGGTCGGAAACGACATGGAGTTGATGGACGGCGGCGGCACTTGCGGCAAAGCCGGGCAATGGGTACCGGTGACCTTTGGTTTGCCGACCGTTAAGGTAAGCGCCATCAATGTAGGCGGGGTCGGCGCCTGAGCAAGGCAGCGCCGGAACAGTAATGATAATAAGGATACGGAGTCATGAATAAGCAGGAGAAAACCAGGCTGGCCCACTGGGTAATCGACAAGGCGCGGGCGGTCGGCGCCGACGACGCCGAAGTTAATATCAGCAGCAATCGATCGGTGGAGATTAGTTGTCGACAGCGGATGCTGGAGAACCTCCGCGAGTCGATGCAGAACTCGCTGTCCCTCAGTATATACGCCGACGGACGCTATTCCTCGCATTCCACTAACGACCTGAGGCGCGAGACCCTCAAGGATTTTGTTTCCGAGACCGTCGCCATGACGAAATATCTCAGCCAGGATCGGTTCAGGACCTTGCCCGGGCCCAGATACTTCGAAGGCCTCGAAGATCGCGACCTGGAGGTCTGTGACGACGCCTACGAAGAGCTGACCACCGAGGAGCGTATCGGGCTGGTGCGAGAAATCGAAGACGAGGCGTTGAGCGCAAGCGACCAGGTCCTCAGCGTGACCGCTTACGCCGAGGATTCCCGAGGCGATCTATTCAAAATCCACAGCAAGGGGTTCGAGGGCAGCCGCGAAGCCACTTCCTACTCTGCGGGCCTGGAGGTGACAGTTCGCGACCCCGATGGCGGACGTCCCCAGGAGTGGTCCTCGTTTTCGGTTCGTCGGCTTAAGGACCTTCCCGATGTCGCCGCGGCCGCGAAAGAAGCGGTCGATCGCGCCCTGGCAAAACTGGGGCAGACCAAAATCGAATCAGGCGTCTACGATATGGTGGTGGAGAACCGGGTGGCCACCCGCCTGCTCGGCGCCCTCAATCGCCCCATGTACGGCTCGTCGCTGCAACAGAAGCAATCGTTCATGGAAGGCAAGGTCGGGCAGAAGCTGTTCAGCGACAAGCTGACCTGGATCGACAATCCGTTTATTCCGCGCGGTCTTGGCTCCCGCACTTTCGATGGTGACGGCCTGGCCCTGAAGAAGCGCACAATAATTGACAGGGGGGTTCTCGCTGACTTCTATATCGACTGGTACTACTCGCGCAAATTGGGCGTTGAGCCCACCGGCGGGTCGCCGACCAACATAGTGATTGAGCCCGGCGGACGCTCCCTGGAGGAAATGGTGGCCGGCATGTCGAAGGGCATACTGGTAACCGGTTTCATCGGCGGCAACTCCAATTCCACCACCGGCGATTTCTCATACGGCGTATCCGGATTCTATATCGAGAACGGAGAAAGAGTGAAACCGATTGCTGAGATGAATATATCCGGCACTCTGCAGGAACTGTGGAGCAACCTGGATGAGACCGGCAACGATGTCTGGACCTACTCCTCGTGGCGCCGTCCGAGCCTGCGCTTCAAGGATGTCCATTTCAGCGGAGTATAGACAGGCGCGTTTTCGCAGACATGCAAGGGCGGCGTCTCACGGGTCGCCCTCATGGTATCATACTCAAATCCGGGACAGTTTAGTCCAGTCGGTCAGAACCTGGAGCAGCAACCGCACGCCGATACCGGTAGCCCCCTTCGGGGTGTACGGCCGGCCGCTGGGTTCGACATCAACATAGGCGACATCGACGTGCGCCCAGGGCCAGTCGCCGACGAAGTTCTCCAGGAAAGCTCCGGCGGTCATCGTGGCGGCTGGTTTGCCCCCTGAGTTCTTCAGGTCAGCGATGTCGGATTTCATCCGCTCTCGGAAATCGTCCCACAGCGGCATTTCCCAAACTCGCTCGCCGGTCGCGTCGGCGGCGCTTCGCAGCCGATCCATCAACTCGCGATCGTTGCCCATGACAGGCGCCCCCGAATAACCTAACACATACAGCGCCCCGCCGGTCAGGGTTGCAATGTCAATGACCGCTTCCGGGCTGAACGTATCCGCATAGGACAGGGCGTCGGCCAGAACCAGCCGACCCTCTGCATCGGTGCTGATAATCTCAACTGTCATACCCTTGCGCGACTTGATAATGTCGCCCGGACGGTAGGACTTTGATGAGGGTAGGTTCTCCGCAAGCGGCAGCAGGCCGACCAGGTTGAGTTTGAGTTTCAGCTTGGCCGCGGCAATGATCGTCGCCAAAACAATCGCAGCGCCCGCCATGTCCCCCTTCATCTCCGGCATATTATCGGACTTCTTCAGCGACAGGCCACCCGAATCGAAAGTGATACCCTTGCCTACCAGCACTATCGGCCGGCGGCTCTTTGTCCCGCCGTTGTAGGTGAGAGTTACCAGCCGAGGAGGACTGTCCGACCCCTGCCCGACAGCAAGCAGCAAACCCATACTCTCCTTCTCCAGAGCCTTGGTGTCCATAACCGAGACATCCACCCCTTCCGGCCGGGTCAGTCTTTGCGCTTCCCTGGCAAGGTCGTCCGGGCTCAACATATTGGCAGGAGTAGCCACCAAACGGCGAACCAACAGCTGCCCCTCAGCGGCAACCAAACCACGCTGTACGGCATTTCTAGCCTTCGTAACGACACTGCGGTCATCGATGGCAAACGTGATTTTCTCGAGAAGTCCATTGGTATCATCGGCGTCTTCGCCTGCACCCTTGAAGGCCGTCAGCTTGTACCCGCCCAGAATGTAGCCCTCGATGGCGGCTTGCCAGCAGAGAGGATCGTCCAGATCGCCGAGATAGAAGGCTGCTTCCTTGTATGGCTTGAGGCCACCGTACCGCGAGAGCCGTCCGCAGGCCCGGCGCCAAGCGTCTGCGTCGATCCCGCCGGAGTCCCCAAGGCCGACCACAATCACGCGCCTCGCCAGGAACTCATCGGGGCGATGCAGTGTGACGACCTGACCTTCCTCGCCGTTGAACTCCCCGGATTCGAGCATGATTTCGAGGGCGCCGCCCGTGCTCTGGTCCAACCGGCGCAGGCGATAGTCAGTCAATTCCTCGTAGGTCGGCGTGAAAACCACAAGGTTGATTGCCTCGACCTCGCGCATCTCCTTCGATGTGAACTCTATACGCATATCAATCCTCCGGGTCCCGGCCGCCTCAGTATCGGCGGTCTGCGGTCGGATGTCGTTTCCATTCATGATCTCATGCATAGCTCAGTACTCCGAATCGAGCCAGGCATCATAGTGGCGTCGTATTTCATCCATATTGTCGGCGCCGAACTTCTCCAGAAAAGCCTCGGCCACCACAAGGGCGGCCACTGCCTCGCAGACCACGGCGAGAGCGGGGACAACGCAGATGTCGGTGCGCTCGACCATCGCTTTGGCCGGCTCGCCGGTTCGAACATCGACCGTGGCCAGCGGTCGATTGAGCGTCGAGATCGGCTTGCCGGCTACTCGCAGTACCAGTGCTTCGCCGTTGCTGACGCCGCCTTCGATACCGCCGGCGTTGTTGGTCTTGCGATAGTAGCCTTTGGAGGTCCGCCGCCCCCGCTGCTCGCGATATATCTGATCGTGAACCTGCGAACCCCGCCGAGAGGCATAACCAAAGCCCAGCCCGACCTCTACGCCCTTGACCGACGGCACTCCCATGAGCGCCCCCGCCAGACGTGCGTCCAGCCGGCGAAATCCCTGACTGTAGGAACCCAGGCCTGTCGGCACCCCGACCACAACTATCTCCGCAACACCGCCGAGCGAGTCCTTGCGCCGGCCGGCTTCCTTGATCGCCTCGATCATCTTCCTCTCGGTCCCCTCATGAAAACAGCGAACCGGCGATTGCTCGGTGACTTCTTGCATCTGCGCGATATCCGGACGCTTCAGCCGCGAGGGCAACGCAGCGGCGCCTACTCTAACGACATGGGAAGCGAACTCACACCCGAACTGTTCCAACATCTGCCGAGCCACAGCCCCCACCGCCACCCGCGCCGCAGTCTCGCGGGCCGAGGCCCGTTCGAGAACATGGCGCAAATCATGATGATTGTACTTGATACCACCCGCCAGATCGGCGTGGCCCGGACGCGGCCTGGTGGTCTGCTCGGCGAGTTTGCGCTGCCGGTCCGTCAGACGGCTGGATAGTGGCCTCGTTGGGTCCATTATCCCCGACCAGTTGGGCCAGTCGCGGTTTTCGATTATCAGGCTGACCGGCCCGCCAAGAGTCCGGCCATGGCGTACCCCGCCGACCAGACGAATGCGATCCCGCTCGATCTTCATCCGTCCGCCCCGACCGTATCCCTTCTGGCGTCGCTGCAATTGAGCGTCGACTGCATCAACATCAATCGTCAGCCCGGCCGGCAGTCCTTCGATGATAGCCGTTAGCTGAGGACCATGCGACTCGCCGGCGGTGAGATAACTCAACATGTTTTGATGGTACACAAAGCGGCCGGTGAGGGCAACTGGAAACGTGGTCAGTCGACCGGCGCGGCTTCGACGACAGCCTCCCAGGCCCCGCTGCGGCGCATCTCGGCCAGCCTCTTCTCCAGTCTGTCATCGATATTCAGTCCCCGCGAAAGAGTGTAGAATTGACTCTGGTCTATAGGGGAAATCTGACGCATCTCCTCGAGCACTGCCACGATCTTGGCAATGGACTGATCGAGAATCTCCAGATCGCCTGGCAGCTTTTCTATCAGGCGCTCGTGTCGCCCCTTGTTCAGGGCCATCCGAATCAACTGAGAGCGGCCGTAGATGGCCATCGTTGCGTTGTTCAGGTAGTGCGACAGCGTCGCCATGGCAATCGCCTTGGCCTCGGCGGCGCCCTTGGCGCGCTCTTCCTTCAGGAGGTTAGCCGACAGCTCCTGGCGTTCCTTGAACAGGTTCTCCATGGCCAGGTAAGAGGACCATATCTCCCTGTTGGCCTGAGCCAGAATATCCTCGATGTCGCCGATGTCGACTCCGAGGTACTCAGCCACGTCTACCGTCCGTGACAGAAGCGATGCAGAAATGTCGTCGACCGTCTCCTTATCGAGCGACAGCTGAGAAGACAGGATATTAATCGCCCGCAAGCGATCCTCAAGCCCGAGCTCCCAGCCCGAGAACCTGTCTTCGGCCAGAACAGTGGCCAGGCCGACTATCCTCTGCAGCAGATCCGCCCGTTCTGCGGTGACAACGGAGTGGTGTCCGGCGATCGCATGCCCCATGTATTCCGGGAGACGCCATACCTCGGCCAGATGCATACCGACTTCGGCGTGATCGATTCCGAAGATCTGGCGTTCCGCCTCTGTCAAGCTGGATGCTCGAACCTTCTTGGCGACAATGTCGCGGTACGAATCCGGATAATGATGCACGTAGAACAGGATCCCGACGTCGTGCAACAGCCCGGCTATGAAGGCCTCCTCGACTGCCTTGAAGTGAACAGCCTGTGCGATCGCTTCGGAAGCCGAGGCTACCGAAAGGATATGCGAGAACAGCTTCTGAGGGTTTATCCCCGACGCTTCCGCGACGCGCTCCGGCCGGAGAATAGATGACGATAGGGCCAGGCACTTCACCGTGGTTACACCCATGACTGAAACCGCCTGGTTGACAGTCCTGATCTCCGACAGCCGGTGGTAGAACGGGGAGTTGGCCATCTTCAGGATTCGGGCGGTCATGGACGGGTCCTTCAGAATGATCCCGGCCAGGCAGTCCGGTGACAGATCGTCTTTGCCCGCCTCATGCAGTATCTCCGAGAGAACCTGGGGTAGCGAGAACAACGCGTCATCGCTGCGTATGTGCTTGATGATTTTGAGTCTATCCATGCTCATTGCCGCATCGTTGCGTAATATGATTATCGTCTCCCCCGGCCCATTTCTGAAGCCTCACTTCGTCAGGATATCGCCAGATTGCGGCCCGCCGTCCGCAGGACGGCGGTGAGCTGTTCAATTCGAAACGGTTTATGCAGGACTTCCCTGATACCGGATTGCCGCCGCTGCGCCTGACTGACCGACACTTCCCACCCGGTCATCAGGACTATCGGCAAACGCGGCTTCTGCTGGTGCAGCCGATCAGCCAAATCGAGCCCGGAACGACCGGGCATCGCCAGATCCACCAGGACAATGTCGAAGTCTTTGTCCAGAGCCATTTTCTCGCCGTCCGCAGCGGAGCGCGTGGCCGTAACATCGTAGCCCAAAGACTGCCCCATGGCCGTGATCAGATCAAGGATCATAGCCTGATCATCAATGACCAGCAACCTGCCTCCCCCCTCTTCCGGGCCCGGCTCGGTCTGAGTCCTCGACCTCCTGAAGCGGAACGATACATAGCGCGGGGGCTGGACCCTGGCATCCGCGGAGACTTCCAGTTTATGCTCATCCTCCATTAGGCCCAGAGAGGCATTGCCAAGCAACGGCTGCCCGGACGCACTCTCCTGATACTCGACCAGTTCGGCCAAGCGCTCCATGGCCGGTTCATCGCGGCCATGACGAGATATGTCGAGGTACACATATTCCCCCCACCGGTAGGTCGAGATCGTCAGCCTCTGATCTTCGGCAATGAGATCGGACAGATGATCCAGCAGACCTTGAACCAGGCGCCGTAAGTATCTTTCATCGGCCGCGACCGGTCCGACGGGGCGAAGCTTCAGGTCGACCTCCCGCGCATGCTCGCCGACCATGAACAGATTGTCTGAAATACGCTTCGGCTTCAAGACCGACTCGATAGCTTCATTGACATCTGAGGAAAGCGGCTCAGGCAACGCACCCTGACTCTCGGAAACCGGCGCCCTGCGCACGTACTCCTCGGCGCGAGCGGCCTCATCGATGATTGTCTGTAAATGCCGATTGACCTCTCCGGACAATTCGGGGCGCGAGCGAGCCAACTCGGCGTTTCCGATGATCGCCGAAAGGTGATTGTTCAACTGATTGATGAACCCGCCCAACGTCGTCTTCTCCGTGGATCCCCCGTGCACGGGCTGCAAGTTTCGGTGCAATTCGGCGATAGTCTGCCTGAAGCCGAACAGGCCCGCGGCCAGTGTAATCAGCCTTTCCCATTCACTTTGCTGCTCGCCGCCGCTGTCCGGCATGAAAACAGCCGTCACCGACTTGACCTGATCCATTACCATGACCGGGGTTACCACCATCAGGCCCGGAGGGCCGTTCTCACCAAACATCCTATAGAAGGCTTCGCGATTGGCGGCCTCGTACAGCTCCAGGGCCCGGTCGACCTGCGCTCGACCGAAGAAGGATCGTGGTTGACGATCCGCAACCGCCTGTCCGATCCCACCTTCACCCGGATAGATCCGGAAGTCGGCCAGCAGATTGTCGCTGAATCCGCGACCACATTCGGCTTCAAAGGAACCATCGTGACACCGGCTGAAGGCCACTACCGACGATCCCGATGGCGCCATCCGGGACATCTCTTCGACCAGATAATCCATCCCGACTTCGAGGGGCATCTCCCGGTCAAAGCGCAGCAGATTGAGTATCCTCCGGAACCCGGCGCGACGGCTCAGATCGAGCCCGGCCGCTTCAGCCTGAGTCAGGCCGATCGAAGTTAGTCCAGCCAGGACCGTCACAACCTGCAAATCCTCGTGAGTGACGTCAAAGCCACCTGCGCTACGCCTAAGGATCAGCGCCGTGTGGCTGTAGGGGGTCGGCAACGGGTGAACCAGAGTCGAGACCGTAACCTGTCGCTGAGCGTCCCGCCCGGTCTCTTGGTTGATTATGAGAGGCCGGTTTCGGTCGAGCGCCTCGATCAGCGCCGTGCGGTAATTCTCTGAAAGCTCGCCCAGTTCTGTACTGCCGGCTCGAACGGCGAGCTGCCCGGAGGCCAGGCTGATCAGGTGCACCGACTCGCTTCCGTAAAGGCCCACCAGACCTCGGCACAAGGCGTCCAGTAACGAGGGATCGCGAAGTGCAGCGGTCACTCGTTGGAGGCGCGCAACCAGTTCCTCCTGACGCTCGCGTACCCGATCGTGCATCTGCTGAACCGCATGCAGTTCCCGCACCAGGCGAGTGGCCCGCACCCGCTCAGCCAGCCAGCCGGCCACCGGCTGCAGCAAACGTATCTCCGCCTGTCCGAACGAGTCCGCATCGTTGGCCGCCAACACAATCGCCCCGACCCCCTCAAGCCCGGAAACAAGAGGTAGAACGAGGCTGGAGCGGCGGCTCAAACTGGCCGTTCGCCCTTCACCGTCGATGTACTCAAAGGCCCCGAATAACCCCGGCTCGCCTACCTGCAACGCCTGGGCAATGGGGTTGCCGCTGTATTTCAGATGCTCCAGGCCGGCCGTCTCTTCCCGACTCAAACCCGAGGCCGCTGCGAGGACGATGCTTCGCTTGTTCTGATTGACGAGAAACACTGCGCCTGCGGTTCTCGGCAGGCGTTCCGTGATCGCCTCAATGACCATCTGGAGCAAGGCCGCCAGTTGGTAGGGCTGCCGTGTCTGGCGCTGCAAGTCCCACATTAGCGACAACCGATGCTGCAGGTTCTCGACATCCTCGCTGCGCTGCCGCCATTGATCCAGGCGCAGAGACAGCCCGACGACCAGAAACAGCAGTCCGGCCAGTAACAGACTCCACTGAACGACCGCGAATACTCCGTACGCATCAGGTACGAACCATTCGGTATAACTCTCGATCCCGGTCACCATTTGCCACAAAGCAGCAAGGCAGATCATGACGGCGCCGCTGACCTGCCAGCCACGTCCCGCGACAATCTCGTCGTAATCGCCCCTGAGGCGATAGACCAGAAACAGGACAATGGCGACTACCAGTAACGGACCGACCAAATGACTCAGCCACAGCATCAGGCCACCTCCGCAACTTCACCGTGCAAGGTGAAAGCATCGGCCGATACAATTCGGACCGGCAGCAACCGGCCGGCCTTGATGTTTTCGGCCGCAAACAGAACCGTCTTGTTGCCTTCAGTACGAGCGCGCCAGAAGTCGCCCGATCGACGGGACAACCCCTCGACCAGGGCTCGACGCACTTGGCCAACTTCTCGCTGGTTTCGCTCCCGGCCGACCTTCTTTTGCAGACTGATCAGATTCTCCAGGCGACGGATCTTCTCCTCCTCGGGGACATCGTCATCGAAATCGGCAGCCGCTGTCCCGGGACGAACGGAATAGCGAAACATGAATGCTGCGTCGTATTGCACTGACTTCACGACATCAAGGGTCTGCTCATATTCGGCGACGGTCTCAGTCGGAAAGCCCACGATAAGATCCGTCGTCAACGACAGGTAGTCGAGTTTGTGGCGGAGTTCGTCGACAATGCCAAGGTAGTGCTCTATCGTGTATTTCCGTCCCATCTTCTCCAGAATGCGATTGCAACCCGACTGTAAGGGCAAGTGTACATGAGGCATGATACGGGAATTGCCTGCCATAACATCAATCAGACGCGACGACAGGTCCTTGGGATGGGAAGTCATAAAACGGATCCTTGGGACCTCGGTCTCGGCGACCACCCGCTCAAGCAACGCCGGAAAATCGACTCCCTTCCAGCGATAGCTGTTGACGTTCTGCCCCAGCAGCATGATCTCGACCACACCCTCATCGGTGAGTCGATTAATCGAATCGATGATCCGATCAGCCGAGTGCGCCCTCTCCGACCCCCGAACATACGGGACGATACAGTAGGTGCAGTAGTTATCGCAACCCCGTGATATTGTCACAAACGAGGAATACGGACTCTCCTTAACCGGCGAGATCATATCGATATTCTCGTGTCCGAAGGCGGTCATGACCGGAGATGTCCCCTCCCTGCCGGCCAACACGTCCGGAAGCTCAAACAGGCGGTCGGTACCAAGAACATAATCCACGTGCGGTATCTGCTCAGTGAGCTGTCGGCCCATTCTCTGGGCCATACAACCCACCACGGCTATCTTTACGCCAGGCCGGTCGCGCTTAAGCCTCTGGAGTTCCCAGAGGCGCCCGGATACACGTTGCTCCGCCTTCAGACGAACCGAACAGGTGTTGAGGATAATCAGATCGGCTTCCTCTTCTGACTCCACGCGTCGCAGTCCCCTGGCAAGTAGTTCAGCCGTCAGGGTCGACGAGTCAGCCAGGTTCATCTGGCATCCATAAGTAGTCAGATGAAAGGATCGAATTGCGGGTTGCTGGTTCACCGAAAGGCCTCAGAATAGATATGTACCAAATTGCTCTCGACCTTCCCTGCATGATATGCGCAGATTGCCCCGAAGCAACAAAAAGCTGGCTGCCGGCGCCTTCGTAGGAAGAAGACCGCACCGACAGAGCCTGTTGATACGGCCGCAGACGGTTCATGCGGCGTCGCGATAACCTGCCGCGGGCGCAGACAGCCTCCTGAGCGTTGACGGATTGGATTGCGGGGTTCGGCTGCAGCGAACCTCGCGTAGACGCATTGGAGGCCCCCTCACGAGGTCAAGCAGGCCGGTATCTCGCAACACGGCCCGGCGGTCATGGACCGCTAATCAACACAGCCCATCATCGGGGCGGGGCCTTCCTGGAACATGTAACCTACCAGGTACACCAGGTCAGCGATATCAACCTGACACGATGCATCGACATCGGCCAGATTCGGCACCGGTGGCGGCGGCCCGTCCTGGAACATGTACGCCACCAGATAGACCAGGTCCGCGACATTGACCTCCTCGAAGGACAAATCAACATCGCCGGGAATGAGATCGGCCGGTGTCACGTATAGCATAAACTCAAGCTCGTCGTCGTGGCTGCTCATCATGTCGTCTACGAGCGCGGTGAAGGTGAAGCTGCCGGTGTCGGTAGGCAATCCGGTCAGGTAACCCTCCGGAGTAAGGCTGATGCCATCCGGAAGGGCGCCGCCGATGACACTGAAGCTGAGATTGCCGGAGCCTCCGCGGACATAGAGAGTATCGGCATACGGTGCGAAGGCCATGGCCGTATCGAGATCGGCGCTGACCGTAACGAAACGGACCCCCCATACCTCGCTGCTGGCGTACTTCAATACCCAGTCGTCGGGATCACACTCGATCGTGCCAATGTCGGCCGGGTAATTGAACCGGAAGAGCTTGCGCCGTTCATCACACCAGAGACTCGTAGTATCGACTGAGTTGTTATTGATGTGAAATACAAACGGTACCGGCATACGGAAGACCTGCGGATATGTTGTCTGGTTCTGTCTGACCCAAAGATAAACATCGACCCCTCCGGTATCAGAGGCTTCCTGCCACATCGAGTATTTGTATGAAGGTCGATATGTACCCATTATCCAGTCATCGAAGAACCAGTCCAGCTCCCACCCGGTCGCCTGTTCCCAGACATTCTTGAAATCCTCAGTCGTGGCCGAGCCGTGCTGATACTCAGAGTTGTAGTAAGCCACGACGCCCGTGAAGAAGAGTGAATCACCAAGCATCCCTCTCAGCATATGCACTACCCAGGCGCCCTTGTCGTACGACAGGCCTCCGTGGAAGATATTCCACACCGAGGTCGTATCGTAGACGTATATCGTTCCACCGCCGGAGTACGCCATATCGGCCATGTAGTCCTTGTAGGCCTGAAAACCATCCTTGACATAGTAATACAGGGCTTCAGAATACGACGCCCAGCCCTCATTGAGCCAGATATCGCTCCAGCTTTCACAAGTGATCATATCGCCCCACCACTGGTGAGCCAGCTCGTGAACTACCACCGCCTCCGAGAACCCGAAACTGGTACCGGCCATGGAGCTCATGGTCTGATGCTCCATTGCCCCACCCCACTCGAAGTTCGCGTGGCCGTATTTCTCATTCACAAACGGATACAGTCCGTAGTTCTCCGAGAGGACAGTCAGCGCGTACGGGGTCATGCCGTATCTGGGCAGCGAATACACAT
Organism: uncultured Ignavibacteriales bacterium; assembly: GCA_964526835.1. Classification (GTDB taxonomy): domain Bacteria; phylum Zixibacteria; class MSB-5A5; order GN15; family FEB-12; genus DAOSXA01. The sequence continues at coordinate 96,208 of CAZGMK010000002.1, forward strand.
AGTAATCAGGATAAACAGCGTGAACCAGCAGCATCGTGTCGGCGTCGTCATTGTAAGCCCACTCATCGTACCACACGGTGTATTCAGCGATGGCTACCGAAAAGAGATACGTCACCATGGGATATCGCACCCGGTAGTGGAAAGTATGGGTGTTGTTCCCGTGATCGACCGTCGAGTCGAGTGTGCCGTTCGATGCGCAGTAGAGCCCCGTATCAACAGTGATGGCGATATCGAACGAATCAGCCTTGTCATCCATGCGGTCCTTGCACGGCCACCAGGTGCGGGCGAAGTACGGCTCGGACAGCGATGATATCATAGGCTTGCCACCATGAGTATCGAAGGAGAAGCCCTGGAAACCGCCCTCGGTCGGATGGCCATTGTAATGGACCTTGAATTCAAAGATCTCTCCCTGTGAAAACCAGCGGCTGAGAGTGACCGTAAGCACATCGCTGCCATGCGAATACTGGCGCAGGCCGTCCGGCGAAGTAACTGAGTCGACCGTCATGGCAGAGTGAAAATCCAGCTCCAGCTCGGAAATACTATCCACAACAACCTCGCCGACCACCCGGACGCCGCCATAGATCATCCCGGTCGTATCGTTGATGCGAAGGTCGATATCGTAGAACAGAACATCGTAGTCGGTCTGATTGCTGGCCGCGGTCACAGCCGCCGCCATACTTCGATTGAGCCGCTTATCGGCCAATGAAGCCGCCTTTTGTTCGGCCATATGCTTATGTATCTGCGATGGCGTGGCTTCATCCCAGTCAATTGGAGGCTGGTCATTGCCCAGTACCGGGACCCGTGCAAAGCCAAGCAGAAGAACTAACAGGATGGACGGCACAATACGTTGAGAAGTCATATCGGGAGCTCCTGATTCGGTGGCGCTGGTTTCTCAGTTGCCTTTCACTCTTCGGACCCGCAATAATCGGCTATCCTTCAGACGTCCTTAGCAGCGGACGTGCTCAAAACATTATCCCGGGGGAGCAGATTCCGAGCACAGCACACTCATGCCTAACAGTCTATTCGGCCATTTCAGCCGAACAGTCAACCTGAGCTTCAACAGGACCAACGCCGCCAACCCAGGGTCAGCGGCGTTGAAGTCGTACGCTGGTCAGACGGACGGCCGCCCGTAACCGACTACGGATTACCACACGGCTTCGGACCGCCGTTGAACATGTAATCTACAAGCCAGACCAGATCAGCAATATTCACTACAGGATTGCAGTCCAGCGAACCGATAATTCTGTGCGGCATCGGTGCCGGACCGTTGTCGAACATGTACTCGACCAGGTATACCAGGTCAGCTATGTTAATCTCGCCGTTCCAGTCGACATCCCCATAGTACCGGAATACATTCATCCGTATCTGCATCGGCTGGGGACTGTTGTCCGCCTCGGGAGCGTGAATCCACATCGTGTCCATGTATGTCCCGAGCGGGAAGCCGGATGAATTCACGTTGTAGAAGATCGTCTGCGGAGCGGTGCCGTCCTGATCGTCCAGAAACGCCCAGGGAATATCCTCCTGAATATCGAAGTCCATGCAGCCGCCGTACAGATTCCAAACCTCGAAAACCGCGAAAGGCGAAGGTCCCGAATTCTCCTGTGTCAGCAGTACCCCGGAATCCAGAGGCAGGTAAATATGCGGCTGCTGTTCCTCCGCCAACACGTGATAGGCGACCACCAGCAGGTGAGGGGAATCAAGCGCTTTCGGTGCACGAACCCAGATAGAATCGTAATAGGTACCCAGCGGGAGATCGAGATAGTTCGAGGTGACGGTAAACTCCTCCGGCAGGATGCCATGAACCAGATTGACGCTGAAGAAGTCGGTCGAGTCGAAATCCAGATAGACATCAACCGGGTTATCGCCGCCCAGATTGTTGGCCAGGAACTTGCGCACCGGCGCCGACTTGCCATAACCCATCGAGCAATCGTATACATTGAAGTGCAGCGTATCCTGGGCTACATAAAGGCGGGCCGGGTTGTTCACGAAATGGAACCAGAAAACTACCGGCTGAGGGGAGTTAATCGCTTCATTGGAGTTGACCCAGACCGTATCGTAGAAATCATTGCCGGATTGTGCCCCGGCCAGATCGAAGTACACCGTCACAGTCGCGGGGGCCGTACCGGTGTCGGGGTCGAAACCGACTATCCTGGGCGAGGACTCGGTGAAGTAGAAGCTCATTGTCCCCGCTCCACCGTTGAGCACCTCGAAAGTACGCGGCAGGATAGTGTCGGTCGGCATATCGACGATAACCGGTACCGTCGATGGATTGACCTCGATGATAGGTAGATCCGAACCAATCGACAGATTTACCGGGATCAACACCGGGTCGTTGGACGCGGCCGGATCGCTCACTGTGATAGTGTCGTAGTAATCACCGAAGGCCAGCCCGGTAATATCAACCGTCAGCGTAACGTCGCCGGAATCGATGCCCGCGGTCGGCGCCAGCGAAAGCCAGGTCTCATTGTTGCTGACCGTCCAGTTCAGTGTCTGCCCGCCGACATTTGTGATCGTCAATGTCTTCGGGTCCGGGTCATCGCCCCCCGCCACGGCGTTGAAGAAGAACTGGGCGGGATCAACCCCGATCTCCGGCGGCGGCTCGACAAGCGTCAGCTCTACCGTCACCCAAACCGGCGAGTTATCGGCCTCGGGTGCTTCGATCATGAACGAATCCACATAGGTTCCGGCACCCAAACCGTCAATATCAACCATCACCAACCCGGTCTGCGGTGTGGTTCCGGTTATCGGGTTGACGGTCACCCACGGAATGTTGTTGGTCACATCGAAATCGACCGCGTCACCCGTACTGGTGATCTCGATCGGCTGATTCGGGGGATCGGCGCCACCGACCGTCCCGGTGAAGGCGAATGAATCAGGAATCACCACCAGATCGATCGGCGGCACATAGGCAGTATCAGTGTGTATTGCCGGCCCGGTCCAGAAAGGAAAGTAATCGCCCACGCCCTCTCCGCCGACAAATTTGTAGGTCGTCGATGTGGAATAGGCCAGGGTATCGATCACGATCGAGTCGGTCGCCTGCCAGTCCGACAGCGTAAAGTAATAGCTGGCCCACAGACGCCGGCTCGGATGCGGGGGGACTCCTGGTCCGAACATCTTGGCGCCGCCGAAGAGGAATCTCTGGTTGGCGTTGGTCACGTTGATGTCGCTGTCCTCATAAACAAATGGCCCGATCTCGAAGTGGTCCTCGGTTAGCTGCGAAGCTACCGCCGAATCCATTTGCATATTCGGGTTGTCCCACGAGAACCCGACAGTGGCGCCCTCCACATAGTTGGAATCGTTGAAGACGTAAAGATCTAGCTGGGCCTTCATCTGCCCCGTCGTGAAATCCGGAGCCACCGTGAAGATCATGTCCACGGTGTCCGGGGCTCCCGCCCCCATCGTCTCTGCCGCCGCATTGCCACCGGCCAGAATGGCCAGTAGCGCCGCCGCCACGAGTAGCTTTCTCATCCTATGAGCCTCCTTGCATATCGGCATGTACGGTTTTTCTCATATGAGTCGCATGAAATATGACTTCGTTCTCTTTTTTTCCGTTCCCGAGGACCTATTATCCCGCTGAGCGACAGGACCGCGCTGACTCCCCGCGGTGTCATCTTGCTCCCTGTCCGGCCGTCGGTGCGGCCGCAAGCCACAGTGTCATATACAACCAGACTTCGTCGGCCCCCGTTCCCGGCACACGCGAACACAGCACACTCGGACCGGAATTCAGCCGGTCACATTGTGCCTTGCCTCTGAGCGCTGTGAAATCAAGGGCTTCCGTGTTACTCTTATAGTATGCGAAGTATCCGGTCAGACCGGCGTAGACATGCTGAGCCCTTCGCATTTGGAAGATAGTATCGTGGTCTGTGAGTGTCAAGTGATTTCCCCGTTAGACTCGGTGCCGGCAGTCGCTTGCGCCGTTATGGCAGCCGACATTCAGCCGTCCCCCCGATCGACAAACCCGCCCCTGACGGATTGATTACAGGCTGATTCCGCGCTGGAAAGGCTTGAACGCCGGCTTCTGTTCCGGCTCATTGGCGGGTCCGAATTGCACGGTACAATCCCGCGGCAGGCTTGGGTAGTCGGCCGCCGGCGCCAACGCCTGGTTTTTCCGAGCCTCCACTAACCCGACCGCTATCTTGATTTGCTTGCTGTGCTCCTTCAACAGGCGCATCCGGGACGACCCCTCCTGCAGGTGCCGGGAATTGCCGGTGAAGGCCATGACAAATTCGGGGTTGGACGAGAGGACCTGCACCGACTTCATACGGCCGGCGCCAAGTTTGTCTTGTTTGTCGCTGATGAACTTGAGCAGCGCAAAGAAAGCCCCGAACTCGATATCGATGGGCTCGCCTTCCGCCCGGCAACGAAACAGAATACCGAGATCCGGGATGGCGAATACCAACATGCCGCGACTAAGCCCTTGATCGGCCAGGCGCGGATCGACTCGACGGTTCTGAAATGATGCTATGAAACAGCGCAGCGGCTTGTCGGGCATATCCATGGACCGGTGACAAGCAAGACCGATGCCGGAGACTAGCAGCCGCAACCGACCACGATCTCATTGCCCTGCAGTCGATTATAGAGTCCAACAGAGCTCGACCGAGCTCGCTGCGCAAGGAATTACAACATCTCGGAAACGCGGCTGCAAACCGCGTGTCGGGCTTCAACCAATCGAGCCCCTGAGCAACTCCCGCATTTCGGGGCGAGCCTCAAGGTATTTGCCAGTGGCGCTGGCCACGACCTGACCACCGACCCGGACTTCTCCCTCGGTGAAGTACATCCGCCCCTTGCGGCGTGTCACCCAGCCGGTCAAGAACAGGCGGTCGCCGGTGCGCACCGGGGCCATGAAACGAACGGTCAGCTCGGCGGTGACAGCATAGACATCCTTCGCCAGAATAGCCTTGATCATCACCTCGTCGAGCATGGTCGAGATGATGCCTCCGTGAAAGATGCTCCGATAGCCCTCGTAGTGCTGATGGGCAACGACCTCCGAGACCGCCTTGTCGCCGTCGCAATAGAACCTGGCCTTCAGTCCAATGGGGTTCTGATCGCCGCAGACAAAGCAACCGGAGTATTTGACTATTTCATTCATGACCGCAAGTTAGCGACTGATCGAGGACCTGCCAAGCAGAAGGTGGTCATAGACCTGCAATGAAAAAGCCCGACGTGGAGCCGGGCTTTGAAAGTGCAAACAGTATCGGGCTCAGTTCGAGCTTGGAGGAGTACACATATCCCGAGTGTAAGTCCAGACCGTGTTGCCGCTGGTTACTTCGACACTCAGGGTACCGTCTTCGAAAGTACCTCCGACTTCCCAGTCGCTTCTCGTGGCCGATGCACTACCCTTTTGATAGGAAGCTTCCACGTCGGCGACGAATGAACCCTCGCAGGGGCAGTTCGAGGCATTATCGATATTCGAGGTCGAACCCGGCAGTCCGGACTCGCCGATCTTGAACCCGGTCAGGGTGATGTCAAAGTCATAGGAGCGCTTCACCGTTGAGTCACTATAGACCGTCTGGTTATAGTAGACGGCCTCCGCGGTTCCGCTGACAGTGGTGTTGGCCTGGTAGAAGCCGCCGAAAGTCAAACCGGCGCGCCCGGTGGCGGTGTCCGTGCTGTTGTCCTGCGCAGCGTTCTTGCGCCAGCGATGAATGAAGCTCATCGCCTGGGCGTTGGTCGGGGCGCGCTGGGGCACACCGTCCTTGACAAACTGGATCGAGTCGTGGATCCAGAAGTTGTTTCCGGTGGCAAGACTGGTCAGACCAATCGTATGCCAACCATCGCTGTAATTCGTTTCGACTCCACCTTCACCACCCGGATCGACGGCATACTGAGCCGGGAGATCGGCCCCGTCGAGACCCTGCAGAGCATTGAGGCCGTGCATGAAGAAATCGAGCGTGGAATCAGCCATGGCGTCGATCTGCGCCCGGACAGCGACGAATTCCGGGTCTGACAACGAACCAATGGTCGTGGCTGGCGTAGTCGACTTGTCATCACTACAACCGGCAAAAACCAGCGTCAGCATCATGATTGAGGCCAGGCCCGAAACGAAGAGTCGTTTCTGAAAACGCATAGCGTCTCCTTTCACATGTCTTTCGCCCCGTCACGGGCCCGGCCAAAGGCTACTGCGCGAGCAGGAAGGCCATAATGGCCTTCTGGATGTGCAACCGGTTCTCCGCCTCATCGAAGACCACCGACTGGGGTCCGTCCATGACCTCATCGGTTATTTCCTTGCCCCTCTCAGCCGGCAGGCAGTGCATCACGATCGCCTTCGGATTGGCGCCCTTCAACAGGGTGCTATTAACTTGATACTTCCTTAGCTTTCTTTCCTTCTCTTCCGCCTGATGTTTCTGGCCCATCGAGGCCCAGACATCCGTATAGACTACATCGGCATCGTCAACTGCTTCTTTAGGATCGGCGGTTATCAGTACATTGCTGTCGCTGTTCTTCTGCGCCCTCTTGACAATGTCGGGATCGGGTCGGCAATCCTCCGCCGTGCCGATGCGCAGATCGATCGGTATCAGCGACGCCAGGTTCAGCCAGCTGTTGGCGATGTTATTGCCGTCACCGACATAGGCCACCTTGTAGGGTTCCTCGGTGTCAAGGTGCTCGATGGCCGTGAAGTAATCGCCCAGAATCTGGCATGGGTGAACCAGGTCGGTAAGGCCATTGACCACCGGGACCGAGGCATAGCGGGCCAGTTCCTCGACATCTGACTGGGCGAATGTTCGAATCATGATCAGGCCGACGTAGCGTGAAAGAACCCGGGCGGCGTCGGCGACTGTCTCCCGCTCACCGAGTTTGATCTCAGGGCCGGTGATATAGATCGGCTTACCACCCAGCTCGCTGATACCTACCTCGAACGAGATGCGGGTTCTCAAGGAAGGCTTGGTGAAGATACAGGCCGCTGACTTGCCCTCCAGAGGGCGGGGTCTCTCCTGGCCTTTCTTCATACGGGCGCACAGGTCGAAGATACCGCGGACTTCCTCAGAAGTGAAATCGGTGATCTGACAAAGGGAACGAGGCATGATACCTCCTTGCTGAAGGGGGTTATTGGTTGGTCAAATTTCGCCAAATAAAGAGGGCGGGGAGCTGCAAGTCAAGGGACGGAATACCGCATCGGCGAGAGCCGACCGCGATAAAAGCTTGCCACGGGCAACTACGGAGTCGATTATACGTAGACTTGGCAGGGCAGTACTGCCCGGACAGGCAAGGTGTCTATGAGCGTTCGTCGGCTGGTATTCGGAATCGTGTTGATCGCCATCGGGCTATGGCTTTGGGCAAGGGCGATGGAGTGGATATGGTGGGACTTCGGGGACCTCTTCGGTTTCCTTCTGCCGGTAGGTCTGATTGCCCTCGGGGTGTGGCTCATGGTTCGGCGCAAGCAACAGTATGACCGAATCCGAGCGGCAACTGCCTTCCACCGACACGAGGCTGAAAGTGGCGCCACCGGCTCGGCCGGGAGCTCGGCATTCGGCTCTCCCCCGCCCCCCCCCCCGCCGCCTCCCGGCGACGACCGGGAACAGGCTCAGTCAACCTATACGGGGCCATCTGTCGATCCCGAAGGGCGACTCCGTTACAGCAAAGGGATAGGGGACCTTAATATCGACTGCAATGGGCGGAGCTTGCGGAATGTCGAGATATCTATGGGAATCGGCGACGTGGAATTGCGCCTGCATGGCGGCGTTCTGAGCAAAGGCCTCAACCGGGTCATTGTATCCGGGTTCATTGGTGACATTCGCATATACCTGCCCCCCGGCATGCCTTACTTCGCCCACTGTTCCAATTCCGTGGGCGACGTTGAGTTGGCCGGACGACGCGCCTCCGGCTTTGGCAACAATCTGGATGGCCAGTCGGAGGACTACGAGTCGGCCGAGAGCAGGCTCTACATCGCCGCCAACAACTTCATCGGGGATATCCGAGTCTACCGCATCTGATGCAAGGCCACACAGCTACACATGTTCAGACGAAACGATTGCGAGTCCGCCGAGTAACTCCTGCCGGGAGCAAGGGGATCGCGAGGCACTGGTCAGGCATACATATCCGGGCAGGCAACCGGCACCGGCCCGCCGCTGAACATGTAGGACACCAAGTACACCAGATCCGATATATCGGGGCCGGAATCGCTGCCGTCAATATCTGCGTTATCAATGCAGGGCGGCTCAGGTCCGCCTTGGAACATGAAGGAAACGAGGTACACGAGATCGAAAATGTCTGGGCCGGTGGCGTCAGCATTTATGTCGCCACGGTTCTCGCAACACCGGCACTCAGCCGGTGGTTCGTCCGGCACTATCTTGTACACTATGCCATCCGCCATGGCGCAGACGTAAAGCTCGCCGAAGTAGTCTTCTCCGAACGATACGAGAACGTTGGAGCCGAGCGAAAGATCGGTATGCTCGGTCAGATCGACTATCGCGGTGTCACTCCAAATGAACGACCAGATCTGTCCCGAGCAGTAATCTCCAAAGAAGTATCGTCCCTGCAGTTCGGGAATGGCACAGCCTCGATATACGAGGCCGCCCGTAATGGAACACCTGAACGGGGTACCGCCGTGACTGTATTGATAGGCCGGGTCCGTGAGGCCGGTCAAAGTGTCGCACCCGGAAGGCGGGTCGTAGCAATGGGTTCCCTCTTTCAGGCGCCAGCCATAGTTGAGGCCGGCGGCGGAATTGGCGGATTCCACTTCGACCTCCTCCCATTCGTTCTGCCCGACGTCGGCGATATAGAGATCGCCGGTGGAACGATCAAAAGCGTAACGCCAGGGGTTACGAAGACCAATCGACCATATTTCATTGAGGGTATCGGGCGAATCGGCAAAGGGGTTGTCCGGCGGAATGGCGTAAGGGGAGTCGGCATCGACATCAATGCGCAGCATCTTGCCCAGCATCACCTTTGGGTCCTGGGCGCGGTTGCCCGGATCCCCGGCGGAACCCCCGTCCCCGGTACCGACATAGAGGTAGCCGTCATTGCCGAAGGCCAACATGCCGGCATTATGGTTGCCGAATGGCTGGTCAATGGCAAGGATGGTCAGGCCGCTGTTCTCGTCAGCCGAGTCGGGGTTCGTTGACACACTATATCGAACCACCCGAGTGTCACCATCAGTGTTGGTGTAGTTGACGAAGAAATAGCCGTTGTCCTGGTACTCGGGGTGGAACGCCATACCCAGAAGACCCCGTTCGCTCCCGGTAGTAGTGAGGCTGGATATGTCCAGGAATGGCTGAGTCAGGAGGGAATCGTCCTTTCTAATCCGAATGACACCCTCCCGCTCCAGGATGAAGAGACGTGTGGGATCATTCGGTGCGTGAGTGACGTAGATCGGGTTGGACAGACCACTTTCCACGGTATTAAGTGAGAGCCCGTTGGCCGAGCCACTGGCAAGCGCCGTGCAGGCGATCAGAATCAACAGCAGAATGGGTGACCGCATCACATTCTGGCATACTTCCATGTCTGGTCCCTTCTGGTTGGGCAATCGCGTACTGAAACAGTCGGGCGACTACTTCATTAACAGGATTCGCCACACAAATGTGCCCGACAGGGCACACACATAGATGCAACCAGTCCACTATACGCCAAGGTTTGCAGCTATAGTATATACCGACTGAGGTCTTCGTCCTCGATTATCTCAGACAGGACCTTCTCCACCTTCTTGGCGGTGATAGTCACCTTGCGGCGAGTCTTCGGCGGTTCAAAGAGAATGTCTTCGAGCAGAGTGGTCATTACTGTCTGAAGCCGTCTCGCCCCGATATTCTCGGAGGAGGAGTTAACCTTCTCGGCAAACAGAGCAATGGTCTTAACCGCCTCTTTCTCGAAAATCAGATCGACATCCTCGGTCTGGAGAAGTGCATGGTACTGTTTGAGCAGGGCCGCCTGCGGCTCCGTAAGAATGCGCTCGAAGTCCTCGGCAGTGAGCGAGTCGAGCTCCACCCGGATCGGGAAGCGCCCCTGAAGCTCCGGCACCAGGTCCGATGGCTTGGCGGCGTGAAAGGCGCCGGCGGCTATGAACAGGATATGATCAGTACGCACCATGCCGTACTTGGTCATCACGGCGCAGCCCTCGACGATCGGCAGGATGTCACGCTGGACACCCTCGCGAGACACATCCGGGCCGTGCTTGTTGCCCTCGCCCACGATCTTGTCGATTTCGTCGACGAAGACGATCCCCGAGTCCTGCACTCGCATGAGCGCTTCGCTGATGACATCATCCATGTTGATCAGTTTGTCGAGTTCTTCGCCGTGGATGTAGCGGCGGGCGTCTTTGATCTTCATCTTTCGCCGCCTGGTTTTCTGAGGCATCAGCCCTGAGAACATCTCCTGGAAATTGACCCCCAACTCCTCCATCCCCTGTGGAGAGAATATCTCCACCACGGGGGAGGTTCGCTGCGGAGCATCGAGTTCGACTTCACGGTCCTCCAGATGGCCCTCCTGGAGCATCTTGCGAAATTTCTCGCGGGTAGAAGAGAGCGACTGCTTCTCCAGATCGTCGGGCTCTGCGGTGCGTCGCGGCGGCGGGCCGAGCAGCAGGTCCAGCAGCCGGTCCTCAGTACTGTCTGCGGCCCGATCGGCGTACTTGGACGAATGCTCGTTCTTGACCATGTTGACACCGATATCGACAAGATCACGGATCATCGATTCAACGTCGCGTCCGACATACCCGACTTCGGTGAACTTCGATGCTTCCACCTTGATAAACGGGGCGCGCGCCATCTCAGACAGGCGCCGGGCTATCTCGGTTTTTCCCACGCCGGTGGGGCCGATCATGATGATGTTGTTGGGCATGATCTCGGCGCGCAGGTCGCCTTCGACATTCTGGCGACGCCAGCGGTTGCGCAGGGCGATCGCAACCGACTTTTTGGCCGCGGCCTGACCGACAATGTATGTGTCGAGATGCGCGACGATCTCAGCGGGGGTAGGGATATCGTTTAGCTTCATTTGATGACTTCGACGGTAATATGGTGGTTGGTCCAGACACAGATATCGGCTGCGATTTCCATAGCCCTGGTGGCCACAGTCTCGGCGCTCATTTTGGGGTTGGCCTGCAGGAAGGCCCTGGCGGCGGCCAGGGCGTACGGACCGCCCGACCCGATCGCAATGAGACCGTCGTCGGGCTCGATCACGTCACCGTTGCCGGACAGCAGGAAGATATGATCGCGGTCGGTGACCGCCAGAATCGCTTCGAGTCGCGATAGCATCTTGTCGGTGCGCCATTCCTTGGCCAGTTCCACAGCTGCTCTCGGCAGGTTGCCGGAGTACTCATCTATCTTCTTCTCCAGCAACTCGTATAGGGCAAGGGCATCCGCGGCCCCGCCGGCGAAGCCGGAGAGTATCTTCCCGTCATGCATTGTTCGCAGCTTGACCGCGCGAGCTTTCATGATGGTTTCATCGAACGTCACCTGACCATCAGCCGCCATGGCCGCCTGGCCGCGGTGAATCAAGCCGAGAACTGTGGTACTTCTTGTCTTCATAGATATTTCACTACTGTTTATAACCGGAGCGGGGATGAGCTTTCCGAAAAGCCTTCTTCATTGTTTCTGCGGTCACGTGCGTGTACTTCTGAGTGGTCGACAGAGAGGCGTGGCCGAGTATCTCCTTAATGAGCATCAGGTCGGCCCCGTTCTCCAACAAGTGCGTGGCAAAAGAATGACGCAGAGCGTGCGGTGTCAAGTCCACTCCTCTGGCCCTGGCGAACCTGCGGACACGGCGGTCGATCGATCTCAGGCTCAGGCGACCGCCACGACGATTCAGAAACAGGGCGGCGGTACTGGAATCGGTTCGCAAAGCGAACTCCTGGCGCTTGTCCAGATAACGCCGCAGATCGTCGAGTGTGTTTTCACCGATCGGGACCAGCCGGTGCTTGTTGCCCTTGCCCGCGACCGCTATCACGCCTCCGTGCAAATCTACATCGGACAGGTCGATGCCGCCCAGTTCTTCGCGACGCATGCCGGTGGCGTAGAGGAGCACTACCATCATGTAGTCGCGGAACGCGAGGTATTGATCATGCGCCTCGACCGGTGCCTGTGGATCGGTCAGGCTGACCGCCTCGCGCTGTGGGATAAACGCCGGCAGACCCGTCCGGTATCTCATCCGCGGTATCTCGAATAGATACTTCTCCCCTCCCTTACGCGAGCCGAGGTATTTCTGGAAGCTGGACAGGGCCGACAAGAACCTGGCCAGGGAGCGGTTGGATACTCCCTCTTCGGCCCTTCGACGCAAGTACAGGCGCAGAAACAGGGGATCATTCGGTTTGGCCGAAGGGGTTTGGCGCTGCTGGGCTTCCAGAACATCCAACCAGCCGGACAGGTCCCGGCGGTAGGCCTCGACGGTGCAGGGCGACCGGCCGAGGTCACTGGCGAGATGATCCAGGAAGCTGTCAAGAGACCTTCGTAACATACCGCCAGGATAGCTCCGATTGGAGCCCCGGTCAAACAAAAGACCGGCGCGTTGCTGAACGCGCCGGTCGAACTGTCATCACCCAATCCCGACTTAGCCGTTCTGGCTGTTAGCTTCGGCCGGCTCCTCCGACTCCTCTTCATCTCGGATCGGCATCTCGTGCTTGCATTCGGGGCATCGCAGGAACTCGCCCTTGCGTTTGGACGTCTTGGCGACCATAAACGGATGGTTGCAGGTCGGGCAGGCATGCTTGACCGGCATGTCCCACGTGGCGAAGTCGCACTTGGGGTAGCGCGAACAGCCGTAGAAGGTCTTGCCGCCGCGGGTTCGACGCTCGACCAATTCGCCGGTGCAATCCGGCTTCGGGCACCTGATACCCATCGTGAGCGGCTTCGTATTCTTGCATTCGGGATAGCCGGAACACGCCAGGAAACGCCCAAAGCGCCCGGTCTTAACCACCATCGGCGAACCGCACTTCTCGCACTTCTGGCCGGTCTCAACCTGCTGCTCCTCACCCGGCAGGGGCTTGGTGCTTCGACACTCCGGATAGGCGCTGCAGGCCATGAAACGGCCGTTGCGTCCCCACTTGATGACCATAGGCGAGCCGCATTTGTCACAGACCTCATCGGTCTTCTCGGTCATCGAATCCTTGATCTCCTGATGCTTGTCCTTCAACTCGTCGATGGTCTTACTGAAGGGCTCATAGAACTCTCGAACCAGGCCGACCCAATCCTGCTTGCCTTCTTCAACCTTGTCCAGGTTCTCTTCCATGTCGGCTGTGAAACTGATGTTGAAGATGTCTGGGAAATTCTCCACAAGCATCTTGTTGACCGCGACGCCCAATTCGGTCGGAGCCAGCTTGCGCTTCTCCGACTTGACGTATTTGCGATCTCTGAGAGTCGATATGATCGTGGCGTAGGTCGAGGGCCGGCCAATGCCGTCGGCTTCAAGCTGCTTGACCAGAGTGGCTTCAGAAAACCGGGCGGGCGGCTTGGTGAATGACTGACTGGGGACAAGCTCAACCACTTCGAGGCCATCGCCTTCTTCCAGCGGAGGGAGACTTTCGACATCCTCTTCGCCGTTACCGTTGACAAGCTTGTCGTGACCGCGACCGTAGACCTTCAGAAATCCGTCGAAGGCAAGACGCTTGGCGATCGTGCGGAACACAAAGCGCCCGGCCTCTATATCAACTGTCTCCATATCGTACACGGCCGGCTTCATCTGCGAGGCGACGAACCGCTTCCAGATCAGACTATATAGCTTGAACTGCTGCGGAGTCAGGGCCTTCTTCACCTTCTCGGGCGGCAGGTTCATGTAGGTTGGACGAATCGCCTCGTGCGCATCCTGCGCGCCCTTGGATTTGCCGTATTGAACCGGCTTCGCGGGCAGATACTCTTCGCCGAACGCAGATTTGATATGCTCGCGCACAGCACCAAGCGCTTCTCCGGATATGCGGGTGGAGTCGGTCCGCATGTAGGTGATGAGACCGACAGGACCATCCTTGCCAATCTCAGTGCCTTCATACAGTCGCTGCGCTGTCGCCATAGTGGCCTTGGGCGACATGCTGTAAACCCGCGCCGCCTCCTGTTGCATGGTCGAAGTAATGAACGGCGGTGAGGCTTTGCGTGTCCGCTGACTGCGACTGACTTCGGCGACCGAGAATTGCTCCCTTTCAAGCTCCGCCAGGTAGCCCTTGACCTCCTTCTCTGAGCGGATGACGACCTTTCCCTTACCGTCATCGGCCGGGCTGACCACTGACTTGCCATCGATCTTGAATAATCGGGCGGAGAATTGGTCCTGCCGATCGTGGGCCAGCGTGGCTTGTATCTGCCAGTATTCCTGCGCCTTGAACGCAAGGATCTCCGCTTCTCGTTCGCAGACCAACCGCAAAGCGACCGACTGGACGCGGCCGGCGGAGAGGTTACGTGCGATTGTCTTCCAGAGGAACGGCGAAACCGTGTAGCCAACGAGTCGATCGAGCACCCTTCGGGCCTGCTGCGCATTGACCCGGTTCATGTCAATCGCGCGCGGGTTCTTTAGGGCTTCTGTAACTGCAGACTTAGTGATCTCGTTGAAGGCAACCCGGACGAACTCCGCCTTCGATCCGTTCTTCAGGCTGTTGGCCACGTGCCAGGCGATCGCTTCGCCTTCTCGATCCGGGTCAGGCGCCAGATAGACACGCTCGGCGTTCCTGGCCGCCTTCTTAAGGTCACGTATGACCTTCTCCTTCCCCTTGATTACCGTGTAGGCAGGTTCGAAGTCCTTGTCGACGTCGATTGCCAGCTTCGACTTCGGCAGATCAATAATGTGACCCACGGTGGCCACGATATCGAAGTCCTTACCGATGAAGCGACTGAGTGTCCGGGTCTTGGCCGGAGACTCAACTATAACCAGATTCTTTGCCATATCACCTGCCTGGAGTTTGGCCGTCTCATGGAGAATGCGATGCTACTGTCTACTTACATCGAATCTTTGCGGTCAAACTTTACCTTTCCGTCAAGAACATCGCGCAGGGCCAGCATTGTGATTTTGCGACCCTCGATATCGACTGACGGGTCCTCTTCGAGCTTCTCGAGGGCCTTGAGACGCTGGGCATTCAAATGACGCGCATGCTGTGCGGCCACTATAACAGCCTCGTACTTGTTGAGCCCGAGCTTCTCAAGCCCCTCAATGGAGAATAACTGCATTCGGTCCTCCGATGTGTCACGGCCCTTAACGGGTCAGCTTGTCGAATTGTTCTTTGTCCATATTTTCAGTGCGGCACGGGTGCGCCTCGATTATGGCCTCGACCTGCCGCACCGCCGTATCAAGATTGCGGTTTATCACTGTATACTCGAAACTGCGCCAGAGGCTCATCTCCTCTTTGGCATTCTCATAACGAATCAGCAAATGCTGATCGGTTTCGGTGCCGCGACGCTTGAGCCGATGGCGGAGTTCCTCCACCGAGGGCGGGAGAATGAAGATCGTTATGGCCTGCGGGTACTCCCTCCTAAGGCGCTTCGCCCCCTGCACATCGACATCCAGGAGTATGACACCGCCCGACTTGACTACATCTTCCAGCGGCTGGCGCGGTGTCCCATACTGGTACAGGTGAACCTTGAAGTGCTCGGCGAATTCGCCGCGAGCCGCCATTTGCTCGAACTCGGTGTCGTCGACGAAGTAATACTCACGGCCGTGTCGTTCACCCTTCCGACGCTCCCTGGTCGTATATGATACCGAAAAGCGCCATCCGCTGCGTTTTCGAGCTGGAGTCAGCAGCGCTCGGCAAATCGATGACTTACCGCCGCCGGACGGCGACGAGATAATGACCACCTGCCCCGGCCCTTCTAAACGACTCTTACGTGGATTCACCAGGTATAACGCTCTATTCGATATTCTGAATCTGCTCGCGCAGTTTCTCGACTTCTTCTTTGATGCTCAGGGCATCACGACTTATTTCCAGCTCGGTGCACTTCGATGCTATTGTATTGGCCTCGCGGTTCAACTCCTGCAAAAGGAAGTTCAATTGCTTACCGACCGGCCCGGCCGAACGCGCAACTTTCAGGCTCTGCTGGATGTGGCTGGCCAGACGGGTGCATTCCTCCGAAATATCGGCCTTCTCAGCCGCCAGGACAACCTCCTCTTCAAGACGAACCGGGTCGACAGAGCGACCTGCCAGGAGTTCGTCCAGCCTGCGATGAAGCTTCTGGCGATACCGATCGACCACGCCGGAGGAATTCTTCGTAATGCGCTTGTTCAGCTTATCGAGGGCACCCAGCCTGGCAAGCAAGTCCTTCTTGATGGCCTCGCCCTCGCGTCGGCGCATGGCGCTCATGTCCCTGAGAGCTCCGCCGGCCGCTTTCTTCAATCCCATCCAGAGCGCCTTGTCGTCGTACTTCCCGTCGGGAGCCGATATAACATCAGGGAAAACCAGCAGATCGGCGACAGTGACTTCTCCGGCCAGCTTCAGTCTCTTCTTGAGGCCAAGGAGCTGCCTATGGTAAGTCAGCGCGGCCTCCTCATTAATGGGATACCTGCGAGCCGATCCTTCCGGCTCGGAGAAATTAACATAAACGCTTACCTTGCCGCGGCTCAGCTTTGCACCAATGAGCTCACGCAGGTTCGTCTCGAAGGGCGCAAGCTGTTTGGGCTGCCGTATCTGGATCTCCAGAAAACGGTTGTTCACAGACGACATCTCAACTGAGAATACGCCTGCCTTGGTGGAAACTTCGGCCTTGCCGAATCCGGTCATTGAATTCATCAGGGGCCTTCCGCTAAAACGGACTGCAAAATAGACACTGAAGTCGAATTGTCAACTGTAAACGACCGGTGGCGCGATTCGCCAGGCGGAGCAAGAATGGATCAATTAATCAGCACGGCCAACACTACTCGACCGGCTCGGCCGGAATTCGGATGGCGGCTCGTGACCCGGCATCCTGGTCTGACTCCCATTCGATGTCGCCGCCGATGGTTCGCAGAAGTTGGCGGGCAAGTCAGAGTTCGTTGCCGAAAGCTGTTTACCGGGATCGCTTTCCGGTCCGGCAAAGCTATGATCGAAGAGGTCATGCACGTCCTGTACAGCTACGCCGCGCCCAATGTCCTTCAGAAACAGAAAAGCCTCGCCACCCTCAAGCACAACATTCATAGATGCCTGCAATTCCTTTTCGATAACGGACTTAAAGAGGCAACACAGAACGCTGCGAAGCGCCCGACGAAGCATCGCCGGATAGGTCTGTATCTTCGGAGGATGATCTTTGCGGCACAAGGACAAGGCACGTACTCAGATCGCCGGGGTGATCCGAAAGGGCAACCGCCACGAGTTCGGTTGTCTTCTGTTCGGGAAGCTCAACCTGAAGCTTCAGGTCGCCCGTCCGGGTACCTTCCGCCCGGGCGGAGAAATGCGATCTCAGCGCCTGCCCGACCTCGTTAGAGCAGCTGCCGGTGAGCACCTGAAGCAGTTGGGCGTAGTCATCGCCTGGAGACTCGGCCTGGATCATTTCGGTGAGGGTACGATTATAGCCGACGACTGCGCCGTGGGCGTCGATGAGCGCCGAACCGATGCCGAGATGGTCGAGGAAACCCACTGTGAACTGGATATCGATACCAGCGTCGGCTCGTTCACCGGCAGCGTTTACTGCGTCGACTTCGTGTTGCCACAGCTTGAGGGCCAGCCGTGCGCGATCGACAGCAGCCGATGCGGATGCATCCGACATGGACCGATCGAAGATCAGTCTCAGAAGATACGACTCGCCATCCGGGCGTGGCAGGAGGCTGACATACTCGTTGGGGGAGGAGGCGTCGCTGGTCGAATCGACCTCGGTAAAGGCGTATTCGCTGCCTTCGGAAGCAATGCGCCGGTGCAAATCAGCAGGTTCCGGGATGTCTCGGAAAGCGAATTCGAGTGAACCGTCGGCACTGGATCCGGCTCGAGGCTCCAACTGGTCGCCGCTGACCAGGTACAGCGAGCCCTGGACGGCTCCCGTGAACTCTCGAATCAGCGACAGCAGATCGCGCGCCTTGATGCCGGGACCGGCCTGCAGCAAACCGTCGATGAACTCCTCCACCGGCAGGTGGTTGGCCCCTGGAGAGTCCGCCGACGAGGCGCTTTTCTCCGCGGCCTCCATTATCAATTGGAAGTTGACCGGGTTGCCGGCGATGAAATTGAGCGTCACAATCGCCCTGGCCGACACCGGCAGGCCTGTCTTGCTCAGCAGGGTAAGGACCGTGGCATCGTAGAAGGACTCGTAGTGATTGCGGTTGGTCAGGACCTGCTCGATGAGTGTGCGTGAGGGTTCATCGAGAAAGTCGACCAGATGACAGCCGAACAGTTCCTCCTTGGTGTATCCGAGGAGTTGCTCGATCTCGTCGTCAACATAGACAAACCGGCCCTTCAGGTCGATCTTTCCGACCGCGCATCGTCTGAACCCGGGCCTGGTCTCGGTGTCGGTCACATTGCTCATTCGCGGGCCGTATCAGCGATTCTTCAGCAGTTTCAGGACCGTGGAGTGGGACGGAGTCGCAACGTGAACCAGGTACACCCCCGGTGCCACGCACCGCCCGGCATCATTGCGACCGTTCCACTTCACCAGATCCCACTTTTGATTAGCATCGGCAGCCCGCGGAGAATAGTTGACCCTCTCCCATACTTTTTCGCCCGCTACGTTGAAAACTGAAACAGAGTTGACGGGCCCGATCCCGGGGGAGACAAAGACCGTGACGGAATCCTCGAAGGGGTTAGGACCTGCAAAAACCAGGTCTTCATTGAGACCTATGGTCTGCACTACGATTTCCGCGGTATCGGCGACATAACCGACATCGGCGATGAGCGTGAGTGTGTATTCCATGGGATCTTGAGGGCTGGGTGTGATGATCAGCAGAGCTGTCCCATCGCCCCGATCCAGCAACTCCGCCACCGGCGGCGGATTGACCAGTCGCAGAGAGGGGATCGAATCCTGTCCCCCTGAGGTCGTGACCAGGGTTGTGTCCGGAAGGTACTTGCTGCGCACTGTCAGAACACCCAGCGAATCAATGCGTACGAAGTCGGCTGTTCGGTAGGCATCGAAGAGGCCAAAACCGTAATTGTTGTCAGGATTGTCGTATTGGTTTCCGGAGCGACGAATCCTTCGTGCCAATTCGGCGGCGGTGACGCCGGGGTTATGTTGCAGCGCAAGCGCCGCCCCGCCGGCAACAAGGGGAGCGGCCAGGCTGGTGCCGCTCGCATAGTCGTGGCCCCTTAGGGGAACAGACTGGGTCGTGTAGACGCTCACACCCAAAGTAGAGATATCGGGCTTGATACGACCATCCTCCGTAGGACCGGGAGACGAGAAGGAGGCGATGATGGAGTCGGATCTGACCGCTCCGACCGCAATGACCGAGTCGCCGTCAGCCGGCATCGTGATTCGGGGCCACCGTGAATCACCGCGGTTGTTGCCGGCGGAAGTAACCACGAGGATATTCCGCGCTGCGGCCATATCGGCGGCGCGCGTGATCAGGGCGCTGTCGCCGTTGAGGACATCCAGCTGGTAGTCGGCGGTATCGTCCCACCGATAGTAGCCCAGAGAAGAAGTAATGATGTCGGCGCCGATCGAGTCGGCCCACTCCGCGGCGGCGATCCAATTGTCCTCCTCGAGGCGAATCTCCACACCGTCGCACGTGATCTCGGTCTTGGCCAGAGCGAAGGAAGCACCCCAGGCGACTCCAATCAAGGTATCGGGGACATAGGCTCCAATGGCGCCCCAGACCAGAGTACCATGATGGTTCTGGTACTGGCTGGCAGGATTGTCCGGGCAGCCGATATCGGAGACATCGCCATCCTGGTCAATAAAATCCCAGGCGCCGACGATTCGCCCCGCGGCGGAGCTGAGAGACGGGTGCTCAGTGTCGAAGCCGGTATCGAGGATCGCAATTAACACTCCCGAGCCGTCCAACCCCGCCTGATGCAGCGGCAGGCTGCGAATGAACTTATTCTGCAGCAGGGAAAGCCCATAAGACTGCTCCTGCGCCGATTGCGGCCGGGGACGCGACTTCTCCATCAGTTGATTCACCGGCGAATCGGCCCGCCAGTATGAGACCAGATCGATCTTGCGAACCCAGGGCAAATTGCTGATGGCTGCAACCTGTGACCCGCTGGCATACACGGAGACCGCCCGCAGCCAGCGCGATGGGTGGCGAATGCTGATACCGGTGGCGGTGATCTGAGACAGGGCGCTGTCCGAAATCGGGTAATCGAGTGAGTCCAACTCGACGCCGGCACGCGCTCGACGATTCCATGCACGATCGGTAAAGACAGCCGGGGTATCGGCGATAGCCTCGGGCTCGACGAACACCCACCAGATGCGGGGATAGTCCGCTCCAGCCATAGCCTGCCGCGCTGGTTTCGCAATTGCGACGGCAGAGACCATATTATAGGCGATCATGATGATCACGAAAACGAGTGTTGAGCGGATCATTCGGTCTCCTGAATCAATGAGGGCATGATCAAATGGATGCTGCTTGAAGCGTTGTCTCCGTAGGCGGCATAGAGCATCATGACTGCAAAACCGCGTTGCAGGTTCGACCCGCCGTTCGTGATGACCGCCCGATTCTCCGAAGCGTACAGGCCGCTACCGGCCATACCCAGAGCCAGATGGGCCCGTGCGCAGGCTGCTCCTGAAGTGGCCGGGACAAGAATCAGGCTCTGGCTGCCGAATTGACTGGCGTTCGGAACGACCACCGCCTTCATCTCGGTCGGTGGCGCCCAACCCCGCAAAAGCCGCAGCGCGGCAGCCAGTCGTTTCAGGTCGGACACCAACCAGCGTTCCCACAAGGCTGACCGTGAATGCGGATAGTACGCGGAGAATCGCTGCTGTTCGTTTGCGACCATGTCTCGAGCCATACCGCGACCGGCGATAAGGATCAAATCGGTCTCGGCGGTGGCATCGACGAAATACTGCACCAGGCCATCGGGAGGCTCGGGACGATGTATCCGTGACTGATCAGCGACGGCATAGTCCTCGTGGACATCCACCAGAACCTGTCCCCCGCCCGGTCTCGGGAGGACCCCGTAGAGCTCCTTTTCGTTAAGCAACCTGCCGGAATGGATCAGGCGATAGTCCGAATCCAGCTTAACTCGGGCCCGCCAGTCCGCCGCTTCAATCGACGCCGATAGCCCGGATTCGAGAGGGCCTCGAGAATCGAATAGTCCGACAACCCGGGGCCAGCAGTCGGCCCAGACGGTGAGGCGATCAGGGTCGCCAGCGTCCGCAGAGTCGGTTCGAACAGACAATGAAAGCAGCAGGTGACCGCGCGCGCCTGCGTGAAGGGGCGGGTCGATGTCGATAGTCATAGCGCCATCCGCAATACTGACTTGTTCCCGGTCGCACGGGACACCGTGGAACAGAACAGAGTCGATGACACAACCCGTCTCCGGGGGCATTGTCCAGGCGTTCCAGGCGGAGTCGCGCTGTCGAGGAGGCAGGTAGCGATAGTCAGTTGAG
This sequence comes from uncultured Ignavibacteriales bacterium, assembly GCA_964526835.1. Lineage (GTDB taxonomy): Bacteria > Zixibacteria > MSB-5A5 > GN15 > FEB-12 > DAOSXA01. Next base: position 117,543 of record CAZGMK010000002.1, read on the forward strand.
GCCATAACCTCCAGGGTGAGGGCTGACAGTAGCCGGTCGGTGGCATTGACAACGGCTATCTCCAGTTCTCCCCGCGCCAGCAGGGAGTCTGGAATCAGGGTCACCGCAAGAGCGCAGGCAACCCGGGCGCGCGGCCGAGGGGGCTGGTCATAGCCTTGAGGTTCGCTGGAGGGCCGGTGCTGTGCGAATGTCATTGCAGCTAACATGGCAATCAGGCCGAATAGCAGAAGGCGGACATGCATATCTCTTCTACTCCTGTCCCTACAGCACACGCGAAAGGAATTCCCTGGTCCTGGGCAGTTCCGGTGCGGTCAGGATCTTCTCAGGCGGTCCGATCTCGACTATCTTCCCGGCGTCCATGAAGGCGATCCGGTCGGCGGCCTCGCGCGCGAAACCAATCTCGTGGGTTACGACCAGCATAGTCATGCCGTCATTGGCGAGTTTCTCCATGGTGTCGAGAACCTCGCCGATCATTTCCGGGTCAAGAGCCGAAGTAGCTTCATCGAAGAGCATAATCTTCGGATTCATGGCCAGGGCGCGGGCGATTGCGACACGCTGCTTCTGGCCGCCGGAAAGTTGGGCCGGAAAGGCCTCGGCTTTGTCGGCCAAGCCGACTTTCGACAGCAGTTGTCTGGAGACATCGGTGGCCGTCGGTCGCGGCCGCTTGCGGACCACTCGTTGCGCCAGGTTGATGTTTTCAAGGACGTTCAGGTGCGGGAACAGATTGAAATGCTGAAAGACCATCCCGACCTCCAGCCGAATCTGATGGACACTCTTGTGACTGCGGTCGACCGAGATGCCGTCGACGACGATGCGCCCCGAGTCCATGGTCTCCAGGGCGTTGATGCAACGGAGCAGGGTTGACTTGCCCGAACCGGATGGGCCCACCACAACCACCACCTCACCGGTTTCAACCTGCAGGCTGACGCCGTCAACGGCGGTGATATCGCCGAACCGGCATACGATGTTGTCGATCTCAAGCAGAGCCATCACGCACTCCGAAACCATGGACTTTGACCCGTTCTTCGATCCTGCGGACGACCCGGGTGAGCAACAGGGTCAGGGCCAGGTAGAACAGCCCCACCATGAGCCAGGTGTGAAAATCGAGGAAGTGCTGACTGGCGTACTCGCGTCCGGCCCGGGTTAGTTCACGCAGGCCGATGATTGAGACCAGGGAAGAATCCTTCAGACAGGCGATAAACTCATTAGCGGCCGGCGGTACTACCAGACGAACCGACTGGGGCAGGATGATGTACCGCATGGTCTGCCCCCGAGTCATGCCCAGGGACTGGGCGGCCTCGTGCTGACCGTAGTCGATGGCCTGGATGGCGTTGCGGAACAACTCGGCCGTATAGGCACCGTAGCAGACCCCGACCGCGAGCACCCCGGCCACGAAGCGGTCCAGGTTGACGAGTTTACCCAATCCGAAGTAGAAGAAGAAAATCAGCACCAGAAGCGGGATGCCGCGCAGAACATTGACATATCCGGCAGCCAGCCACCGCAGCGGACGCCACGGGCTGATCCGCGCAATCCCGAAGAGAAGGCCCAGGAGGAGAGCAATCGCATAGGCACAGACAGTGATGAGAATGGTCCAGTGGACTACCTGGATCAGGTAGAAGAAGATTTTCGAGAGGATATCGAGTTGTTCGCCCAGCCAGTCCATTCAGTCTCGCTTCAGTCAGGACGCACCGCAGGGATTACTTCTTCTTGAAGAGCCCTTTGAGAAGATCAGAACCTTTGTCCATGAGCTTCTCACCGGCCTGCTCAGAAAGTGCATCCCAGTCGATATTGAACTTCGGGCTGTCGAGCGTGCCGGTGGCCTTGATCGGCAGACGGGCACGATCGGAACTCTTGTCGCCAAGGATGTCGCCGAGAAGTCCACCGCCGACGAGTTTCTCGGACCATCGCCGCGAGAGCAGGATAGATCCATCATAGCTGACATCGCCGTTGAAACCATACCAGCCGCCCAGCTCAAGATCGCCCAACTCCCCGATCGATGTCTTCAAGTCGTCCAGACGTACCCTGCCATCCTCTACTACCAGCCGCGTATTGAGGCTGTTCAGTCGCTGCTCCTGAGCAAACGATTCACCCACCTTCGAAGCCAGCCCGCTGAGAGCCTGATAGACAACCCCGGAAGTGACGACCTTGCCCTCGCGCATAACGACCCGCCCATCCAGACTGAGCGATTGCTTGATCTCCTCCGGCTCCCAGCCGACCGCACGGTAGCTGCCGGTCATGTTGAACTGGCCGAAGACGTGCCCGCCCAGGGGCGTGAAACGAGACACGAAACCGTCGGCTTGTATCTGCTCGGCAGCGAACTGCCCGGAGTATGCCGGCCGGTTCGGATCACTCAGATCGACTGTCGTCTCGCCGGTAACCGAACCACCGTAAACCTGTGCCGTGACATTCTCGCAGTGAATCCTGTCATCCCGTATGCGCACATCGCCGGTTACCGCAGCAAAAGGAACGGCGCTGTAGATCAGGGTATCGAATGCGAAAGTCCCCCGCCCGTCCACCTCGGGCATAACAAACTCGGTCGCCGTGTCCGCCGCCGGCGATGGAGCTGCTGCGGCCGTGTCGGCCCCGGGGACAACCTCCGGAAACATCCTGTCGGTATCAAAGCGCATGGAGGTCAGTTTGAACTCTATGAAGGGCCGCTTCACCTTAGTCGGATCAACCCATTCATCCGGCCACAGATAGGGGAAAGGATTCGTCATCGTACCGGTCAGGGCCAAGTCTGAGGAGACAAACTGAATATTGCACTCATTGATAGTAAGCAGGTCGGGAGTCGTCTCGATCCTGGCATCGACCTTCTCCATGGGTTCGGGCAGGGTCGTGTCGTGATAGAATAGATCGCTCACCGAAAGGCTGCCGCGTGGTCGGAAGGAACCCGGGTCCGTTAGAGTACCGGTTAGATTGACATCAAATGATGACCGTCCGCCAATGAGCGTATCGCCATTCTCCGCGAGGTACTGATTGGCGAGGGCGAGGTCCACTGAGCCCTTAAGCTTACCATCTAGGGCGGGCGCAACCGATGAGGCCGCGGCGGAATCCGCCAGCAAGTACGGGACCAAATTACTCAGGCGGCCGGTGAACGAAAGCTCCGCCGATGGCATCCTGACCTTGAGCGAGTTGATGCGGGCCAGATGGTTGTCGAGATAGGCGTCCAGGGTAAGTTCCTTGATCGGCTCCGGGAGAGTGTTGTCGGAGTAATCGCCGTCCTTCACGGCGATATCACCGGAGAATTGCATGGCCTTCGGATCCGTCAGGCGTCCGGAGAATTTGATGTCGAAGTGCAGTTGCCCGCCTAACTCCGGCTGGTTCTCGGCCGGGAGGAACGGCCGCACAAAGGCCAGGTCGAGCTGTCCGGCCAGTCCGCCGGTGGCGGACGGGTCTTCGAAGTTGTTGACTACGACGTGGCCCTTCAGCGGCTTCCGGTCGAAGTAACCCTCTTCGATAGTCATGCGGATGTTGTCGGGACGGAAATCGACAAGGGCGCGGGCGAGTTCAAGCTTGCCCGGCACATCCGCCTGCGTCATCTGGAGATTGCTCAAAACAGCAGTCCCGGAGTAGTAGAGCTCATCGGCACGGGATTCATCGTAGTCCAGCTCAGCCTCGAAGGCAAAGTCGCCTCTGATGTCAAAGCCCTCCAATGCGGCCATCTGTTCGGCGGGAAGTAGTTGAAGCAAATCGACGGCTTTGATGCGCCGCGAAGCCAGCTTGACACGAGCCCCGAGGCCCTCGTCGGCGTCGGTCATCTGTCCGCTGAGCTCGAACTCCAGACCATTGATAATCAGTTCGCTCTTGCCGATGGTCAGGTTACCCCTGCTCATGTCGTAATCGAGTCGGTATTTCAGGCCGATAGCGAGCGCCGGCCAGGTATCCTCAAACTTGACGACCACGCTGTCGGTGCTGAACGTCCCCTCGGATTCATAGATACCTTCCCGCGGGTTGGCCAGGTGAGTGGACAACGAGAGTCCGAACAGGCGATAAGCGCTGCCGCTACTGTCGTCGAAATAGGCAATACGCCCGCGATTGATTTCGAGCCGCTCGAAGCTGATGGCGGCCGCCGCCGCTTTGGCTTCAGCCGGAGCCTGCCGGACTTCCGGCGGCTGTGTCTCCGAGGCGGGCGCGAAGTCATAGTTGATACTGCCATCCGGCCGCTTGACGACGGTGACTTCCGGACTATTGACGATCAGTCTATCGATCTGATACTCGCCGCCGAGCAACGGCCACAAGCTGAGCTTGACATCGATGTTGTCGACGGCGGCAAGCAGCGAATCCTCCCAGCCTTCCGGGTTGCTTATCGAGACATCCTCCAGCCTGACACCCAGACCTCCCCAGAACGAGACATCCAAATCCCCGATTGTCACCTGGCGGCCGGTCGCCTCTCGCGCCTGCTCCATGGCCATCTGGCGCACTTTCTCCTTGGGAAAGAACAGCTTCAGACCGAGGACAGTCAGGACGAGCAGGACGGCGACAGCTCCGGCCACCCAGCCCAGGATTCTAAGCAGCTTCTTCATTTATCCTCTCGTTCCAGGGGTCACTTCTTTACCCTTATACTCTAACGCCGGTGCGGCTCGTGAGCAAACAAAAAGGCGGCCCGGGAGGGGCCGCCTGATAGTTTTCGGGCCGTCGGATTAGTATTCGACACTCTCACCCGGGTTCAGGATGACCCCATCGGATCCTTTGCCCTTGGCCCGTTGCAGGAAATCGCCCGGCTTGCCCTCTATCAGCGGCCATGTGTCGTAATGAATCGGCACGACTTTCCTGGGTTTGAGGAACTCGACCGCTTTGACCGCATCGTCCAGCCCCATAGTGAAATTGTCGCCGATAGGAAGGAAGGCCAAATCGATTTCGTTCATTTCTCCGATCAATTTCATGTCATAGAACAGGCCGGTATCGCCCGGATGATACAGCGTCCGACCGTCCATGTAGACCAGGAACCCTACGGGCGGCCCGGTATACCGGGAGGCGTCCTCTCCGGCTCCCCCGCCGTGGTGGGCGATGGTCAGCTTGACCGACCCGAAATCGAATTCGAAGCGGCCGCCGATATGCATGGGGTGAATATCGCACCCTTCCTTGGCGCACAGATTGGCCAGCTCGAAGCTGGCGATGACCGTGGCTTTATTCCTCTTGGCGATCTTGATACCGTCACCCAGATGATCGCCGTGGCCGTGAGTGATAAGAACCCAGCCGACATCGACGGAATCGGCTTTGATGCCGGCTTTGGGGTTGTCGGTGAGGAAGGGATCGATGATCAGTCTGTGCTTGTCGTTTTCGACCAGGACACAAGAATGGCCGAGAAAAGTGGCTTTTGGCATAGGTTGGTCCTCCTTGAGGTTTAGCGTTCCGTCGTCGTGCGCCGTGTAAGTAAATGAGTCAGGCGCGCTTTGTCAATCGGAGGCCTACAGGAGAGCGCGCAATTCGAGGCCGACGGTGGGATCGGACCAACGAGACACCGACCAGGGCACTGATATCTTCCCTTCTCGGGAATACTCGTCAAACCGGGTGTACCGAAGGCCGAGGTCGCAGCACTGAAAGAAACGAGCCGATAGCCGAATCTCCATGGCGCGACCTGCGATACTGCCGCTGACGTAATACTCACTGAGTGCCAGCGCGGTCTCTACTTGCCTCCCCAATCCTACTTCGGCAGTCAGGTGAAGTTGGGATTGGCCGCTGTTCTCGAGGTTCGAAAGATCGAGGACTCCTATACCCAACCCGCGCTGCTCAAGAGACGGGGGCGCGAAGGTAACGGCGCCATACCACTGACCGGCCGCCAACCGAGAGCCAAGCGCAATGTCCGCGTCGGAGTCACGATACCAGCCGGGACCCGAGTCGGGATCATAATCATAGGATCGCCAGCGCATGCCGAATTCGAAGTGCCAGTAAGTAGCTGCCAATCCCGCAGCTCGATCGAAGCGGTTCGGAATCGGCCGGTGTCGTCGAGTCGAAAACGTCCCCTCGAGTCTCCCCCCGAAACCGCGACGCCAGAGCAATGACAGTTCCTCGGCCTCGGAGTTCTCGTACCCCGGAGGAGCGTACGAATCGTGACTGTAACTCAGTGCAAGCAGTTGCATTCCTGCCGGAAAGAGTCCCCGGTAGAAACCACTTCGGAGAGTGTTGCAGCCGGTGGTAGTTAAGACTGATAGCTGTCGACCGGTTCCGTAATCGTCCCGCAGCAATGATGGGGTGAAATCGCCGGCCGTAAGCCAGTGAAGGCCGAAGCTGACCCTGCGCCCGCTTTCTCCCAAGTCTCCGTTCCGGTAATCATATGAATAGGTGGGCTGCGCGGTATCGCTGTAGACTATTCTCGACGATATGGAATCTACCTGCTCGACCTGCTGTCTCCAGTATGCCACCAGGTAAACCGGCGCAATCGCTGTTACCAGAGCTCCGATCTCGTAGACAGCCGTCAGCTTGGTCATGTCCACCAGATTCTGCGTCTCATAGTAGTCCCAGTCCTGGACCGATGACTTCACTATCGTGCAAGTCGCCTCAGTGCTGCTTCTACCTGCCAATGAGAAAGCAAAACTGCTTTGCAACCATTCGAACTCACGCATGCCGAGAGTCGACCGGATGCGCCAATCGGAGTAGTCGTAAGCAAGCTGATTCGTTGGGCCGTAAGAAACCGGGTCCAACCTATACGCCCCGAAGGAAGAGTTTGCCAGACTGACCTGAATAGCTGCAACCGTAAAAGACCGCGCAAACAGCCCACCGACCGCATAGTTGTAGGCAGCCTCGGACACATTCAGCGCCATTACAGACCGGCTTTGCCAGACCGAAGAGACGTCGATACGCATGTCCCTGCTCTTTCGCGTATCCACGCCACCGTATTCCGGGTACGCAGCAAGAATGTTCTCCTCATCGTAGGTGATCCCATCAATCGCCACCTGCCAGTGGTCATTAGGTCGATACCGCCAAAATGGTACCGGTGGCTCCAGAACACCCTCATCGTTCTCCCACAATGGGGCCTCCGATATTCGGGCCAGGCCTATCTCATGCCGCCCGGTGTGAAGCAAGTAGTCACCGCTGAAGCCGAAGTCATGGTGCTCCTGCCAGGCAAGATTGCCATAGACAGTATGCCCCTCCACCCAGCGGCCATGAAACCACTCGAACGGAAGGTCCACCGCAGCTCCGACGTTTCCGGCCGCGATCAAGGACACCACGACGCATGCAAGCGTATAGCGCGTAAATTGCTTCTGCATAACTCCCCCTGCTTCGGGATTTTCGTCTATCGAGCTATGATCCCGCCCCCCATTACCCTGTCGCGATCGTACATAACAGCGGACTGGCCGGGCGTGATCGCTCGTTGCTTTTCGCGGAAGGTAACACTGAGCGAACCATCAGTCAAGCAGCGAACGCGCGCCGGGGCGGCCGTGTGTTGGTAGCGAATTTGCACGTCGGCCTCGAACCCCTGGGCCTGTTCCTTCCCCGCAATCCAGTTGACCTGCTCGACGTCCATCTCAGTCCGCCACAAGGATGTGTCGGGACCAACGATGAGGCGGTTGTTCACTGCATCAATATCAATTACATACAGCGGTTCGGACCAGGCGACGCCCAGGCCGCGACGCTGTCCGATAGTATAAAACGGCGTCCCCGGATGCTCGCCCAGAACTGCGCCGTTCTCGTGCATGATCTCCCCTTCTTCAAACCCGGGAAGCCCCTTCTTGTCCGACCACTCCCGCAGAAACCGAGGGTAATCATCGTCGGCCACAAAGCAGATTTCTCGCGATTCGGCAGCTTCAGCCGTGCGCAGGCCGTGCTGACGCGCTACCTGTCGAACCTCGGCCTTGGTGATGTCGCCGAGGGGCATCAGGGTACGCTGCAGCTTCGCCTGGTCGAGTCCCCAAAGGACGTAAGACTGATCACGGGACTTGTCGACACCGCGATACAATTGATGCCGTCCGTCGGCCCGGCGGATTCTTGCATAATGACCGGTGGCGATATAATCGCATGCCAATTCGTCAGCCTTGCGGAGGAACCCCTCCCACTTGATCATGGTATTGCATCGCACGCACGGGTTTGGTGTTCGCCCGGCGCGGTACTCGGCCACAAAGGTGTCGATGATTTCGCGTTCGAAGTCGGCCGACAGGTTCAGGACATAGAACGGGATGTCCAGACGATCACAGACAAGACGGCAGTGGTTGATCGAATCATGAGAACAGCAGCGCCCGTCACGATAGAAAGTCTCGCCACCTACCTCGGCATAGTCCCACAGTTTCATGTGAGCACCGATGACATCGTATCCCCGCTGTTTCAGCAGCAATGCAGCAACAGAGGAATCGACCCCTCCCGACACGGCGACCAGGACGCGCTCAGCCATAGTCCTACCCTGTGCCTGGGTCAATCTCCATCGGGTGATACAGCGGATACCGAACGCAGTCGCTCGACAATGGGCGGCAGCACTCCAAGCACGTAGTCAATCTGTTCGCGGGTGGTCGAGCGACCAAGCGAGAACCGTACGGCTCCCTGGCCGCGAAGATTGTCGACGCCCATCGCCTTCAGAACATGCGACGGCTCGGTGGCGCCGGAGGTACAGGCCGAGCCGGATGAGACGGCCACGCCCTTCATATCCAGCGACAGAACAAGCGACTCGCCTTCGGCCCCGGGGAAGGACAGGTTTACCGTCTGCGGTATGCGACTCATGCGCGGACCGTTGAAATATGACTTAGGAATCTCTTTAAGCACCCGATCGATGAAGTAATCGGCCAGGTCATTCAGACGCGAATTGTCGGTGTCCATACGCCGCCGGGCAATCTCCAGCGTCTTGGCCAGGCCGACCACTCCCGCTACGTTCTCCGTACCGGGGCGACGTTTCTTCTCATGCGAGCCGCCGTGGAACAGGGGGGCTATCTTCACTCCCCGTCGGATGAAGAGGGCGCCGGTTCCTTTGGGGCCGTAGATTTTGTGCCCGGTCAGCGAAAGCAAATCGACGTCCATTTGCTTTACATCGACGAAGGCCTTGCCGATGCACTGAACCGCATCAGTGTGAAACAGTATCCCCCTCTCGTGGGCCTGTTTCGCAAGGGAGGCGATATCCTGCACCGTGCCGACTTCGTTATTGGCATGCATTATGGAGACAAGGGCGGTATTGTCGTCAAGCAGCGCCCGAAGTCGCATGGGCGCGACAAACCCCTCGCTGTCGACCGGGGCCAGATCGAGTTCGAAACCATGATGCTGGTGCAAATACTCGGCCGGCTCGATGACAGCATGATGCTCCGCTGCGCCTACCACGATGCGGTCTCGCTTGCCCTTCATCTGAAGAGCGGCCCCCAACACGGCAAGATTGTCGGACTCGGTGCCGCCGGAGGTGAAATATAGCTCATCCGGCTGACAGCCGATGAAGTCGGCAATCTGTTCGCGCGCGTTTTCGAGGGCCACCTTCGCCTCACGTCCGAAGGCGTGGACGCTGCTGGCATTTCCGAAAGCTTCGGCCAGGAAAGGTCTCATGGCTTCGACCACTTCCGGGTCGACCGGGGTAGTGGCGTTGTGATCAAGGTAGATCGGGGACATCTTATCTCCTGAGTGTTCGGGTCGATTGCACATTATACGCAGCGAAGTCCGGCCGCGCAAAAGGTTAGCATTCAAGACTCAGAATGCATAGAGGATCGTGAAGTGCCAGCGGGATCCGGATTCGACATAGTCGGTTTCGATTCGACGGGCATAGTCGAAGCGCAGCGGCCCGGCCGGAGATACGAGCTGGACACCAACACCATAGCTGTAGGCCAGGCGGTTCCACGTCATGTCGTCCCAGTCTCGGAAACCGTTGCCCATATCGAAGAACACTGACTGCCACAAGGGCCAGGAACCGATGAAGCCCTTGATCAGGGGAATGACACTGTGAATCTGGACGGAGCGCCACCGGAACTCCTGGTTGATCAGGGCATAGACATCCGAGCGCAGCAGAGTCCCGTCCTCCGCGGTCGGCCCCAGTGAGTTCACCTTGAAGCCACGAATCGTGTTCGCGCCGCCGAGAACATAGCGATCCTCGATCGGCACTCGCTCGGAAGACCCGAACGGAGAGGCCCATCCTGCTTCCAGTCGCGTCGCAGAGATCCAGCCCGGCCAGACCTTCTGATAACTCGACCAGCTCGCCTCGGCCTTGGTGAATTCATCGTCACCGCCAAGGAAGCCGCCGAAATACGAGAACGACAGTCTGGTCAGCGACCCCCTGCTCGGGATGAAGAGATCGTCACGGCTGTCGCGACGGCCGGTGAAGTATAGCTTACGCCGGACAGACAGGCCCTCTTCCTGTTTGATATCATCGATTTCATCCTCCGCCACTCCATATATGCGAACCCATTCGTATTGAAGTCCTCCATCGACCCAGTAGTCCAGGCCGAAACGTCGCGAGGATGAGGCCGAGAGCGACCGTGACTCAATACGGTAGTTCCCATCGGGATCGTTCACCCCCGGTTGCCATTCGGCGGTCAGGCGCAAGGGCATCCGCAAGCCGAGAAGCCACGGTTCGGTGAAGCTGGCCTGATACTTGTGCTCAAGCAGTCCCTGCGGTTCGGTCAGGCCGAATTGCCCCAGCGCATACAGATCGTATCGCCGGGAACCCAGGAAGTTTCGTTTGCCGTAGCCGGTCGAGACGCTCCAGGCCACCTCGGCGAGACTATCGCGGGCTATACCGGTCTGAACGGTGGCATATCGAGTCTTGCGCTCACGCAGCCGCACTTCGAATTTGGGCCGATAGCGATCAGCCGTATCCGCCTGCACAACATTGATCGTCGTGAAGTACCCGGTCTCGGAGAGTCGCCGGCGAGTATCGATGATGTCTTGCCGCCGATACACATCGCCCCGGCTGATTTTCGCTTCGCGGCGAACCGAATAGGCCGGGTAACTTTCGAGACCAACAACGTTTAGCCCCCCGTATCGCACCAGTGAATCAGACTCGATACTAAATGTTATCGGGGCTATCGTATCACCGCCGGTCGTGTCAAGCCGGTAGTCCACCGCCGCATACGGAAAGCCATGATTAGCCATGACGGTCTTCATGTCGAAAACCGTCTGGCGGAGCTGGAAATAGTTGAGCGGCTTGCCCTCTTTCAGCGAGTTCCACTCCCCGCGAAGTTCGCCGTGCAGGCTGTCCGGATAACTCCCGGCGAGGCTCTTCGGCCCGGTCAGGAATCTCGGCCCCTCATTGATTTCAACAACTACCTCGGCGGAGGAATCACGGGGCATCACCTCGAAGTGCTCGTCGACATCAACATTCAGAAAGCCGTTCTCGAGATACAGCCGCTTCACGGCAGCGGTATCACGACCCAGAGTCTCGCGCTGAACCGCAGCGCGGCGATCGGACTTCAGCCAACTGAAGAACGAGGTCGTCTTCGAGTACATCACGCTCTTGATGCGGCCATCGTCAAAGAATTCGTTGCCGTTTACGCTGATCTTCTCGATCGGGGGGCGATTGCGCTGCCACCGCAGCTTATCGCGCTCGCTCATATCGACCGTCGCGGCCGGGAGCTGGCTTATCATCACTAACAGGATTGGCAGAAGGGCCGACCGCATCAGAACTCCCAGTGCAGCTTCACGCTAAGTTTATAGTCCTGGTTTTCAACGCCGCTGCCCTGCAGCCGGACATTGTCGGAAAACCGATATTCGAAGCCAACCTCCTGTGCGCTCGCGAACGAAAGGGATGAGCGACCGTAGATATAGAGATTGGGCGTCGCATAAGCCCCTACAGTTACTCGTGTCTGCCAGGGATCGAACTCCTCGGAAAAGTAGGGATCGATTTCGAATGTCTCAACACCGAGTGTACTGAGTTGTCGCGTTCCGAATTGGGACAGTTGTGAACCCAACACGCCGGTAAGGCGTTGCTCCAGGCTTGATTGAGCCGTCAGCGAATCACTGGTGTAGGCATTGGCCACCAGCAGCGGGATGATATCTTCGCGGGAGATGTCGCTTTCCGGACACGGATCGATCTCGGGGGTCTCCAGAGTACCGGTGACATGGATGCAGACTTCGATATGATGCGCTGTCACCGACTGCTGTTGCTCGACCGGTGATTGACTGACCGCAGGCACTCGCGTGAAGGCCCTTACATCCAGTTGCGGATTGAAGCCCTCCCCCCCTTCGAAGATCACTCTGCTGCCTGACTCCAGACGCAGTGTCTTGTCGAACAGATAGGCTTTACCCCGCACAACCTCCAACTCGCCCATCATTCGGTAAATACCGCTATTGCGAATTACGTGCAGGTCGCCCGAGAACTCTGCATCGATATCTTCGTTCTGGATCCAGAAGCCGGAGGGGATATTCACATTCAAGTTCAGATCCCAGCTATCCTCGTCGACGATTTGCTGCGAGCCGCCCGATTCGAACGGTACGCGGTATTTCATCTCGAGGAGCTGGATGTCGCCGCTGACCGTCGGCGGGGCGTTGCCGCGGAGTCTCAGGTCGCCCTGCACACGACCGACAATGTCGTCGAGCTCGTAAGTGAAGGGAAGGCTTCTCGGGATCCGTATATTCAGGTTGTAGTAGAGGCTGTCGAGGGTCAGGAACTCGAGGTGGCCGGAAACATGAGCGTAAGCCCGGCCGTTCCTTCTGTCTGACCTCACATAGGCAGACAGGCTATCGATTGCGATTTGGCTGTCTTGCATTCGAATCACCGCCGAGTCGGCGCATACCGGCTGAACCAGATCAAAGTACTTCAGCCGAGCTTTACTCACCGACGCGCTTCCGCTCAGGCTCGGACTCGAGGGAGTCCCGCTGAGCTCGAAGTCGGCCTGGAAGATCCCATCAAGTTCCTCTACAGCGGGAAGCAGCACCGGCACCAGATCGAATCGCGTATCGGAGGCGGTAATTCGGATCTCCATAGGCGAATCAGGGAAACGCTCGATACCTTCCTCGGTGAATGACAGATTCACACTCACGAAGCCCTCAGCTCGATAGCTGCCCGAGTCGGACCGAACCAGCACACTGTCGATGTTCAGTTCGGTGTCCTGATAGCTAATACCGGCGATGAGGTCACCGAGGATCAGGTCTTCGTAGCGCAGCGAGTCGATCCGCCCGCCCAGTTCAAACAACGGCTCATCCAGGGAACCGTCGAGCACAGCCTCGCAGGACACCAGCCCATCGACTGGATAATCGTAGCCGAGAGCACTCAACCACGGTCCCATGGGCAGGCGATGTAAGGCCAGCTCAAGCTGCATGGACTGGTCGTAGTTGAACCTCCCGGAGGCATCCAGCGAAGCCCTGGAATTCGCCAGGCTAACCGTATCGAAGATGAACCCCAGAGAGTCTATGCGAATTCGGAGCTGGTCCCTGTTATAGAACTCGCGTTCGAGAAGCGTGGCGTGCAGGGTATCGAGAGTCAGTCTCATCGGTGCGGCCAAATAATCAAGCGAGCCACTAGCCATCAGCCGTGAATCCGGCATCCGAGTCGCAAGACTGTGTATGCCCACCAAATTCGAGTCCAACCCCAGTCGGGCGTAGATCGTGTCGTAGGGCATATTCCACGCGCTCCCGCCGACCGCCGTGATCTCGAGATTCCCTTGCCGCCCGGTCAGGAAGCGATCGAGTTTCCCTGCCGCCTGGAAGCTGTCCGCCAGCAACTCGTAAATCCAGATCGAATCGGAAGTGAAAATCGCCTGCAGATCCGGATCAGAGGTTCTGCCGGTGAGATGCGCTTCGGCATGGGCGCGTCCTGCAAGGTCGTCGATGAAGAGCTTGCCCTGATATCGGCTAAGGTCTTCGAGATCGGCGACTACAACGAGGTCCATGTCACCTGAATAGACGACCGTGCCCCCGGCATAGAAGACATTCTCGTAATAGTGGACTTCGAACGAATCCGCGAAGAAGATCGAGTCGGCAGTTACTATGATCGTTCCCGCGGCATCCTGCAGCGGATACTCGTCGAAACTGGACTCGTGCAGTTTGCAGCCGATGTCCAGGCGAAGGGAACGGCTTCCCAGGCCGCGTCCCTCGAGATCGATGCTTCCCGTCAGGTCGGACTCAAACGTGCCCTCCACCAGTCGGTTCAGGTTGAAGTTCTTCAGCCGGGCGTACAGGCTGTAGCGCTCCGGTTTAGAGCCGAAATCAATCCACCCGCGACCGTCGATTGCGGTCTGCCCCAGCACAGTGCCGTAGAGAGTATCCAGCTCGAGCAATTTGTCCCGATAATGGAAGTCCACCAGGAGGTTCTCGAATTCCGCGAACATGAAAGTCCCGCCCACGTCGACCGAACCGTCCAGATCGACGCCGTCAAACATGACCTCGCCGTTTAGATCAAGCACCCCGGTCAGACGGGGCCCCAGGTAGGCGGTGACGTCGGAGAGATCAAGGTTGTCGCTTGTGAAGCTCACGACCCCGGCGGGAGTACCGTCGAATGTCACGCTACCGTCCAGGCCCACACGGGTCCGGCGACTGACAAGGCCCAGGTCGAGGAAGGTCAGGCGTTCATTGGAGAACGTGACCACGCCCCCTGACACACTCACGGGAATCCCCTCGTGAATCAAATCGGCCCGGGCGCTGCCCACATCGACCGAGAAGGTCTCATCGCGGCCTTCGAAGGCCAGCTGGATGTGAATTCGTTCGGCGGCGGTAGTGTCCGCGCCACGGATCAAGTGGAAGCTGGCTGCATCAACTATGAAACGATCGACAGATATCTCCGGTACACCGCCACCGCCTTCCTCCGGGCTATCTCCTCCCATCCGGGGCAGAAGCCAACCAGCTGCGCTATCCTGCACCAGCATAAGGTCCGCGGTATCGAGGATAATGTAGTCGAATACGAATCGTCCCGAGACGAGCGTTCGCCATGAGTAGCCCGCACTGAGACGCTCCAGGCGCAACATATCATACTGCTGCTCCGGGCCGGTGTACGACACGACAACATCATTGACAACAATCTCGTTGAGGATATCTCCTTCGATTCGGCCTATCGACACGGCGAAATGGCTTCCCGGGCCGGTCAGCTTGTCGACTTGCCACTGGACGATTGTCCGCACTCCCCCCATATGGAGCAGCCAGACCCAAGCGCCCACCATTATCAAGGCCAGGGCGCCGACCATAATCCCGGCGATCTTCAGAGGGCGTTTCATCCGGCTGTCTGCAACCTCTCCATGATCCCGCGGGCGACAGCGTAACCCGGACCCACGGCCGCGCCGAGGTCATCGACGACTGTAGACAGAAGCTGCCCGGAACAACCGACATTCAGGGCGCCCCGCATGTGACTATGCAATTGCGGCGCATGATTCTCGACCATCAGACAAGCGACAACAGCCAGCTCGCGATCCACAGCCGGAAGTCCACCCCGAGAGAGTACCTTCCCGTAGCCCTCAATAACCATCCAGCGGAAGATCTCCGGAGCCATCCGCTCTACTCTCTCCTTGAGGAGGTTGCCGTTGCTGCCGTACACCCGACCGTACAAGTCCATGCCACGGTCGAACCAGCGGCGTCCCTCCTCGTCCGATACCGGGCGCAACTGCGAGGCAATCGGCTCGCCACTCGCCGCTCGCGGCCAGGCCGACAGGAGAACATCAGCCGCCTGGAGCGTCCTTGGAAACCCGAGGAACAAATACGATTGCAGCACGACTTCGTACAGCGCTCGGCGATCCACTCCGGACTCCTGCCCGGTCCGGACAACCATGTTCTGACACTGCTTATCGGCAACAGCTATCGCTGCAGAGTACATCGCCGCAATCCGGGACGGCGTATCGTGCTCCGGCCGAAATCGCCGGACGTTACTGAGGAAAGCGCGCCGGTCAAACGAATCATGCATTGTGGATATATAAGGTCCCGAACACTCCGGCGGCAACGGGAAATTTGGCCGGGGCTATCGCCCGCGGACCTGTCGCTCCAGATCCTCGAGCTCGCGTCGCAGATTCTCGATCCGCTGAAGAATCGATTGGTCCGATGATGAGGCGGGGCCGAGGGTCGTATCAACGGGATTCCGAAAGACCACCCCTGGGCTGATCGTGCGCCGGCCGATATGTATACGGGCGGACCGCTGCTGGCTGTTCCTTATCAGGCCCAGCTCCATGACCGCACCGGGCTTCTGCCGTTGAACCATGTACATCAACTCCCAGGCCGAATGGATGATCGACCCGTTGATACTGAACAGCAGATCGCCCCGGCGCAGACCCGCGCGCTCGGCGGCCGATGAGGGAACGACATCGGTGATCAACGCCGCACGATGAAGTAGCTGCTGATGGTCGGCCGTCGTGGATGCCAGACGGGTCGGAAGAGATATCTCCAGTCCGGGCGTGATCTCGATATCCACGGTGCTGATGCCGATGTAACCCGCCTCGCGATCACCGCGTGTACTCAAATAGCGCATGATGGTCGGCAGTTTGTGGGCCGGCACCGCCAGGGCGGCTTCGGCCACACGGCCGTCGCCGAGACCATCGACAATCACCCCGACCAGGTACCCCGATAAGTCAAAGATTCCCCCGCCCAGAGAGCCCGGCGTAATCGTGGTCGTGAACTGCAGCATGCCGTCGGGGCGGAACCCGGCGCAGAAGCCGATTGACGGGCAGGCGCGAACACCCATCGAGTTGCCCAGCGCGACAATCATCTTTCCGGCGCAGCCATGCTGCCGCGACAGGACAGCCGGTTCGCCGGCCGGTCGATCGGATCGGAGAAGGGCCAGGCCCGTCTGATAGTCGATGCCGACAACGCGAGCCGGGATAATGTCGTTGTCGATGCTCACGGTTATGTGATCGAAACCCACCACGCTGGAAGCAGCGGTCAAAACATGCCCCGATGAGTCGACGACCAGCCCGGACGAGATCAACTGCTGCAGCGATTCGCCGCTGTCGCCGGACAAGGCGTTGCTGCCGACCGGACGCGAGGCCTCCACTGTCACCACCGAACGGGAGACGCGGAAGATCAACTCCGACAGCGAGTTCTCCATCGCGGCCAGGGTGCTGTCGGCCGCCTTAGCACTGAGGCAAAAAAGGACCGCCAGAAGCAGTGGCGTGGATACTGTTCTGGCGGCTGGGAGGAAGTCCTTGATCAATCTCAATATGGCTTATCACCCTCCTGATTGGCAGTGCTCGCCGGCAAAACATATGTCTTCAAAACCGGGCGCACCTGCAGATTCTGTCTCAGATAGGGTACCGGACGTCCTGTCACCGGCGCCCCCGTGCTGACCGGCGTGGCGTAACTGCGCCCAAAACTGCCGACCGGCATCAGGTTGTTCGAAATCCGGTTCGCCCGCTGAGTATGGGCCAGCTGACGATCCAGCGACCAGTCCTTGTGCATCCGTACGGTCATGTTGGGGTTGCTGACCGGCTGTACCGTCAGGTAAGAGTCGTCGGAGGAGTCCCCGGCCAGCACGCGCGAGCCGGGCTGATCGGTCGACGGCATCATACTGACAACTGCGAAGATCGCCAGGCAAGCCGTTACAACAACTGGAACCCCCTTGCGCCAGGAGAACAGCGGCGCTGACTTCGGCAGGTAGGCCCGGGTCCGCGTCTCGGCGAAACGTTCCTGAGCCACACGGTCGAGCAGCCGGGCGTTGAAATCGGTCGAGACCGGCATCGATGGAATCTTCGCCACCGCCGCATACATCTGCCGATACACCTCCTCCTCAGCCCTGCAGGACTTGCAATTCAGGAGATGCTCGCTCACCGCCGTGTAGCGTCGCCCGGTCAGTTCCTCACGACAATAGGCTGACAGGCAGGAGCGTACCTTTCGACAGCGCATTCTGTTCCTCCATTCGAGGTTTCAGTTTTTCACGCAGGATCACGCGGGCCCGATTCACTCGCGACTTCACCGTTCCCAGCGGCACCGAAAGCACCTTGGCGACTTCGTCGTAAGGCATCTCCTGTACATCACGCAGGATAAAGGCGGTGCGGTACTTCTCCGGGAGGTTCTTCACTGCATCCTTGAGGACCTCGGGGAGACGGCTGGGCAGGTCCATCTCGACTGCGAATTCGGACTCGTTGCCCTGCATCTCGGTTATATCGTAGAATTTGAACTTCTTGCGCTTGCGCAGTTCATTACGAGCCAGGTTCAGCGCGATCGTGTAAATCCAGGTCGAAAAGCAGTGCTTGAAATTGAACGACTGCCGGTGTTGGTAGACCCTGACAAAAGTCTCCTGGACAATATCTTCGGCCTCTTGCGGGCTGGAGAGCATACGTCCGATGACATTCATCAGGCGACCCTTGTACCGATCGACCATCTTGTTGAACGCGACCATATCGCCGTTCTGGATAGAACGCATGAGCTCGTAATCTATCTGCTTTTCAGTCTTCTTGTGTGCTTTTTCGGTCATGCCATTCCTCTGGCTTGGCGTTCTATGGTATTGTACTGAAAACGGCCGCTTAAGTTCCCGGGGCGAGGCGTTTTGTCGGGCGGCTAATGCCTTAGCATACAACATCTTAGCTATTTGCGCAAGCACTTTCGGGCCGGTCTGCGGCGATTGTGCAGGCTCTGCGCAGGGGGCGGGCCTGCTGAAACCTTGTCCTGGGCCCCCTCCTCGTTGCATGCATAGCACCTGTACACGGGCTACAGTTGGGCGGGGTTGACTGCTCGTGCCCGTGAATCAACCTCTCCCCGCTGGGTGGCCCACAGCTGCTGTGTGAAATATCCATCATCGCGATCAACTGCCAAATGTGTCAATCCTGATCGGAACATCCGTAACTCCCTCATACCAGTTGTAACTTGAATACACCCACTCTCCGGGTGACACCGCCAAGCCACGCCGAACAGGATTCGCATGGCAGTAGTTGATCTTCTCAAGCGTCGCCTCCGGTGTCAGTGGTTGGCGGACGTCCTCGTCTGCCAACGTCCTTCTTTCGTCTGGGCACGAGGGGTTGAGCTGGTGCACGGGGACGTACACCAGCCACAAATCCATCTCCCTGGCGCTGACGGCTGTATGGAGCTCGATTCTGTCTATGCAGCCGAAGTCATTGTATTCGACATCGGGTAAGTTGTAAGAATACAGGTCCGGGTATGTGGAGTCGGCGTACGGCAGGTGTCGCATGGGGTTTTTGTAGATGGCAGTGGGAGATAGTCTGTAACCATAGTGAAGATGAATGCCCCCACTATGACCCGTATTGCCTGCATAGCCAATGGGTTGCCCTTCGTAGACCAAATTCCCCTCTTGGGCTATCCTAGAGCTCAAATGGAAGTAATCTGTGTCATACGTCTGGGGAGGGGTATCGCTCGTGACATGCTCTATTCGAATCCAGTGCCCCTTGACTTGATGATAATCCGAGTCCACTACTTTGCCAGCGTCAGTAGCGAATACCAGTGTGGCCGAACCATTGGGCGCTCTGATATCTATGCCCGAGTGGTATTTGACGCCGCTACTTAGTCTTCTGATTCCGTAGGGCGAAGTGATCGTGTCCGGCAACCAGTCATAGCCCGACACGGGCCATACGGTTGCGCGCGCAGAATCAGGAGAGGCAACGACCAGGAGCAAGCCCGCAATTCCAAGACAGTGTCTGACTTTAATCCTTCGTATCATACTCCCACTCCCGAATCGCTATCCGGTTAGACTCAACGTTAGGGCTAAGCTGAACTAAGGCAAGCCGGCCTTGAATGTACGTTGCGATGATTGGGCCGTTCCTGATGGCAAAGTCAACCGAACTCCTGGCAGAGCCATCGAGTCGGGCCATAACGGTTCGGCTCTGGGGATCGCGCCTGCCATAGCTTGTGAAGCGCCGCTCATGTGTCGACACAAAAACGATGCCGCCGACGAACCGGACTCGCGGCGTCGAACCCATCCAATTATCAACCCTCAACGGCATCATCTTGCTCCACCGAGGCGTCCCGGTGTCGATATCAATCAGCGAGAGCCTGACCGTATCTCGCATTCGTCCGTGGAGAACTGCCAGGCGACTACCATCGGCGGAAAAGGCACCCGCTATCGTATGCAAATCTCGCTGCCATGCCACTCGTAAATCGCGGCCAATGTAATGGACCGTGCGCGTGAAATCGCGTGCCTGCCAGCTCAGCAACGCCTGAGAGCTATTCAGCGCGGCAATAATCTTGGGCGGAATAGAGGAGAACCCTTCCTCCGGCGGCACCGAGTCCAAAACAGCGCCCGAAGGAACATGGACCAGGTTCGCTTCTTGGCACGAGGAAAATATGACGATTGAATCGTTGAACGGAACAGGGCTGAAATCCGGACCCTGAACATCCTTAATAAACAGCTCATTGCCGTAACGATCCCAGACAGTGGCCGAGCCGAGGTCCCAGTCATTCTGACAGAAGTACTCGCCCGAAGGCGACCCAACCAAACCCCATTCCGCCTCCGGCATGTCGAACAGATGCTCCCCCGACAAGTCATAAACCCATAGATTGATTCGCTCGTAAGGTATGTAATGGTACAGCACCACACTTGGCCGGGGGCCACGGTTGATCCGGAAGTTCCGTGCGGGCCGCTGCACCGACCAGAGCTTCTCACGAGTGAAGATATTGTAGACCTCGAAGATCGAACTCTCATCCCCGTCCGGCTTGCGAAGGACGCACAGATACTCGTTGGCCACGTCAAAGCTGAAAAGGTCGTCGATCTGCAAGACCTCCTCGGCAACAGCCCGGCCGAACAGAGATTTCAGCCCCTCGTCGACCAGTTCATCAGTCGTTTGATCCGCAACTGCCACCGCTGACAATGCCAATGCAAACGTCAGGTACAATACAATCGCTCGCCCAATCATCTTGTCTCCTCTCTATCCGACCCGATTGCCCGAATAGCCTATCAACTGGCCCTGGGAAACAGGTTGGCCCATTGAATCGACGACATGGTCCTGTAGGTGGAAGTAGTCTGTCTCAAAAACAGCACCGTAGTCTTCATGGCGCAATCGAATCCAGTTCCCTTTGCTGGGATGGTTCCATCCAAAGGCATGAACATATCCGTCATCGGACGCGTATACGGGCGTGCCCCAGGATGCCCTCAAATCGATTCCTGAATGATAGCTGAAGTCACCGCTTATCTGCCTTATACCATATGGCGAAGTAATCGTATCTGGCTGCCAATCCCAACCGGACAAAGGCCATACCGCCGCTGAGGCGAGACAACCCGAACCAGTCAATACTGCCACGCCAAGGACGCACAATATCGTTGTCATCTCACTCCTCATGGCCGTGCTCCCACTCCTGGAGTGTAATGCCTCCCGGCTCGACAGGCGATTCCAAACTCACCGTAGCCACTCTGTCGTTCGCGAAGGTCACAGCCATCAGACGGTTCTCATGGGCGACGGATATCAACGAGCCGTCCCTGGTCTTGAATCGCACGAGGAATAGCGGACTCGATCGAACCGAATGGCTCCCTACAGCGTAGGGAGAGGCGCTTGTCGGGATGGAAATCAGGCCGTCGATGATTTGGATGCGAGGCCAGGAGCCAACTCGATCTTCTCCCGTAAACGGATACCGTAGTCGCCAAACGAGCTCTCGACCATATGCCGTCCAGAGGGATAAGTAGATCGTGTCTCGGATTCCCCCAGCCAAGGTGACCAAGTACCGGCCATCGGTGGAAAAAGCTGCCGCTCGACTCCGCATTTCATCTTCCCAGACGACTCTTAGGTGCGAATCATAATAGAAGCCATGGTGCGACAGGCCTTCTCTCGGCCAGCTAATCAATGCCTGACTGTTGAACGGTGATACTACTATGCTGGGCGCACCCCCGATGGGATCAAGGGGTTGCATTGAATCTATGACCCTCCCGGACGGCACCTGGATGAACCGAACCTCCTGCCAGCTAGTGAAGAGGACAATAGTATCATCAAAAGCCAGTGGTTTGAAATCCGGACCCTGAACATCCTTAATAAACAGCTCATTGCCGTAACGATCCCAGACAGTGGCCGAGCCGAGGTCCCAGTCATTCTGACAGAAGTACTCGCCCGAAGGCGACCCAACCAAACCCCATTCCGCCTCCGGCATGTCGAACAGATGCTCCCCCGACAAGTCATAAACCCATAGATTGATTCGCTCGTAAGGTATGTAATGGTACAGCACCACACTTGGCCGGGGGCCACGGTTGATCCGGAAGTTCCGTGCGGGCCGCTGCACCGACCAGAGCTTCTCCCGAGTGAAGATATTGTAAACCTCGAAGATCGAACTCTCATCCCCGTCCGGCTTGCGAAGAACGCACAAATACTCGTTGGCCACGTCGAAGCTGAAAAGGTCACCGATCTGCAAAACCTCTTCGGCGACAGCCCGCCCGAATAGAGACTTCAGGCCCTCATCGGCGGACTCATCAGTCGTCTGGTCCGCCACTGCCATCGCCGACAGTGCCAATGCAAACGCCAGGTGCAATACAACTGCTCGTCCAATCATCTTGTCTCCTCTCTATGCGACCCGGTCACCCCGCTGCGATCACCAATGGACTTCCTGCCGACAGCCTGAATCGTTCTTCGCCGCCGCGAACTGTTGGTGCCCTTTACTACGAGATTCCCCGCTCGTTGACTCCTTCTATCGCTGTCTTGCGTATCCTCGTGCTAACTATAGGCCATCAGATCACTATTGGCAAGTGGACAATCCACGGCCAGCAGGAGCCCGGCGCTGCTGCCATCCACGTCATAGCCGACCAATTGGCGGAAGCGCGGGGCTTCCGCCCTGCGGTAACTGCCACCACATGTCATGCTCGGCTATGCCCGTCTCTATCATCCGACGAGCAGGCCACCTCTGCTCCCATCACTCCAATCATTGATTCTGAATGAAATGTACAGCCAATCGCCGGATTCACAACAAAAAATCCCCCCACTTCCCCTGCCAAACCGCTCCAAAACACTACCATCGCACCACATGTATGGCCAACTATCCGCCCAACAGACCAAAATCGCGACAAGACCTTGCAGCAAAACCCCAAAAACGAGGAAACGAACCCAATTCGCTGTAACGAAATGCCCAACAAATGGTTAAAAAGCCCTGATCGCCGGCAGGTGTATGTCAGCCCCTTTCCGAAAGAGGTCGGCAAAGCTGGGGGCGGTTCGGATCCCCCTCCCCTCGTTGCATCCGCTCTGCGGTGCAACGCCTCCCCGGCCGCTCCGCGGCCCATTGCTGACGCGGAGCGTCAGGGCCTTCTGTCCCACGTCAGCGGGCAAATGATTATTTGCCCCTACACCGAACCCGCCCGGTTGTACGGGCGGAAGATATTTCGCCCCGCCGGCCTTTTCAAAGTCCCCCTGACAAGGGGGATTTAGGGAGTTTTCTTATGAATGTCAAAGACGACACTCAGCATCGACTGAAACTCCAGAGCAGCCCTCGCGCACCAACCTAAAACAGCCCCGGCCAGCCGCTGTAGTACAAACCCAGCCCGCAGATCGCCAGAAGAACCGCAGCAGGTATCAGCAGGCGATACACTCGCCCCAGGTCGCTGCCGAAGTACTCGTTGGTCAGGATCAGACACAAGTGCGCCGGGGACAGCATGATGCCCAGGAAGCCCGACACGTAGGCCAACAGAATATGGCCCGGTACAATCACCGGATCATAGAGGAAACCGGCCAGGATCGTGTAGCCAAGGGCGATGAACGCCGAGACCATCCCGGTCAGCAGACCGGCCGTGAAGCAGACCATGAAAATGACCAGTTCAGGCGGCAAATCGTAGCTGGTCGCCAGGCGCGGTATCGACTCGATCGCCCCGGTCAACTCGAGCGCCGACTGAAACGACAGGACACCGAAAACCATCAGGATAAGCTTCCACGAAATGCCTTCCCTAACCGCACCCACCAGGTGCACCCGCGCCGGTCGGGCGGTGACTATCAATGCCACCAGGGCAACCAGCACCGCCCAGTTGAGATTGATGCCGGTAATCGCATATATGACGATGGCCAGAACAATCGGCCAGATAGCCGAGACAATCTGCCCGCCCGCTTTCACCGGATGCGGATGCGCGATTGGTTCGGGTTCGATGCGCCGGATGTAGATAAGGATGCCGACAGCGATCATGATGAAAGTCATCGGCAGTTGCAGCAGGGCCACACTCCCCAGCGGCAGGCCGGTCATAGCCTCGGTCAGGATGAGGCCCGGGTACACCGGCCAGGCGAACTCGGCGACATGACGGAACCAGTAATTGGTCGTGGTCTTCAATTCGGGCGAATACCTGGGATCGTCAAGCACCTGCCCCACCATCGGGGCCGAGAGCAACGAACCACCCGGCATGGGCATCAGACCCACCAGTGGCGGCATCAACCCGGCCGCCAGGCGACGTCCACCGGGCAAACTGCGACAGGCAACCGAGAGGCGATCAAGGAATCCTAGGCGACCCAGCAGGCTGCCGAGAGTGGTGATCAGGATAACAACGGTCAGCAGGAAGAGGAAGCGCTCCGACTGAACCAGGTGCCAGTAGGCCAGGCCGAGATCGGCCAGCGCTACGCCGTAGAGCAACGCCGCGCTTCCCCCCGCCGCCAGCAGAGTTATGCCGACCGGAACCTTCAGGCGTAGCCCGAGGATAATAACGCCCAGAACCAGCAGCAGGCGCAAAGCATCCATGGCGCCCAAGAAACGACAAGCCCGACCCGCAGTCAATCTAACAGAGGAGCTTGACAAGCGAAGGCCGGCTGTGCTGTTTGGCTCAATGTCCTCAGTCGAATCAACCGTCGACCATCAACGCATGGCCCTACTCTCTGCGGCGAATGAGATGCAACATGAGCCCGGGGCCGTCTGGCTGGACTCGGCCCTGGCCGTCGGTGACCGGGGCCGATACTCACTGCTGGCGCATCGCCCGGTCGGAGAACTGATGCTCGGTGGCGAGATCCTCCGCTATCACCTGCAAGGGCGAACGCTGACGACAGAAGCCCGTCTCTGGCCGGAGCTGCTGGAACAGATCTGCGCCGACTGGCCCGGCTACGCGGTCGGGTTCATCAGCTACGAAGCTTCTCTCCCCTGGCTGGCCCCGGACCTGCCGGCGCGGCGTGATTCGTTGCCACTGGTTCACTTCTACTTCTATGACTCAGTATTGACACTAGACCACGAGACTGGTGAGTACAGTGGTGAGTCGGGGCTGAGATTGTCACAGCCGGCAGCGGCCCTGCAAGACAACAACGCGCCCTTGCGTGGGAAAGCGCGGGCTGTTTGCCGGCACGACGAATACACCGACAAGGTCCGAGGAATTAAGCACCACATTCACGAGGGCGACATCTATCAGGCCAACTTCACGACCCGGATCGATGTCGAATCGAAGATCGAGCCGTGGGCGGTGTATTGTCGGCTGCGCGAGCTCAGCCCGGCGCCGTACGCCGCGTGGATGAACTTCGGCGACTACCAGGTGGTGTCTTCATCTCCTGAGCGCATGCTCAAACGTTGCGGCCGAGGGATTACCACCGGCCCGATCAAGGGGACAATCAGCGCAGGACGCCACAATGATCAACGCAACGAAAACCGCCGCCGTCTGCTTGCCTCCGATAAGGACCGCGCCGAGTTGCTGATGATTGTCGATCTGGAACGCAACGACCTGGGCCGGATTGCGCGCACCGGCAGCGTGCGGGTTGATGAGTTGTTTCGGGCCGAGGATTACAGTACGGTTATCCACCTGGTCAGCGATGTCTCGGCGCAATTGCAGGACGGACGCGGCTACGCCGATATCTTCCGTGCGCTGCTCCCGGGCGGTTCGATCACCGGAGCGCCCAAGAGACGAGCGGTGGAGATCATCAGCGAGTTGGAGACGGTCCCGCGAGGTATCTATACGGGAGCCATCGGGTATATCCAGGGCGACCGGGCCGATTTCAATCTTGCCATCAGGACGATGATTCATCAGGATGGCCTCTGGCGGGCCCATGCCGGTGGCGGGATTGTGGCCGACAGCGATCCGGTGGCGGAATGGCATGAGATGAAACTGAAGGCCTCGGCCATGCTGCTGGCCCTGGACGTGGCCGCGGATGCAGTCGAATGGTGAAGACAGTCACGACGATCAACGGACGCTATGTCACGAAGGCCGGGGCGCGGGTCTCGGTTTTCGACAATGCCCTGCTCTATGCCGAGGGACTCTTCGAGACCTTCCTGGCGATCGACGATCAGCCGGTTTTCGTAGACGAGCACCTGGACCGGATATACTCGGGCGCCGAAACAATCGGGCTGACCATTCCGGTTAACCGGCCGACGCTGATCGAGCGGATGCGCCGTACCCTGCGGAGGCATCCATCGCGAATCAAGAAATTGCGCCTGACTGTCACCGCCGGGGAGTCGGCGCGCTGGCTGGGGCGACAGGGCAAACCACAGGTTATCCTCAGCGCCGCTCGGCATAAGTTGCCCACCGAGCCCTTTCGGTTACTCGTCTCCAACTTCAGGGTGGACCATCTGTCCGAGTTCCGCCAGGTCAAGACCATTTCTTACGCCATAAATGCCGCCGCGCTGCGCGAGGCGCACGATCGGAGCTATGACGATGCCCTGCTGCTGAATCAGCGCGGCAACGTGGCCGAGGTGACCTCGGCCAACATCTACTGGGTGGAGAATGGTGTAGTCCACACTCCCCCCAGCTCGGCCGGATGCCTTGAAGGCGTAACCAGGAGAATCGTTCTGCGGGAAGCGGGTAGACTGGGGCTGGATGTACGCGAGTCTGTTTGCCCCATGGCGCGTCTGGAGCAGACGAAAGAGGTGTTCATTTCGTCGTCACTGAAGCTGATCATGCCGGTCGGCGAGATTCGCAGTGGTCGACGGCGCCTTCGTTTCAAACCCGGCCCGGTGGCGCGTAAATTGGGGGTACATTTCGGGAAGCTGGCGGGGGTGGAATAGCCCCTCGACCGGGGCAGGACTGCTCCTGTTGTCGGGTTTTATTTGACTTGGCCCACCTGCCGATGGAACTTAGGATTGATACTATGCCGCCAGGGAAAGGTCGCAACTATGCTGAAGAGGACTCTTCTCGTACTCATACTTCCGCTCATGGCGCTGCCGTCACTGGCCCAGCAGAGCGACTGGCAACGGGCGCAGAGCAGTCTCTATGATGTTCCGCCGCGCTGGCTGATAGACATGCCGACAGCCGGGACTCTCCCCCGGGCTTACTTCAACATCGGATTCCGTATCTATTCACAGGGCGGAGCAATTGTCAACACCGACATCGGATTGTCCAACCGATTGACGCTAGGTATAGCCTTCGGCGGCGAGGGCGTATTGTCCAACTACGAGCCTAACTGGAACCCGCGCATCGAGTTCAATATCAAGCTGCGGGTAATCGACGAGCAGGACTACTTCCCGGCGTTTTCGCTCGGCTTCAACTCTCAGGGAACCGGTCCCTACAACGAGCACTGGGAGCGATACGCCTTCAAGTCACGCGGCCTGTACGGGGTCGTGTCGCGAAGCTTCTACTTCTATGACTGGACCGCCGGCTGGCATGTCGGGATGAACTACTCCATGGAGAACTCGGTCGACGACGAAAAGGATGTGAACTTCTTTGGCGGTTTCGATGCTACCTTCAAGTATAACCTGGCCCTGCAATTTGAGTACGATGCCGCCTTCAATGACAACCGTTCGAATATCCCATACGATTTGCTGGAGAAGGCGGGTGAAGAGGAAGCCAGCAGGTTCGCCGGCAAGGGACGCGGCTACCTGAACGCCGGCATCAAGTGGCTGTTTACGCACAACCTCGAACTTGAATTGCTGATGAAGGACTTGCTGGTGAATCGGCGCGAATCCGATACCTTCACCCGCGAACTACGCATCACTTATGTCGAAAGGTTTTAGCCGGTCCGGGTGCTATAGATCGTATCGGCGCCAGCGGTCTCGCACCATGTGGCAGAATTCGCCGACAGTATCAACGACTTTGCGGTAGTACTCTTTGTCCTTCTCCAGATCGAACTCCGGGTAGCCTTCGTCTTCCTTGTAGAGCAGAATCGAGCCGGGCACAGGATAGACATCGGCTCCGCGACGATACCAATAGGCCAGGTCTCTGTCGTAGACCGACTTATCCACCAGGTCAGCATCGATAGCATGTACCATCGCCGTCTCGTCGGTGCCGCTATGACCGCCGGCGTGTCCGAAGTGTTCCACAGTCATGTCCGAGCAAAGTTCCCACCAGTGGACGACGCAGACGCGGCAGTCGCGCTCGCGATGGAAACGGTAAGCGATCTCCTTCAGAGAGGAGTTGTTACCGCCGTGGCCGTTGAAGATGAAGACATTGGCGAAGCCGGAGTCATGCAGTGAAACCAGCGTCTGACGCACATACTCTCCGAAGACTTCCGGCTCGATAGTGATGCCCCCGGGATAACGATAGAGCGACTTGGTCACGCCGAACGGGATGGTGGGGGCCACGATAGCATCGAGCTTCTCCGCCGTGTCGAGGGCCAGACTCTCCGGAATGATATTGTCGGTGCCGATACATGAGGGTCCGTGTCCTTCGACGGTCCCGACCGGCAGGACAGCGGTATCGATTTGATCGGGGACCAACTCCCTGACCCGAAGCCAGTTCATACGTTGCAGCAGTCTTTCCATAGGAATCAGGCGCCCAATTTGGAGAGGAGTCGTTCCATAACATGCTCGGTTTCGCGGGCGGTGAATTCATCATCCTCGAAACGGAACTGATTGATGTCGCGGACCATTATCTCAAGTTCATCGGAGGACTCGACGGCATACCAGATCTCCAGCTCCGACCAGGCCAGTTCGGCTTCGGTGAAGGCATTGGCGACTTCGTAGTATATCGACGGCGATGTCCAGTCGAACATCGAGAGCCTGATCCGGGCCTCGCCATGCATTCCGATTACGTAGTAGCGACCCTCCGGGGTTGGCCCGAAGACGGCATCTGACTTCTTGAGCATACCCAGGGCGCGTGTCATCATGGCGGTACTGACAGTCGGAGTGCGCGAGCCAATCACAAGAACATCCTTGTAGCCGGACGCAAAGCAGTCATCGAAGACCTTCTCGATTCGGATACCCCAGCGCTCCTTTTCGAGTTCATGATGCGACAGCTTGCGCTGGAGGTCTGCCTGCCCGCCGGTGTAAGTCTTCTCCACGTAGTCCAGGACAATCTTCATGAACTTGCGGCGCCCGCTCACTCCCACGGAGTAGACCCTTGTATCAGCCTCTCTTACGGCCAATGCGTGGCGAATAGTGTCGGTTATAAACCCCTGGTGCAGGAACGCCAGATCATCACCCTTGATCGGCCCCATTTCCATCTGGGAACCGTCTTCCTGCGGCTCCTGAATACAGACAGCAATGACCGATCGATTCTTCTTCTTTGGCGGCATATATCGTAGTCACCTTCTTTCAGGTTCACGGCCAATATACCCGCAGCCTGCGGGGCCGTCAAGGTGTAGGCGCTGTGAATTGGTGACACGAACTGTGGATGCATTAAAGGGCGGCGACAGGCTTAGCCTAATGGACCTGCTCCATGTGCTCGATCATCTCGTCGGGACCGATCAC
Organism: uncultured Ignavibacteriales bacterium; assembly: GCA_964526835.1. Lineage (GTDB taxonomy): Bacteria > Zixibacteria > MSB-5A5 > GN15 > FEB-12 > DAOSXA01. The sequence goes on from CAZGMK010000002.1 coordinate 146,784, forward strand.
ACCAGGGAGCACCTTGCGGACCTTCCCTTCGGAATCCAGCATAAGGGTTGTCGGCAGTGAATACTGCCTCAGCCCGAAGCGCTGCATGAAGGCCCGGGTTCCAGGGGAATCGGCCTTCTCCAACTGGACCTTGATGGGCACGAATCGCTCTGCGGCAGAGACAACTTGCGGGTCTCCGAAAGTCTTCTTCTCAAGCACCCGGCAATTGACACACCAAGTGGCCCAGGTGTCGATCAGGACAGGCTTTCCCTGACTGCCCGCGCGGGCGAGACCGGCCTCAAGATTCTCCTCCCAATCGATATTGGCCTGCTGCCCAATCGATGATGATCCTCCCCCCGACCACCAGTGCTGCATAGGGGGATGGATTAATCCGCTGGTGAGCAGAAGACCGAAGAGAAGGTAGACAGCCACGAGCAGGGACAGGATTCCCAGGAACTTCTTGAGCCGGGCGAAGAAGCCCGAATCAGGAGTGAGCCGATCTAATCCACCACCGAAGACAGCGAGAGCCAAGAGCAGCAAACCGGTCAGCAGCGCTACCGTGGATTCAGGAATGATTGTCTGCAGGAAGTAGACGGCCATGAGCAAGAGCACAAACCCGAAGAACCTCTTGACCTGCTCCATCCACTCACCCGCGCCGGGGAGCTTATTGATGGCATTTGAGAATGTCCCGATGATGACAAAGAGTGTACCCAGGCCGAGGGCAAACACGAACAGGATGATGAATCCGAGGGCCGGCGACCCGGAAGTGGCTATGTACAGCAGAATGCCGGCTACAAAGGGTCCTACGCAGGGAGACACGACCAGGGCGGCCACGACGCCCAATAGAATGGCCCCGCCGATGCCCCCGCCGCCCGCTCTGGTCCCCAGCTTCTGGCGAAGGGCCAGAGGCACCTGGAACTCATAGAGTCCGAACATTGACAAGGCGAAAAGCACGAACACAATCGCTATGGCGATCACGACGCCCGGGTTAGCCAGCCAGGCCCCGAAGACTCCGCCGACAGTGGCCACTAACATCCCCATCAGTCCGTAGACCAGTGCCATCGAGCCGACGTAGAAGAGCGACATAATGAATCCCTTGCCCACTGAGCGCTCCTGACCCGCGAAGATACTCACCGTAATCGGGATCATCGGGTAGGTGCAGGGCGAAAACGAAAGCAGCAGCCCGGTAATGAAGGCCAGTCCCAGGGCGATGAAGTAGCCCCAGAAGCCGTACTTATCCACGAGTCGCTGGATGTCGTTGCCGGCAACGGTCTCCTCCGGGTCGGATTCCCTGTCCGAGATCGCGGCCTTCGCCCGGGATCGATCAAAGACATCGGCATTGATCGCGGCTCCCATCTCGCCGACAGCTACAGTCATGGCCAATTCGACCGTCTCCGGAGGGACACAGTTTTCGTCATCGCATGGCTGGTAGGTGAAGGTCATCGGCAGCACATGCTCTCCGGCCGCGGCGCCGGAGTCGACCGCAATCATGAAGGGAATCACGACTTCATGACTCCAAACGCTGATTCTCTCACCGGCCAGGGCAATATCTTCACCTGGCGGGTATTCAATCCCATAGGGAGTGAGGTCGGTGAGGGTATCGAATTGCAGATCGGCAGGGATCAGCCAGTCCTGGTAGGGCGAGGCGGTATTGATGTGCCAGCCGGAATCAATGGCAACCACCAGAGCGGCCGGGTAGGCCTCCCCGGGAGCTACCTGTTCGTAGCTGAATACGACCCGAGCCCGAACCATGTCGGTGGCCGGCTGGGTGCTCTGCGCAGGGTCACCGAACAGGTGGTTATCCTGGGCTGCTGGCGAGACGGAGATCAAGGCCGATACGGCCAGCAGAGCCAGAAACTGCAGCTGACTAGTGAATCTCAACATATACTGCGTCACTTCGCTTCAAGTTGCCTGATACCGGGCCAGCATCAACCATTGTCTAGGCCCTGGATGTTGCATAAGTCGACTGGCGCAACGGACTGAATATTAGGAAAAACGGGGCGTTTGTCGATCTATTTTTTCCGAGCGCGACCGGCCTCCGCCAATACCTCGTCGCGGATGAGTCGCAAGAGTTTGTCGGGGTCGATCCTGGCGGCGATGCGCTCGGCTACGCGATCGGCCAGCTCACGGGTAAATCGACTGCAGAAAAGATCAACCTGTTCAGGAGTGATTCGATCGAGGGTGTCCTCCCAGGAACGACGCTCCTGAGTTGATGAGGCCGTCCTCGGCGGAGCAGGTTCAGAAGTCTCAGGCTTTTCAAGGATAACCCGATCGGCTTCATCCCGATGAATCTTCTCCACTTCCTTCCTGAACTCATCAATGAACTCCGCCACGCCGTCCTGATAATTGGCGGTATTCTCGAGCTCTTGTGACGTCGACTGTCGCTGCTGTCGCGACACCTTCTTCCCGGGTTCGGGGGTCGGTTGTGGAGACTCCTGTGTAGTTGCCTCATTCTGAAGCTCTTTCACGAGCCACTCATAGTCATGGTCGTGGGACCGGGAATCGGCGTGCATATCCTCCGGAGACTCCATGGCGTACTGGTTCGCGTCGCTCAGAATCTCCAGTTTCCCCGATGCGGAAGGGTCCTGCGGCGCCCTTTGCTTGTGCTTCGGCGCCACGATATCGGTGTTATCGTCGTCAATGTTGACTATCTCGACACGGCCGGTGCGCATGAGGTCGTCGTCGGTCTGATCCTCGATGCCCTCGCCGAGATCAGGTTTCCTTCGGTTCTTGCGGTCATTTGTCAGCCGAACCTGCGTAGTCTGATCCATCACCTCGGACTCAGTGATCTCGATATGGTCCAATCCCAGGGCGGCATCGACTACGTCGTCGACTTCCCTATCCTGCTGTTGCGCGTGCGAGACTGACGCCGATGTCCGTCGAGCAGCGTCAGCCATAGACGACACTTTCTGCAGAAAGGCTTTTGGCTGAAGAGGGAGAGTTATCAGGCTTTCCCCTGGTAGGCTCTCGGGAGAAGCTTCCGGCTGCGCTATCACCAGGAGCGGAATAGAGCGGGTCCGCGCATCAGCCTGTAGTTTCTCATACAGCGGACGTCCCCCGGGCAGCGTCAGATCGGCTCCTGCAACGATAAGGTCGGGTTGGGAAAGTTCCAGCACTCCACAGGCCCGCTCAGCCGAGGGCACGGCGATAACTTCGAATCCATTCTGCCTGAGTACCGGCTCCGCTACTCCTCGGATTGCCTCCGAAGCTTCAGCTAGCAATATCCGTTTTGACATGCGGCTCCCTGCCTACCTCTTGGGCTTCTTGTCCGACAAGTGCGAGGAGGCTTCCTCCAAGAATTTGCGTTCGGCGCGGGTGAGATTCTCGAAGCCAACCTCGTTGATCTTGTCCAGAAGCTCGTCGACCCGCTTCATTACATCCTCGGCCTTCTGCCGGTTTTTCTGAAGCTTAGCTTCCTGCCGCTTTACGCGCAACTCTTTAATCTTACGTCCGAAGTACACCCAACGCCAGTCCAGCCTGAGATAGGCAACGCCGAATAGAGCGCCCCCAAGATGCGCCCAATGAGCCACATTGGCGCCGCCGAACAGGAATCCCAGCAGCATCATGCCGGGCATGGCCCATTTCACCTTCACCGGGAACAGAAAGTAGATATACAGCATGCGGTTGGGAAACATGATCCAATAGGCGGCGAGGACGCCGTAAATGGCCGCCGACGCGCCGATCATGGGGTAGGGCTGGTTATGGCTGGCCGCGAGTGTGAGCAGCGCTCCGGACAACCCGGCGAGCAGATAGAAGCGCGCGAAACTCTTGCTGCCCCAGGTGAATTCGATCTCCGTTCCGAACATCCATAGCACGAACATGTTGAAGAAGATGTGACCAATCCCGCCGTGCAGGAACATGTAGGTGAACATCTGATAGATCAGGTTCGGAAACTCGCTGAAGAACCGCGCGGGCGTGAGGCCCAGTATCGAGGTGAGAGGCTGATAAAGATACTGGAGGAAGAAGACGGCAACATTCAGAACGATGACATACTTGATGAACGGCGAGAGCGCCCCCGGCCCGAAACCGAAGCCCCGGGGGGGAGTCTGACGATATGGTGAAAAGCCTCGCATCTTCAGTACCTATCGGCAGTTTGAAGGCGGCAGTTAACCGGCTTCCCCGCAACTACTTGTCCTCGTCAGGCGGCTCCAGCGAGCAACCCCGAGGGCCCTTTCCTCCAACCTGGAGGTCATCGCCGACGGGGGCTCAGCCACCACCACCGAGCTTCGGCAAGACATGGCGCATCAACACCAGCCACGCCGCAACGAAGATAACTACGAAAAGCAGATCTGTCCAGTTCACGGCTGTCATTCCTTGCTGTCAGCAGCGGATGCTGCTGACGTCATTACGTCCACTTGATTAGAGGCCCAGGTATGCAGGAAAGTTCCCTTACTCGATAGGTCAGGCACCCGCAACGACAAAGGCAGCGCCCCGGGGAGACGCTGCCGAAGTCTTAACGACCGCCGTACTGATCGGAGTCAGGAGAGCACCTTGTCCAGACGGGAGGTCAACTGGTTCTTCGGTACCGCGCCCACGATCTGGTCGACAACCTCGCCGTTCTTGAAGAAGAGCACCGACGGTATTGACATGATGTTGAAGCGGCCGGCGGTCTTGTTATTCGAGTCCACATCGAGCTTGGCCACCTTGACCTTGCCGTTGTACTCGGCCGCTATTTCCTCGAGAATCGGGGAAATCATCTTGCAGGGCCCACACCAGGTCGCCCAGAAATCGACTATGACAGGGCCGTCGGCCTGCAGTACTTCTTGGTCGAAACTTGCGTCAGTCACTTCAACTGGCTTGCTCATAAACTGCCTCCTGTATTCCAATTGTCGTCATTCATAACTATGATCACGCCAATAACACCCGGACGGCACCCTGGTTCCTGACATTCACTGGCGGCTGCGCCGCCTTCAGTTGCACAGCCCGGTTGCCTGATTAGATACAAAAACCATCGCCGCGATTCAAGGAAAACGACGACGCCCTCGTTTCAGCTCCTCTTTCGGGCGATCCTGGCCACGCCGTCCCCTGCCAGAGCCAGGCGGGCGAACGAGCGGACCTGCTCAGCGTAAGCCTCCAATCTCGTATCCTCACCAGAGTCACGCAGCCCTTCATAGCTTATGTTGAGCCATGGGATACCGCCCAGATCCTCGGCTACACCCTTGGACAGACCGGTGACTACAGTCCCGGGCATGCAGTTAAAGGGCATGGCGTTGACAATTCCCGAGGCTCCATCCTCGGACATCTCTATGGCCTTGCCGATCGACAGCAGAGCCTCTCCCTTGCAGTCGCGCGGCAGATAGCGTATCGCCGAACTTAGAACCTGCTCCACCGGGCGCTCTTCCGGAAGCTCGATGTGACGGTGGAATGCCTTGGCCAGCTTATGCTCATGGCGGTGTTGCAGAGTAACCTGCAGTTGCCCGGCAATCATTCCGCGGAAATCACGGGCCAGGAAGGAATCACGTCGATACTCGGCCGATGTGTACATCGGCCACTCGCTGAAGGTGGCCAAACGGACTTCGAGGTCCAGAGCCTCGAGCTTGGTAATCAGGTGGTTGTTGGAGAACCGGTTATTGCGCAAGTATATTTCGCCCACCAGGCCTACCAGGGGCTTTCGGCCCTCCATAACCGGAATGGCGGCGAAGTCACGGCCTGCCTGCCCGGCGAGATCCTCGAGAGACTCGTCCTTGATTATGGCGTGGCTGAGCCTGCTGAGGTAACTCAGATAGAGCTTCTCTGTCTGGCCGTTGTTGATCTCGTAGGGTCGAATCCGGTGCAGGCACTTGATGAGCAGATCGACGAATACCAATCCCTTCCAGGCCACCTTGCGAAAATCGGTTCCATCAAGACCGAACTCGGTGTATCCGGTCCCCGAACTTGGAGAGAACACGGGGACATCACGGTACCCCATTTCATCGAGAATCATCCGGTGATACTGGCTGTACAGGCCGAAACGACAGGGGCCGTCGGCGCCGGGCATGAAGAACACTCCACGGGAGCGATCGAAATCCTCTCGGTGAATGTACTTGATTACATCACCGGTGGTTATCTGGCAGGGGAAGCACTCCTTGCCGGAAGTGAACTTCTTGCCGAGCTCAAGAGTGGTCTCATCGGGCTCATCCATTACTTCGGCAGTCAGGCCGTAGCGTTCGAAGGCGGCTCGCAGGGCATACGCGTGGTCGCACATGTAAGGAATGTAGATCACCCGTTCGAACGGCTTGAATCGATCGTTTGTCAGACTGAACTCTGCCACCGGTGGCTTGTACTCGTAGAAACGAAGCGAGTCGATGAAGGCCTCGCAACGAGTGATAAGGCCGGCGTCGGCCGAGTGTTCATCGAGCTCGAGCTGCACATACGGCTTGCCGCTCATCTCGCGGCGGAAAAAGTGCGAAATAAATGAATCGGGACCGCAGCCAAACGAGGTTATGAACACAGCAAAGAGGTTCGGCTGCCGGCGAACCCATGAGGCCGCAGCCAGCAACCGGCGCCCGTAGCGCCAGTACATGTACGGGAACTCCTTCTCGCTGTCGTCGAGCTTGAAGAAATCGATCGGTATTGCCTTGAATCCGAGATTACGAATCTTGTCCGGGATTTCGAGGGAAAGCTTGGGATCGTAACCGTTGTAAGGCCGACTGACGACAACAAGAGCCTTCTCATCGGGCTCAAGGCTGTCGAGAATCTCGCGGCCCTTGTCGTGCAGGGCCTGCTTGAACTTCGCATAGGCGCGGAGTCCGGCCTCGGTGGCCTTCTGCAGTTCGCGACGCCCCAGGCCGAATGGCTCCGCCAGCCGCCTCAGCGACTGACGAAGTTCTTCCTGATTGTAGCTGATATAGATCGGGGTGCTCACGAGCTGAACTCCGGCCTCATCGAAATCAAACCGTGTTCGAACGGACGAACCTATCGCCTGAACGTAAGGACAGATATATGAATCGTTGGAGTCATCAGCGTTGTCGCCGGGAGCTTTGATGAGCGACGGCAGGAAGACATAGTCCACGTCTTTGCGCAGGAGGCTGGCCACGTGGCCGTAGACCAGCTTGATCGGATAGCAGGTCTCCGCAGCGAACAGCTCCAGGGCATCCTCGGTCACACGCCGGTTGGATCTGTCGGAGAAGACAACTTGAAAGCCCAGCGACTCGAAGAAAGCCAGCCAGAACGGCGTGTATTCGAAGAAATGCAGCGCCCGAGGGATACCGATGCGCCCTCTGGGTTTCTCCGGCTTAGGGTATCTGAGCCAGCGACGTTGCAGCAGGCGCTGGCGCACCTTGACATAATCGGGCGGGCGTTCGCCCCGTTGTCTTTCTGTTCCCACATCGTACTTCCCGCACCGCGAACCATAGTACAGCGGGTCCTCGCCCTCGAGGTCGACTCGATGGATCTCACACTGATTGGAGCAATCCTCGCAGGTAAAGGTCTCCACCGTGTATTGACGCTTGTAAAGATCCCAACCTCGAAAACGGGTCTCGGTGAAGTCAGCCTGAAGAGCAACTTCCCGGGCCAGGATGGCGGCGCCGATGGCTCCGGTAACATCGTGATGCGGAGGAACCGTAATCGGTTTCCCTGTCATCTGCTCAAAGGCGGCTACTACCGCCTTGTTCCAGGCTACCCCGCCCTGGAAGAAGATATGGTCACCGATACGGCGGTCCCCTACGACCTTCGTCAAGTAGTTGCTGACAATGCTGTAGGCCAGTCCGGCGATCAGATCATCGCGCGACGCGCCGCTGCGTTGGTGCGCTACAAGATCGGATTCCATGAACACGGTGCAGCGTTCACCGCAGCCGACCGGGCATTCGGCCTTCAGGGCGCGCTCGCCGAACTCGTCCTGGATATTGATGTTGAGTTTTTCGGCCTGCTCCTGCAGGAATGACCCGGTGCCGGCGGCGCAGGCCTTGTTCATCTCAAAGTCGGTGACGGCCTGATTGTCGATGGCGATGTACTTGGAGTCCTGCCCACCGATCTCGAATATGGTATCCACCTTTGGGTCGATGTTGATGGCAGCCGTGGCCTGGGCCGTTATTTCATTGCGAACAATATCGGCACCGACAAAATCCCCGGTCAAATAGCGGCCCGATCCGGTAGTTCCCACCGCCTTTACCCTCACCTTGCCACCTACTTCATCGCCGATCTCCGCCAGGCCGCGGCGAATGGCTTCGATGGGGCGTCCGGAGGTCATCAGGTAACGTCTTGCGATGACCTGATCGTCGCCGTCGATCAGCACCAGGTTCGTCGAAAGCGACCCTACATCGATACCAAGATAGACCTCGCGACCATCGATATCCTTCGGCGGTTCAGCCGTTGTAATCTCGTAGTGTTTGAGGTCGGGGTGGTCAAATTGCAGAGCCTGCCGAGTCGAGGGGGCTGGTCGGCGGTGCTTCAGATACCGGGTCACCGCATCGGGACCGAAGTGCTCAACTACCGCCGTATCTGACTGCGCCAGGAGGGCCGCACCGGCAGCCGAGAGGACATTGTAGTGCTCCGGGACGATCAAATCATCGTCGGCCAGTTCGAGAATCTCCCTGAACGCCCTCACCATTCCCGGGTTCGCGGCGACGCCGCCCTCGAAAGCTATAGGCTTGACAAAGCGCTTACCGCGGGCGATGGATCCTTTGAAGTTGCGGGCCACGGCAAAGCAGAGGCCGGCCACAATATCGTAGTCGGGCGTGGCGACCTGCTGAAGATGGATCATATCGGACTTCGCAAAGACCGAACAGCGCCCCGCAATGCGTGGCGGCCGCTTCGACCTGAGCGCCAGTTGTCCGAATTCATTCTCAATGGATATACCCAGACGATTCGCCTGCTGATCAAGGAAGGACCCGGTTCCGGCAGCGCACTGGGCGTTCATGGCAAAATCGTTGACAAGGCGCTTGCGGCTGTCCAGGAGGAGCAGCTTGGAATCCTCTCCACCCATCTCGATCACCGTTCTGGCCTGAGGCGCCAGCTCGTAGTTACCCTCAGCCAGGGCGGCAATCTCACCGAAGAACTTACCCCCGAAAATCGCCTGCGCCGTCTTGCCGCCGATCCCGGTAGTTCCCAGCCATACCGGCCGCCCGGCCAGATGGGACAACCCGTCGCGGAGTATTCCCTCAAGCGTTTCGAAGGGACCGCCGCAAAAACGACGATAGATCGTGCGAGTGAGCTCTCCGTGCTCGAAGACAGCAAGCTTGACTGACACCGATCCAATGTCGATGCCTATGGCGGTTGTGACTTCCCTCATGCTGCTCAATCAAATCCCGTGTTGCGTGTGGAGCAAGCGATTTTACTAAACATACGGCGGTTGTGCGAATACATTTGTCTTTTCGTTTCGAGGGCCTATATTGGCGCCTCGGAGCAAAAGGCGAAGATATTATGCGATTGGTTATACAGCGAGTGTCATCGGCTGAGGTCCGCATTGACGAAACACGCGGCAGCAGGATCGGACGCGGGCTGCTTGTGCTCTTCGCTACCCGCGAGGGAGATACAGAGGAGTCGTGCGGCTGGCTAGCGGATAAGGCGGTCAATCTTCGCATTTTTGATGACGATGCGGGCAAAATGAATCGATCTGCGCTCGATATCGGTGGCGAGATCATGGTGGTTTCACAGTTCACGCTCTACGCCGACACTCGCAAGGGCCGGCGTCCCAGCTACGGCCAAGCCCAGAAACCCGAACAAGCGCAGCGGCTCTATAACCGCTTCGTAGAACTGGTTGCTGCCTCCGGTCTGAAAACCGAAACCGGCGTATTCGGCGCCAAAATGGATGTGAGGCTGACCAATGACGGCCCGGTCACTATCATTGTCGACCATGACCAGCCCGAATGTTGAGCGGCTGGCCAGAAGATATGGACTCGTGTTGGCCTCCGGCTCCCCCCGTCGCGTAAAGCTGTTAAACGACATGGGGATCGAGTTTGTGCAGATAGCGCCTGAGATCGACGAGACCATCCGCAAGGGTGAGAATCCTTACAGCTATGCCGAACGCCTGGCCGCCGATAAGGCCAGGTCGATCTCGGAGAAGCATAGTGGCGCCGTCGTCATCGGATGCGACACAGCCGTAGTACTCGGCTCAGCGGTATTAGACAAACCTTCCGGAAAAGAGGATGCTTTTCGCACTCTTACTACCTTGGCCGGCAAGAAGCATGTGGTCTGCACGGCGATTGCCCTGGTGCGTAACGGGAGGATACTGGCCTCAGGAGTTGAGACGACAATCGTCCGGTTCAACAAAGTGAGCGAAGGCGAGATCCTTGAGTACATATCCACCGGGGAGCCAATGGACAAGGCCGGGGCCTATGGTATTCAGGGCATGGGGGCGTTTTTAGTTGACTCTATCGAGGGGCCTTTGGATAATGTCATCGGCTTGCCGCGCAAGCTCTTAGACGGACTTTCAGCCGGTCTGCCCGAGGTCTGAGCGGCCCGGACTGGCATTGATACAACATATGGAAGAATGGCACCAGAAAATAGGGCACCTGCTGGCGCTTGAGCGCCAACGGCGCAGCATAGAAGTAGATGAGGTCGCAGCCGACCTCAAAATCACGGTCGAACATCTCGTCAGCATCGAAGTGGGCGACCCCAAGGCCCTGCCCTCGCCCTTGTATTTCGACCTGTTTGCGAAGTCATACGCGGAGTATCTGGGAATTGACTATGCTGCAACAGTACGAGCTATCAGAGAACAGCTCGAAGAGATCGAACAGCCGGATCCGGACAAGAAGAGTGCTCGAACCGACGAACGCAAGCACGCCCATGCCGGTAAGCAGAAGTCACGCAAGAGCACGCCGAAAGAGGACGGGGAGAGCGAGTCGAATCGCAATGCGGCCCTTCGCAAGCTGGCTTGGATTGTCGGCGGAGCGATTGCGCTGCTGCTGATATTCCTGGTGATAAACGCGCTGTGGCTGAACCCGGGCAATCCGGACAGCGGCCTTGCGCAGCCGGAGGATGAGATCGCAACCCAGGTTGAGGTCCCGGCCGAAGTAGCTCCCGGCGGAGCAGCGTCAATCGAATGGCGACTGCCACCGCAGGGGCCACCGGCGCCCCTGGTAGTCAGACTGCAGGCTCGACAGAGAAGCTGGACCGAGATACTGACCGACGGTGATACCGCCTGGCAAGGTAATCTCAATCCGGGCTCCTGGGTTGAAGAGACGGCACAGTATCGCACGGAGATCTCGGTCGGCGTGCCCGAGCAGGTGGACGTGACCATAAACGGCGACACGGTCGATCTGCGAAACGCCAAGAGACGCATCTACATGGAGGATGTCAATCAACTCAACCTGGTTGATGTGCTGGCCGGAAAGCGTCCGTTCGAGACATCCAATATCGAGATCACAACCGCCGAGGCCCTGCAGGCGGCTCAGCAGATACCGGCGTCGGCTTCGAGTCAGAAGTCGGCATCCAGACAACCCGGCGAGCCGGCGAGCCAGTCCTCGGAGCCTTCGGTTACACCGGGTCGGACCGAGGAAAACAGTGTCTCGCCCGTTCGCGACACGACAGAACTGCTGGAACCTGCCGATACCATGGATCCGGCGAGATTGACCGGAGACACAACCGAGCAGGAGGGGGAGTAAGAGTGGGGCTGCGGTCATTTGTCGGTGAGATAAAACTCAACCGTCTCAAGAAACGCCTCGAATCTCAGCCTCTTGAATTTCCCGGCGCGCTGGCTCGCCCCAAGCATATCCTGGTTTGTCTGCCCGAAGGCCTCAGGGAGCTCACTCTGCTGAAGCAGTTTCTGCCGCAGATACAGGAGACCTTTCACAATGCTAAGATAACCCTGTTGGCGCTGCCCGGAGTGCGAGTTCACGACATCTATCCCCGTAAGGGCTTTCAGATTCTCTCTCCGGCGGAGAATCAGCAGACCTGGTCGGGTTTGCCGAGAAAGGACTATGTCGCCCTGCTGAAGAAGCAGCAGATCGATCTGGTTCTGGACATGAACCTGGGTGCATCGCGGTTTACGCGGGGAGTGCTTCTGCATCTTCCCGGCGCGGTTCGGGTCGGACGCGGCAATCACCTGGGACGGCCGTATTACAATCTTGAGATCAAGACGAAGTACCTGCGCGACGAGCATAACATATACCGCTCCATACTGACCATGGTGCAGCGCCTGCGTCAGTCGGCCCTCGGGACGACACCGACGACCAATTGAGTTTCATGGAGGAACCGTGTACCTGAAGCAACTGGATATCCTGGGCTTTAAGTCGTTTGCCAATAGAACCGCCATCAGATTCTCGCCCGGCATCACTGCGATTGTGGGACCCAACGGCTGCGGAAAAACGAATATCCTGGATGCCCTTCGCTGGGTCCTCGGCGAGCAGAAGATCAGTCTGCTGCGAGGCGCCAAGATGGAAGAGGTGATCTTCAACGGCACCCGTGAGGTCAAGCCACTAGGGATGGCCGAAGTGACCCTGAACGTCGTCAACAATCGAGGCGTCCTGCCCACCGAATACACAGAAGTGCAGGTGACCCGTCGCTTGTTCCGCAGCGGTGAATCGGAGTATCTGCTGAACAAGGTCCCGTGCCGGCGCAAGGACATCATGGACCTGTTCGTGGATACGGGGATGGGAGCGCACTCCTATTCGGTCATCCAGCAAGATATGATTGACTCGGTGATATCCGACAAAGCCGAGGAGCGTCGTTTCCTGTTCGAAGAGGCGGCCGGAATCACGAAGTACAAACAGCGCAAGGCGGCTGCCATGCGCAAGCTGGACGCCACCGAGCAGGACCTTCTTCGACTGCGGGATATCTATACCGAGGTTGTGAGTCAGGTGCGCTCGCTCAATCGCCAACAGAAGAAAGCTCAGCGGTATCAGAAAATCCTCGATGACATCAAGGCCTGGGAGCTGTTCCTGAGCTCCACCCGCCTGCGCGACATAGAAAGGCAGAAACGCGAACTCAAGGGGCAGCTGGATGAGTTGTCGGCGCGGCGCCTTGCCCACCAGACTACGGTCGACACCATCCGCGCCAAACTCGAGGCCGACCGCACCGAACAGGTTCAGCTCGAGCGGTCGCTGAGTGCGATCAGCGGCGAAATCTACGAGCTGTCGGAAGAGGCCCATAGTCAGGAACGAGAGATATCAATCCTGGTCGAGAAGCGATCCGGGAATCGTCAGTTGATAGAGCGCAACGAAAACGACATCCAGGCTCTTGAAGCCAGGTCGCAGCTAATTGTCGAGCAAATGGAGGAGACGAGCCATCAGCTCGAGCGGAAAAGACAGGAGGGCGATGAGCTGGCCGGGAGGTTGGCGCAGGCTGAGGCGGTTCAGGGGGAAGCCGACCGTAGCCTCCTCGCTGTGCGCAGCGGTCGCGACAGGGAGAACCAGGAACTGCTGCAACTGGAGGGCAAGCTGTCCTCGGGCAAGACCGAGGAACAGAGCCTGGCTCGCCAGGAACAGGACCTGAAGGATCACCAGTCGGAGCTGGAACAGGAGGCTCAGCGAAACAGCGAACGTCTCAAGGACTTGCAGGAGCGGCTATCCAGGCACTCTTCCGCCCAGGAGGAGCTGGTCCGCCGGCGCCTGGAGTCGGAAGCCAGACGGAGCGAGCTGCGGCGGAAGATCGAGGAGGGTTCGGCGCGAAGTGAGGAGCTGTCTGAACGCACCTCCGACCTGTCGGCTTCGCTGGAAGCGGCTCAGGCCCGACGGTGCCTGCTGGAGGAGATGATAGTCCATTACGAAGGTTTCTCGTCCGGAGTTGTTGCGGTGATGGAGCGGCGCGATGACTTCCCCGGCCTAATCGGGACGGTGGCCGAGAAGTTCCTGCCGCGGGAAGGTTACGAGGAGGCCGTCGAGGCGGCCCTCGGTGAGATGGCCGGGTTTGTCCTCTGCCGCGACCGCGTCACGGCTGAGCGGATAGTCGCTTTCCTGAAGGAGCACAAGAAGGGCCGGTGCGGCATACTGGTCCCCGACACGGGGACCCTCAACCCGGTGGTGAAGCGTCCTGAGATGGATCAGCCGGGATTTGTCGGCTGGCTGGACCAGTTGGTGCAGGTTGAGGATGAGCTGAAACCCCTGATGCAGGCGGTGCTGGCGCGTACGGCGGCATTCGAGGCCGGGATCGACCCGTCATCGATCCTGCAGCATCTCCCCTTCGGTTTCACGGCAGTCTCGACCGATGGGACGGTCTATTCGAAGAACCTGATAAGTGGCGGCAGCGAGGACAAGCTGCCCCTGCTGAACCGTCGCGAGCGTATCAATCAGCTTGACCGAGACATCGAGCAGATGGAGAACGAGCTGTCCGAGATGCGTCGGCGTCGCGACTCGCTCACCGCCGAGCTGGCACAATGGCGCGCGGAGTCCGCCGAGCTCAGTCGCAAGCTGGATGACTTGAGTGAAGAGATCAGCAACGCCCGGCAGGAGACCGGACAGCTCCAGGCGCAGGTCGAATCGGCCAGGGCAGAGCAGACCCGCCTGGAGAAGGAAGTCCAGCAGACCGGACAACGGCTGGAGCAGATCCGATCCCGCCAGTACACGCTGGGGCTTGACTACAGCGAACTCTCATCGCGCAAGAACACTCTTGTGTCGAATCTCTCCGAAGCCGAATGTCGACTTGAGGTGGTCGAGCGTCAGGCGGTGGAGGCGGCCGAGGAAGTGGGGCGACTCCAGGTCCGTATGGTCGAGACCCGCAGCCAGGTAGACCAGATTGAGAGCAAGATTTCCCACCTGACGGAACTGCGTAAGGAGATTGATCACTCGATCGAAGCCAAGAAATCGGAAAACGAAGACGCCGCCAAACAGATCCGCCAGAGCGCGGATAAGATAGAACAGATAGAAGCGGCTCTCAAGCAGGTCTTCGCAGACCGCAGCAAAGCGAACGAACGGCAGACCAGTCTTCGGGCCAAACAGGGTGAGATACAACAGCGTGTCAATCAACTCGAAGAGCAGCTCCAGCAGGCCCGCAACGAGAAGGACACGATCTCGGAGAAGACCCATCAGCTCGAGATCAGGCTGAATACGTTCAGCTCTGAGTCCCAGTCGCTGATGGAGCGCATCCGGGAGGAATATGATATCGACCTCTCGTCAATCGAACCGGAGCGCCCTGACGAGGGCAAGACGGACGAGGAGGCTCGCGAGCACCTGGTGCGCCAGAAGGAGAAGCTCAAGAAATTCGGGGCGGTTAACTTACTTGCACTGGAAGAGCACAAAACCGCAGTCGAGCGTGAGGAGTTTCTCAGGGAGCAACTTGACGACCTCACTCAGGCCAAAGACGACCTGCAGTCGACTATTCGGCAGATCAATAGACGCGCCCGACAGATGTTCAATGAGACATTCGCGCAAGTCCGGCAGAATTTCCAGAAGCTGTTCGTCCAGCTATTCACCGGTGGTGAAGCCGACATTAGCCTGGAGGAACCTGACAACCCGCTCGAATCGGATATCGTGATTATGGCCCGGCCGCGGGGCAAGAAGCTACTGTCTATCACGATGATGTCCGGCGGAGAGCGGGCTCTGACTGCGATCGCACTGCTGTTCAGCCTCTACCTGGTCAAGCCTTCACCATTCTGCATCCTAGACGAGATCGACGCCCCACTCGATGACGCCAACTGCCGACGTTTCCTGAACATCATTCGCGGTTTTGCGGACCAGACTCAGTTCATTATCATTACACATAACAAAATTACTATGAGCACCGCCGACAACCTATACGGTGTTACGATGGAGCAGGCCGGCATATCCAAGCTGGTGGCGGTGCGGTTCACCGATGTCCGCAAGTCCGCTTCCGGAGAACTGGTCATCGTCGACCATACTTCGCCGGAGGAAGCGGCTCAGGCCGATAACGCCGTCGATTCCGCGACCGACATGATCGATGTCGTCGCTGACGAGGAGGAAGATGAGAGAGAGGCGTTGACCAGAGTCTCCTCTGCGGACAGCGAACACGGCATCAGCAATGACCATCTGACCGACAACTGATTATCCCTGTCCACAACACAATGTTCAAAGCCTTCGACAAACTAAAGCAGTCGCTGACCAAGACCAAGGACAGCCTGGTCGGCAAGATCGCGAAAGTGGTATCACGGCGTAAGATCGACGATGAGTTACTTGAAGAGATCGAGGAGATTCTCATTGAAGCCGATGTCGGCGTGCAGGCCACTACGCGCCTGATCGACAGCGTCAAAGAAAAAGCCCGGCGGAGACGCCTCACCGACGGGGATGATGTCATCGCCCTGCTCAAGGAAGAGATCGCCGAGATACTATCCGGCCAGAGGGAACCGTTGGAGCTGGACAAGAGCAACGGCCCGGTGGTTTGGATGATTGTGGGCGTCAATGGGGTCGGTAAGACGACGACCATCGGCAAACTGGCGACCACTTTCAGCGCTGAGGGGCACAAGGTGATGATCGCCGCCTGCGATACTTTCCGGGCGGCAGCTATCGATCAGATCGAAATCTGGGCTCAGCGAAGCAACGTCGATATTGTGAGATCCCAGCATGGTTCCGATCCGGCCTCGGTGGCGTTCGATGCCGCCAGAGCCGCCGAGTCCCGCGGCGCCGACATAATGCTGGTCGATACGGCCGGCAGACTCCATACCAAGACGAACCTCATGGAGGAGCTCAAGAAAATCAAGCGGGTGGTGGCCAAGGCCCTCCCGGGCGCGAGCATCTACACCAAGCTTATAATAGATGGTTCCACCGGCCAGAACGCCCTATCACAGGTGCAGATATTCACCGAGGCGGTCGGCTGCGACGGTATCATCGTCACCAAGCTCGATGGAACCGCCAAGGGTGGAGTCATGATCGCCGTGGCCGAGGAGCTCAAGGTGCCGGTGGATTTCATAGGAATCGGCGAGGGCATCGACGACCTTCATCGCTTCGACCCCAAAGCATTCGCGGAGGCTCTCTTCTCATGATCAAGACCCTGAACGTCAAGACCAGCAGGCGCGAAGAGATGATAGATATCACGGCCCAGCTCAGGACTGCGCTGAAGGAGAGCGGACACAAGAACGGCGTGCTGGTGTGCTTTGTCACCCACACGACCGCCGGCGTGACTATCAACGAGAACGCCGACCCGAGTGTCAGCCGGGATATCATCTACAAATTGAACAAGGAAATACCGCAGCAGGAAGGCTATCATCACGGCGAGGGCAATTCGGACGCGCATATCAAGTCAAGCCTGATCGGCGCCTCCGAGCAGGTGCTGTTTGAGGACGGAGACCTGATCCTGGGCACGTGGCAGGGTGTCTACTTCTGCGAATTCGACGGGCCCCGGCAGCGGCGCATGCTGGTCAAAATCATCGCGAGTGATTAGATTTCGGATCATTGCCGTCGGGAAAGACAAGGATCGATGGGTCACCGACGGCACAAGCCACTTCGGTAAGTTGTTGGCGCGGTGGGCCAGACTGGACTGGACCATGGTCCCGGCGATCCGTGCGGGCAGCCTTTCCCCCACCGAGATCCGGAAGGCGGAAGCCGAGCGGCTCGGTAAGCATCTCGGCAAGGGATTGACCATCGCCCTGACGGACAGAGGAGAAGCGCTCGATTCACCCGCCCTGGCTCGAAAGCTAGAGCAATGGATGGCGCATGCGGGCGGTGCGATCCAGTTCGTTGTCGGCGGACCGTTCGGACTGCACAAATCTGTCCTTGAGAAGGCAGACCTGCAGCTATCCCTTTCCCCCCTGACGTTCTCGCATCAGATCGTCAGGCTCGTCCTGGTTGAGCAGCTCTACCGGGCCCTGTCTATCCTCCACCGGACCGACTACCACAAGTAGAGCAACGCCCGATCGGGAATGACCGGGCGTTGAGTTATGCGTAATCGGCAGTCGTTTTACTTCAACAGCACCATCTTCTTGGTAGCGCTGAAGTCATCAGCATCCAGACGATAGAAGTAAACCCCCGACGCCACCGAGGCGCCGCTGGAGCTGCAGCCGTCCCAGATAACCTGGTGCGTTCCGGCGGAGGCTTTGCCGTTGAACTGATTAACCAGGTTGCCCTGGATATTGAATATCGAGAGATGCCACTCACCGGCGTTCGGCAAGGCGAACTCGATCGTGGTAGTCGGGTTGAACGGGTTCGGATAGTTTTGACCCAGCGAGAACTCGTCGGGAACCGTGCTTCCGCCCTTGAAGACGCAGTTGTACGGCCGCCCCTGGTAGTCGGCCGCCTGCGCTTCAACAAGATTCAATTGGCCACCTTCGTAGTCCACTTCAATCAGGTTGTTGCGTCCTGCAAACATGTGCTCGGTGCCGAGATCCCAGACCAGGGCCCGGAGCTGCCCGTCCTGTATGCCCCAGAGCAGTTCCATGCCGGCGGCGTCACCAGCTAGCCTCAGGCCGTTGATACTGACATCACCGCTCATATCGAAGACCAGGAGAGCCGCTCCAATGTCGTGGGACGACTCGGCCGACACAGCCAGGGTCGGCCCCTGATCCGCAGCCTCTACAACAAGGGCCTGTTCGTGGGGAGTTACCTTGGGTACCGGGACGGCATCACCGACGATTACCCTGATCAGCAGAACCAGGTCCGCTACCGTCAGGGTGGAGCCGTCGGCGTTGACATCGGTGGCGGCAATCTGCCCGGCCAGGTTGACGGTGAAGACACCCAGGCCGTAGATGAAGTAGTTCGAGAAAACGACCGCATCGGCGATTTCGTAAGCTACGCCATTGAGGTTGACATCGCCTCGGGCGTCAATCGAATCAGGGTGCAGTATACAGATACCGTCGTTGTAGAACTCAATGCAACGAATGGGGTCGACTTTCCCGCCCCCGAAGCACTCGTCCGGCGTACCCATGCCGTACGGACGCGAGCTCTCCGGGAAATTGACGTCGTCGGTCTCATCCCAGAGCAAGTAGCCCTCAGGCCCGTAGATGCGAAGGTCGACATAGAGCTCGGTGCCAGTCGTATCGGACACGGCATTGTCGCCGCAGTCATAGTTGACGAAGCGCAGGGGCAGGAACTGGTCACCGATATTCTGATCATTGACCACCTGGAACTCCATTTCAACAACTACGCCATTGGGATTGCGACTCTCCGGCGGCGGATGCTGCGCACCGTTGTTAATGTCCGCGATACCCACAAATCGCACCACGCCCGAGGGACAGTTGGGCCCGCAGCCGGCCTGATTAAGACGGTACTCGAAATACTCCCAGCCGTCTATTTCGGTTCCGGCAATGGTGGCGCCGACGAAACCGAGCACCGAAGCATCGAAGCTGAGGAGAATATCGAATCCGCCAAGATACATATCCGTTTCCATAATCAGGTCGACTTTCTTGCGAACCCCCACCGGGATGCACTCACCGGCATCCAGCCGCACGTACATGCAGACCCCGCAGTCCTCCTCCTCGATTATCTCGACTATGAATGAACCGCTGACAGTATGGCAACCGTCGTAAGTCTCGAAGCAGAACTCGTGCAGGCCGAAATCAATGTCGGCGGGCAGGCAGAGAACGCCACTGTCGTTGGTCTCAAGCGTGAAAGTACCCGGACCGCAGGTCTGCATCAGACTCTCGATGCCCTCGAAATCGTCGGCGTAGATGCCGTCGATGCAGATGATGTCGCTGTCACCGGGGCAGCGCTCGAAGACCAGATCGGCGGTCGGAAGAAAGAGTTGCGGCTCGGCGTCAGCGGTTACATTGATCACGGTCACGCAGGTATCGGCGCCGCACGAAAGCTCGGCGGCGATCTCGACTTCATAGTGGCCCGCGGTGTCAATCGGCAAACAGATCTGGCCGTCACTGTAGGAGCCGATTGGGGACACGCTAATGTCGGCGCCGGCGCCGCTAATGCTTACGGGATAGCAAATACTCTGCGGTTCTTCGAAGCACAAGAGCGTATCGATTTGTCCGGGGCACGAGATTTCCGGTGTCACTCCCATCGACACGTCGATGTCGAAGGCGCAGGTGTCGACACCGCAAGCAGCCTCGGCGATGACCGTAACAGTGTATGTTCCGGTCGTATCGGCCCGGATGCAGACCTCACCGGCGCCCCACTTGTAGACGCCCTCCGGCTCGACCGTGACTGTGGCGTTGAACGGGCTTATCGGAACCACGACGCACACCGTGTCCGGCTCGCAGAGCGAGAAAAACTGGGTGGACTGCGGGCAGACTATGAACGGGGTCCCTCCAGGCTCAAGCGTGACGTTCAATGTATCGCTATCGGCCTCACCACAGACATCGATCGCCGTGACGACTATCGCGAAGGCGCCGAAGTCCGGCGGCGTGAAACAGACCGTGCTGTCCACTATGCTCGCGCCTTCAGAGGCGACAACATCAACGATATTGTCTTCCGCATCGTTAACCGTGAATGGCAGACAGATCTGCTCGGGCTCGCAGACGACAAGAGTGGTGTCGTCGCCAAGGCCGACGACCGGCGGAGTGTTGAACTCACTGGTAATCGTGAAGCTGCAGGTATCGTCGCCGCACTCACTGGTGGCTACCATCGTCACTTCGATCTCGCCCGACTGAAGGATCGGAATACAAACCTGTCCCTCACCGAGCCAGGCCGGATCGCTAACCGAGACACCAGTCACGTGTGGCGAGATGTCGTAGTCGAGGCAGAGAGTATCCGGCTCACACAGCACGACGGTCTGATCGTCGGGACAGGAAATCAGATCAGAGGGAGATATGTTGACGGACACCAGCACTTCGCAGGTGTCGCTGTTGCAGGGTCCCTGAACGTATAGCTCGATCGCGAAGATAGCTGAGGTGTCTGCGAAGAAGCAGAGTTGCCCGTCTTCGTAGTAACCGTAGTTAGTCGTGACAGTGTAGTTCTCGCCGACGATATCGACCGGGACACAAACAGTATCCGGCTCGCAAAGCGGCATGGTCTCCATGACGTCCGATGGGCAGTCAATATAGACATAGTCCTCGATCTGCACCGGCACACATGCCACCGCCGTATCGGCGGCGCCGCAGGTATCGATGGCTATTACTTCGATGCAATAGGTACCGTTGGTGTCGGCCTGGAAGCAGACTTCGCCGGTCTCCAGGCTGTAACTTCCAAGGCTGGTGATAACCTGGGCGATAGTTTCATCGCCATCGGGGTCCCAGACACCGACAGGGAGACATACATCAGTCGGGTCGCAGGTGACTATGGTCGTATCGAGACAGTAGTCGATGCGCGGGGGCAGATTGACCCAGAGGTCGACCGACATGGTATCTGAGTCTACCAATCCACACGAGTCCATAGCGTAGACTATAATCTCGTAAAGGCCACTCACTTCGCCCCAGAAACAGACCTTCCCAGTTTCCTCATCGTAGTAGGCGTAAGCGGGATCGGTGCTCTCGACCCACACGTCCATCAGGTTGTCGTCCGGATCGCTGATCCCAACCGGGAAGCACAGATCTTCGCCTTCGCAAAGATCGATCGAAACATCGGGCGGCAGCACAACCTGTGGCGGGTGGTTACACTCGACAATGACAGTGAACTGACAGGTGACAGCACCGCATACTGTCTCAATCGACAGGGAGATATTATTGGTCAAGCCGCAATCGGCGAAGAAGCAGACACTCTGGGTGGTATCATCCCACCAGGTATTCAGCCCCTGCACCCGCACCAGAGAACCCTCCGGGACACCATCGATCGGCAGGCAGAAAGTATCCAGAACACAGGCGAAGATGGTCGTGTCATTGGGGCAGACTATTTCCAGGTCCTGCTCGGTGTCAACGGTGATAGTCGCGGTTGCGCTGACTGTGAGTCCGCAGCTATCGGTCACCGATATGGTCAGCTCGTAGACCCCACCGGAATATGGAGTGAAGCAAACCTGACCCTCCTCGTAGACACCGCCGTGACTGACCGTGATGGACTCGATGTTGCCGTTGGGATCGTCAATACTGACCGGAAGACAAATCTCGGTCGGAGCGCAGAGGAAAATCGTGGTGTCGGCCATCTCGCTGATCGTCGGCGGCTCATTCAGATCCACCTCGATCATGGCCGTATCCAGATCGCTGCCACACTGGTTGGAGGCTTCCACGATCAGTTCGTAAGTACCGGCCGCCTCGGGCGTAAAACAGACGCGACTGTTTTCTCCGTCCCAGGCGCCCAGGCTCGTCGTGACACTCGTATAGGCGCCCTCTATAGCTACCGGAACGCAGATCGGCTCAGCTTCGCACAGGGCCGTGCTGAGATCGTTCACAGTAACCACCGGCGGGGCGACAAAACCGACCGTCACGTTGATATCCGCATGCGCCGTTGCGCCGCAGGTATCGGTAGCGGTGATACTTATGCTGTAGACTCCGGCGGTATCGGCCCAGAAACAGACCTCATCGTTGGACCCGTCGTAAGTCCCGAAGCCGGCGATAACATCCTCAAGGTCGCCATCGACATCCTCGGCGACGGCGCTGAAGCAGACCTCACCGGGCTCGCACAATTCGATACTGAAGTCATCGGCCAGTTCGAGAGTTGGTGCGTGGTTGCCCTCGACTGTGACGGGAATCGTGCAGGTGTCGGCGTGGCCGCAAACATCGGAGACGGCCACAACAATATCGAACTGGTCGCTGCCATCGGCCCAGAAACAGACCTGGCCCTCGGAATACTCCGCGTTGCTGCTCAGGACTTCATATGTGAGGACGTCACCTTCATCCGGGTCGGTCGCGCTGATTGGAATGCAGAATTCAGCGGGCTCGCAGATGGCGAAGGTTTGAGCCTCGGGACAGTCTATGGCTGGCGGACGATTGATCAGAACCGTGATGCGAATAGTATCCGGTTCGCATGGCGGACAGCTCGGACGCTCGACACCGCCCTTGGCGTATCCGCACTCGTCAACGGCGCAGTAGGTAAAGACATAAGTCGCTGAATCAACATCATCCGGCATGAAGCAGGTCTGGCCCGAAGTATCGGTAAGCTGGCTGAATGATCCCGGGCCGCCCTGCTGATAGACGTCGACAGGCTCATTGTCCGGATCGGTCGCCACGACCGGGAAGCAAATCTCCTCGACATCGCAGAGCGAGATGGTTGAATCGTAGACAATCAGCTCGGGCGGGTCATTGAAGGCGATCGTGTCGTAGACGAAGCCGGTGTCACCACCGCAGGTATCGTAAGCAGCTACCTGGAAGGTATAGACGCCGGCACTCATGGGCGTATAGGATATCAGGCCGTCGGCTCCGATAGAGCCTTCTCCGGAAAGCAACTCATATGTCAGCGGATCTTCATCGGCGTCGTAAGCGAGCACAGACACCTCTCGCAGCAACCCCGGCTCACAGAGACTGGCCGAGGTGTGGCGGTCGGTGATCTCCGGCATACTGTTAATCTCGAAAGTCACCGTGAAACTGAATTCGCAGTACGCCCAGCAGGAATCATAGGCGCGCACCGTGACTTGCTCAACTCTGGATGCTTCGGGAGTATAGCACCACTGGCCGTCGACAATCTCGCCGCCACCGTAGGTGATCTCCCAGTTCTTGAAGTTGCCGTCCGGGTCGGAGACCTCCACCGGGAGGCAGACGGTCTCGGGCCGGCACAAGACGATCGTGGTGTCACCAGGGCCGGAGCAGACAGGAGCGGAGTTAAGAGATACATCGACTATAGTGACGCAGGTATCAGCCAGACCGCAGTCGTCAGTCGCGATCAGGGTCAGGGTATTGGATCCCTCGACCGGATCGAAACACGCCGTCCCGTCGGTGAGCGGCTGTCCATTGACCGTAACCGAAACCAGGTTGTCGTCTATGTCGGTGGCGCCGAAACCTTCGATGCAGACCGGCTCGGAGAGGTCACAGAGAGACATCTCGGTATTGGCGGGACACTCAGCAACCGGCGGCGTATTGACATCGAAAGTGATTTCGAAGGTATTCTCACAGGTCTCGCCACAAGGATCGGTGGCGCGGTAGGCAACAGTGACCGTCTCGGGACCGGCCGGCGTGTATTGCCACTGGCCGTCCGAAATCGTTCCGGGGCCACTGACCAGTTCGATTATCAGGTCGTCGCCTTCGGGGTCGATGGCGCCAATGGGGATACTCACTTCCTCCGGTGTGCACAGGTATACGGTGTCGTCTTCAGGGGCCTCGCAGACCGGCGGCAGATTAGTCTGCACATCAATCCACGTGTCGCACGTGGACTGATTGCCGCAATCATCGATCGCAGAAAGGGTGATATCGTTGCGACCCTCAATCGGTGTAAAGCAGATGCTGCCCGCGAAATCGGAGCCGTCCTCGGCCTCGAATATGTCGAAGCTGGCACCATTGACGGTTGCCGTCACATTGAGATACCGGCCGTCGTCAATGGCCGCAAAGCCTTCCAGGCAAATCTCGGACAGGTCGCAGACGGTCATGGCCTGGCCCGGCTCGGGACAAGTCATCTCCGGCGGTTGATCGAGATGGATCGTAACCGTGAATTCGGACTGGCAGTAATTGCCACAGTCATTGAGGCATCGAATTGTTACCGTGAAGCTCTCAGAGCCGCTCGGCGTATAGGTCCACATCCCGTCCATGATTTCACCGGGACCGTCGAAGACAAAGCACGTCGCCGTCGGATCGTTAGTCAGAACCGGGATTTCGATCGTCTGGAGGTTGCATAGTTCGATCGTTATATCATTGCCTTCGGGCAGTTCGCAGGTGGGAGTCTCGTTTATGTGGGCGATGATCACCGACGTATCGCTGTCAGTGTCTCCGCACTCGTCGACAGCCGTGACGATTACGACATATTCACCGCTCTCGACAACTTCGACACAGACTTCGCCAGTGGACGGGTCATAGACGCCGCCCTCGGCGAACACTTCGGCCAGATTGCCGTCGGGATCTCCCACGCCCGCCGGCAGGCAGACAGTGGCAGGCTCGCAGGCCCACAGGGTGTCGTCGGGAGGAAGAACCACCTGGGGATCACGGTTGCATTCGACCCGTACCTGGAATGAGCAATCGTAGGTACCGCAATCGGTGGTAACGGTGATCCCGATCGTATTGGTCTGTGTACAGGCGGCGAAGAAACACACTGTCTGGTCATCGTCATTCCAGGAAGCGTTCAATCCGCTTACCGACACACCAGCGCCGGCGGGTATCCCTTCAATGGGGAAACAGAAGGTATCGACGTCGCAGGCAAAAACAGTTGTATCACCGGGGCAAACGATATCGAGATCCTGTTCGGTCGTGACCATGACCTCAACTATATCAGAGGCACTCTCGCCGCACTCGTCGACAGCGGTGATCTCAATCTCATAGGTTCCCTGGGTATAGGGAGTGAAACAGACCTGCCCGTCGGCGTAAACGCCGTGGGTCGTAGTGATTTCGGACAGATTACCGTCGATATCATCGACCTCCACAGATATGCAAATCTCGGAGGGAGCGCACAGGTGCAGAGTAGTATCCGGACCGGCAGCCACTGTCGGGGCCGTATTCATGGTCACCTCGAAAGCGGCCGTGCAGGTATCGCTGCGCCCCAGTATATCGGTGGCGGTGATCTGAATGTCGTAATGGCCGCCTTCGGTCGGGGTCATACACAGTTCGCCGGTCGCCGGATCGATAGTGGCCACCGGGGTTTCTTCGATCGAAAAGACCAGGTCGCCCGCGCCGCTCTCTATTATGGTCGTGGTATAGCAGTAAGTCTGTTCTGCGCAGGCAAAGAGGTCTTCGCTGACACAGGAGATTTCCGGCGGCAGCGGAATGGCTTGTATATGAACGCAGTCGATCGCGGCCAGGATCGCTACTCGGCCGTCAGGATCGCAGGCCGAATTAGCCGGGTCGTCCGGACCCGGTTGGTCCTCACCCTCATACTTGACGCCAATGGTGTAGTAGTTCTCATCGGCCAGGGTGAGACTCACCGAGGCGTAGCCGTCGCCGTCGGTAGTGGCGGTGGCCAGGGGGATGTCGTCAGGGTTGACGCCGCAGGCATCGAGATGAGCGTAGAATTTCACCTGGCGGCCAGGCATTGGCGCGAAGTTGCCGTCACAGCAATTTTGCTCCAGCAGGATCGTCACATCGAAGGGCTCACCGACCACAATGCTGTCGGGCGCCTCGACGATCGTGATCCGGGAACCAACTTCGGTTGACGTCGCCGAACCCATGACGCCGGATTCCGTGCCCGTGGCGGTAACCACAATCGGCTGGCCTGCCTGGGCCTCACTCGCCACCTCCCAGGTCGTGCTGAAGCTGCCCGTGGCGTCGGTGTAGACGGTCCAGGAAGCGTACTGATCGGCGGGTGAGGCTGACTCATCGAGACGCCGCAGATCCATGGACACCTGCTCAAAGGCGTCATAGCCTCCACCAACGATCACTACAGACTCACCGACATCCTTGCTATCAGCACGCACCGTCAGATTCCCGGTGCGTACCGTCGGATCTGTCGATCCGGGGTTGTCCGCTGTCGAGAGCGGACCGGTACCGTCATCGGCCGTCACCGGCGCGGCCATAAAGGCTACCAGGACGGCCAGGAGACAGAAAACATACCACGACCGTTTCATTATATCCTCCAGGAGATTTGGTCTGTCGGGCGGGACGCTAAAGCCGCCATTCGGATTCCCTCGCTCTTGCCCCACTGAGCCGTGGGCTTATGCAGTACGGGGCCGGAGCCCCCATTGAGGCGCAATTCGCGCGTCTTAGTCGCATCACAATATGCTATCGAGTCGTCGTTAACGTCTGCAGTAAAATGACTGTATCGTACGAGCACCATAATATAGCGGCTTTGCCTTTGATGTCAACACACTTCAACTCACTCACGGACTGCTGCAATATCCGGGCCAAATTCGTAATCTGTTATTCTGCTGTGAGTTACAATCACTGAGGGCTCCCCGGCGCACAGGTCTGCCCAAATTGTGAAGCCGGGGTAACAGATTATGACTGTTTCTTTTCAGCACAAGCTCATGGGGATTCGTCTGTGACAAGGCAAGCACATCTGACGGACGACGCAGATTCTGAGTTGTCGGGTCGGCCTGAGACGGCTATATTGAAAGCAGAGGGAGTTTGTCAATATGGGTCCTGCATCGGTTCTGGTGTCGCTTTTCTTTGTGGCCGTCGGTGCCCTCGGCCATGAGCCGCCTGTTGGGAAGCAGCCGTCCGACCCGGCGAGCACTGGAATTCATGACGACTCTGTGCGGTATCCGGTCGCCGAGGCGACTCACCGAACCTCGCAG
This sequence comes from uncultured Ignavibacteriales bacterium, assembly GCA_964526835.1. GTDB lineage: Bacteria > Zixibacteria > MSB-5A5 > GN15 > FEB-12 > DAOSXA01. Next base: position 173,688 of record CAZGMK010000002.1, read on the forward strand.
ATAGAGGCCAGCGTCTCCTGCTCCGGTGGAATGGGCCTGTACAACGGCAGCAGCCCTTACTTTGTCTTTCCGGCCGGCAGCAAGATGTCATACCTGTTCAGCGCCGATATCTGGGTTGGAGGCATTGTCGAGCAGGACACGGCTGTCTCGACATCGCTCTGGTACCAGTTCTACTGCCGTGAAGGGAGCCCTATTCTGACGTCGGGCCAAGAGCTCTTTCCTCCCAGCTCACAGCGAGACTATGTTCGCCACCTGCGGCCGATCGCTTCATGCGCGGCCGGCACGGCCTTCCGGACCGAGGCAGTCGATACTTTCGCGGCCGAACACGGGCTTCGAAATTTCGACACCGGCACAACAGTTACCCCCCACCGGCCCATGGGGATTCGGTCGAGGCCTTCTATGGTCGAGTGTTGGATGGAATCGACTACGAGCTTTATTCCTTCGTAGATTCGCTTCGGGAGAGTGTCATTCGCTGGGAAGACCTCGCCCGTTTCGAGACGGTGCTCATCGAAGACGGCGCCGGAGGGCAAATACTTTTGAACGCCGGCTCCCACTCCCGTCTGTTGTCGTTTCTTGTCGATGCCGGCCGCCATGTAATCTACTTCAGTTTCCCGCCCGGCGCGGAACACATCGACTTCACGCGGGATGTGTCGACGATTGAATACACCGCGATGTCGCCGGAGCATCGCTACCTCGGATTGGACAGCTCAATTTGCCGGGGCTTGAGGAGCTGGTATTCCGGTGATCACGTCAAGGACACGCTGGCCGGCTTCGTCAGAGCCGAGCCTGCAGATGGGTGGCCCCTTGTCGAGTACGCAGGCGCCCGCGGCAGGGTGAGCGACATCTTCGCACACTTCTTCGATCCCGATTCGTGCCTGCCGTGCACTCCTGCCTTCTTTCCTGATGAGCGGGCCCGAGCAATCTACACCTACGGCTCGGCCTGGCCGGAGTGCTCTCACCTGCACGGTTTGACCTGCGGCGTCGAGATGATCCACCTCCAGGGCCGGGCGCACGCATTCTCGTTTCACCTGCGGGGCATCAGAGAACGGCAGGCCCGGCGATTAGTCGAGAAACTCCTGGATCAGCCTTCTTCACATCCTTCTGCAACGCCGATGCCGAAGGATTTCGACGTTCAGTAGAACTACCCCAATCCATTCAACTCCGGGACTACCATCACATTCACACTGGCATCCTGGAGCCCGGTAACCCTGGATATCTATAACGTTCTGGGACGGCGAGTAAGAACTCTGCTCGCTGGCGAGGTCCTGCCGACCGGTATCTCGCACACGATCAATTGGGACGGTACGGACAGCAGAGGTCAGACGGTGTCGACGGGTGTCTACTTCTATCGCCTGCAGACCAACGATCGGGTCGAGACGAAGAAGATGATGCTGGTACGGTAGACCGCCGGACGGCCCGGATGAATTGTCCCGCCGCCCGGATGGTGGCGGGACACCGATTGCGTTCGGGAGCTATTTCTCCCCGCTCAGGATGATCGGCAGACTGCCGGCGTCATTACCCACAACGACAATCTTGGTATTGGGAGACTCGGCGATCTTCATCGTTGCTTCAATGCCTTTCCATTTAAGCAGAGAGGAAGTGATGCCTGCGCTCACAATCTGCTGGAAATCGGAGATTCCTTTCGCCTCGATCCGCTTGCGCTCGGCCTCGAGTCTCTCCTTCTCGATGGTGAACTGCATTCGCTGCGCTTCCTGATCGGCGGTCAGTTTGAAGTTGATTGCCTGCGAAATCTCGGGTGGGATCTTCACATCGCGAATCAGCACCTTCTCCACCCGGATGAACTTATCCTTCATGGCCTCACGGAGCTCTCCCTCGATGGAGTCATTGACCTCTTCGCGTTTTGTCGAGTAGATCTCTTCCGGCTTATACCGCCCGGCGACGGCCCTCGCAATCCCGCGTATCGATGGCGCAATCGCGACGTTATAATAGTTCGGACCGATCTTGACTTGCAGCGAATCCAGTCTGTCCGCTATGGGTCGATAGAGTATCGAAACCTCCAGACCAATCGTGGCCCCATCGGACGACAATACGGTCAGGTCTTCTTTCTTCTCATGAAGCTGGACCTGGTAAACGAACATGTTATTCCAGGGCAGATGCCAGGAGAATCCCTCCGGATAGACCTTTCCCATCTCGGTGCCATCGCCGAATTTGTAGTAGAAGACACCTCGGTGACCCGAGGGAATCTGGGTGCCGCATCCGGCCATCCCGGAGATAAAAGCCGCCAGGATCAGCAGCGGCAGCAGCTTCGCAATCTGGGTACGCATGAAACCTCCTTGTCACGATATTCAGTGTAGCGCGGTTTATATCACTTTCACGGGCTTTGCATTATCGTACAATACCACGAAAAGGGTCTGCAATTCAACAACTAATCGAGAAATCGAACTGTGGTTCTATGACGGTTGCACAGAGGGGAAATCGGGTGAATCAGCGGAAGTAGCGGTATGGGGCAACCCACACGGATCCGTAGCGATCGGGGGAGCGCCGCTCCTGAAACAGTATCAGGTGATAATGATCGCCCGAGGCAATCGGAACGACGAGGGTGTCGCGATAGGTGGCGGGCGTAGGATGACTCATACAGTCGACTTCCCAGCCGCCATCCGTTCTGCTCGTCATGAGCGTGTAGACCGTCCCGGTCTCATTGGCTCCGTCCCAGTTCTCTCCCCGGATGATCAATGTGTCACCCGGATCCGGGCGGGCGATCTCGGCCAGGTCGATGTATTCGAACTCGGTCCTGTGAGCGATGGTCTCAGTGATGACAACACTGTCGCCATAGCCGCCCAGACTGTCAAGTATCTTCCTCTGATAGTAGGTAAGATAGCGATAGTGGTCATGGTCCAGCCCATCGACTCGGAACGACAACCCATCGCCGCTTCGGGCAACCATAGTTCCGGCCCTCGGGATGCCACCATGGAACCCGTGCAGCACCCACCCTGAGAAAGCCTGTCTATGAGGGCTTCCCAATTGCAGAAAGAAACCGACTCGGGTCAGCGCCCGCCATTCGAAAGTGGTATCCACTGTCTCTGGTGTAGTGCGCTCGGTCCTGATGAGGAATTCATCAATAACGATAACTTCGGCGTGCGGCGCCGGTCCCTGGATGTCTATGAAATCGCCGTCGGCCTCGCCCTCGATGTAGATACTGCGGATAGTGGAGTCGACGAAATCCCGGTATACGCCGATGCTGTCGTTTGGCTTGGTGTAGGGATTGGCGGGAAACAGACTGTCGGTTCTGAAAAGTTCCTTCGCTCGCGGCTCCTGATGAATATACGCTCGCAACTCGGCGTTGTCGTCGAAGTCGTAAACATCGCGCTTGACATCGCACCCCATCCCGATCAGGCACAGGAGACTGATCATCACGACGGTCGGAACTGAAAGCCTGGCTGGTCTGCTCATGTTTCCATCCTCAAAACAATATACGCCGTTTCACCGCCGGCGGCTGCCGCCTTTCGACTTCAATTCTTCCTTGAGCTTGTTGATTTCATCTCGCATGAGAATGGCTGTCTCGAAATCAAGGTTGTCGGCGGCCTTCTTCATGGCCTGCATCATGAAGGCCAACTGGTCCTCCTTCTTCATTCGCGTGAAGTTATCCGGCTTGGCCAGATCGACCGGCGGTGTCTCGCGGCTGTCAGCGAATCGGGTCGCCCGAAGAATCTCATCGCGCGTCTTGAATATGGTCTCGGGCTCGATCCGATGCTGACGATTGTACTCGATCTGCTTGGCCCGGCGGCGCTCGGTCTCGTCGATGGCCTTGCGCATGGAATTGGTGATCTTGTCGGCGTAGAAGATCACCTCGCCGCTCTTGTTGCGAGCGGCCCGTCCCGCCGTCTGGATCAACGACCGCTCCGACCGCAGGAAACCCTCTTTGTCGGCGTCGAGGATAGCGACCAATGACACCTCGGGAAGGTCCAGTCCCTCACGCAGCAAGTTGACTCCCACGAGGACATCGAATTCGGCCAGACGCAAGTCGCGAATTATCTCCGTCCGATCGATGGCGTCCACTTCACTGTGCAGGTAACGGACCCGCACTCCGGCCTTGTTCAGGTAATCGGTCAGATCCTCGGACATTCGCTTGGTTAACGTCGTGACCAGCACCCGCTCGCCGCGGGCCCGACGTTGTCTAATCTGCTCCAGGAGATCATCAACCTGGCGGGCCAGGGGCTTGACGGTAACATTGGGGTCCAGGAGTCCGGTCGGACGGATAACCTGATCGACCACTATCCCCTCACACTTCTTGAGCTCATAATCGGCAGGGGTCGCCGAAACATAGATGCGCGGCCCGATCAGTTGTTCGAATTCCTCGAAGTACAACGGGCGATTATCGAGAGCCGAGGGCAGGCGGAAGCCGTGGGCCACCAACGTCTCCTTCCGATTGCGATCGCCGTGGTACATGGCGGCCACCTGGGGAATTGTCTGGTGGGATTCATCGATAATCGTCAGGAAATCGTCTCCGAAGAAATCGATCAGGGTGAAAGGCCTCTCACCCTCCTTCCGACCGGTGAGATGGCGCGAATAGTTCTCGACCCCCGTGCAATAGCCGATCTCCTTGAGCATCTCGAGATCGTACTTCGTGCGCGACTCCAGCCGCTGTGCCTCCAGCAGCATGTTATTCAGGCGGAGGCTCTCAAGGCGCTGCGTCAGTTCGTCTTCGATGGCCTTGATGGCCGTGTTCAACTGCTCCTTAGAGGTCACGAAGTGCTTGGCCGGATAGACGGTAAGCCGTTCCTTCTCGCCCTTGACTTCCCCGGTCAGGGGATCAATTTCCGTGAGGCGCTCGATTTCGTCGCCGAAAAACTCGATTCTCAAGGCGTTCTCATAATAGGCCGGGATCAACTCGATAGTATCGCCCCGGACTCGGAAGTTGCCCCGCGAAAAGTCGATGTCGTTGCGGTTGTAGTGAATATCGATCAGTCGCCGGATTACCTCGTCACGATCCCATTCCATCCCCCGACGCACTTCTATGTGTTGGCGACGGTATTCCTCCGGGGAGCCGAGCCCGTAAATACATGAGACGGAAGCCACGATGATGACGTCTCGCCGCTCCAGCAGCGAGGCCGTGGCACGCAGGCGCAGGCGGTCGATGTCTTCGTTCACCTGCGTGTCTTTCTCGATGTAAGTATCGGTGGTCGGCAGGTAGGCCTCGGGCTGGTAGTAATCGTAGTAGCTGATGAAGAACTCGACCGCATTCTCCGGGAAGAACGCCTTGAACTCGCCGTAGAGCTGCGCCGCCAGCGTCTTGTTGTGGGAGATCACCAGAGTCGGACGGCCGAGACGTGCGATAACATTGGCCATCGTGAAAGTCTTGCCCGATCCGGTAACTCCCAGTAGAGTCTGATGCTTTTGTCCTGCAAGAAGCCCTTCGGTCAGTTCCCTGATGGCCTGAGGCTGGTCGCCCTTCGGGCCAAAATCCGATCGGAGCCGAAACGGCGAATCGCCGAAAGAGCGTAGTCGGGACGTTGAACCTTTGCTGGTCGCGGGCATATACATCGCCTTATAAACGAATGAGGCTGTAATATATCCAATGATCCGGCTGATTCAACCACAATCGCGGCGTGGCTGCAATCGGTGTGAGACTGGCCGGGACGCTTTAGCTTCCTGGCCGGCAGGCGCCGGCCCGCGGGAACCCTCCTGCATCTGGTTGGTGTAAGGTTGCAATTGCCTGGCCGGTGGAAGCCCTGCGGCTCCCGTGAGAATTGCCTTGACTATTGTCGGGCAGGAGTTACTTTACTGGGCTTAAGCCCAAGCTGGTTAACGAGTTTTGTAAGCTGGAGAAAACCTATGTACGCCGTGTTTCAACTGTCCGGATTCCAATATACGGTTTCCGAAGGCGATGTGATTCGCGTCCCTAGACAAGCCGCCGAAAAGGGCGGGGCGCTGGATATATCTGAGGTCCTGTTGGTTAAGGACGGCGAGAGTGCGCTTGTCGGCCGACCGTTCGTCGATGATGCCAGGATAGAGGCCGAAGTGCTGGGTGAGGGTAAGGACGACAAAGTTCTGATCTATAAGTATAAGCGCCGCACCAAATACCGTCGGCGACAGGGTCATCGTCAGGATTACACCGAGCTGAAGATTAACCGGATCGTCGTGCCGCAGGTCTAACCACTAACCGGAGGATCAGGTGACCTTCAGAGCACGGACGGCTCTAACTGTACTCTGTGTCTTTATCTGTCTGAGCGCCGCCACAGGTGCAGCCCAGGAAAACTATCGGGTTGTGGACATCGTGGTTGAGGGCAACCGCATCGCCACGGAATCGCTCATAATGGGGGTCTCCTCCCTCCAGGTCGGATCCGACCTTACCCCCACCGCGGTCGCCGAGACGGTTCGGCGCCTGTACGGATTGGGGATCTTCTCCGACGTCAGAATTGAGGCCGAGGCGGTTACCGGCGGCCTCCAGGTCTATCTGGTGGTAAAAGAACTACCTAAACTGGTCGCCCTGGAGTTCGACGGCAACGACAAAATAGACACCAAGGACCTGGTCAAGAAGCTCGGGCTGGGCGTCGGCGGATATATCTCACCCTATTTGATTCATCAGAAGCAACAGCAGATTCGTGAGATGTACGCCGCAAAGGGCTACTTCCAGGCCGAGGTTACTCCGGAACTTGATTACAGCGTCGACTCGACCGAAGCGCGCCTGACTTACCACATAAAGGAGCATTCGAAAGTCAAAGTCGAGAAAGTCGTCCTGACCGGCAACGAGCGCATAGACGACGGCGACCTGATAGGCAAGATGCGCAATCGCAAGCGGGGCTGGCTGCGCTCGAGTGATTTCGCCCAGGATGAATACGAAGACGACCTGGGAAAGATCGTCCAAGAGGCCCACAAGCGTGGATTCATCGACGCATACATTGTCGACGATTCGATTGCCATTGATTCGCTGCGTAACCGTATGACGATTTTCATCGAGATGCACGAAGGGCCTCGGTATTACTTCGGGGATGTCACCTTTGAGGGCAACGAGAAGTACCCTGATGAGGGTATGCGCCAGATGCTCAAATTCAGCACCGGCGAAGTCTTCGACACGGAAGATTACGTGAAGACACTGGATGAGATGCAGAGCGCCTACTGGGAGATCGGTCACCTGCATGCCCGGATTGTCGACCAGCGCCGCACCCGTAATGACTCCATCATCGACATAACGTACCAGATTAACGAGGGACTGCCCTCTCACGTCAACATGGTGCGTATCGTCGGCAACTACAAAACGAAAGAGAAAGTCATCCGCCGGGAGATATCGATGCTTCCGGGAATGGTCTTCAATCAATCGTTGCTGATTCGGTCGGTCCGTGACTGCATGGCCCTCAATTACTTTGAAAGCGTTGTCCCGACCCCTCTGGAGCTGCCCAGTGGTGATGTCGACTTGGAATTCGAGATCAAGGAGAAGCGCACTGGTGAGATCATGGCGGGGGCGGGCTACAACTCCATCGATAAGTTGGTAGGCAACGTGGGACTGGGTATACCCAACTTCCGCGGCGAGGGCCAGAGCGTGTCGCTGAATTTGCAGTTCGGCGGCCAGTATAATTCGTTCTCGCTGTCATTCACGGAACCCTGGCTGTTCGGTCGTCCCACTCTCCTCGGCGTGTCGGCCTATACAACCAATCGCAACTGGTATAGTGAATACACCGAGGGTCGCCAGGGCGGATCCATCCGCCTCGGACGCCGTCTGCGCTGGCCCGACAACTACTTCCGACTTTACGGCTCCTATGCTCTGGAACGCAACCGCTTCTACGACTTCGACGATGCCTTCATCGCCAGCGCCTCTTACAAGTCGTCCTACTGGTACGACTCCGAGAATGACGAAGATCCGTATGACCTCTTGCTGGCTCAGCGAACCTACGACGTTTACCCCGGATCGATCGTGGCGTACGACGAGGAGTGGCTGACTTCTTCGCGCCTGTCATTCACCATTAGACGCGACTCCCGGAACCTGCCGGAGTTTGCGTCGTCCGGCTCGATTCTATCGTACACGTTCTCCAACACCGGCGGCGTGCTGGGAGGATTCTGGCACTACCAGAAGCATGAACTCCAGGTGGCCAAGTTCATTCCGCTGTTCTGGAAGTTCTCGCTGGCAGCCAAGGTCCAGTACGGTGTCGTGACGTCACCCTCGGGCGATGATCATATTCTCATCTCCGACCGATTCACACCAGGCGGCACCGACTTCGACGGGACAGTGCGCGGTTACGACGGAGGCTCACTGACGCCGGACTCGCTGGTCAGGGCTTCGGATACCGCCTTCTTCTACACCGACAGGGACGCCCTGATCGGTGTCGACCCGCCGGATGACACGCTCTTCAATGTCTACACCGCAAGGGTGCGCGGCAAGTACATGCTGATCGGGAACCTCGAGATACAGATACCAATAGCCGAACGCCAGGTTTATGGCCTGCTGTTCTTTGATGCCGGTAATTCTTGGCTGCACCGAAGCGACATCAAACCCCTGACCGGGCTGTATAAGGGAGTCGGAGCCGGTTTCCGAATATTGGTGCCCGGAATCGGGACAATAGGCTTTGACTTCGGTTACGCCCTTGACGAATACCGCAACCAGGGTAAGGGCTGGAAACCGCACTTCCAGATCGGAACCACGTTCCGCTGAAGAAGAAGAGATGCAATATGTGTTCTGATAGGAGAAAGCCATGAAATATGTGAAGATGCTTGCGCTGGCTGTCATTTTTGGAGCTCTTGTACAGGCAGCCCTGCCGTACCCGGCACAGGCCCAGGGTCTCAAGATGGGATTCGTCCAGGACGAGCGCATCAAGACCGAGTACTCGGCCTGGCAAAAGGCCCAGGAAGACTGGCAACTGGAGAACAAGGTCTGGGAAGAAGAAGCGATGAACCTGGAGGAGGAACTTGAGGAACTGCAAACCGAATTCGAGAAGCAGAAACTCATCCTGTCTGAAGAGAAGCGCCGAGAGAAGGAGCTGATCATTCAGACCAAGAAGGAATCGCTGGATGATTTCACGCGCAAGATATACGGCCCGCGCGGAACCGCCGAGCGCAAGTACGAGCAACTGATAACGCCGCTGCTGGATAATGTCACCAGAGCGATCGAGGCAGTCGCAGTCGAAGAAGACTACGATGTCGTCTTCACGATGCAGAGCGGTCTGGGCTACATAAAAGAGCAGTATGATATAACCGACAAGGTCCTGCGCAAACTTGATGAGATCGAATAGCGGCAGACCTCTAAGGCTGGGACGGATCGCTGAAGCCATTGGCGCCCGTCTTGAGGGCGACAGCGGCATCGTGATAGAGAGGGCGGCGCCAATCGCGTCCGCAGGCGCAGGCGAGCTCACTTTTCTGGCTAATCCGAAATACGCCCCCTTGCTCAGGTCAACTCGGGCATCAGCGGTCATCCTGGATGTCGAGACGCATTGCGAGCGTTGCGCCGTTCTGCGTCATGACAACCCCTATCTCGCCTTCGCCCGGGCGCTTGACCTTATCTACTCCGATCAGCCGATGGTTGCGGCGGGAATCGACAAGAACGCAGTGGTCGAGGACGGCGCCGGCATCGACAGCAGCGCCGCCATCGGCCCGCTATGCCATATTCGTACCGGGGCCACGATTGGATCGGGGACCCAACTGGTGTCGTCGGTTTTTGTCGGGCGCCGGGCCAGTATCGGCAGGAACTGCATCATCTATCCCGGTGTCCGGATAATGGACGGATGTTCACTCGGCGATAATGTAATCGTCCACTCTTCAACTGTGATCGGATCCGACGGCTTTGGATTCGCCTCCGGCGAGCACGAGCTGAAAAAGGTGCGCCAGGTCGGCTGGGTGGAGGTCGGGGACGATGTCGAGATCGGATCGAACGTGTCGATTGATAGAGGAGCTCTCGGCCCTACTCGAATCGGGCGCGGCACCAAGATCGACAACCTTGTACAGGTTGCTCACAATGTTGAGATCGGCGAGCACTGCGTCGTCGTGGCCCAGGTCGGAATATCGGGTTCTACGAGGGTGGGCAGTGGTGTCCAGATGGCCGGCCAGGTGGGCGTGGTGGGTCACGTCGAGATCGGCGATGGAGTTCGGATCGGGGCCCAGTCGGGAGTATCCGGCTCGATTGCGCCCGGTATGTCGGTCTTCGGATCTCCGGCGCGCGAGGCGAAGCGAGCCATGCGTGAGACGGCTGCCATCAACCGTCTGCCGGAACTCCTGAAACGGGTTCGCGCCCTTGAGAAGAGGCTCGCCGAGGACTAGGTGACCAGCTTCCGATGAATCTCGGCGATTTTGTGGAAGTTCCTCTCCACCAGTTCAACATTGCGCCGAACCTCATCAAGGTCTCTCCTGGCGGCCGCTAATCGGATGGCTTCCAGATAATCCCACTGGGCCCGGTCCATCAGCTTCCATCTCGCTACCACATTCGACAGTTCACCCAACGCGCAGTTGAGCTCTCGCCCCAATTGGCCCATCTGCTCATTGTGCTGAGGTACCTTGATCCGTGTGGCCAGGTCACCGGCCGCCATCTCGCGCAATCGCAGCTCAATGGCGCCGGCAGCCGCCGGCAACTTCAACCAGGGCCATACCATCAGGATGCCGACCGAGGTCACCGACGCCACCGCCGCCGAGATCATGTACGGTGTCAGGGTGACAGCGGCCAGCTCAAGGGTGCTGTAGAAGCCAACCGAATCCTCGGTGCGAACAATCCCGTTGAAGAATGTGATTACTGCTCCCGACACGATCAGCGCCGCTCCGGCCATGAGCGCCACTGAGTAATACGGGCGAGTACAATCCGTCGAAGATGCCGCGGGCGAACCATGAGTCATCGCAGTCCCTCATCATTTTGTGAATCAGGATATGCGAATGTCCTGCCGGATCGGCGGGATGTCGCGGATTGCAGCTTAAGTTGCTGTTATGCAAAGAGATGGATCACTCCGGACGCAGCCTATCAGAAACCCCGCCGGACCAGCCCTGCGGGGCCTCTGAACAGTATCTGTTTCAGAATGAATCAGAACGGCAAATCGTCATCCTCGGAGGCTTCCCCCTGCGGCGGAAGGGGCTCCTGCTCATCGGGGGGGCCGGATGGACCGGACGATGGTCTGCCCTGGCCTGAGTCGCCCCGATCGCCCAGGAAGGTGAAGTTCTCGACCACCACCTCGGAGATCCATCGCTTGTTGCCGTCTTTGTCCTCGTAGGAGCGGTTGGATATGCGTCCTTCGACGAACAATTGCCGTCCCTTGCTCATGTACTCCTTGATCACTTCGGCCTGACGGCCCCAGGCTACGACATTGTGCCAGGTAGTCTCCGATTGCGGCTGGCCATCTTGACTCTTCCAGCGCCTGTCGGTAGCCAGCGGAAAACTGGCCACGGCGCGACCGTTTGGAGTGTAGCGAAGTTCGGGGTCTTTGCCCAATCGTCCCACCAGGATTGCTTTGTTAACGCTCATGTCCGTCTCATCCCTTGAGTGAAGAATTCAGTGCCGCCATTATAGTCCACCGCTGACGCACTGTCAAGAGGATCAGTTTCACATACTGCTGTCCGCGCCGTCGTGGGAACATTTAGCTTGATGAGCCTCTTCTGATAGCATATCGTAAACGACGCCGGTAAGGAAAGCTTCATGGATCAGCGTATCAACATCGAGAAGACTCTCACCACGATCAAACGATTCCTGTCCGGAAAACTCATGCGGGCAGCGGCCAGGGGCTATGTGGTCGGGCTGTCGGGAGGTATAGATTCGGCTCTGGCGACTGCGCTGGCCGTAGAGGCCGTCGGCGCCGACAGGGTCCTGGCCCTGATCATGCCGTATCGACTATCATCCGCCGACTCGGTCGACCACGCCAGGCTGCTGGCTGAGCAGCTTCGCATCGAACACCGGGAAGTTGACATTTCCCCTATGATCGACGCCTATTTCGAGAAGATCGACGAAAGCAGCCAGGTCCGGGCCGGCAACAAAATGGCTCGCGAGCGCATGTCGATTCTCTTCGATGTCTCGCACGAGACAGAAACACTGGTGCTCGGGACCAGCAACCGCTCCGAGATTTGCCTGGGGTACACCACGTGGTACGGAGACTCGGCCTGCTCGCTCAACCCGATTGCAGAGCTCTACAAATCAGAGGTGCGCCTCATGGCGCGTCATCTTGGGATACCGGAGCCGATCTTGTCCAAACCCCCATCGGCCGACTTGTGGGCGAATCAGACCGACGAGGGAGAGATAGGGGTCACTTACGACACCATCGACGGCATACTCAGGCTCGTTGTGGACCAGGGTGTAAAATCGATCAGCGAGCTGGAACAGCACGGTTTTGCGGCAACCGATGTCAGCCGGGTGGTTTCCATGATGAACCGCAACGCCTTCAAACGCCGACTGCCGGAGGTCGCGCCGCTGGAAAAGCCGCCGATTCCCGATGACATCGTGCTCGTCGAGTAAGGGGCAGATCATGACTGATAGCGCAGGGAAGCTATACCTGGTGCCGACGCCGATAGGAAATCTGGAGGACATCACCGAGCGCGCGCTCGGCATCCTGCGCCAGGTGGACCTGATCGCATGCGAGGACACACGTCACAGCGGGAAGCTGCTGAAGACCTTCTCCATCGACAAGCCGCTCACTTCCTACCACGAGCTCAATGAGCGCGCGCGCGCCGAAGCGATCGCCGAGCGTATTCGCAAAGGTGATTCAGTAGCCGTAATCACCGATGCCGGCTCGCCGGGAATAAGCGATCCGGCTTACCGCGTGGTGCGGGCGGCCCTTGACATGAATATTGACGTCACGGCCTTGCCGGGGCCATCGGCGCTCCTGCCGGCGTTGACTGCCTCCGGCCTGCCCACCGATCGCTTCTTCTTTGAGGGTTTTCTGCCACCTAAAGGTGCAGCTAGAAGAAACCGGCTGGAGCAGTTGGCGGACTTTGCACATACGATGGTCTTCTACGAATCACCCCATCGCACGGTCAAGACTCTCACCGATATGCATGAAATGCTGGGCAACCGCCCCGCCTGCCTCGCTCGAGAAATCAGCAAGAGGTTCGAGGAGTATGTCCGTGGTAACCTCCGAGAAGTGCTTGAACGGCTGGAGGGGAAGCGGATGCGTGGTGAGATCGTGCTCGTGATAGCCGGCAAGGCTTACAGCGACAAACTGGCTCGACGGGAGCAGGATGATGGCTGAGCGGAAGGCGATTACGTGGTATCCCTTCGACAAGCTGACTGCCGGCTATTCGCTGCTCATGGTTGTCATCCTGCTGATGCTGGGAAGACCCCTGTCGATGTACATCGATGAAGTCGTCTTCTATCTGGGCACCGCCAGCCTTAGTCTCGTTGTAGTGCACTACTTCGATGAACGCCGCGGCGGCCTGATCCGTCTGGTGCGGATGCTCTACCCCGTCATGCTCTTCACCCTTTTCTATCGCATCACCGGCGGGATCATGTTTCTGTTGTTTGATCGTTTCTTTGATCCCGAGTTAACCGCGCTGGAACTGTCCATCTTTGGTGTCCACCCGACTTTGTACATCGATCGCCACTGGCTGCATCCGGCCATCAGCGAGTTCGTATTGATGGCCTACTTTGTGTATTACTTCATGATACTCGCCTGGGTTGTGTCGGTCTATCTTCGCGGTGATTTTGACATCATCAAGAGCTCTGTGACGGCGTTCTGCGCCATATTCTTCGCTTCGTATTTGCTGTTTTGGCTATTCCCGATCGAGGGTCCGCGGTGGTTCTTCGCCGACCGATACCTGCACGATGTCGCCAGTCCGGTCGCTCGCCAGTTGACTCAATTCGTGATACACAATGCCGCAGTGCGCGGAGGCTGTATGCCCTCCTCCCATTTCGCCATCGCCGTCTCGATACAGATGTACGCTTTCAGGTTCTACCGCCGTCTCGGATGGGTGCTCTTGCCGATCGTACTGGGGCTCGGCGTCGGGACATTCTGGGGGCGGTACCATTATATCTCCGACACTATCGTCGGGGGCCTCATAGGGATCCTGTTGACGTTAGTTGTGTGGCGCCTCTATCCTATTAAAACAACGGGGCGTCCGAAACAAGAGAGGGTTCCGACCCTGGTGAAGAACCATGTGTCCTGAACTGTTTCACATAGGTGATTTCCCGGTCCGGGCTTACGGCGTAATGCTGGCCATCTCATTCCTGGTCGGCGTGTTCTACATCGAGCGGGTAACGAGGCGCGATGGCCTCCGCTTCGACACCTATCTCATCATCGCCTACCTGAACATCGCGGCCGGCGTGATCGGCGCGCGTGCGGCCTACGTGCTGTTTCACCTCGATGAGTTCAGCGGACGCTGGGAAGCAACTTTCAACCCGTTCGCAGGCGGTCATTACGGGATAGCCGGGCTGAACATGCAGGGCGGAGTGATCCTGGCGGTTATTGGCACCTGGGTGTTCTGCCACATCAGAAAGATGTCAGTGCTGGAGGTCTACGACTACTTCGCACCAACGGTCGGCCTCGGGCTCGGCATTACCCGGATTGGATGCTTCCTGAACGGTTGCTGTTTCGGAGTCCCCACGGACCTGCCCTGGGGGATTGCTTTCCCGGAAGGCTCGATGCCTCACGCCATCTTCGGAGACCTGCACCTGCATCCCTCCCAGATATACAGCTCGCTCTATGGCATCCTGCTATTCATTGTCTTGCATTATCTGCTGAAGCGGCGGCGATTCGACGGCCAGGTGGTGGCGGTGTTGTTCATGGTCGAAGCGGTGTTCCGATACGCCATCGAATATGTACGCTACTACGAGAACGCCATGCACTTTGACCTGTTGGGCATGCACCCGACATACAATCATATCATGTCGATCGGGCTGTTTCTGCTGGGGTTGGGGATATACGTGTGGGCCAAGAGACGGCGTGCGCGTATCGCCGACGTCTCTTAGCCGCGGTCAGGGGCTAGATCACCGACAGCTTCCGCGCTACGCGCTCGGCATAGCGATCAGTCATACCGGCAATGTAATCGGCAATCACTATCGGGGATGGCTGGCCACAGAGCATATCCTGGAAGCGCTCCGGCATCAATGAGGGGTCGGCCGAGAGGCGCCCGAAAATCCCCTCCACGACCTCGGCGGCCCGCTGCGACAGCCCCCTCAGCCTGGGATGCCGATACAGTTCTTCGTGAAGAAACGTCTTCAGGCTCTCCACGGCAGGTGCAAGCCCTGATGAGAAGCCAGCCAGCTTCTCCCGGCAACATCGCACTTCGTCCAGCGACTTCACTTCCGTCTGATCAAGCCGTCGCGCGGTCTCGGTAATCACATCGGTGGCGCAGCGATTGATCAGTCCCCGGACCACGGCATAACGCCGGTGATCCTCGTTGAGGCCGGTAGGTTCGAGTTGAAGCGAATCGAGCAGATTGTGCGCGAAACCGGTGTTTGTCACCTGTTCGAGAGTGATCAGTCCGGAGGCCACCCCATCGTCGATATCGTGAGCATTGTAGGCAATTTCATCCGCGATATCGACCAATGTCGCCTCAAGAGTTGGATTACGGAAACGATCGAATTCCGGGAACGACATGCGGACCGTGGTCTCGTGCTTGGCGATTCCCTCGCGAACCTCATAGGTGAGATTTAACCCGGGATGATCGGGGTAGCGCTGCTCGAGGATATCGACGACCCGCAGCGACTGGCGGTTGTGGTTGAACCCCCCGTGGTCAACCAGCAGCCGGTTCAGCACCTCTTCCCCGGCGTGTCCGAACGGGGTGTGGCCCAGATCGTGCACCAGCGCCACCGCCTCGGTCAGATCCTCGTTCAGGCCCAGATTGCGGGCCAGCGTGCGGCTGATCTGAGCAACCTCAATTGTGTGGGTCAGCCTCGTGCGAAAGTGATCCTGCTCGTGAGGAATGAAGACCTGTGTCTTGTACTCCATTCGCCTGAAAGCTGCGGCGTGGACGATTCGATCGCGGTCGCGTTGATAGCAAGTCCGAAGGGGATGCTCATCCTGCTCATATACCCGCCCGAGAGAGTCGGCGCTGCGAGCCGCCCAGGGGGCCAGAGCAGCGCGCTCATGTTCTTCTATCGACTGTCGGGTAACGAGATTCACAGGTGCAAACTACGGCTCCGAAGCATTGCCGGCAATGCTTAATGTCAGGGCCAGGCTGTGCGTGAAACCGAGCGTCGGATGATACCTAGTGCAGCAGGTCAGACTTCGCGGTCCCAGGCTGATACGTACTCCTCCGCCATATTGGGTCGGTGACGTCGAGACACCCCAGAGCAGAGTGGAGTAGTCCGCCACACTGATGACCTGCCCCAGGCCGAACTGCGGTCGGCTGTCTTGCTGCAGAGTGACTCGCCCCAACAGCGAATGACGCCCCATCACGGCCAGTTCGGTGAACAGAGTATAATCGGGGCTGAAGCCGGGGGCGCCCGGGTCCAGACTTGGCGACGTCAGGTTATTGGCTGCAATCGCCGCATGGACCCGGCCACCCTTGTAGGCCAGACCGATGTTCATGGTGCCGGCCTTCAGCCGCTCGTAGTCGGCGCCGAAGTCGACCAGCATCCCAGACCATGACACCATCGCCGCCCAGCGGCCGAATTCCCGACCGACGCCTACTCGTGCTGTCAATTCGCGGTAAAGGTCGGCCTGGCCGAATCTGGTGAGAGTCAGAATCCCGCTGAAGCGTCCTGTCCTCACCATGGTCGCCAGGAACAACTGATCCAACTCTCGCAGTTCGAACCGCCGGTGATAACCGGTTTCGAATCCCAATTGAGTGGTCGGTCCGGAGACAGCCGGCACGATAGCCGCCTCCGACGCACTCGGATTCGACAGGACCAGTGTCCCGGCGAGCCCGTGGCCCCGGCCGGTCAAAGGCTCGAAGCCCGATACGCTGGATGTGGCCAGCGCCATTACCAATATTAGGGTGACTGTTCTCATTGCCGTGCAATCACAACTGCCTGTTTCGTCGCCCGGCCATCGACCTCGCAGTAGACTATGTAGATGCCGATGGGAAGGGGGGCGCCGCCGTTGTCTGTTCCGTGCCAGACGTACTCATTGGCCTTCATTCGGTCCGCCCTGAAGTCATACACCAGCCGCCCCCGGCGATCGTAGAGCTCAAGTGTGACTTCATCCATGGTCGGAGCATCGACACGGATCAGCACCGTGTCATCGACCCCATCCCCATCGGGGGAGAAGACCTGAGGCCGGATGGACAGGTGCAGCATTGAACTCTGTCCGGCCACGAACACGCGGTTCGTTTCTCCCGGGGTGCCACCGGCGTCGACTGACTCGCCCCAGACTGCTTCACTATCATTCTCACAACGCCCGAAAGTGTGACTATTGGCCGGGGCTTTGTCGTAGCCAAAGGCATCGGCGATCAGACCATGGCTGTCAACAAGACGAACCGTGTCGCCTCCATTATTGAGTTGCGCCCAGCTATCCAGCTCCACTAGCGAGTGGGGAGTGTGGCCGTGCTGAACGAAGAAGGCGTGTCGATCCCACGCCAACACCAGCCGTTCTCCCGGCGACAATAGCAGGGCATCTTCTGATATGAAACAGAGTTTTCGCGAATCTCCGAGTCTCCAGCCCGAAATATCCGTGTCCTGATTATGAATCGACAGAATCTCCACCCACTCAGCTCGCGAGTCTGCCTCGGGGGCGGGCATTATCTCGCTCAGAATCACGGGCGGGTAATTGCATCCGGGCGCCCAGAATTCGAGCGAATCGTTGGCGGTGCGGTCATCATGCGGAATGGCGGCGGCGAGGTGAACCCACATGGGTTCGAAGAAATACGTGGTCTCGATCGAGGCTGAATCGCCGGGCGATAGAGCATCAACGGTCACGCTGTCGAGCAGTTGTCCTTCTGTGAGATCGTGTATGCGGAGAAGTACACTGTCGGCCGCGTTGGCGCCCCGATTGGAGACCACGATTCGCAGCCGGGTCAGCCCATCGTCGACGGAGGCTTCGACCGAGGTCAGGGCTAGGTCGTTCTCGGCCGGCGTAACTGAGTTGAGAGCTCCCGGAGTGGAACCCGCCCGAGCGACACAGGGAGCGAAATTGGGGCTGCCGGGAGTAATGCGTTCGAACGACACCCCGTCATCGCCGCCATTGTCCCAAGCGAAAGAGGACACCGGTATCTCGCCCCGCCACAGAATCATGGTCCCGCCTGAATTACGCAGCGAGAAGGAGGCTTCGACCGGTTCACCGATCGCCGCTTCGTGCTCCGTATCGCCCCATACTCCCGAGCTGTCACCCCAGCGACCCTCGAACGAAACACCCTGCTCGGAGGTCAGTCGACGACAGATCACAATGTATCCATGCGGCCCCCCGATCAGTCCGGGTGGTAGCGTCACCTCATCCTCATCGACGGTCAATCGGTAATCATCAAGAGAGACCACAGCACCGCTGTCGACGTACAGCTCGAACCACTCAAGGCTCTGGTAGCTACCCGGCTCATTCACCAGGACCTCATTGATAACCACACCACACCGCGCCTCCTGCAACAGAACAATGGAGAGAACAAATGCGAGACTCGCCTTCACCATCCCGCCCGCACCTCCAGAGTGATCATGTTCAAGTGAGGCGAGGCGGAGCGACGATCATACTGGTGTGTCAGCCTGACCGCGAAGTCAATGCCCTCGAATGCCGGCTGCGTGAGCGCGGCGAAAGCGTACCAGCGAATGATCTGCAGTGATTGAGCATCAAGCTCCGCCAAGCGGCCGGAGAGATGCACCTTTCCCAGCCTCTGCTCATCCATCTTCATATCCCCGGAGAGCGACAAGTAATCCGCCCGGTCATCGGATGTATTGTAAGCTATCCAGCTTCGCAAATCAAGGTTCCTTGCGGCCCACTGACCATCCAGTTGGACGTGCTGTTGCGTAGTCCGGCCGCTATGATCGGGTCGACGACGGGTTCTGCTGAGGTATCGCAGCTGCACCGAGAATGTTCTGCGAACGTCACAGGAGAGGGTGGCCAGCAGTTGCAGGTTGACGAAGCTGCGATCGAAGGAGGCTGCGAGTACGGAACTCGAGAGGCGCCAATCCTTCGCCGGAAGCAGAATGGTGCGGACAAGCACTCCCTCCTGACCCTGTCGTCGTGTCGTTATGGCATAGCCGACCGGCCCGAGGCTGTCTCGATGGCTCATGACAGCCGCCCGCGAGCCGCTCGACAGGTCGATGAAGTCATCGCTGTAACCCCAGCCGGCATACTCCACCTGGGCCTGACTGAAGTGATGCTTACCTTCGAAGATCACGGCGCACGGACCACTCCGGGAATCCAACTGCACGGCGCCTTCGGCATCGAGATAGCCGCCGCTGTATCGGTAGCGACCACCGAGAGACAATTTCACATCGCCCAGAGATGAATCGGTCCCGTGCCGGCCCAGGTTATTGTACGCGACGACCAGCCGTGGTCGCAATCGGCCAACCGCGCGCGCGAACTCCGACGCGGCCGTGGTAAGATCGAGCTGATCGTCACGGTGCCGCGACAGTAAGGTCGAAACCGAGTAGTCGCCAAGCCGTCCCTTGACGAACATGCCGTTGCTGCCGCCATAGTCAGGGTAAAGCAGGGCCTCGCCGCTCCAGCCTCGGGCTCCATCGATCAGCTTTCCGCGGTAGCCGATCACAGTCCCGAGCCCCAGCCGCCGGCTGTAGTTGCCGACGACGATTTCGCGAAGCCACCCCCTGTCGGCCTGCCGCCAGTGAACGGCACGATTGGCGACGCGTTCAATTCCATCGGAACCGCGCTGCAACTGGACCGAAACCCGCCAATCACTGCCGGAGTCGAAGTTCAGCCAGAAGCGCTGACGTGTCCGGTCGGTTCTGTCGAGACGGTGGTTGAGCCGGTATCGGAAGCGACCCGGGAATCGACGCCCGGGCTGCGGCCTCTCCTGTTCGAAGACCTGCCTCTGTTGCTGCTCCAGACGGGTATCCAGCTCAGCCGGTAGCGGCGTAAACCAGCTCAGATTGGGGATGTAATCGAGCCAGTGGGCGGTCGTCGAGTCGATTCCGGAAAGCAGAATTTCGCGCAGGCGTTCGTATTCGACGCTGTCGATCACCCCCTGCCGCCACCACAAGTAGAGTTCCTCTTCTGACTGGATGACCTCAGTCGACAGTTCCTGTCCCGGAGCGGCAGAGCATAGTCCGATGACAATAAGCAGTACCACCCTCACCCTTCGCAAAACCGATTCGTCCTTCCCTAACTCAGCCCATACTTCTTGAGTTTACGATAGAGTGTCCGTTCTCCAATGCCCAACTGGCGCGCTGCTTCCTTGCGGTTACCGTTGTGACGCTTCAGGGCGCTCACTATCATCTTTCGTTCCATTTCATCCATCGTCTGCGGAGGTTCATCTGAGTCGGCTCGCGCGCGTGGAGGCTCCTCCGACGGCATCATCTGACCATTCTCGTCAGGTAGGTGTGAAATGATCAGATCGCGCAGCATCTTGACTTCTTGTCCCAGTTGCATGATCGCGCGGTAGATCAACTCCTGGCCTGCCTCCTCAACGGTGCGCCCCGTCGAAATCGGCAGATGCCTCGAGGTCCGCTGCTGCTCCTGCAGAAACTGATCCACATCCTCGGTTTCGACCATGCCCTTGCCCACAAGAGCAGCCATACGGTCGGCGAAGTTGCGAAGCTGTCTCACATTGCCGGGCCAATCGTAATCCATAAGACGATGCAACGCCGCATCGCTGTAGGTCAGGTCAGGCTTGTGGCGCCAGAAGAATTGCAGCAGCGGCTCGATGTCCTGTTTTCTTTCCAGCAGCGGCGGCACGATTATCTTCACCACCGCGATCCGGAAATACAGATCCTCCCTGAACCGGCCTTCGGCTATCTCTTCGGTCAGATCCCGATTGGTCGCCGAGATAAGCCGCACATCGGCTCGTCGTGGCTGTGAGGAGCCTACCGGATAGTATGTGCCATCCTCCAGCACGCGCAGAAGTTTCACTTGCATATGCTGCGTCGTCTCACCGATTTCATCGAGGAAGATAGTACCGCCCTCGGCCTTCGAAAACAGTCCCTCGCGCTTGCCGACAGAGCCCGTAAACGCACCCCGTTCGTGCCCGAACAGTTCCGATTCCAGGACTCCCTCGGCCAGCGCCCCGCAGTTCAGCGCAACATGAGGTTTATCGCGACGTTGCGACTGATCGTGAATGGCCTGCGCCACCAGTTCCTTGCCGGAGCCGGACGGCCCGACTATCAGAACCGACATATCGGTCGGGGCGACACGGTCGATCATCTCGGCCACCATCTTCATTCGGTAGGATCGTCCAACCATACCGTACTCACGCAGCAAGCGCCGGGTGCGCAGGATATGGTCTAACCGGTCCCTGAAGGTCTTGCGCTCCAGCGTGCAAGGCAGTACCCCATCGATGAACTCGGGACTTGGATTGGCGGTGGACTCATCGTCGGTAATCAGCCAGATTTCGGTAAGAGCGCTGTGCCGTCGCAGTTTGCCGGCGACCCCACGGGAGAGGTCTCCGCGGCGGGAGTCGACCAGCACGATATCGAGCGTTCGTTCGCGGGCCTGTTGATACAAGTGCGAGAGTTCGGTGAAGACGTCGCCGATATCGTCGGCCGCAGGGCATCGCGACGCCGGCGACTCGGGATGCAGCAACGCAACCACTCCGCCTCGTTCGGATTTGATGGAATCAGCCATCCGGGCTCGCCTGTCTACCTGCGTTTCTTTCTTTGCTTTCGGGCGGGTTTCTTACCCGGCGCCTTGCCGGGTTTCGCCGCCGGCTTCTTCTGTTTGCGTTTCGGACCGGCCGGTCTCTTTTTCGCAGCCTCGGTCTCGGCCACAAACAGATCCACTTCATGTTTGACCTGGTCGACACTCAGCACACCCACCCGAATGGGATCGCCTAACCGGAAGATGCGCCCGGTGCGACGGCCCACCAGGCGATAGTGCGCCTCCTCGTGGATGTAGTAATCATCATCCAGCGTCGTCAGACGCACCAGACCCTCCGCGCCAAGGTTATCCAGTCGCACGAAGAAGCCGAAGCCGGTAACTCCTGAAATGACTCCGGAGTACTCATCGCCGATATGCTTGGCCATGTAGGCCACCTGTTTGACCTTGATCGCTTCGCGCTCGGCGCGCTCGGCTTTTCTCTCGGTCTCGGAGCAGTGCTCACCCACGTGCTTGATAACAACCGGGACCCTCTTGCCGAATTCGGCGGGATACTTCTGGCGTCCGCGCAGCTTCCTGACAAGCCGATGGACCAGCAGGTCGGGATAGCGACGAATCGGCGACGTGAAATGCGTGTAGTGGGTAAAGGCCAACCCGAAGTGCCCGATGTTCTCGGCCTGGTAAACTGCCTTCTGCATCGATCTCAGCATAATCTCGTTGATGAAGTCGGCGTCCGGTCGGTCCTGTATTTGCTTGAGGAATCGAGCGAAATGTATGGGCTTGAGGTCCACCGATACAGCGAAATGCAGGCCGAGCCGTTCCATCATATACGCGAAGGCGTTGAGTTTCTCCATATCGGGTCTGGCGTGGACCCGATACAGCATCGGCTGACCTTTCCGAAAGACTTCGAGAGCCACCGCTTTATTGGCCGCCAGCATGAATTCCTCTACCAGGCGATGCGCTTCGAGTCGCACACGACTACCCAGCTCCAGGACCTCCCCTTTGGCGTTCATAATCACCTTGGCCTCCGGCAGGTCGAAATCGAGCGAGCCCTTGGCGAACCGGCGCTCGCTCAGGATACGGGCGAGCTCCCGGGCAAGACGAAGGTTGTCAGCGACCCTCTTAACCCGATCATCAACCGCCCGGCCGTCAAACAGCGCCTGTACTTCCTCATAGGCCAGGCGAGACCGTGACTTTATCAGCGAATCAGTCAACCGCCAATCGGTCATGCGCCCGCGACGGTTGAACTCCATTATACAGGAATGCGCCAGGCGCAGTCGATTCGGCTTTAAGGAACAAAGGTCGTTGGACAGGACTTCCGGGATCATGGGAACGACCATGCCGGGCAGGTAGACCGAATTGCCTCGCTCGAAAGCCTCCTTATCGACCAGTGAACCATGCGGCACGAAATGCGAAACATCGGCGATGTGGACGCTCAACCGATAACCGTCCCTGGTCTTCTCGACACTGATCGCGTCGTCGTAGTCTTTGGCGTCGGTCGGATCGATGGTGTAGACGACCTGGTCGGTGAGGTTCTCGCGACGCTTCTGCTCGGCCCGTGACGGCATCACGGCCAGACGCTCAGCCTCCTGAGCAACTTCGTCGGGAAAGGCCTCCGGTAAATCGAAGGACTTGATCACCGTGAGCATATCGACTCCGGGATCGCCGGGATAGCCCAGCCGCTCGGTGACACGCCCCTGCGGGTTCAGGTGAGGATCGTCCCATACCGTCAGCTTCAGAACAACCTTCTCGCCGTCCTCGGCTCCAGCCGTCGCCCTGTCGGGCACGTAGATGTCACGCGGGAAGCGCGGACTGTCCGGTACTACGAAACTGAAATCGCGTCCCCTCCTGAAGACTCCGACGATGTTGCGTTCCGACCTCTCCAGCACGCGCACAACGGTCCCAATCTGGCGGTCGTGCTGGGTTCCCGTCAGACGCACCATCACCTTGTCGCCGTCGAGGGCCGTGTGGGTCTGCGAGGCCGGGATCATGACATCCTCCCCCTCCTCTCGAGCCACAAACCCGAGCCCGTTGCGGGTCATGGAGATAGTGTCGACCAGAATATTCATCTCCGAGGCCACACCCACTCGGTTGCGCTTAAGACGAACTAGCTCGCCGGTGTCGATCAGCTCTTTGATCGTGGCACGGAATTCGGCGTAATCTGATGGTGGGACGTTCAGCGCCTTGGCCAGCTCCTTGGTCTTCATCGGCCGGTGAGCCTGGTCCCGCAGAAAACGCAGAATACTTACTTTATCAATTGACATAGGGCGATGATAGCGTCTCCTCACAGGAGCGTCAAGTCCAATTGCCGCGACGGCGGCCATTGTGGCAGGTTTGCCGGTTTGGTCATCACATCAGAATTGAAAAGCCCGCCAGATTGGCGGGCTATTCGGTGCGTGGAGGAGGATCGAGACGATGGGGTCAGTTGTTGTCAAAGTTGCGGCCGTAACCGGGGCCACCGCCGAACTTATCACGATCGCCGCGGCGTTTGCCTTTGACACCGTCGCCGTCGCGCAGACCCTTGCGGCCGATTTCTTCCAGCTTATCGAGCTGCTGTTCGGTCAGCAGCGATTCAACCTGCTGGCGGTGACGGTAGCGGGTCTTCATGTTCTCAGCCTGCAGCCGAGTCATCTTGTCGATGGCGGCATTGACATCACTCTCCGTCGCCTTGTCGCGCCTCAACGATCTGAGTTCAATCTGCGCCTTCTGAACATCGGCGCGGCGGTCCACCATGTCCTTGCTGAACTGGGTCTGCAGGGCCTCAAGCCGGCTGACCTGATCATCGGTCAATTCCAGGTCGTCGGCCAGGCGCAGAATCAGGCGGGGACCGGGGCCGTCCTGTCCGGACGGACCACGCATGCAGGCACCACGTTGACCGGAATGACGAGGTCCATCGAAACTGCAATCCCCACGCCAGCCCATGCCCGGCCCGGCAAATGCCGTAACCGCGAACGTGAGGGCGGCGATAACGGTGATGATGGTGAACTTCTTCATGGTATAGCCTCCTTTTGTTGGTTAATGCGGATCGTAGGTTCCTTGACTGGTCGAATTGTCGTTGTCCCGCATGCCCCGATCGAACCGTCTCTCCCGAAATGCCCGCAACTTCTTGAGCATCTCGGCTTCAAAGCGTTCATGGAATACCACCAGCTTGCCTCGCTGTTGCGGGGTCAGGATGTCCCTGGATTGCTCGATCAGTTCATTGAATCGTCGGAGCTGCTGTTGCTTCAATTCGTGGACCCGGTCGACCAAATGCTCGATTGTCGCGTCGTCAAGGGTGTCGGCGGCAAGACCGTCGGCGAGCTGCATCACCACCTCGCGGTTTCGGTCCTGCAAGTCCTGCATCTCCTTGCGAGTCCGGTGGAACATCGTCACGAAAACCTTTTCCTGCTCCTCGTTGAGGTCCAGCACCTCCAGCATCTTCAAGAGACGCAGTTGCTCCAGGTGGCGATGGTCCATCGACCTTGACCGCTCCGGCCCTCGGCCTGGACGGCGCCGGCTTCCATCGGGAGGGCCGCCCTGCGCCAGCCAGCAGGGTGGCTGCTGGTCGCGGCGAGTCTGTCCCTGTCCGTGTGAGAGCGACGCCGCGAACATCACGAGAACAAGGAGAGTGATTATAGTATGGCGCATCAAAGTATATCCTTCACCGTAAGGTTCTTCGCCAGGTATTGGTACTCCTCATCGGAGAGGTCGTCCAGTATGCGGCGGGCGGTAGTTGTGGGTTCTGATGCCGTCAGCTCGTCAACCAACAGCGCTACGGTCTCTGCTTCCGGTTCGTACAATTCCGGTTCACTGAAGACATCACTCCACAACTCGGCCACAGAAGCCGATGAGCCGACCGTGGTTACATCGGGAGTCAGCGCAATCCACCAGAGACCGGCCACAAGCAGAAGCACCGACACGACCGCAGCCCCCAGCGGTCGTGGCCGCAGCAATCCGCTAATCGTCTCGGTCAAGCGCCGCCCCAGCGGCCTTGAGACGCCAGCTCGGGATCGCACCGGCAGGCTCTGCATGACATCTGCGGACAGACGTTCCGATTCGCCAGGTGATGGGTAGAACTCCCAGTCCTCCGGCATCGCAGCGCGCAACTCCGACAGTTGATCCCGGCAAGCCCGGCACTCGGCGCAAGCCTGTATGTGGGCTTGCAGGTCGTCCGGAAGCTCCGAGCCGAACCACAGCGCCAACTCGTCCTGAAAGTCGCGGCAGTTCATTGATGCCATCCTTTATCGCGCGCCCATGTGCGCAACTTGATCACCGCTTGCCGGTAATGGGTCTTGACCGTCCCGAGGGCTTTGCCGGTGACTGCCGAGATTTCGTTGAAGGGCATCTGCTTGTAGAAACGAAGTTCGAAGACCGCCCGTTGTCCCTCGGGAAGCGAGTGCATAAAATCAAGTAAGCTCCGGCGCAGCTCCTTGCGGCTCAGGTCCAACTCGGGGTCGCTATCCGACTGATAACGGGACGAATCAACTCCGTCGAGCGAATCGGCTCTCGCCACCGCCGGCGACTTGAGAAAGTTCAGAGTCAGATTAGTGGCGATTCGATAGAGCCATGAAGAGAATGAACTCTCGCCGCGAAATTGCCCCAATCGCTGCCAAGCGGTTATGAAAGCCTCCTGGGCCAGGTCCTGGGCGGTCTGTCGATCGCCGGTCATCCGATATGTCAGAGCAACAGTTTGGTCCATCAGTAGTCTCACCAGACGGCCGTAGGCATCGCGGTCTCCACCGGCGGCCAGCGCCGCCAAAGTCTCTGGGTTGTCGCTGGTGCCTTTGGCCATATCCTTTCAGTTTCCGTGCTTATGACAGTCGGCCATACCCTGAGGATTAATCGGAGCAGCGGCAAAAGACACAAAAAAAGCCGACCCGAAACGGTCGGCGCTGAGACTCCTTTATCCAAGTCGTTGCGGATTCAGTCCTTTCGGCTTTTCTCCAATACCTTATGGAAATCGGCCAGGTTTTCCAGGACCGTGCCGCAGCCCCGCACCACGCAGGTCAGGGGATCATCGGCAACGTTTACGGGCAGATTGGTCTCCTGGCGCAAACGCTTGTCCAAACCCCGCAGCAGGGCTCCGCCTCCGGTGAGAATAATACCGCGCTCCAGAATATCAGAGGCCAGTTCCGGGGGGGTCCTTTCGAGAGCCTGGCGAACAGCCTCCACTATGATGTCGATCGTCTCCGAGAGCGCCTCCCGAATCTGCACGGAGGAAAGCGCGAGATTCTTCGGGACGCCCGCCACCAGGTCACGGCCGCGGATGTCCATCGAGAGTTCTTTGTCCAGCGGGAAAGCCGAGCCTATTTTGATCTTGAGCAGCTCCGCGGTGAGCTCGCCGATGAGAAGATTGTAGTTCTTCTTCAGATACTGGATTATCGCCTCGTTGAGCTCGTCGCCGGCCACGCGGATCGAAGTGTCGTGAACAATACCGTTCAGCGCGATGACGGCAATCTCGCTGGTGCCGCCGCCAATATCTATGATCATACAACCCGAAGGTTCATGGAC
Organism: uncultured Ignavibacteriales bacterium; assembly: GCA_964526835.1. Classification (GTDB taxonomy): domain Bacteria; phylum Zixibacteria; class MSB-5A5; order GN15; family FEB-12; genus DAOSXA01. The sequence continues at coordinate 200,669 of CAZGMK010000002.1, forward strand.
CGGAAGCCCGACGCCGATAGCGGCGGCCATAGGCTCGGCCAGCAAATAAACTTCTCGGGCCCCGGCGTTCTCGGCCGAATCGCGGACAGCACGCTTCTCGACCTCGGTGATTCCGGAGGGTACGGAAACGACAACCCGAGGCTTCATCAGATACCGATGGCGCACGACCCTGCGGATGAAGTCCGCAATGAGCTTCTCTGAGATGTCGAAGTCGGCTATGACACCGTCCTTCAGGGGCCGGATGGCCTGAATACCGCCAGGCGTCCGACCCATCATTTCCTTGGCCGCAGCGCCGATAGCCAGCACCTTGCCTGTAGCCTGCTCGACGGCCACAACCGAAGGTTCGTTGAGCACGATCCCCTGGTTGCGCACATAAACAAGGGTGTTGGCGGTCCCCAAGTCGATTCCGATATCATTAGACAAGGTGTCGAATAGTCCCAAGCTAAGTCCCTTTAACTGCGGTCCTCAAACCACGATGGTCGGCGGACAATCATGTGCAGTGCAATCAGTCCCGCTCGACCCAATATCTATTACTATATCGAATCGGCTGGCCACAAGTTTACCCCCGCCCGGCAATCAGCGCAATCTAAAAACGGTCAGATATCCGGTTTTTGTCAGTCCGCCGGATGACACGCCAGAGGTCATCGCCAACTCATGCGGTAAACTCGCTGGCCGCGCCCTGGAGTGGCTCCGGGGCCCTTGATCCTGACGATGATCCGCATTACCACGTATCCGAAGACGAATCCGCCCACGTGAGCCATCCACGCAACACCCCCCCCGCCGCTGCCCAGGGCAGTGAATGACATCAGGAGCTGGTAGATAAACCATATTCCGAGAAGCAGCTTGGCTGGAATCTGAATGAAGGTGAAGAAGAAGAAGAAGACCAGCGTCGTGATTCGGGCGTGCGGGTGCAATACCATGTACGCGCCCATTACGCCGGCTATAGCCCCCGATGCGCCGACAAGCGGCACCTGGGAGTTAGAGTCAAACAAGGTATAGAGAGTGATTGCGGCAAGCCCGGATACGACATAGAAGAAGAGGAATTTGACCGACCCGAGGTAGTCCTCGATGTTGTTGCCGTAAATCCACAGGAAGAGCATGTTTCCGATCAGGTGCATCCAGCCCCCGTGCATGAACATCGAGGTGAACGGGGTCAGCCAGTGCGAAGCCGGAATCTCCGGAGTGAGTTCGACTGAATGTATAAATTCATAGGGAATGAATCCATACTGAATTGTGAAGAGCTGGAAGCCGCGCTGTCCAAGCATGATGGTGAACAGAAAGATCAGCGAGTTGATGACGATCAGCGCCACAGTGAGGTGGGGCTTGCCAATTGTCGGTACATCATCTCTTATTGGAAAGAACACTATTGTCTCCTGCCGTGGCCTTGCTACCTCTTCTTAGTGGAACTCACGGTAAACTGCAGATACTGCTCAGTCTTCTTGCCTGCTCGATCGGTGACTTCAATGGCCAGGTGGTGACGTCCTTCGTCAAGGGGTTCAAGCGGTCGCGTGCGGACCATTCCCGTTTCAGGATCATACTCGGGAATGAGCCACTCGCCGTCCAGCTTGATGAGAATGTTCCGATCGTCGCCGATTCCTGACAGCGCGTCCTCTATAACAAAGGACACCAACGGTGTTCGATCGGTCAATACCTGGTCATGAAAGATGGAGAGACGCCTTATCTGCGGGGCCTCGTGATCGAAGACCAGAGCAAATGAACCGCCGCCGTTTGACCTGGCCCGCAGGAACCCATCCTCTTCTCGCTGATGGTCCAGCCAGACCCAGCGATCCTTCTCCTCATCCAGCCAGCAGACGCCGTCGGACCAGGCCTTGGTCATTCTCGCGATCGGCCTCATAAGAAGGTCAAAGCCGCGACGAGTAGGAAAAGCCTTAGGCAGTATCTGATAGTGATTCGAATTGAGTCCAAGGGCAATGCGATTGGGCGTGGTGGACCTGATCTCGATGAAGCGGGGCGCCGGGAAATCGTCGGCCCTCAATTCCAAGGAGAAGTACTCGTCGTAGTCGATCCGTTGATGCTTCCTCTGGCCGACCAGGCGAATATGCAGTGTATCGCTCAGCACGTAAACCTCGGCCGTGGTGTCTCTGGTCATTGTCACACCAATACGATCTATGCGCTCATGACGCGATTGCGGCGGGATGAAGCAGGCATGACGAGTCATATCAAGGTATTGCAGCGGTTCAATCCCGAGCAGAGTATCGCGATAGTACAGTCTCGCCTGCCCGAGAGCGCCGTTGATCACCCGGGCCTCGACATGTATTAGCAGGCCATCTTCAAGCACTTCATGGTGGATGTCGCAACGATCAGGCGCACTCTCTCGCAGTCCATTGAAGATATTGTCGCGAATGACGCCGTTACCGCTGAAGAGGAACAGGCGCAGGACTGCGCGATCCACTCCGGCCCCGACGGCGCGGACCTTCAGGCGACCGCCATCCAGCCTGGTCAGAGTGACCGTCGGCGGCTGCCCCCACATCTGGCTTCGGTTTCGCAGGACCAGAATCGAATCGACGTCCAGCTTCTCCCAACCGGCAGCGCCGGTGAAAAAGAACTCAGTTGTGTCGCGGCCGATCTTGATCGTGGAATCCAGCGTGAAGATGTCTCCCGGAGGGCCCCACAGGAACGGGATCACGGCCACGCTCTCGTTGCCCCAGACATCGCGCGCCACCAGCCGCGCCTCATGACGCCCGATCGGCAGAGACAGGTCACGCCCGAGATGACCGGTCGGACCGAGACGCCCGCCGCTGCCGGAGAACGTGTTGCCCTGGATTTTGAATAAGCGCCGGACCCGTTTGCGGCCTTCGGATGCTTCGGTTAGGTCGTATTCCAGCCGCACCAGATGGCCGTTGGCGTAGTCGACCGTATCCATACGTGATTCATAGAACAGCTTGTCGTCTATGAACACGCTTATCTGATAGATGCCCTGTTTCATGCCATCGGTTCGCATTCGGTCATATCCCTCCAGGAGGAGTCCTAGCGGGCGATGCAGATAGAGCAGCGTGTCCGGGGCGTAGACGCCGGCGCCAGTCGATCTGAGGTCGAAGAAGGCCTTGCGACGGCCATCGTCAAACAGAGAGTGCTCATCGACCAACTGGATACCGAATCGAGTCAGCGTCGGTCTGACCCTGTCGTCAACGCTGTAACCCTGGGTGAGGGGATTGACCGGAAGATGCTCGGGACCGACCCGCTTCTCGAAGTGCAGGTGGGGACCACCGGAGCCGCTCTGGCCGGTGTAGGCCAGCAGTTGCCCTTTGCGGTACCGCAGTTCGTCCGGGCTGAACCTGAGGTCCTGATAGTACCGTCTGGCTGCGGCCTGGGCCTCCTTGAGGCGTTGATCGATAGGCCCGTCATACCGGCTCAGGTGCCCGAAAACATACAGATTATCCTCGTTGTCCATGTAATACAGGGCCTTACCATAGCCGAAGTAGGATGTCTTTACTCGCCAGACATAGCCGTCAGCCGGCGCCGTTACTCTGACTCCGATACGCCCGCCGGTACGCAGATCGACACCGGCATGGAAGTGCCCGTCGCGGAAATCCCCGAATCCGCTGGAGAGGTCAACAGAGCGATCGAGCGGCCACTCGGCCGCGTAAGCAGGAGAGCCTAACAATCCTGTCAGGACAACCGATAAGATGAAAACTGAGATAGACTTAAGCATAAAACCCGGAAAACAGCATTTCGTGTTGTGCCTGGTGGCTACTTGTTACTTGTTGTTTGTACAAAAAACGTCGACCTTATGCAATTATTATCGGTCGCGGCTATTGCAATGAGCTGCTTCGGGATTATATTCATGGGCTGACTCGGTCGCTAGGGCCGAAAATGGAAGCGAATTATCGGGAATCACATATTTGGAGTGAGAATGCATGTTTGAAGCGCTTCGCAGGATGATCTTTCCTATCATCATTATTGTGCTGGTCTTCTTCGTCGCTATGATCGTTCTGGAATGGGGCCTCGGAATGTCCTCACGTCAGGCTTTCGATCAGGCCAATGTGGCCGCGGTCATCAACGGTGAAGAAGTCCCCTGGCAGGATTTCAATCGCATTTACAATGATCTGGTACAGAGCGCACGGGCCGAGCTGGACGACGAAGAAGACCTGCCGGAGGCCAGAATCGAGCAATTGCGGGACCAAGCCTGGCAGCAGTTGCTGGCGGATCGTCTGCTTACTCAGAAGGCAAGGGAGAACAACATCTCCGTCACCGAGGAGGAAGTGTATGCTTTCCTTAAGATGTCTCCCCCACAGGGGCTGCGGTCGCTGCCATACTTTCAGACAGACGGCCAGTTCGACTACCAGAAGTATCTCAATTCGATGGCCGATCCCCGCATGGCCGGCTACTGGGCCAGCCTGGAACCGATCATCAAGTCGGACATGCGCAAGTTGAAGATGCAGCAACTGGTCGTCCAGGCCGCTACCGTCACTGAACAGGAAGTGCGCCAGATGTGGGTACGGAGCAATGAACGGGTCAAGGTCGGAATGATAAATGTCGACTTCGCCCGTTTCTCTCAGCCACCGCCGCGTCCCACTGAAGAGGAGATCGAGGCGTACTATGAAGAGAACCACGAGAACTACTCGCACCCACCGAGGGCGTCGCTGAACGTTGTTATGCTGGAGAAGAAGCCTGGGCGCTACGACTGGGAGCGTGCTCACAACCGCGCGAAGGAGATCTACGATTCCATTCAGGCCGGCGCCGACTTCAAGGCCCTGGCCTACGACCTGTCTGAGGACCCGGGCTCGGCCCGTGACAGCGGCAGTCTCGGCTGGTTCGATCGAGGTCGCATGGTCGAGGAGTTCGACCGTATGGCTTTCAACCTTGAAGAGGGTGAAGTCTCCGAGCCGGTCCGCACGCAATTCGGCTGGCATATCATCAAACAGGAGGGTTTCCGGGATACCACCAAAACTGTCAGTGGCGAGAAGCAGACTGTCCGGCAGGCACGGGCTTCACACATCCTGATCAAGGCGGAGCCTTCGCGTGAGACTCTCGACGGTTACTACCAGACCCTGGCCCAGTTCGAAACGCTGGCGAAGGAGTTGGGCTTCTTCCCGGCGGCCGAGGAGATGACGCTGCCGGCCACGCCCACCGGCTATTTCGCTCGCGGCGATAATATTCCAAAGGTCGGCCGCAACAGGGAGTTGAGCGACTTCGCCTTCGAGAATGACATCCATACGATCTCCTCAGTTCTGGAGAACCAGGCGGCATTCTTCGTCGTCGAGGTGGCCCAGAAGCAACCAGAAGGTATTCTGGAGTTCGAGGAGGTACGTGAACAGGTGCGTATGGATCTGGTGCATGATCTGGTCGCTCAGCAATGCCGCGACACCGCCAACGCCATCTGGGCCGACATTCAAGCCGGCGTCGATCCACGGCAGGCCGCCGAGAATCACGGCGACGAATACGAAACGCCGGAGAATGAATGGGGCCGGGACTCCTACATTCGCGGGATCGGGCGGTCGCCGAAGGTCATCGGCGCGGCTTTCAGCATGAAGGATGTTGGCGAGTTGACGCCGCCTGTCGAATACGAGCAGGGCGTTGTGATCCTCCAGTTGCGCGAGCGCAAGCAACCGGACCTGGCCGACTACACCGCCAAGCGCGATTCCCTTCAGCAGGTGTTGCTGAACAACAAGCAACAGACGGCCTTCTCCAACTGGTTCGAATACGTGATCGACAACTCGGAAATCGTGAATAACACCGAGCGCCTGGCGACAGAGTCGGACTACTATTGATCCCCGACTCCCGGCCGGCAATTCATAAGGGTCTCCCCTGACGGGAGGCCCTTCTTCTTATTCCTGAGATCAGCCTTGCGAGTGCGGCGGCGGCCCATGCAGCCTCCAGAACCACAAACGGTATGGAGCCGGTCCGCCACGCATAGAACGCGGCGAGCCCCGCTCCGAACAGGTTCAACAGCAGGTACAGGGCGCCTTGCTCATCCAGCCGGCGCAGGATATTACCGGCGAAGGCAATTAATAGCAGAGTCACTCCAGCAACTCCGATCAATTCCGGGTTCATAGATGCCCCCTGAAGAAGCGGCCGACCCCGGTGAGGTCGGCCGCTGGAAGTCTGAACAGGTTCGTCAACAGTTCTCGTAGTTGGGCCCCTCACCACCCTGCGGCGTAACCCACCGGATGATGCCGTAAGGATCGGCGATGTCACAGGTCTTGCAGTGAACACAATTTGACGGCGTCAATTCCAGCTTCTGCTTACCCGGACGATCCGGGTCGTCGACCATGTTGTAGACGCTGGCCGGGCAGAAATGCTGGCAGGGATTGCCGTATTCCTCGGTGCAGCGATTGTTGCAGATATCCAGGTCCTCGATCTGCAGGTGTGAAGGTTGGTCTTCCTCATGCATCGTACCGGACTTGTAGACATCGGTCAACTTGTCGAAGGTGTAACTGTTGTCCAGCTTGACCTTCTCCTTCTCGGCGGGTCGGCCGGCTTCGCGAGGATACTCATCGAGGGTCAGCATATACTCGTGATCCTCTTTGTTCTTGCGCCGGTTAAACAACCCTCGTCCGCCAGTGTACATCTGCAGCGCACCGTGGAAGAGACCGGGAATCAGCCCACCCTTGAAGCCGGCGTGGAAATTGCGCGTAGCGTACATCTCGTCGTAGGCCCAGCTCGAACGATAACGCTGCTGGTAGCCTGCCAGAGCGGCAGCGGAAAAGTCATCCTTCTTAAGGCATTCGTGTATGGTCTCGGCGACCATGATGCCGGACTTGATAGCTAAGTGAATTCCCTTCAGTCGCATCGGATTCAGCAACCCGGCGGAGTCGCCGCATAGAAGAAGCCCGTCGTGGTGAAGCTTGGGGACTGAGTAAAACCCGTTATCGGGGATCGCTTTGGCCCCGTAATGCAGCATCTCCCCGCCCTCCAGCAGCTTCTTGATGAAGGGGTGAGTCTTCAGACGCTGGAACTTCATGTGCGGATCATTGGTCGGGTCAGGTGAATTCAAGCCCACCGCATATCCGACGGACACCATGGTGTCGCTCATGCCGTAGATCCAGCCGCCGCCGTATTCTTTCCATCGTTGGGGCCAGCCTACCGTATGGATAACCTGACCGGCCCTGATACGACCCTGGGGCACTTGCCAGACCTCCTTGACACCTGTCAGGTAGGCCTGGGGCAGAGAATCGGCGCGCAATTCAGGGATTCGCTCGAAGGCCATGCGGGTCAGACTGCCGCGCACGCCTTCACAAAGAACCGTAACCCTGGCTTCGACTATCGATCCGGGCTCATAGTTCGACCTGGGCTCCCCTTCCTTGCTGACCCCGGCGTCGGATGTCTGCACGCCCTTGACTTTCCCGTCCTCGACCAGCAGTTCGTAGCCGGCCAGTCCCGGATAAACGTCGACCCCGAGGGCCTCGACCTGCTCGGCCATCCAGGCCGTGAGCTTGTTCAGGGAAACGACGTAGAATCCATGATTGTCGATAGCCCGGGGCGTGAACGGAAATCGTGATTGATCCTGATATCTCAGGAGGTACATGTCCTCACCGGATACCTCCGCCTCAAGCGGGGCGCCCTTGTCCTTGAAGTCGGGAACGAGTTCAGCCAGACCTCGTGGATCCATGACTGCCCCCGACAGCGAGTGGGCGCCAGGATGGCCACCCTTCTCCATGATCAGGATTTCCGGCATCTCGCCGCCGTCCTGTTGGACCAGGGAGGCCAGCTTATGCGCGACCGCCAGGCCGGCCGGACCGGCTCCGACTATCAGGATGTCAGTTGGAAGGACTTCTCGCTCTACATTCATACCTGCTCCTTGACAATGGTACAGAATATAGTCGGCGACAAGTCAGAAGAAAAGCATTAACAGCTCTTACTTGCGCTTCCCCTTACCGGAACCCTTACGTCCACCCTTGCCACCATTGGACTTGTTGCGAATCGGCTCCGGCGGTGCATCGCCGTTACCGCTGTACTGCAGCATCTCGGAAATGCGCTTCTTGTCGGAACCGATAGTGATAAGTCGAGTAGACCTGATGATAGGGCGACGAATCAACGTATAGTCCTCAGCCATCGCCCGAATGGCTTCCTCGCGATCGGGGGTAGCCGTGTCAAAACCCCGCTCGCCATAAGACGGCGACAAGGGGTTCAGAAAGTGGCCCACCGAGAGGGTTCCGATGAGCCGGCGCAACTCCGTCTCGTCAAGCGGCTCGCGACCGATATCGCGCACCGAGAGTATCACTCCGGAATCCTCGACGAACTTTCGGATGTCGCTGCAAGTGTCGTCGTCGCCGTAACACAAGAACTCTGCTCGTTTCAGGGGCATCATAACCTCCGTTAAAAGTAGCCCGAACCAGTCATTTCGAATTCATTTCCGCCTTCCGCCGCGGAAGCTCTTCGATCGCAACTGCTCGGTGTTCCCGGGGGGAACTCCCCTCGGGCAGTGGCGACGCTCTCTGCGGCATCAGGTCTTACGAACCCTGCTCAGGCCGATCACCATCCACGGTGACACGCGGTTACTTGTTAAGCGCTGAGGGCGAATTAACAAGGCTTTCTCAGGGTTCTAAGGCTGTCGTAATCGAGGTCTCTTCCGAAGCATCAACTCCGGGAGGTTGCCATAGTCAACCGGTCATATACAGCCGCCGTGCGACCGTGAAAGGAAAGTCAATCGACCGGGATTAGTGCGCCCCTCGAAAGGCATGGCCTTAATTGGAAGCATCCTCAAACAGTATATCGGAGGAAGCTCAGGGGGACTTTACTTGGCCCCGTACACCTACTATTACGCTTCAGCCGCTGCAATAGTTCACTATTTCTAGTGGCGTTGTCAACGGAAATTTACCGATTTCAATCGTCGAGTAACGGCAGCCGGTCACAACCCTCTCCGCGCAAATACCGTGCCGCATGATAAATTGGGTTTTCATAGCCTCATAGCGATTGAGATACCGTCCCGGAGAGGTACTATGGTGGTGAAGAACCTTTCGTCGGCATATAGTGAGTCATTGAACGTTTTCACGGCGGCCGTCGTCTTATCCGGTTTGTCGTCAACCACCCTGCCCGACCAAATGACATTGTCGGTCATGAACAACCCTCCCGGGCGCAGCCTCTGCGCGACTAGGTCAATGGTCTTGGGGTATCCCTCCTTGTCGATATCATTGAAGACTATATCGAAATGACCTTCGGCCAATCGCAACGTCTCGAGGGCATCGCCCACAGAGAAGTCGAACCGGCTCTCAAGACCGCCCCGCTGAAAGAAGTCCCTCGCCTTAGCCATGTTCTCAGCCTCGCCGTCAGTAAGGAATATCTCGGCCCCTCCCTTACAAGCCATCGAGAACCAGTACGCCGAATAGCCGAACCCTGAACCCATCTCGAAGATTCGCCGTGCCTGGATGGCGCTCGCCATTTGATAGAGGAATCGTCCGACCAGGGGCCCCACAATCGGAAAGCCTTTCTCCTCGGCGTACCGTTCCATCTCGCGAAGGACAACGGGCCGTTCCGGAGTCAGCTGGTGCAAGTAGTCGTGAATTCTCTCGAACATAGTATCATCCATCCTTATCGTCTGCGGGTCCTTCGGGATGCTCGACAACAGCCCGCCCTCCGGACAGCTCGACCAGCCGCTGAATGACCTCGTCGACCAGGAACTGCGGCGTGGAGGCTCCGGCGGAAACGCCGACCGCCTGCACTCCATTATCGAACCATCGCGGATCAATCTCATCCTTGTTTTGAATCAGGCGACCGTCGCCGCACGTGTCCTGTGAGAGCTTCACCAGCCGGTTGGTGTTGGCCGAGGAAAGTGAACCGACGATCAAGATAACATCGACCTGAGAAGCCATTTCGGTGATTGCCTGCTGTCGCTGAGTTGTGGCGTTGCAGATCGTGTTGAACATCTGTATGCCCGGCCACTTTTCTTGCGCCGCTCTGGCAACATCCTCATACAGCGACGTATGCGCAGTGGTCTGCACGGTCATTCCGAGCTTGCGTCCCGGCCAGTCGGGCAACGCTCTCAGGTCGTCAATAGTGGCGGCGACAGTTATTCGATCCGGGGCATGGCCGACGATCCCGGCCGTCTCGTCGTGGTCCGGATCGCCGAAGTGAATTATGTAAAAGCCCTTGTCGATAGCATCGGTGATAGTCCGGTAGATGCGACTGACCAGCGGACAGGTAGCATCGATAATGGTCAGGCCTCTGGCTCGGGCGGTCCTGACCACATCCGGGGAGACGCCGTGGGCGGAGATTATCAGGGCGCCGCTCTCGACGTCTTTGACATGATACTGCTGGCCGACACCCATGCAACGAAAATGCTCGACCACCGCCTCGTTGTGCACGATCTCCTTCAGGATAGTGACAGGCTGCCGGCCCAGGTGCTTCTCGGCGGTCTCCTCGGCTATCCGGATCGCCCGCTTTACGCCCATACAGAACCCCTGGTGCCGCGCAATGACGATCTTCTTAAGCACCGGTCGCTCCTTCCTTGTGAGGAGTCCCGGTCAACGACAGGAAGTGCCTCAACAGTCGAGTGTCGTCATCTAATTCGGTATGGAAGGAACAGGCGAGGATATGACCTTGCTGAACCAGTACAGGATCGTTCCGGTACTCGGCGAGGACTCTCACGTCCTCGCCCACGCTGACGATTCGCGGTGCGCGTATGAAGGTCGCCGTTAAGTCGACCTGATCCCCATTGAGAGGGGCCGGTAGCGAGTCCTCGAACGAGCAGATCTGCCGTCCGTAGTCGTTACGCACAACTTCGATGTCCAGGAGCTGTAGCGGGGATATACCGGCCTGGTTGTCTCTGATGGTAGTCGACAGCAGAATCATTCCGGCGCAGGTGCCGAAGACCGGGCGCATGGCGGCGAAGCCGAGCAGTGGTTGCCGCAGTCCGAATCTCTCCACCAAATAATGAATCGTGGTTGATTCGCCGCCGGGAATGATCAGGGCATCGGCCATGTCGAGGTCGCTGGCGCTGCGAACTTCTGTCGGCGTCGCACCGACAAGGCGCACCTGATGGGCATGGCGCTCGAAGTCGCCCTGAAGGGCCAGCAGGCCCACGTGCATGTCAGCGTAGCTTGTCATCAGACATTATAACGTCGTTCGCCGTCGAAGGGATCAATAAATGCTCGACGCCGGACGAGGTCAAGGCCTACAGGCCCAAGGTCCATTGCGGGTTGTGGGCCGCCAGTTGCGGCGGAACCTGGGAGTACAGACGGCCATCCAGCCGGCGTCCCGTGGCCCGGCGTTTGGCGCCACCCCACTGCTTGAAGAAGAAGGCAACTCCCTGCCGGCAGCAATCATCGCGCAGATCGCGGACCCAATCCGGTTTCATACAACGAGCCTTGGGACCTGATTCTCCCCCGGCGATGACCCAGTCTATGTCCGCCAGATCGATGCCGTTGAGTGCACTCAGGAGAGGCTCACAGGAAAGGAACCGAACAGCCGCCGGGACTGCCCTCATCTGTATTCACCAGTCAATAGCGGGCAGCAACTCAACGCACTGGCTGAAACTCAATGTCCAAAGATTCTTCCACAACCCCTGTTGGGACGCCGAAGGCCAACCCCTCATAATTGACCCCCGCAATTTTCCAAGAGACTATACCAATTACACGCCCCGCCTCGTCAAGAATCGGGCCGCCGCTGTTGCCGGGATTCACACTGGCATCTGTTTGTATGTATTGAAAACCATCGAACTCTCGTAACCCACTTACTACTCCCCGAGTTACGGAGAATGACAACTCCTCGCCGGAAGGCGTTCCGATGACGAAGACCGAGGATCCCAGCCGTGGCTTACCTGACAACGTGACCGGCAGGCTCTTATGCCCACCCCCCGGCAGTCTGAGAAGAGCCACATCCTGCCGGTTGTTTCTACGTTCAACGCTTGCTTCCAAAGTCAATCCGGAAGGGAACCTGAGTTGCGCCTTCTCAACGCCATCCACTACGTGGGCGGCAGTCAGTACATAACCGTCAGGCGAGACTACGACGCCGCTACCCACTGTGCTGCCGACGCGGACGGTAACGATGGAAGGTAGTACATTGTCTATATGGTGGTCGGGGAGGTTCCGCTCACCTGTCGCTACAGTGCCGACAGCCAAGGTGACTCGATTGCCCTGTTCGGAAGCCAGTTCGGGTTTGTCTGATAGTAACTCAGCGACGAATTCCCCCTCCGCAAGGAGATTCTCAAGGGCTCTGCCGAAGGCATCGAATACGGCTGGCTTCGTTCTCGGAGACATCTTGGCGAATCCGTTTGTGGAGTGCTCGAACACCACTCGCTCCTTGAGGGCATCATATAGCTGCCAGTCGACATAGACGACCGCCTCGTTGTGATTACCAGCCAAACCACCAAAAGTATTGTATCGAAGGTTTACGATTGTTGCACCGAGCTGATACCTCGCCTTGGCTGAATTGTCTGGGTCGAAGAGGATGTCTCGTCTCCCAACGACATTATACCCATTTTTGATGAGGGTCTCGTTGGCACGCAGGGTGAACTCCTCCGATCCGAATGATAATCCAGACTGCCATATGTGGGACCATTTGGGTACCTTCGCCAATCCCTCGTGGTGCTTGCCCACCTCCTCTCCAGCGGGGATTCGAATAACTACGCCCTTGAAGCTCAGCGGTTCCAAGTGGCTCTTATTGACGTAAATCGGTTTGTGCTGGGGAGCGAGATTCCGCATGCTACCAGCGCAGCCGCAGAGCAGAAGCAGTAGCATTAGGGGAAGAAACTTGACGAGGTGTCCCCTTCTGGTGCTGACGAGATGCTTTCCACTGCTGAAACGTTCCCTCTCCACTTCCCTTACCTGCCTTTCAGTCGCTTGGTATAGTGTTTGATCATACAAATCGTCTTGATATCGTTATCGTTCAGTGCTCCACGATGCTTGAATCAAGTTGCCACTCCATCCATTATCAGAAGGGGAGTTGAAGCGGATCCGTCGGCGAATCTGCCCGGGCCAGAACACAGATCCAAGTAATGTAGCTCTTTACACCGGTGTGTCCGGAATTTTGTGTAAGCGACCGGTTCACGTTGTTTAGATCCTTCC
>CAZGMK010000003.1:0-187161 GCA_964526835.1 uncultured Ignavibacteriales bacterium
GAAGGATCTAAACAACGTGAACCGGTCGCTTACACAAAATTCCGGACACACCCCGCTTTTCGCGACCCGTTTGGAATTGACACTCCACGGATCAAGGTTCAGGTCAAGCACAGGCAGTCAACCGCCAGTGTCCAGGAAATCAGGCAGCTCATCGGTATCCTGCAGACAGACGAAGTGGGTCTCTTTGTCTCCACGGGCGGCTTCACGGCGGACGCCAAGAGAACAGCTACATCCTCGCACGTTCATCTCCAGCTCATTGACCTTGACGAGTTCATTCGACTGTGGAAGGAGTTCTACAAGAAGATGGCAGACGAGGACAGGAGCCTGCTTCCGTTGTATCCGGTCTATTTCGTAGCACCGAGTGACTAGCCCTGAGGTAGGGTGGCCCGGAGTTACGCTCCGGGTTTCAACCGCTCCCGCCCCCGGGTGCCGGCCTCAAACTCGTTTGGGGCCGACTTCGATCTTACTGATGCGTGGCCCCCTCAACCCCTCGGCTTCGCCAGCCGCTCCTCGATCACGAAGCGAGCCGCCTTCAGCGCCAGACCACGGTGCGAGACGCGGTTCTTCTCCTCCAGCGTCATCTCCGAGAAACGCATGTCGGCATGGGGATAGTAGAACACCGGGTCGTAACCGAACCCCTCGCGGCCTGCGATGTCCTCGGCGATCAGGCCTTCGGCTTTGCCCTCGCACATATCGTGGGTGCCGTCGGCCCAGTCGATACAGATTACACACCGGAACCGCGCTGTCCGCTTTTCGCGCGGCACTCCCTTAAGTTCGCGAAGCAGCTTCTGGTTGTTGTCCTCGTAGGTGCAACCGGGTCCGGCGAAGCGCGAAGAGAAGACTCCCGGAGCGCCGTTGAGGGCGTCGACTTCCAGCCCGGAGTCGTCGGCCAGAGAGGGATATCCGGTGAACTGCGCTATCGCATGAGCCTTGATGCAGGCATTCTCCTCGAGCGTGGCGCCGGTCTCCTCGGGGTCCAGGAAGTTGTCGAAATCCTCGGCGGTGAGAATCTCCACCGACAGGTCGTCCAGCAGGTTGCGGATTTCCCTGATCTTGTCTTTGTTGTTAGTCGCGAGTACGATTTTCATTCCGAATATCCGCCGTCAATGGTATTAACAGATTCCACAATGTCCGCCCTATGATCCGAACTCTACGCAGCTTCTCAATGTCTTCGGGTGATACTGGCGTGCTGAAGTATATGCTATCGAGCTTGGATCTTGCGGCTTCCATGGCGCTTAGACATGATTTGGGGTCACGGAAGACTCGTCGATCTAAATCAAACTCAGTGGCACATGGGTACATTTCGTGAGCCTGTCGGATTAAGAAACGCACCAACTGCTTCTTCCGACACAGTTCGCCTCCAAGCGCGTTTTGCTTGATGCTTTCAAGGAAGTCGAAGTATGGTTGCCCGAATGGCGTGCGTTGTTCGATGAGTTTGCAAGCCTCTCTTATGGGAGTCTCATTCGAGTACAGTAGTGCCCTGATGCACTCACTGTCAAAGCTGGTCTTTGTGAGCGCATTCATCACCAACTGTCTTAGAACCTCTCGCGCAACAATGAAGTGCGGTGCATGCCGCGTCGCCTCATCGGGATTGTTGAAGTACAATAGATGCCTATATGTGTCCTGATCCCCAACCTCGGGTAGTTCATCCAGTTGCCGATGTACCAAACGCGAGCGAAGATCATATACTTGACTACCCCATGCTTTGAGTTCTGTCAAACCGAATCTCTCGTCAAGTTTGCTGCCAAACTGCTCTCGTCCTTCGGCTCTTTCAAGTTTTAGGAATCCTTCGATGCCGGATACCAGGTTCAGGATTCTCGTGAAAGTATCTGTATGTCGGTCTGGCGCGTGCGCAAGAATGAATCGGTGGATGCCATGGACGATCTTCTGCTGCTCTGTACACATTTGATTTGAGAGCGCAGCAACCCATCTCAGAACCTGATCCGTTGGTTCGATGTGAGTAGGGCTGACTGCTGCGTCAGACAGCTTTTCAACGCTCTGAGCAAATGTGTCAACAGGTTCAAGGCCATTAATATAGCCGTTGGCGTAGACGCTGCCTGCCTCATAGTTATCATCTCTGAAGCCGAGAAACAGATACTGCGAACAATTGTAGTCCGACGATATCTCCTTGGTCAGCAGTCTGAATCGCAGTAGCAATAACGTGCCGAAGTGTTTCGCTAATTCGGCCTCGACATCCTGAACGCCCTCGAACACTGCTAATGAGAAGTGCGAATGCGGTTCCTTGAAGACATCTTGGACAATAAGAGGGACCCTCTGTGCGAACCAACGCCCAAAGCCTTCCCCTTCCGAAAGCCATCGGTCGCTCGAACTGAAGCTCAGGTGGCCGATCTTTGTCGGCTCCATAAAGAACAGCCTTGGAAAGACTACAGCGTACTTCACCCCTCAATACCCACTGATGTCCACCCGCGTGATCTTGTCTATGATCTCGCCGAGGAAACGCGTGGCCACCTGCGAGAACTTCTCCGGTACGTCACTTACAAAGAACTTGTGCTCGCCGCGCGGACGATCCGCGCCCCCATTGGCCTCGATAGTAACAGGGGACAGCAGGCCGCTTTCGGAAATCTTAGCGCGCGCGAACCGTGCCGTCTCTTCGCCGCTGTCAATCAGAGTGACGCCGTTACCCATAGCCTCGGCGATGATGTGCTTCAACAGCGGATAGTGCGTGCATCCCAGGACCAGCGTATCGATTCCGACATCGTGCATGGTCTGCAGGTACTCGCGCGCAATCAACCGGGTCGCCTCTTTGTCGATGTACCCCTCCTCGGCCAGCGGCACAAACAGCGGACAGGCCAACGAGAATACCTTGATGTCTGTGTTGAGGTCATGGATCATCCTGGCGTAGGCATTCGACCCGATGGTGGCATTCGTGCCGATCACTCCGACCCGGCCATTACGGGTCCGCTCGACCGCCGCCATCGCCCCAGGTTCGATGACACCGACAATGCCGATGTCGTAGTCGTCAATGACGTCACCCAGGGCCGTCGAGGAAGCCGAGTTGCAGGCGCAGATGATATACTTCACGTCATGCTCTAGCAGGAAGGCGATGTCCTGACGAGTGAACCGGGTGATAATCTCCTTGGAGCGTCCGCCGTAGGGATACCGCCCGACATCGCCGAAGTAGACAACATCCTCGTGCGGCAGGATCTTGAATATCTCCCGGGCGACGGTCAATCCGCCGACCCCCGAATCGAATATGCCGATGGCTGCGCTGGCTTTCTCGGACGGCATCAGTCAGCTCTTTTCGTATTTGGCCTTGAAGCGCTTGATGGCGTTGTAGATCGCTCTGGCGACCGCCTTCTGGTAGTCGGGAGACCTCAGGGTCTTCTCCTCGCCCGGGTTGCTGATGAATCCGGCCTCGATCAGCACCGATGGCGTGAAGATGCCGTTGAGCACAAAGAACGCCGCCTGGTCGACGCCCCGCGCGGGGATACTTAGGTGACGAGTGAATTCCTTGGCTACCATCATGGCGAAATCGTGTGATTCTTCTTGGAACTCGGTCATTATCATCTCATTGAGAATGGTCAGAATGGGATCCTCGTTGCTCGTCGGATCGGTCGGCGTACTTGGTGTCTGCTGCGACAGCTCACGCATGAACACGCTGTTCTCGAGCTGCGCGACCGCCCGGGCAGAATCGTTTTTCGCCGGCGCCAGGAAGAAGACATTCCAGCCGCGAGGCCGGCTGCTCGGGGACGCATTGGCGTGGACAGATATGTATAGGTCGGCGCCGGCATCGTTGGCCACCGCTGCACGATCCTCAAGCAAAACGTACTTGTCCCGGTCACGCGTCATGATCACCTTGAACTGCTTGTCAGCCCGCAGCAGTTTGGCCAGTTCACGCGAGATCGAAAGGACAATGTCCTTCTCTCTCGAACCGCTCGGGCCGATTGCGCCGTAGTCGCTGCCGCCATGACCGGGATCGATGACTATGATGTCGATCTTGTCGTCGGGACCGACGGCAACCGGCGACGTGTCAATGGGGTCGAGACTGAAGTCGATGTCCTGGATGATGATCTGGATGCGCGGCGGATTGTAAGCCAGCTTGTGACTCCACTTTTCGATATTACGCTTCAGGCGCATCGAAACCTGGCCCGAGCCGGCCGCCTGGTGCGCGGTCAGCTTATACATGTAGCGGCTGTCTTTGGCGGAAAGGACTCGAGACAAGTCCAGACGGGCGTCGCTGATAGTGACATTTAGCCAGTTGCCTTCGGTGACATAGACCTCGTAGGGCAGTTCCTTGGTCAGCAGCAGCTCGATCAGCAATCCGTTGGCCTTGGCCTGTACATTCAGATCTACGACATTGTGGTGCTCCGAATCTATAGTCAGCGTCGCGGACGGCTTGAAGAAGGTAACCGAAGGGGACACCGTACGATCCAGGAAAGGGGTGAACGATTCCGCCGGCAGGTACAACTGGCCATGCCTTAGCTCGGTCGGGAAAGTCAGATTGTATATCTTTTCGCCGAGTTTGAAGAAGGGAGAGGCAATGAGAAACTCAAAGCTGCGCTGCTCGACTTCGTAAACAACCTCGTGACCCACAACCCGCCAGGTCAGTCGCCCGCCCAGGATTTTGGATAACTCGCTCAATGACACATAAGTGATGTCGTTGCGCTGAAAGGCGGCGACCGCCCGGTTCTCGCCGTTCACGATCACCCGCACAGGAGTCTCTTGGGCCTGCAGCCCTGCGGCAAGCACCGTCACGACAGCTGACGCCAAAAGCGCCCTGATGAGTATCCCTGGAACTGCGTTGGTCATCGATCCTTCTTGAGCGCCTGTTTCATCCGGCGTTCAGCCTCGGCCTTGGCTATGGCCTGACGCTTATCGTACTTCTTACGTCCCGTAGCGACGGCCAGTTCGATTTTCGCCAGCTTGTTTCGAAAGTAGACGGTGAGCGGGATCAACGTCATTCCCTTCTGCTCCGTCTGGTTGAACAGCTTCCGGATCTCTCGCTTGTGCAGGAGCAACCGCCGGGGCCGGAGCGGATCGGGAGGCTCTCCAGTGGCCATTTCGTATGGGGAAATGTGCATATTCCTCAGGATTACCTGCCCATTCTCAACTACGGCGTAGGCATCAGAGAGGTTAATCTTGCCCAGCCGCAATGACTTGACCTCGGCCCCCTGCAACTCGATTCCGGCCTCCAGGGTCGAGTGTACTTCATAGTCTCGCCGGGCCTTGCGATTGCGCGCGATTATCTTGACCTTGTCGCCGTCTTCCACCATGGGGCCTACGATAGGCCGAGCGGTGGCTCAGAGCAAACAAAAACCAGGAACGTGCAAGTATGCGCCTGTCCGCAAGAGCCTGTCCCGATGGCAGATATCCTGAGTTATCCGGATCCGGACAGAGCCTCACCAAAGGCCACGGCCGGCAGTGTAAAGTTTGCCGATAGTGGTGCCGATAAGTAAGACATAGGAACGGGGGCAAAGGCCCGGCAGGCACGTAGCTAAAGGAAGCGCTTGTGTCACAGAAGATCAAAATCGATACCGCGAAGATAATGGTCGTCGACGATGAACCGGAGATAACCGAAATCGTCGAGACCTTCCTGACCGAATCCGGCTACCAGGTGGCCGTAGAAAACTCCCCCGCCAAGGCCGTCGCCAGAGCCAGAGAGTTCAAACCGGATGTCATTTTGCTCGATATCATGATGCCGGGCGTGGACGGCTATGCTGTCTGCGAGGAAATCAAGGCCGATCCCGAATTTGTGTCGATTCCGGTCATATTTCTGACCGGCAAGGACCGAACCGACGATATGGGGCGCTCCTTCCGGAGTGGCGGGGATATGTTCATCAAGAAGCCATTCTCGTGCGACCGACTGCTGGAAATCGTCAATATTGTCCTGATGTCCACCGGAAAGCGCTGATTCGACGGAACTCCCGACCAATTCCCACGTTGACATATATAGTGCAGTGCACTATAATGCTGGTGTAGACCATGCGGGTTATCAAGCGATACAGCAACCGCCGGTTCTATGACACGGTCACCAGCAGCACCATGACACTCGCGGAGCTGGGATCGCTGATCCACGCCGGGTCTGAGATCAAGGTGGTCGATAATAAGACCGGCCGCGATATAACCGTCGAGGTGCTGGGCCGTATTCTGCTGGCGTCGATGTCGGGCCGGAAGGATGTTCGAAGTTCGAAGGAAGTGTTACGACAAACCATTTTGCTAACGGGAGACAGATCTATGTCAATCTTGAAGAACACGGTACTGGCTTCGATTGGGATCATCGATGTAACGAGGGCCAAAGCCGAAGAAATCGTCGATCAGTTGGTGAAGAAGGGCGAGCTCAATGATTCCGATCGCAAGAAGGCGGTGATGGAGCTCGTCGAACGGGCCGAGAACACTACGGCGAAGCTCTCTGAGAGGCTCGGCAAGGAAGCGGGCAGAGTGCAGAAGGAGGTTCAGTCGGCGATAGATAAGTTGAATCTGGTCAAGCGCAATGACCTGAAGGATCTGGAGAAGAAGGTCGACGCCCTCAATGAGTCCATCGCCGCCCTGCAGAAGAAGCTCGACGAGCAGTGATTGCTTGACACCGTCAATGGATCAAGGGGGTAGCCTTGTTGCTGCCCCCTCGCTGTATCCGCCGTCGCCGGCTACCGGCTGAGTAGCCGATCGAGCGCTTCCTCATCAATTATCGTTACCCCGAGCTTTCTGGCCTGATCAAGCTTGGAGCCGGGTGATTCGCCACACAGTAAGTAGTCGGTCTTGCCGGAGATCGAACCGGTTACCTTGCCGCCGGCTCTCGATAGTATTTCCTTGAAGTGGCTCCGCGGACGAGAGAGGGTGCCGGTGATCACGAAAGACCGTCCCGAGAGCGGCGACCTGCTGAGGTCCGCGGTCTCGGGTGGCGCGAGCGTTACACCTGCTGCCTTGATGCGATCAAGCATCTCACTATTGGCCGCGTTTCGGAAGAACGTTGTGATGTTGTCAGCAATGGTCGGACCAATGCCCTCGATTCCGGTCAGCTCCTCAGGGCCCGCCGATCGGAGCTTGTCCAGATCTCTGAAGTGCTCGCTCAACGCAGTCGCCGCCGACTCACCGACCCCCGGGATACCGAAGGCATAGATGGCCCGGGCCAGGGGCGTCGATTTGGATTGCTCGATCTGATCCAGCAGGTTCTGCGCGCGCTTGCCACCCATCAGGTCCAGGTCGAGCAACTGGTCCCTGGTCAGGCAATACAGATCAGCCGGGCTGTGCACCAGTCCCCTGCTGATCAACTGGCGGGCCAGCTTCGCACCGAGACCCTCGATATCAAAACCTCTCTTTGATGCGAAATGAAAGAGCCGGCCTTCGAGCTGCGCCGGACAGGCCGCGTTGGCGCAGCGATAAGCAGCCTCGCCTTCAGCGCGGTGGATCGGTTGGTTACATGAGGGGCACGTGTCGGGGAATTCGATTCGAGGAGTCCCTTCGGTCCGCCGATCAAGCCTGACCTGCACGACTTCCGGGATGACGTCTCCTGCCCGTCTTACAATGACGATGTCGCCTCTTCGCGGGTCCAGCCGCCGAAGTTCATCTTCGTTGTGCAACGACGCATGTGAGACCATGACGCCCGACACTTTGACCGGCTCCAGGACGGCTACGGGGGTGACGACACCGGTTCTCCCGACCGAGAATTCGACGTCGACCAGGACGGTCGGCGCCTCTTCAGCCGCGAACTTCCAGGCCACCGCCCATCGCGGGGCGCGGGCTATCTGCCCGAGTCGCCGTTGATAGTCGAAGCGGTCGACCTTAATGACCATGCCGTCGATCTCATAATCCAGGCCGGGGCGCTCCCTGAGCAATTCCTCAAACGCCGCGGTGACTTGCTCAACGCCGGTGCGCCGGGAGATTAGCTTGTTGACGAGGAAGCCCTCATCCCGCAAGAGGGTCATTGCCTGCGCCTGACTGTCAAGACCCGGCAGGTCCTTGTCAGAGATGCCGTAGGCATAGAAGATCAGCGGTCTGGAGGCTGTGATGGCGGGATCGAGCTGTCTGAGCGACCCGGCGGCGGCGTTGCGCGGGTTGGCCAGCACCGGCCGCCCGTCGGCCGCCAGGGCGGCGTTGAGCTTCCTGAACGCAGCAAGATGCATGACAACCTCTCCGCGAACTTCAAGCAGTGGGTAGGTCTCGGCCAGGGATTCGGACAACCGGAGAGGGATGCTGCGGATAGTCTTCAGGTTTGCCGTGATATTCTCTCCGGTCCTTCCGTCGCCGCGCGTGGACCCAAGAGCCAGTAGTCCCTTCTCGTAGACCAGCTCAACGGCCAGGCCATCCAGCTTAGGTTCGCACACGTACGTTACGTCATCGTCTGTTTCCAGTGCGCGGCGAACGCGTCGATCGAACTCGGCGAACTCGGTACCAGTGGTCACCTTCTGCAACGACAGCATCGGAATCCGATGTTCGATCGTCTGGAACTTCTCCGATGGGACCGCACCCACCCGTTGACTGGGAGAGTCGGGGGTAACCAGCTCAGGGTATTGGCGCTCGATATCGAGGAGCCGGTCGAACAGACTATCGTACTCGGTGTCGGAGATAGTCGGGCGGTCCTCCAGATAGTAGCGCCGGTTATGCTCCTCGATTTCCTTCCTGAGCCGGGCCAGTTCTTCGGTGATGTTCCTATCTGGAGCGGGCATGGAAGGAAATTAACGACAGGGTGAGATCGAAGTCAATGCCGCGCCCCGATATGTGAGACTTGGCGCTCTGGCCGGCTCTACTTTTCTGAATGCATACGACAGCGTTTGCGCCAAGCGCCGATTTCCTGGCCGGCCAGGTCATCATCGATTCGAGCGACCCAGATCGCTGTGGGCCGCTGGTGCTCATCGACTTCGAGGATCACTTCCTGCGCCAGATAATAAGCGTCGGAGGCCGGTCGATCGCTGAAGCCTATGCGCAAGGTCGTACGTTGGCAATTCGTGTGCAGATCGGGTTCGGATATCTGTCGGCGAAAATCCAGCCACCTGATGTCGGCGATCTCCGCCCGGTTCGGCGATTCCAGTTCATCGACAACCGGCCATTGACGGCGCGGTTTGTCGACCTCGATGAAGATCAGGCGTCCCTCCCGGTCAAGTTCCAGCCGTACTGTCGGCGACTCCAGCCAGGAGTAGAAGCGTCGAGATGAGCCGAACAGGCCTATCTGGACATACAGGACATCCTCTTCCAGTTGGTAGAAACCCCGACCGGGTACAATGGGCTCGGTCGGGGTCGTGATTCTAATCTGGGCCGCCGCGATGGTCATGCGATCACTCAAGGGCTTTGAGTTGGTCCTTCGCTTGGTCGCTTTCGAGAGTGTTCGGGAATTCGTCTATTACCCGCTGATAGACCTCTTTGGCTTTCGCTTTCTCGTCCAGTTCCTGGTGGCAGCGAGCGAGCTTGTACAGCGATCGGGCCAGGTTCGGCGAGCCGGGGTAGTTCTGGACCACCGCCTGTAATTCCTCTATCGCTTTTCTGTACTCGTCGCGCGCCCAGTATGATTCACCCAACCAATAATGGGCGTTAGCGGCGTTCTCGTGTTCCGGACATGCGTCGAGGAATGACTCAAAGGCCTCGATCGCCCCTGCGTATTCGGTCCGAAGGACGAGGATGAAGGCCGAGTCATAGGCAGCTGCGCAGTCGAATCCGGGTTGTGTCTTAGAGGGCGGTTCATCTTTGCTGGCCCCTGGTGAACTCCTCACGATCACCCTCGGCTCGGCCTGCAACTGATTGACAAGCGACATCAGCTGCTGGTTGCTCTCGAGCACCTGAGCCAGTTGCTGTTGGAGATCTCGGACAGTTGTAGACATCTCCGCTCGCAGACGGTTGTTCTCGTCCACTCCGGAGGCCACGACTGAGTCCATTCGGGCGACCATTCGCTGAGTCTTCGCCTGTTGCTGTTCGAGGTGGTTGATCTCTGTCTGCAGTTCGCGAACGTGCCGTGAAGTTGCGCATCCGCTCAAGAGGCCGCCCAGAAACAGAACCGCCATCGCTAGGATGGCGGCTGCAAATGTCGATCCCTGACTACTAATTCGCATCAGACTGATCCCATTGTCCTATTGCGAGATGATCTTGAACTCACAGCGACGGTTCTTGGCCCAGGCTCGCTCATTACTGCCGGTAGCGGCCGGGCGTTCTTCGCCATAGCTGATGATCGAAATGCGGTTGGGGTCGATGCCGCGGTTTACGAGGTACTCCTGACAGGATCTGGCGCGCTTCTCGCCCAGGGCCAGGTTGTATTCCTTTGAACCGCGCTCGTCACAATGACCTTCGATCTTGATGATCGCGTCCTCGTATTCGCTCAGCAGACGATAGTTGAAGTCCAGAGCCGCCTTGGCACTGTCAACCAGGTTATACTTGTCGAAATCGAAGTACGCGGTTCTGAACTGGGCCTCCCTCAAATCGGGCTTGGGCGGAGGCGGGGGAGGTGTCGTATCAGGTGGCGGCGGTGGCGGGGTGGTATCCACCGGCGGTGGCGGAACTTCAGGCGGTACTTCTTCCGGGCCGCCGCAGGATGCGGCCATGAGGGCCATGACAACCAGGCCAATCAGCCCAAGCAATCCCAGTTTCTTCATAATTTACCTTCCTCAGAGTCTTTATACAGGACAACTATTCTCATACGCCCGACAATTTGCCGACAATCTATAAAAGCGTGCTACGCTGGTCAACATAAAACGCTCATCGAGTCATCTCCCTCAGCCAACTTCAATTGCGCCTGTATGACGAATCAGCGCAGTGGGCCCCAGTTCGGATTTGTACAATGGCCATGGCGGGTCAGCCGTCGCTGATGACGTCCGGTGACGTCGGCGGTATATATATCGTGGCTGGTTCCCAGGCGATCCGATGAAAAGATGATGTGCTTGCCATCGGGCGAAAAGTGGGGATTCTGGTTGTGACCGGTCTGGGTCATTATGCGATAGTCAATGCCGCTGGTATCAATCGAGGCCAGGTCGAAACGACCTGATTTCGTGCGGCTGACGAAGATAATTCGGTCCCCCTGAGCCGACCAGATGGGCGAGTCATTGTAGCCTCCCTGAAAGGTGAGGCGACGTACATTCAGGCCGTCCGAATCCATCAGGTATATCTGCGGCGCTCCGGTGCGATCCGACGAGAAGGCGATCATACGGCCATCGGGCGACCAGGTCGGCGATGTATCGATGGCCCAGTGTCGTGTCAGGCGCTTGATTATCCGGCCGTCCAGGCCCAGGACGTAGATCTCGGCGTTGTCGTCGCGGGTCAGGCAACAGGCAATCTTGTTGCCATCGGGGGAGACCGCTGGCGCGGCCACCATGCCCTTGTATGAGGCGACTTCGGAGATTCGGTCATTCTCGAGGTTGACTCGATAGAGGGCCGGATCACCCCCGAGGTACGATGTGAAGTATATCTCGTTGGCGTAAGGTGCGAAGGCCGGCGAGAGATTTATGGTCCCGGTGTAGGTGAGCTGCCGCTCGTTGGCGCCGTCGTAGTCGGCGATAAACAGCTCCTTGGCCCCCTGTCCAAGATCGCGTATGAAGCAGATTTGAGTCAGGAAGATGCCTTGTTCACCGGTCAGAGTGTGGACCACCTCGTTGGCGACTTCATGAGCCAGCTCCCGCCATTCCTCCTTAGGGCGCTCGACGGTTCCTTTGGCGAACTGCTGCTTGCGAGAAGTATCCCACAACCGCCAGCGCACGCGAAGGTTTCCGGGCAGTACCTCCGACTCGAGGTCCAGCAGGTAGTCGGCGCCCAGTCGCTGCCAGCCCAGTGGACCCAACTCCTTGATTTCATAGAGCTTCAAATAGAAGCTGTCGACCAGCACGAGTTCGAAGTCGGCGTAGAAATCGATATCGGAACGGACTACGGCGGTAACGTACTGCATGAGTGTGCTGTCACGTTGCGAGATATAACCGCTGCCGACATACTTCATATCCGCAACGCCGATCGGTGTGGGTTGAACTGTCCCGGTTCGCAGCGTATCGAAATAGATGTTACGTATGTCTTCGGAGAACTGGGCCCTGGCCGGGCCGGCAAGTACAAGCAGGGCTGTTAACGCAGTAGCAATGAACAGTGGAGCGTACTTTTTCATCTTCCTACCTGGGTTCATATTTGAAGGGTAATGTCAGCCCGATTACTTCCTCGGAAAACTGCCGAGGTAAGGGCGGAAAGGGGCTGGCTCTCTCGACTGCCCGAAGGCAGGCATCGTCGAAACTGGGTATACCGGATGACTCCACTACTTTCAGGTCAACAACGCGTCCCGACTTGATGACGCGGAAGTAAACGACGCACACAATCGGCACGTCCGACGAAACCGGGTTGCGCCAGTTGCGGAGTATCTTGTTGAACGCCTGCGTGAACCAATAGGGGTAGTTGAACGATCGGTTGTCGATGGTGGCTCCGGCCAGAGGTGATGAGCCCGCGGTCGGCGGGACGTGAATCTCGCTTCCGGTATCCTCCGCCGCCGGGCCGGTTCTCGTGGGCTGGTCGGGCTCCAGGGGCGTCGTCTCCTCCGGGGCAGGCTCCGGAGTCTCGGCGGCTTCTGCTGTCTCTTCGGGGATAGGCTGGGGTTCGACGACGGCCTCCGGCCGGACTTCCGGACGAGTAACCGGCAACTCTTCGATTTCCTCGGTGGCGGGTGAGGGTGTGACCGTCTGCGGCTGATCGGCCGGCTCTTCTGCTTGTGGCAGGGAGACCTCTTCACCCGACGGCATATCCGAAAACGACACCAGCGATACGCGGATTATGTCACCCTCTTCAATCGGCTTTCCATCTCCGAAATCGGGCGCCGCCAGAGCCAGCACAATGACCAGCCCGTGGAGGATGATAGACCCTGCGATCTCTCGCTTCATAGTTGTCTCAGGCTAGCGATTGCCCCGTCGGGCGGCGGTCTCTTCGTGGGCGGTAACCAAGCCGATCGATTCAATTCCGGCCTCCCTGAGCTTGCCGATCACGGAAATTGCGTAGCCGTAAACGAGCGCCGAGTCGCCTCGGACATACACCGATGTAGCCCCTTCGGCTCGCATTTCATCACGTACGACTTCCTCCAGATTCTCCAGTCGCGCCCAAACGTCGTTGACATATATGCCTCCCAGCGAATCGATCGTGACTACCACGCCCTGGACCTCTTCAGTGAGGACCGCCGCCCGGGTCTTCGGCAGGTTGATCTCGATGCCGGACTGCAGCAGGGGCGCCGAGATCATGAAGATGATCAGCAAGACCAGCACGACATCTACCAGGTTGGCGATATTGATGTCGGAGACAGGACGATACTCACGCTGCCGTCGACGGCGACGCATCAGCGGGCCTCCTTGCGGACACGGGTCAGGAACTCCATAATGAAGCCATTGGTGGCGTCATTGATGAACTTGGCGTTGTTGCCCGCCCAGTTAAAGGCTATCACGGCCGGAATGGCAGTGGCCAGGCCCACAATAGTAGCCAACAACGCCTCGGCGATTCCGGGAGCTACGACGGCCAGTGAAGCGCTACCGCGCTCGCCGATGGCCCAGAACGACTCCATAATACCCACAACCGTGCCTAGCAAGCCGATGAACGGGGCCGAGTTGCCGGTCGTGGCCAGGAAGACGGTTC
This sequence comes from uncultured Ignavibacteriales bacterium, assembly GCA_964526835.1. Classification (GTDB taxonomy): domain Bacteria; phylum Zixibacteria; class MSB-5A5; order GN15; family FEB-12; genus DAOSXA01. The sequence goes on from CAZGMK010000003.1 coordinate 13,525, forward strand.
GTTTCTCGAGGCGGCCAACAGCCTCAGTGGCAGTGCGTTCCATGGTCATTTCGAGCACTTCATAGTCTTCGTCTTCCAGCGCGCGGGTATTATCCTCCGGGTCGCCTGCGGATTGGCCGTGGGTCAGGCTGTTCAATTCGTCGAACCCCGCCAGGAACACTTCCGCCAGAGGAGAAACACGATTTGATTTGGCCTGGCCGATTGCCTCAGACATCTTGCGCGAGCGACGGAAGGAGTTCAGGAAGGAATCGCCGGCCTGTTCGACCTGGCGAAACTGCCGCCACTTGTGGAAGATGATCACCCAGGATACAACAGACATTAATAAGAGCACAATCAGCAGGATAACGCCGAAGGCAGACGTGCTCTGGAGAATCTGCCAGATCGAGACCGCATACACGGGTGGAGGGAGTAGCATTTGCATATCTGTCTTACGCCTTTGCCGATCGAAAAGTTTATGGCCGCGCCGAAAACCGCCTGCCGATAGCGGGCCGGCAGTGGCTCAATAAAGCCCCCGGGCGACTTTGTTCAACAACAAAATGGCATCTCAAAACTTGACGGAGGCCACGGAATGTGCTACCGGACTCACTGGGTTGGGGAAGAAACCTCAAGGTCGGAAGGAGCGTAGGATGCGCAAGTCGTTGGTTGTTCTGCTGATTCTGGCGTTGGGTCTGATAGTAGTCGTCATTGGCTGCGGCCAGAAGGAGGGCGAGACGACATATGGTGAACCGGGGGGAGTCAGGGAAGCCGAGTATCGCGACACCACGGCCAGGGATTCGGCTGTGCTGGAGCAGATGCCGGCCGACACCATCGTCACTCAGCACGATAGTATGTGAACAGAATCAGCAAGCAAAAAGGGATAGCCTCCCGATGATGCGGGAGGCTATCTTGCTCGGTACAGGGGCCGAGATCGTCAGCTTTCGATCATTTCGACATTGGCTCGAGGTACGATCGCCTTCTTCCCGCCATCCAGTTCGATCTCAAGGACGCGGGCTTTGGATTCCGATTCAAGCACCTGCAAGGGTGAGGGCAACCCGGTCACTTTGCCGAGTTCGCCGAAGTATGGATGTCTGATGACTCGAATGGGCGAGCCGACTTCCAGCCCCTGAATGTCGTCTGCTCCGCGGCTTTCCTCCAGGGCGGCCTCATCAGAGTAGGGAATGACGACCTCAGGTCGGATAACGCCGGCGCGGATCTGTGTCGCTCCGTTAATGCAGGCCATTTCGCCCTCGTGCTTCCGCAGCAAATCGAAGGTCTTCTGAGCCATGGCGATCTCGCCGAAACCCTCGGTAACGACAAGTGTAACACCAACTTCTTCGGCGCCCGTAATCGCGACGCCGATGTCGTAACCCAGGAAATCACGCAAATCCTGGTCGTCGAAACCGCCGACCACGATGCCCCGAGCCTTTACGTCGATGGCCTTCTTCAGGGCGTCGGCGGTAACCAGAGAGCCCCCCACAATCACTTTGCCGGCCATGTCCTCCTTGATGAGATCATCGCTGAGAACCGTGCTGTTGTCGGGAGTGGCGACTACGATATTGCCGGATGTTTCGCCGCCAATGCCGAAGATGCCCTGTGCAAACGCGCCCCAGGTGGATACCACCACGCCTTCTTCCGGGATGACCTCGGTCACTTTCCCGGATATATAGGCCTTGACTTCCACCGGGATCGGATGACCGCGCTGCAGCACCTGGCCCGTCACCTTGGAGATCGATTCCACGGTGCCGTCGATAGTGGCTGCGCAAGACGAGCTGAACCACTTGATGAATGACTTCTTGATGGCGAGTGGTTCACCCTCCTTGATTGCATCGCCCGGCTTCTTGGTCATTACCATGTCGATATCTTCGGGCGGGAAGCCGAGTTTGTTGGCCACGTTGAGCGGTACGACGTTACCCGGCAGGTGGGTGCGGGCCACCACGTCGTCGGGCATCAGGCGGTCTCCCTTCTTGACGACTACCTCACCTTTCAGGGGCAATATTCGTCGCTTCTCAACCAGATGTCTTTCCGTGACTTTCAGTCCCGGCGTGTAGGCGTGGGCCATCTGATTTCCTTCCTATATGTTGCTGGCTACTACTTATTCCTTCTTGATATCACGACGATCACGACAATGACAACGACGAGGGCCCCGATCAGTAGGACCAGCGACATTGTCCCCCCGGCGCCCCGCGGCCGACTACGGGAGGTGTCGACATCCGCTATCTTCACCGGCTCGACTCGTTCCAGGTTCTCGGTAGAAAAGGTGGCGATCACCCCCTGCATCAGTTCCACCCCGGCTTCAAACGATTCTACGGGTGAGTAGAAGTAGAAGGTGGCGATTCCGTCCTCATAGAACTTGGTCAACATGAGACTCTTCTTGAGTACTTCGTCGCCCTGCGTGATGTCACTGATTACGCTCGCCAGGCGCTTATCGGCGTCATATGATGGTGCTGTTGAGTGCAGGTCGGCGGTCAGATCGGCTACCGGGAAGTACTTGATGTCCTCGCCGAAGGTCCTTCGCAGTTCGGCCAGGGCCGAGTCGATCACCCGTTCGGTGACCTCCTTCATGGTGTCCACGGTTACGACGAAGTACTGGCCGGTAGCAAAAGGATGGGCTGCGGTATCTGCAAAGACAGCCTCGTAGTCGAGTACTGTTCGCCCGGCCCGATGGGCGCGCAGATAGGCATCAGCGACAGCGTAGTCGACCAGCTCGAAATGGTCCGGGTAGTCGATTCGGAAACTACCCTTCCAGCTAATGTACTCGCCAGCCACGGCGACCATTCCTATTGCGCACAAGGTAACTGCAATCAGCGCGGTTGACAGTGACGGCTTAATCATATCCTGACCTTCACTACTCGCATAACGATCTCAGATCTTATCCGCCGGATAGACGTCAAGCTCAGTCATCCATCTCTTGAGGTGGCTGACCCGGTCTTCGTTTGAGAGCGTTGACAGATCAAACGGCCGACCTCGCCCGTCGAGCACGATTCCCACGACACCGCCGTGCAGGTCGGTTTCCAGCTTGTGGCCCGCACCTGCGCCGACATCATAATGGCGCTCCGGTTCCAGAACCGCCTTCACCTTGTGGGGCAGGCCGTTGTCGTCGAGCCCCAACGGTATGCGTTTCATTTCGAGAGAGTTGAGCGTGCCGCTCACCGGACCATCGGGTAGCTCGATCTTGTATTTCATCACCGGGCCCGGTTTTTTGCTCTGGCCGGCAGGTGCGATACATGTTCCCAGGTGGATGAGGCAGTCCTTTACGAAGACCTCAGTCGCCGCCTTCTCGTGGACCTCAGTAAGTACGCCCAACTGCGGCATCATGAAGATCGAGTCTACCGCCAGGCGCGTTACTCCTTCGGGGAGGAAGGCATCGATCATCATCAACGCCGATTGCTGGCGACGCGGCGCGTGCGAGAGCACGCCTCCTGAGCCGATCAGCATATCCAGGCTCATCATATTCACGATGGTCGCTCCCGACGATGATTGGTCGAAGGCGTCAGCGATCGTACGCTGTTGTTGTACCCCCTTTAGCACAGTGGCGAAGTTCTTGTGCTGGATGAAGGCCAGACGCAAGGCCTCTTTGGCGATAGCCTGCTCGAAGATGAGTTCTTCCATGGACTGAGGAATGGTCGTCGGGCGGATCATCTTGTTCTTGACTCGGTTGCGCAGGTCGCGTTCGTTCATATTGAAGGGTACCCAGCGCATTACCATCGGCAAGGTTGCCTCGGCGAAGACATTCGAGATGGAATATGACATGCCGAGGTTCGCCGAGACGGTCCTGTTGAAGACCGGTTCATCGTTGGGGAGGAAGACGCTGAAAACGTCGGTGGTGGCCCCCCCGATATCAACGCCGACGGCCTCGATGCCGTATTGCCTGGCAATGGTCTGAATGATCAGTCCCACCGCGCCTGGGGTCGGCATAATCGGAGCGTCGGTCCAGGACATGAGCTTCTTGTAACCGGGGGCCTGGGCCATAACGTGCTCCATGAAGAGCTCGTGAATCTCCTCGCGGGCCGGTCCGAGGTTCTCCCGTTCGAGGACAGGCCGCAGGTTCTCGACCACTTTCAGATCGCATTTTTCCTGGAGAGTCTCGGCGACTGCTTCGCGGGCGGCCTTGTTTCCGGCGTAGATGACCGGTAACTGGTAACCTGAGCCCAGGCGCGGGCGCGGATCAGCAGCCGAAATCAACTCAGCGATTTCGACGACGTGGGTGGTGGTACCGCCGTCGATACCACCGGAGAGCAGGATCATGTCCGGTCGAAGATGTCGAATCCGCTCGATCTGCTGGTGCGGCAGGCGCTTATCATTGGAGGCGATCACATCCATGACAATGGCTCCGGCGCCCAACGCGGCTCGCTCGGCGGATTCGGCGGTCATGGAACGGACAACCCCTGCTACCATCATTTGCAGTCCGCCACCGGCCGACGATGTGGAAATATACACATCGGTCCCGACTTTGCCGTCAGAGGGAGTGATGATACGGTTTTCTTCGTCCAGTAACTTGCGTCCGGAAAGCTCCTCGACTTCCTGAACCGCGTTCAGCACGCCCATGGTGACGTCTTCAAACGGCGCCTCGACCGTAGTCGGAGCCTCACCGCGAGTCATCAGACGATAACCATCATCAGTTTTCTCGATGAGGATAGCCTTTGTGGTCGTGGAACCGCAGTCGGTCGCCACGATTACCTTGATGTCGTCCGGGTTTTCGAATCTGGCCATGTACTAAACCTGCTCTATAAATGGGACTTTCTCTTTCGCGTATCACTAAGAGCCTCACCGTGATGAGGGCGTATCACCGCGTCCACCCGGTGGGCTCAGGCCAAGGATTATAACAAAATGGTTCTGGCTTGTAAAGTGCCGGTCAGGGGGCACGTGATATTTTTCTCAAGGCTGTCACCGGTCCGGGGGCGCGGCATCGACGCCCGCCGGAGCCCGCGATCACGGTCGCTCGCTGCGCTTGATTTAAGATGCTGGTAACCAATGAGCTAACCTGGCCTCAGGCTTTTTCCCTTGACTTGCCACTGGGCGCCGAATAGATTGGCCAAGTTGAATTGCACGCCGGTTCGGGTCTGTCCGTTCATGAGGTATTGACCTGCCCGTGAAATCCGCGGACCATCGCTCGATTGCATGTACGGTTCGCGCCAGAGTCGGAGAATGGGAAAGAGCAGCCGCCTGGCGGCTAGCAGGTGAGCAAGGGCATTGAAATCACAGGTTGCTGGCATAAAGACGTTCTTCTACAGGGTTAACCTGCCTTCAGCGCTGCTGATCGTCGGTTTGGTGGCTCTCGTGGTGAGTCCGGTCTGGGGTCAGGAGACCGATGTCGCTGAAGCCGCGGTTGCCGACACTCTGGCCGATACTCTCGCGGCTCAACTCACGCCCGCTCCTCCTGTTGAACTGACTGCCGAGGACACACCCGGCGACGCCGGCGGCTCGATTACCGTTTATTGGAAGCCGTCGCCCAACGACCACCCCGACGGTAAGGTGGACCTGTATCGTATCCTGCGGGCAGTGAATGTGAATGGCCGGCCGGGCGAGTTCACGGAAGTCGGCGATGTGCCTTCCGGCAAAGACGAATACAGGAACTCCGATGGAAATGCAGAGGACTCGCTTTCGTACTTCTATTTGGTTCAGGCAGTCAATCTCGAGACCACACCGGAAGGGGAGAAGATCGAATTCGTTGCCAACAGCGAGCCGGTCGGTCCGGTGCAGTCATCGGCGCAGTGGTTCGACCCGCGCCGGATCAATGTCTTCGTGGCCACGATTATCCTGAGTGCTTTTATTGTTATCTATATTCGTCGGGCCAAATCCGGGAAGAAGTTGTTCATCCGCAAGATTGCCGGTATGGAGGCGGTCGACGAGGCAGTCGGACGCGCCACCGAGATGGGCCGCAAGATCTACTACATCTTTGGTCTGGGCGACATGGACAATATGCAGACTATCGCATCGATGTCGATCCTGGGACGAGTGTCGGAGATGGCGGCGGAGTACGACACGGACTTGAATATCCCGTGCTGCCGGTCGATGGTCATGGTCACCGCCCGTGAGGTGCTCAAGGAATCGTACTCGAAGGTCGGCCGCCCCGATGCTTATAATGATGATCAGGTCTTCTACCTGACGGACGATCAATTTGGTTTCGCCGCCGGCGTGGACGGGATATTTGTGCGCGAGAAGCCAGCGACGGTGTTTTTCATGGGACAGTTCTTCGCCGAGTCCCTGATCATGGCAGAGACCGGTAACTCTATCGGCGCTATTCAGATCGCCGGGACGGCGATGCCTTCGCAATTGCCTTTCTTCATTGCTGCTTGTGACTATACGCTGATAGGCGAGGAGCTATTCGCCGCTTCGGCTTACCTGTCCAAGGAACCTAAGTTGTTGGGTTCGCTCAAGGGCCAGGATATAGGTAAGGGTGTGATTTTGGTTGCGCTGGTCGTCGGTGTGATCCTGGAGACTTTCGAAGTGTTGCAGGTTTCCCGACTGTTCTCGGTGATTGAGTAGTCATGCGTAGAGAGATACCGCTTGCCATCACAGCTATTGTCGGCTTCGCCTTTGTGGTGCAGTACTTCGTGCCGCACCGGCCGTTCGCCGATCTAAATGACTGGTTCAGTGACTGGTTCTCCATCGTCCAGGCCTGCGCGATTGTCCTCGGTGTTCTCAACCTGCTTAAGGTGTCCATACAGAAGGTGGCCAAGTTCAAGGAAGGCTGGTGGTACGCTGCCGTAACGGTCATAGCCTTCTTCGTCATGACGATTCCCGGGCTTGCATTTGGTGAGCAGGGTGAGGTATTCCAGTGGCTGTATCGTAATGCATTCATCCCCCTCTCCTCCACCATGTTTGCATTGCTAGCTTTCTTCGTTGCTTCGGCCTCTTATCGCGCCTTCCGCGCCCGGAGTTTCGATGCGACGTTGCTGTTGCTTGCGGCGTTTTTTGTCATGCTCGGACGCGTGCCGGTTGGTGAGACGCTCTCGGTCTTTGTCGGGCTGCCGGATGGCTGGCACCTGGGCAATTTGGCTTCATGGGTAATGAACTTCCCGCAGGCGGCCGGTCAGCGAGCCATAATGATTGGAATCGGATTGGGTATCGTATCCACGTCGCTACGCGTCATTCTGGGTATTGAACGCGCTCATATCGGCAGTGGGGACTAAGCTATGTCGACTCGTACCAAAGAGATGATAGCCCTGGTTCTTGTTGTTGCCTTCAGTGTCATCGCCTATGCGATCAAGCTGTCGGGCGGCGGTGCTTATGAATTCCCGCTGTGGCTCTCTATAGCTGTCATTGTCCTGCTGGTTGTCTCGCTTCTGATTATTCTGGTTCGGACTGTTACCGGTCGACTGGTGGGGCGCCGTTTGGTATTTCTGTACGTCGGGGTGGCGATTGGGCTGCCGCTGTTCATGCCACTGACACAGTATGTCCCGATTTCGCCTGAGGTTCAGATGCTCTACGACAGCGTGGTCGAACTCAGTCCGGGCTCGAAGGTGCTCGTGTCTTTCGACTACGACCCCCCGTCCGCTCCGGAACTGCAGCCGATGGCCGAGTCGTTCCTTCGCCTGTGCTTTGAGCGGGATCTCAACGTGATAATCATAGGACTATGGCCGCAGGGACCACAGCAGGCCGATCTGGCTCTGGAGGCGGTTCTCTCCGATCCGGAGATCGCAGCCAAGGATCTGGAAAACGGCGTGGATTACGTCAACCTCGGATACCAGGTCGGCGGCGAGTTCGTTATTCAGCGCATGGGCACTTCGTTCGAGTCGATGTTCTCTCGCGACGTCACTGGTACCCCGTATTCGGAGATACCGCTGGTGCGCAATGTACGGAATTTCTCCAATATAGACTACGTGTTCAATCTGTCCGCGGGATTTGTGGGTACGGTTGAGTGGATCCAGATCGCCGTCGACCGCTACGGCGTGATTCTGGGCGCGGGTAACACGGCAGTACAGGCCCCCACTATATATACTTACCTGAACGCGGGCCAGTGCGTGGGGCTGCTTGGCGGAATGAATGGTGCTGCGGAGTTCGAGGCCCTGATCGGGGCGCCCGCGAAGGGAACCAAGTATATGCTGTCGCAGTCATTCGCGCATCTGATTGTCATCGCCTTCGTCATAATCGGAAACGTCGCCTACTTCCTGGGCGGCCGAGAGAAGACGCTGAAGAGTGTTTAGGAGTTCTCTCTGATGGATCATTTCGCCGTCTGGCTTGGAGCCTTTCTTACCCTTGGGATCATGTCCTTTCTCTATCGGGACAACCCCTGGTACAAGGTCTGCGAGGGGATCTTCGTCGGTCTTTCGGCGGGCTACTGGTTCGTATATCTATTCTGGAACAACTTCTACGGGAAGTTCTGGGTTGGCAAGGGTGAGGACTACTATCTTTGGGTTGGCGCGGCTCTCGGGCTCTTGATGCTACTGCGGTTGATTCCCAAGATAGGCTGGCTCTCGCGCTGGGCCCTGGCCTTCATCGTCGGCGCCACCAGCGGCCTGTGGATGATGAACTACTTCGCATCGAACATCATGCGTCAGGTTCAGGGTACTATCATGCCGTTGTTCGGCACGGTATTCGGGTCGGGTTTCGACGCCGGTGCGGCTATGATAATCGGTAATCTGGTGATCTTCGTAGGTACTTTTACAGGCCTCGTTTACTTCTTCTTCAGCAAGGAGCATACGGGGGCCTTTGGCGGTACGGCGCGTGTAGGTATCTTCTTCCTTATGATCACATTCGGTGCTTCTTTCGGTTATACGGTCATGAGCCGTATGTCACTCCTTATCGGACGTATCGACTATCTACTGGGTGACTGGCTGGGGTTGATTCAATAGTGAGCCGGAGAGTTAACAGCGCCGCATTGACACCTTCGGTTGTTCTGCTAATAGCCAGCCTGCTGACCGCGGCAGTAACGGCGCAGCCTTCCGATCCGGGCGGTACGACCCCGGCGGCCGCGGCCGACACGAGCGCTGCGATCAAGGTGGCGCCGCCCACCGCCGTCGTCGTTGAGGACTTCGATTACGATAACGGAGAGGCCCTGGAGGTCTTCTGGGTCCCGTCGATCGACGACAAACTCAAGGACTCGGACGTGCTGGGGTATCGGGTCTATCGGGCTGTCGTCGTCGATGAACCCGAACTGCTGGCCGAGCTGCCGCCCCAATCCAACTACTATCTCGACGAACGTGTGGAGAGGCGGCATCGCTACGTTTATACAGTTGCGGCGGTGGGTCCGACAGGTGATGAAGCGGCGGCGCCCGCAACAGCCGCAATATCGCCTGAGCGCGAGTGGATTAACTGGAATATGGGCTGGATGTTCCTGATCGCGCTGGTAGTCGGGGGCGCAGTGATTCTGTTCATCACTGCGGCGCGTCGCGGGGTGGACCTGTACGTTCGCCGGATTGCGGGACTCGAGGCCGTCGATGACGCTATCGGCCGCGCCACCGAAATGGGGCGTCCGATTCTGTTCATCCCCGGTATTCATGACATGGATGATGTCCAGACCCTGGCCGCCATTACTATTCTCGGCCGGGTCGCCCAGCAGGTGGCCGATTACGACACCAAGATACGCATGCCGGTCTCGCGCTCACTGGTTATGACGGCGGCGCGTGAGACGATCAAGACTGCTTACCAGACGGCGGGACGGCCCGATGCTTACAGCGACGAGATGGTGAACTACGTGACCGACGAGCAGTTCGGTTATGTGGCTGCGGTTGATGGGATCATGGTCAGAGAAAAGCCCGCGACGGTATTCCTGCTTGGCGCCTTCTTTGCCGAATCACTAATTCTGGCCGAGACCGGGAATTCGGTCGGCGCCATCCAGATCGCCGGCACCGCGCGGCCGGCGCAGTTGCCGTTCTTCATCGCCGCTTGCGACTTTACCCTTATCGGAGAGGAATTGTTCGCGGCTTCGGCTTATCTATCGGGTGAGCCCAAGCAGCTCGGCTCGCTGAAAGGGCAGGATGTCGGTAAGGCTCTGGCCATGGTGGTCATATTTGTCGGTGTGATTACGTTAACCCTGGCCCAGTCCTGGGATATTGAATGGGCCGTCCGGCTGAGCGATGCCCTCGAAAGAATCTTTAGCGTGAAATAGCCTTTATGCGTCGACAAGTACCGCTGCTTATAACCTTCAGTGTTGGGACCCTGTTGATCCTGGCGGTTTTCATTCCGCCCCTGGACAATCTGGACAGGACCGCGACCCTCTTCTTTGATATCATCGCAGTCTTCGCGTTCTTTCTCGGCGGCGGGAATCTGTTGCGAGTGCACATTACCAAGCTCGTTCGGAGGAAAGAGGACTGGCAGTATTCCATAGTTACCGTTGTCGCCTTCACGTTTATGCTGGCCGCCGGATTGTTCAAGATCGGCAACCCCGGTGATATCGCATCTTCCTTGAACCACCCCGATTCCGTTTTCCAGATAGTATACGAGAATGTTTTCGTGCCGCTTGGCTCGACGATGTATGCCCTCCTGGCGTTCTTTGTGGCCTCCGCCTCGTATCGCGCTTTCCGAGCCAAGAACCGCGAGGCGACGATTCTCCTGGTCGCCGCGTTCATTATTCTCTTAGGACGCACCCCGTTCGGCATGATGCTCACGGCGTGGGTTCCGGAGGACTTCTCGATTCTGCAAATTCCATCACTGGCTGTCTGGATTATGAACTCGCCGAATCTGGCTGGTCAGCGCGCCATAATGATCGGCATCGGCCTGGGAGTGGTCTCGATGTCACTGCGCCTGATCCTGGGCCTGGAGCGAACGTATCTGGGGGATGACAATGCCTAGTCAGTACTTTGCATATCCGGCCCTCGCCGCCAACGACGTGGGCGTTGTCATCAGCCTCGCTATTGTGATGGGTGGGCTGCTTTGGCTGTTTATCCGGTCGCTGCGGGGACAGGAAGTTGATCGTCGCGTGATCTTCCTGTTCATTTTCGTCTCGGTGGCGGCTCCACTCGTATTCCCGGTAACATTCAAAGAGAAGATTACTCCGGTCGTCGGCGCCGTATTTGACAGGATCGAGTCGCTGCCGGAGCAATCTCATGTCCTGTTGTCCTACGACTTTGATCCCGCGATGGCCCCCGAGGTGCAGCCGATGGCCAATGCGTTCTCGAGGCACTGCCTGGCCCGTGGTCACAAGGTCATTTACATGTGCCTTTTCGCCACCGGTCAGGGGCAGTTTACCAGGACGATGGAGGAAGTGATCCGACCTGAATTCCCCGATGCGATCGACGGGGTCGACTACGCCAACATGGGATACAAGGCGGGGAATGAGGGCGTGCTGAATGTCATAGTGGGCGATTTCAAGAAGATGTTCCCGACCGATGTGAACGGCGTTCCCTACGACAGCATCGAAGTGTTTGATGGTATCAGATCTTGCAAGGACCTCGACTTGATCATCTCAATAGGGGGCGGGCGTCCGGGTATCAAGGAGTGGATTCTCTTTGTCGGTGATCCCGCCAATGTGCCTACCGCCTGCGGGGTAGCGGCGGTAGTGGCGCCGCAGTTGTACCCGTACTACCCCAAGCAGCTTCTGGGTATCCTGGGAGGGATCAAAGGCGCGGCCGAATATGAGTCCGAGCTCATGCGGTTGTATCCTCAGTTCAAAGATGCGGATACTCCCGGGCTGAAGATGATGGGGCCGCAGACCCTGGCTCACATAGTGATAATGTCGTTCATCGTGATCGGTAACGTCATCTTCTTCATGCAAAGGCGCCAAAAGGGCAGGGGGAGGCGTTGATGAAAAGATCAACCCTGATCGGATTCGGCGTCATACTGGTTCTTTTTGTACTGAGCTGGGTATTGGCCGGCGACGCTCATGAGGATGCCGATAACCCCTGGCTTGAGGCCTTCCTCGTTACCTTCGCGGCTTTCCTGACTCTTGCCATTATGTCATTTCTGTACCAGGACAACCCGTACTACAAATTCGCCGAACACCTCTTCGTTGGTGTTTCGGCGGCCTATTGGATGTGTATGGGCTTCTGGTCGACTATTGTCGGCAACCTGATTCCGCGGCTTTCGGCCGGGCTGTCGAACATGTTCAAGGTGCCGTACATTGAATCAGACTACAACTTCTTCTTCTGGATACCGGTAATTCTCGGCCTGATGTTGCTGATGCGTCTGTCCCGCGATTACGGCTGGATGTCCCGCTGGCCGTTGGCGTTTATTATCGGAACGACCGCGGGACTGAATTTTATCCGTTATCTTCGCTCGGATTTCATAAAGCAGATATCGGCTACCTTTGTCCCGTTGCTGGTCGGGTGGCAGGGGATAGGTGATTTCTTCAGCAATCTGTCCTTGAACGCGACGGGTCAACTGGTCATGATAGCCGGCAATTGGGTGATCTTCCTCGGTGTATTCTGCGGCCTGATATACTTCTTCTTCAGCAAGGAGCATTCGGGAGTGTTCGGGGTCGCCTCGCGGGTCGGCATCTGGATTCTGATGATTACATTCGGCGCTTCGTTCGGCTACACTGTCATGGGACGGATCTCGCTGCTGGTAGGTCGCATAACATTCCTGCTCCATGACTGGATAGAGCCGATTGTCGCTGCGCTCAGGTTGGATTGACACGAATAGAGATGTTTTGTTATGTCATAAATAGGAGCCGCCTATGAATGTCAAGATGATGGTAGTATTGCTGGCCCTGCTGGTGGGGTCGACAGTTTCAGGTCAGGAGGCCGAAACAGTCGATGTCGCCTCTGTGGATGCAGTCGATACGATGCCACCGCCGAGGCCGGTGACGAATGTGCGGGGCTGGGATCGAGAGAACGATCACGGACACGCCGTAGTTGTCGCCTGGGACAAGTCTCCCGATGACGGCGCCGGCCGCAACAACCTGGCCACTTACGAGGTCTTCCGCTGGGTGCCGAATCTTGTCGACACCATTGCCGCCAAGCGCCGTGAACTGGATATCGCCGATCAGAGACGGCGAGCCAGAAACGACGAGTCGATGGACACTTTGCAGGCAATCCGGGACCTGCGGGCCAGGTACTCGGAGAATGGTGACATCGACTGGACTGACCTCGTCAAAGACCTGCGCTCGGAATACAAAAGCATGATAGCTCGTCTTCCGGAAGCTCATGAGCGATACCCCGAGGGCGGCAGATTCGAACGGGCCGGTCGAGCCATGGCGGGCGAGACCAGGTACAGCGACACGGGCGCCAAGGACGATATGTCCGGCGATTATATACCCGATTACGCAGATCTCTACTACCGGGTCGATGCAGTGGCGGTAGACACCACCTTGCGGAGTCAGTCGGAGGTTTATGGCCCGGTTCAATCATACGGTCAGTGGTTCGACACCGGTCGGACGGTGGTTCTGATCTTCGTCCTCGTTTTCGGCGTGCTTACAATCGCACTCGTACAGCGCGCACGCGCCGGGGCGGACCTCTATATCCGTCCCATCGGCGGGATCGAGGCTGTCGATGAGGCTATCGGTCGCGCCACAGAAATGGGCCGTCCCATTCTGTATGTGTTAGGTCTGGGTACAGCCGCCGACGTTGCGACGATCGCATCATTCACTATTCTCGGTCGCGTCGCCAAACGCGTGGCGGAGTACCAGACGGAATTGATTGTCCCGACCTATGATCCAATCGTCCTGTCGGTCGCCGAAGAGGTTGTCAAGTCGGCCTTCATGGACGCCGGTCGCCCCGACGCCTACACCGAAGATACAGTCTTCTTCGTGACCCAGTCTCAGTTCGCCTACGTGGCCGCGGTCAACGGAATCATGCTTCGGCAGCGTCCGGCGACAAACGTGTATATGGGCATGTTCCACGCCGAGTCGCTGCTGCTTGCCGAGACCGGCGTAGAAGCCGGGTCGATCCAGATATCGGGCACCGACCAGATTGCGCAGTTGCCGTTCTTCATTGTCGCCTGCGACTATACCCTGATTGGTGAAGAGCTCTACGCTGCTTCGGCGTACCTGGGCCGTGAGCCGGTTTTGCTCGGTTCACTCAAAGCCCAGGACTATGCCAAGGCGGCGGTGCTCATCCTGGCCCTCGTCGGGCTGGTGGCGGCCAACACTGGTCTTGACTGGTTCCCTCAACTGTTTGAAGTCGGTCGATAACCGGAGGAATACTGATGAAAAGACAAATCCCGTTTGCCCTGGTGTTCCTGTTCGGTATCTTTATGGTGTTCCAGTACTTCGTTCCCCACGAGCACTCGGAATGGATCTACGAATTCCTGCTGGACTGGATATACATCATCGGAATCTTCGCGCTGGCCCTGGGTATCTGGTCATTGTTCCGGGTGAGTGTGGAGCGGATCAAGCATCGCAAGCACGGCTCTCAGTACTCTTATGTGACCCTGGGTTCACTGTTCGCGATGATGGCGTTTGGCTTCACCCAGAGCACGACCGCTGACACCACTCTGACCACAACTTACTTTGTCTGGCTGCTGCTGTCGCTGTTTTGCCTGGGGGCCATCATGCGGGCTCGGGCCTCGACGGCAACCGGTGAAACCCGACTGTGGTCGCTGGTGGCCGCAGGCGCCTTCATAGCCGCCGTTCTCTTTGCTGTATTCGACAACTCCTGGGCATTCTACTTCTATACGGCCGAGGGTCTCGAGAACAGCATGTTTCGCATATTCTTCGACCACGTGATGATGCCGATTCTGGCCACCATGTTCGCCCTGCTGGCTTTCTTCATCGCATCGGCCGCTTATCGGGCTTTCCGTGCTCGCAACGTGCTGGCCAGTCTGCTGCTGATAGCGGCGCTGATAGTGATGATGAGATTCAATCCGTGGCTGCAATCATCGGATGTGCCGTGGCTGGCCCGCGTCTCAACCTGGTTAATGAACGTACCCAACATGGCCGCCCAGCGCGCCATCATTATCGGGGTGGGGCTCGGTATGGTGGCTACGGCGCTCAAGGTCATCCTGGGTATTGAACGCGGCTACATGGGCCGAGGTTAAGGAGACTGATCTGTGAACATCTTTGAGAAACTGATGGCTCTGGATCGTCGTTGGGTCTTCCTCCTGCTGGCGGTGGTATGTGTCGCCGCCTTCTACATACCATTCGATGTGCCCATCATCACTGAGCCCGAGACCGAGGCGATCTACAACTTCGTCGATAGTCTGCCCGAGGGTGATATCATCTTTGTGGCTGTCGATTACGATCCGAACTCGCTGGCCGAATTGCATCCGATGACCTACGTCATTGTCGAGCACGCCTGGCGAAAGAAACTGCGGATTATCTTCACGGCCCTGTCCCAGAACGGACCGGGCATGGTCGATCAGGCCATTCGTGACCTGACCGATTCGCTGGCTCAGCCGGCGACGTATAACGGTGTTGAGTATCCGGGTCGCGAGATAGTCAACGGCGTCGACTACACGTTCCTTGGATACAAGCCGTACTATGCGCTCGTGATTGCCGGCATGGGACAGAACTTCCGTCTGCCCTTCCCCGCCGATTACTATGGTACACCCCTGGACTCTATCCCCATGATGCAGAAAGTAATCAACTACGATCAGGTATCATGTGTAATCTCGATATCGGGTGGTACCATCGCCGATGCCTGGGTGTCATACGGACAGGGACCTTTCGGCTTCCCGCTGTTCTTCGGACTTACCGGTGTTATGACCGCCCAGTATTACCCGTTCTACGGCTCCGGCCAGGTCGCCGGTCTTATGGGTGGTTTGCTGGGGGCGGCTCAATACGAGGAACTGGCCGATAACCCCGGCCGCGCCAAGGAGGGCATGAAGATACAGCTCATGTCGCATCTGGTGATTATCTTATTCATCATAATGGGGAATATCGGGTTCTTCGCCGAGCGCCGTCGCGAGCGTCGACAAGGAGGGTTGTCATGACGGATCTGCTTACATTCTTCTGGATTACGTTTGGGATTTTCGTGACCCTTGCTACGTTCTCGTTCTTGTACAAGGACAACCCGTTCTACAAGTTCGCCGAGCATCTTGTGGTTGGTACGTCGGCCGGGTATTTTGTCATCATTCTCTGGCATAACGGACTCGTGCCCAACCTGTTCCAGCGTCTTTCCGACGGTGACTGGTACTTCCTTTGGATCAACTCCACGGCGCCCTGGTACCTGATCCCCGCCATTCTGGGTGCGCTGATGTGGACGCGTTTCTCGAAGAACTACGCCTGGGTCAGCCGCTGGCCGATGTCGATGTATATCGGCATTGCCACGGGCATGGCGATCCCTCGCGAAATGGCCAACCGCATCAACAAGCAGTTGCTATCGATGATGGACACGGTGAGCTGGGACAACTTCTTCGGGCTTGAGCACCTGTACTATTTCTTCGATCCGTACAGCGGTCTGTCGGAGTTGCTGATCTTCATAGGATCCATGTCGGCGTTGATCTATTTCTTCTTCTCGAAGGCCCACACTGGTTGGTTTGGTCGCGTGGCCGGGCTGGGAATCTGGACGCTGATGATCGGCTTCGGCGCCAGTTTCGGCTATACGGTTATGGCTCGCATATCGCTCTTCATTAACCGCATTCAGGACTTCGATGCCTGGAGAGAGACAGCCTTCGACAGCTCGAACCCTGGCTACTCATCTTGGTTCCAGGTGTTTTTCTGGGCGTTGTGTCTGGGTGTCGTAGCTTACATGATCTATGAGATAGTCAGACACAGTCGCGGAGGCTCGGAGCAGACGGAGGCTCCCGGCTAAGCGAAGTCTGGCTGACGTCAATGATATCCCGCCGAGCAAGGCCCAGACTTGGCGGGATTTTTTTCTTGACTTTTGAGTGTCCGGAGAGCACACTCGAGCTAAGTTTGATAGGCGGCTAACATATTGCGGCTGTTTTTGTTAAGCCATGATGAAGGATGCCAGAGTGAATCGTGGTCGGGAAATATTCACCGCCTTGACATGTATGTCGAGTCGGGACGTGTTTTCCCTAGTCTTATTTCTGACAAGTGCTTTGGCGCTCTCGTTTTGCGCATTGTAAGTCGTTGTTATAAATTGTGTTACGAACAGTGAAAAGATAGAGATGATGTAAGTCCTTAGGAGGTGATATCTTAACCGAGACTTTTTTGGGTCTCAAATGCATTTTCTCCTTGACATACAGGTAAAACTTTCCTAATATCGGTGTTGGAGGAACCAGTTACCGTGAAAGGAACGGCTGAAGGCGTTTATGGGTAGCCGCCTTTGGTAAAGCACACGGAAAGTGAGGTAGGTCATGACTCGGGCAAAGAAGTCAGACCCAGCCAAAGCCGCGACCAGCATCGAGGGAAACGTCGATTCCAAGGAGAAGGACGAAGGGGTTAAGAAGGGCAAGCTCTCCACAGCGGAGGCGCGCCGCGAGTACCAACGTCGCTACTATCAGATGCACAAAGAGAAGGCGAAAGAGTACCAGCGGCAATACAACCTGACTCACAAGAAGAAGGCCAGTGGCGGCCACGGACGCACCGGTTTCACCTGTCCGCGTGAAGTAGTCAGGACTACCTTCAACACCTCTGACATCATGCACTCCCCGGCCGAGAAGACAGTGCGTATACTCGAGAAGATCATCAAGGGCGAACGGCTCTTCACCATGTGACCCCGAGGGTCACATGGTGCACCCCTGATGTTGGGTGGCATTGGTCGCCCACGGGTTGTACTGTCCTCGGTCACAACAGCGCCAACTATAAGTTAACTTGTAACCATAGGGAGACAGTATGCCCGCCACAAAAGCGGCTACTCGAAGGAAGCCAGCCACCACGAAGAAAGCCGGCAAGTCCAAGGACCCTGCTGCCGGTCCTTCCGGCAAGTACTACTACTTCTTTGCCGACGGCAAGGCTGACGGCAGCGCCGACATGAAGGATACTCTTGGAGGCAAGGGGGCCGGTTTGGCCGAGATGACGAACGCCGGTATTCCTGTGCCGCCTGGTTTCACGATCAGCACCGACGCCTGTACGCTGTATTACCAGAACAACCTGAGTATCCCGAAGAACATCGATAAGGACCTCGACAAGTACATGCAGCGGCTTGAGAAGGTCACCGGCAAGGGGTTCGGAGATCCGTCGAACCCGCTTCTGGTTTCTGTGCGTTCAGGATCGAAATTCTCGATGCCCGGTATGATGGACACGGTTCTGAATCTTGGGCTTAATGAGGAGACTTTGAAGGGATTGTCCGACAAGACCGGCAATCCTCGATTCGCGCTTGATGCTTATCGCCGTTTCATCGCCATGTTCGGCAATGTTGTGCTTGGTATTGACAAGGACGTTTTCGAACAGGTTATCACGAAGACAAAGGAATCCAAGAAGATCAAGCAGGACAGCTCCCTTCAGGAGGCCGACCTTCGGGAGATTATCAAGAAGTTCAAGTCTATCATCAGGCGCAAGACCGGCGAGGATTTCCCGGAAGACCCGATGGTGCAGTTGCGCATGTCGCGCGATGCTGTCTTCCGCAGCTGGAATAATCCCCGCGCGATCAGCTATCGCCGCATGCATGAGATACCATCCGATCTCGGCACTGCCGTCAACATCCAGACCATGGTTTTCGGCAACCTTGGCAACGACAGCGGCACCGGCGTTGGGTTCACCCGCAACCCGGCTACGGGCGAGAAGGAGTTCTACGGTGAGTACCTGCTCAACGCTCAGGGTGAGGATGTAGTGGCTGGTGTAAGAACACCCCAGCCCATCATTCAGCTTTCCGAAGAGATGCCGGAGGTTTTCGATCAGCTTAAGGAGATCACCGACCGACTGGAGCAGCATTATCGTGATGTTCAGGACTTCGAGTTCACCATTGAGCGGGGCAATCTGTATATGCTCCAGACGCGCACCGGCAAAAGGACGGTGCAGGCGGCTGTGAAGATCGCTGTGGATATGGTGAAGGAGGGGCTGATCAGCAAGGAAGAGGCGATCATGCGGATCACGCCCGGTGAGCTCGATCGGCTGTTGCATCCGAGCATCGACCCTTCGGCCAGTTTCGACGTAGTGGCGACCGGTCTGCCCGCCTCCCCGGGGGCCGCATCAGGAAGAGTGTACTTCACTGCCGAAGATGTTGTCAAGGCAGTTGCCAAGAAGAAGGCACCGGTTCTGCTGGTTCGTGAGGAGACCAATCCCGACGACATCGAGGGCATGCACTCGGCGGTGGGTATTCTGACTTCACGCGGGGGTATGACATCCCACGCAGCCGTGGTCGCCCGCGGTATGGGTAAGCCGTGTGTTTCCGGGGCCGAGGCGATCAGGGTTAACACTGCCAAGAAGCAGTTTTCGATTGGCAAGCTGATTATCAAGGAAGGCGAGATCGTCACGCTCGATGGCTCCACCGGCCAGGTTATAATCGGCGAAGTCCCGACTGTGGAACCCGAGCTTTCCGGCGAGTTCAGCGAGTTCATGGAGTGGGCCGACGAGGTTCGTCAGCTTGGCGTACGCACCAATGCCGATACGCCGAACGACGCCGCCCAGGCGATCAAGTTCGGTGCCGAGGGTATCGGGCTTTGTCGCACCGAGCACATGTTCTTCGCCGAGGAACGCATCCCAATCGTCCAGGAGATGATCCTGGCCGACACCACCGAGGACCGTCAGGCGGCGCTGGACAAGCTGCTGCCATTCCAGAAGAAGGACTTCATCGAGATATTCGAAGCCATGAAGGGCCTTCCCGTGACGATTCGTACTCTCGATCCGCCGCTGCACGAGTTTCTTCCGAACCGCAACGAAGTTCAGGCTAAGATCGACAAGCTGGACAAGAAGGACGACGAGTACGAGGAGAAACTCGAGCGCCTGAATAAGATACTGACCCGAATCGATGAGCTGCACGAGTTCAACCCCATGCTGGGTCATCGGGGTTGTCGCTTGGGTATTGTCTATCCGGAGATCACCGAGATGCAAGTCCGGGCGATTATCGAAGCTGCCTGTCACCTCCAGAAGAACAAGAAGAAAGTGCGTCCGGAGATCATGATTCCTCTGGTGGGACATGTCAACGAGTTCAAGAACCAGAAGGAAGTTGTCCGTCGTATAGCTACCGAAGTGATGACCAAGCGCAAGATTCGGAAACTCGATTACCTGGTCGGTACCATGATCGAGATCCCGCGCGCCGCCATCACGGCCGACGAGATCGCGGCTGAGGCTGAGTTCTTCAGCTTCGGCACCAACGATCTAACCCAGATGGCCATGGGGTTCTCACGCGATGATGCCGGCAAGTTTCTGAATTTCTACGTCGAGAACGAGATTTTGCCCAAGGATCCGTTCGTGTCGCTCGACCAGGTCGGTGTCGGCAAGCTGGTGCAGATGGGACGGGACCTCGGAGTCCAGACCAACCCCGACCTGAAGGTCGGAATATGCGGTGAGCATGGGGGCGACCCCGAATCGATCGACTTCTGCCATCGCACCGGTCTTGATTATGTCTCCTGTTCACCGTTCAGAGTGCCGATCGCACGGCTCTCCGCGGCGCGAGCCACGCTGCGGGCGAACCCTGACATGGTCAAGCCGCCGTCGAAGTCGGCCGGTAAGAGTACCAAGAGGGCATCGGGTGGGAAGTCCACGGCCAGGAAGACGTCGAAGGAATCGACATCGAAGGCTGCAACAAAGCGGAAGACAACTCGGAAGAAGACCGCCAAGAGGAGGGCCCCTAAGAAGAAATAGCGATCATCCGACGCTGAGTCTCCGCAGACCCTTAACGGCCGCTGGGGGTTTTTCCTCCGGCGGCCGTTTTCTAAGGCCCCGACTCGCGCCGGGCAACAATGGGCTTTTCCGGGCGCGTCGAATTCGTTAAGTTGCGGCACGGAGCCGGTGGGCGTCGGCGCCGAATTGGACCGTTTTGGTTGTTATGCATTTACTCAGGACGGATCTTTACCTATGCGCAATCGACTTGACAGGATCTTTCGTCCCCGTTCAGTGGCGGTGATCGGCGCCTCGACGAGAAAGGGGACGATTGGTCGGGAGACGCTCCACAATATTCTCCTGGCCGAGTATAACGGGAAAGTCTTCCCAGTCAACCCCAAGGCCAGTGTGATTCATTCGATCAAGGCCTACTCGACGATCCTCGATGTTCCCGATGCCGTCGACCTGGCTATCATCATTGTCCCCAAGCACGGCGTGGCTGAGGTGGCCCGTCAGTGCGGCGAGAAGGGGGTCAAGGGGCTGGTCGTTATCTCCGCCGGCTTCTCCGAAGTTGGCAGTGAGGGTAAGCGCCGCGAACAGGAGTTACTAAAGGTCGTGCGTGAGTACGATATGCGCATGATCGGTCCGAATTGCTTCGGCATCGTCAATACCGATCCGAAAGTCAGCCTCAATGCCACTTTCGGGAAGACCTTCCCCAAGCGCGGCCGGGTAGGCTTCATTACTCAGTCCGGGGCTATGGGTGAGGCTATCATGAACATAGCTCGCGAGCTGGGAATCGGCTTCTCGGTCGTGGCCTCCATCGGGAACAAGGCCGACATATCCTCTAACGACGTACTGGAGTACTTCAAGGACGATCCCAATACCGACATTGTCCTGATGTATCTGGAGAACTTCGGAAACCCTCGTCACTTCACGGAAATTGCTCGTGAGACTTGTCGGAAGAAGCCGATTGTCGCAGTTAAGTCGGGGCGAACGACTCTGGGCGCCAAGGCGGCATCCTCGCACACCGGGGCGCTGGCCGGCCTGGACGTAGGCGTCGACGCTCTTTTCGAGCAAACCGGGGTGATCCGGGTTGATACGGTCGAGGAGTTGTTCGATGTCGCGATGGCCCTCTCGAATCAACCCGTCCCCAAGGGTAACCGCGTGATCGTGGTCACTAACGCCGGTGGTCCCGGTATTCTCGCGACCGACGCTCTGGTCAACCACGGAATGGAAATGCCGCCACTGTCAAGGGCGACGGTCAAGAAACTAAGACAGGTGATCTCGGCCGAAGCATCGTTTTCCAATCCGATGGATATGGTCGCCGGCGCCGGCCCGCGGGAGTTCCTGGAGACCCTGAATGCAGTCAAGAACGACAAGAGATACGATTCGATCATTCCCATTTTTGTCCCCCCAGTGACCATCAGCGAGCTGGAAGTGGCCGAGAATATCGTGCAGGCCGTCGGCAAGTCGGATAAGACGGTTCTGGCGTGCTTTATGGGCGCGGGCTGGTCCAGCAAGGGTATGCTGCACATGCGCGCTAACGGTATTCCTGTCTATATTTTCCCGGAGGCGATTGCCAAGACGCTTTCTAACCTGTACAGCTATCAGAGACGAGTCAGCAAGCCTCGTGGCAAGTTCCGCAAGTTCAAGGTCGATTCGGCTGCAGTCGAAGCGATCTGTGAGAGGGCTAAAGCGGAGAAACGTGATCGCATTGTCGGCGATGAGGCCATTGCTATCCTTGATGCCTATGGGATTCAGGCGGCCCCGTACGAGTATGCCGACAGCGCTGAGAGCGCCGCCAGGGTGGCCCATGGAATGGGCTTTCCCCTGGTCATGAAAGTTGCCACTCCTTCCATTCTGCACAAGACCGAAGTAGGCGGCGTCGAGGTTGATCTACGCACGGAAGCTGAGGTGAAGAAAGCCTTCAAGTCATTGCAGAAGAAGGTGCGTGAGGCCGGCGATGAGGGCGATCTTTCGGTGGCTCTGCAGCGGATGATCAGTGGAGGCATCGAGACCGTCATGGGCATGACAGTGGATCCGTCCTTTGGCCCGTTGATCATGTTTGGTCTCGGCGGCATATACGTTGAAGTCATGAAGGATGTCGCTTTCCGCATTGCGCCTCTGACCGATCAGAACGCCAGAGAGATGATTCGATCGTTGCGGTCGTTTCCGCTCCTGGATGGTTTCAGGGGAGCTCCCCCGGTCGACCAGGCGACCCTTGAGGACACCCTCTTGAGGCTCTCGCAATTGATACGTGACTTTGATTGCTTTGCGGAGGTGGATATCAACCCGTTTATTGCCTCCCCGGAGAGAGAGCGTTGTGTGGCGGTTGATGCCCGCTTCATTGTCAAGTAGGCAGGCGACTGTTCGAAACGGCTTCCTGTCTGCAACGGTGCGCCCCTTGTCCCCGGGCGCGCCATCGGCTATATTGGTTGCCGACGTCTAACCATGGAAGGGTCCTCGTATGCGTTATGAGCTTCGTTCGATAGGTATCTGGTCGTTTGTCAAGGTGGCGTTTTTTGTCAACCTCGTCGCCGGGTTCGTAAGCGGCCTTCTTTACGCCATGTTCTTCGGGGCCATCATGGCCGCGATGTCCCAGATGCCGCAGTTCGGGGGCGCCTTTCAGGAGATGCAGGGGGTCGGGATCGGCGCGATGTTAATTCTCTTTCCCATCATGGGCGCCTTCGGCGCGGCCTTTTTCGGTACCCTGTTCGGGTTGATTTTCGTGGCGATATACAATCTCACGGCCAGGGTGGTCGGCGGACTGGAACTGAACTTCCAGCTCGCACGCATTGAAGGCCCGGTTGTGCCGGGTCCACAGCATCCGGATCCTCAGTCCCCGCAGCAGCCACCGTCTCCCGCCGCGGGACAATCGCGCGACATGCGGGCCGAGAAGGCGGACATGTCTGAGCCTGTTGTCGGGGCTGATCCGACGGTGTCTACCATGACCTCGCCGCCGGTATCTGAGCCCAGGCCGACCGAACCAATTCCACCAGAGGCCCCATCCAGGCCCGCCAATCAAGAAGGCGGCAGGAAATCGGACGAGAGCACGGATCGATCGAGCCGAGACCGAGGATCAGACCAAAGCGATGACACGTCGGCCGAACCGCCGGAGGACAGGCCTCGAGTATGAGTAGTGACAAAGATATCCGTGTCCGCATAGCTCCGTCTCCATCGGGATATGTCCATGTGGGGACCGCTCGGATGGCCATATGCAATTGGCTGTTCGCCCGCCACCATGGGGGCAAGTTCCTGGTTCGGATTGAAGACACCGACAAGGAGCGCAGCAAACCAGAATACATAGATGCGATTCTTGACTCCTTCCGGTGGTTGGGACTGGACTGGGATGGAGACGTCGTTCGCCAGTCTATGCGTCGGGACCATTACAACCGGTTCGCCAGACGGATTCTGGATTCCGGCGCCGGGTACCGGTGCTTTTGCACTCCTGAGCAACTCGCCCGGGATCGCGAGGAGGCCAAGGCGAGAAAGGGACCCCTGCAGTATAATCGACGGTGTCTGCACCTGACACCTGAAGAGATTGACCGAAAGATGGCCGATGGGCTGCCGTACACGATCCGCCTTCGCATTCCGGAGGGGGAGACAGTCTATGAAGATATGGTCAGCGGCGTGTTGACTCGTCAGAATGCCGAGATAGAAGACTTCATTATTGCGCGGTCCGACGGCAGCGCTGTTTACAATCTGGCGGTCGTGGTGGACGATCACGATATGGGTATCACGCATGTGTTTCGCGGCAATGACCATGTGACCAATACATTCAAGCAGGTGCACATTTACCGGGCATTGGGCTGGGAACCGCCGCGATTCGGACATGTTCCGCTCATTCTGCGACCCGACAAGAAGAAGGTGAGCAAGCGTCTGGGCGACAAGGATGTGATCGCCTACCGAAACGAGGGGATACTCCCGGAAGCGATGTTCAACTACCTCAGCCTGCTCGGGTGGTCATCCCGCGATGACCGTGAGATATACACTCGTGATGAGTTAGTCGAGGTTTTCACGGCCGACAATCTCAGGGCGGCCAACGCCATATTTGACGAGGAGAAACTGCTGGCTCTTAACGGCGAGCACATCCGCATGAAGTCGGACCATGAACTCGCCGTCATGGTAGCTCCCATGCTGGTAGAGGCCGGTCTCACGTCGAAGTACTGGCTGGAGACGCGTTGGGAGTACCTCAGGGCAGTGATAAGCCAACTCAAGTCCCGGGCGGCGCGTCTGTCTGACTTCGTGCAGCGCGGCGGATATTACTTCTCGTTCGAGCACGACTACGACCCCGAGGCCGAGGAGAAGCACTTCACACCCGAGGCTGCTGATCGGCTGGAGAAGCTGGCCGCTCGGTTCGACTCACTGGAATCGTTCTCTGCGGGGAGCTTAGAGAGGACACTGAATGAGTTGGCCGACGAGCTCGGAGTGAAGCGCGGGGTTCTGATCCATCCCACGCGACTGGCTGTTTCGGGAATGCCGGTCGGTCCGTCGCTGTACGACATGCTGGAATTGCTGGGCCCGCATAATGTTGTCCCGCGCTTGCGTTATGCCGTAGACCATATAAGAAGAAACAAGAATTGATCTATGACTGGAGAGACTGAAGTGGGTGATAAGCAGATGCTGGCGGACCTGCTCAAGACCGCTATCAAGGGCGAGATCGATGGTTATACTTTCTATGATCTCCTGGCAAAAAGGGCCACCGATGACGACGCTCGCCGCAAGCTGGAAGGTCTGCGGGACGATGAGAAGCGCCACCGGGTCACTCTTGAAGAGATGTACCACAAGTACGTTGGCGGCGAAATTGGAGAACTGCCGGAAAAGGGCTTGACACCTTTGGCGGAAGTGTTTAGGAAGGGGCAGTTGGACAAGCGCAAGACCGAAACCGAGTTCATTAACCTGGCCATAGAGGCCGAGCTTGCGGCTACGCAGTACTACCAGGAGAAGATGGAGTCATCATCGGATGCGCAGTTCCGCGAGATCTTTGACCGTTTGGCTGCGGAAGAACACAGCCATTATGAGCTGCTTCAGGCGGAAAAGCAGGCCCTGGGCGGAAATTACCACTGGTTCAGCTTCGGTGAAGGAGCGCCGCTTGAGGATTGAGTTGATCGCTGGATATCAAATTGAGACTGCCGTGCTATGCAATGGACGTGTGACATTTGCGGATACCTGCATGATGATGAGGAAGCCCCGCTGACCTGTCCGGTCTGCGGCGCTCCTCAGGACAAGTTTTCTGAGCAGTACGGCGACGATGATCTCGGCCTGGATCGCGTCGAGCAAGACGACGACATGGATGACTTCGACCGAGACTTGTTCGCCGATTACGACGATGAGTGATCATAAGTCTGACGGGCATCAGGCGTACTTCGAGACGTCGGTTAATGTGGGGGACCCTGCGCCCGATTTTACGCTGCCCACTCATAATGAAGGCGAGTTGAACCTCGCCTGGTATCGGGGTCGCAAAAACGTGGTATTGGCCTTTTATCCGGCCGACTGGACGCCGGTCTGTGCGACTCAGGTCCCCGGCTATCACGCGGACATCGGCCGGTTCGAGGAGTACGATTGCCAGCTTCTGTGCATATCCGTTGATTCTATCCCGTGCCACATGGCCTGGGCCAAGTCGATGGGTGGCCTCTCATTTCCACTCATGTCCGACTTCTGGCCGCACGGTGCGGTAGCTGGCAAGTACGGTGTGCTGAACTCGAAGGGTTACTGTAACAGGACGGTGTTCCTTATCGACAAGGGTGGTATCGTGCGCTGGATTGATGCTGTCCACCCTGCGGTACTCCCGGACAACGAGAAGCTATTCAAGCAGTTGGATGTCCTCATGCAGGAGAACAACACTACCTGATCCCGACGACCCAGACCAATGAACCCGCTATAAGGAGGCGGTAAGTGCTTCAGATCAACGAGAAAGCTCCGGCTTTTGAGCTGGAGGCCTCTACCGGTGGCGTCCTGGAGCTCAAGGACTTGGCCGGCAGCTTCGCGGTGATCGTCTTCTACCCGAAAAACCACACATCCGGCTGAAACCGCCAGCTAAGCGGGCTTGAAGAAGCCCGTCCTCGGTTCGAGGAAAACAACACTCAGGTATTGGCGATCAACCCGGCTTCCGTGCAGTCGCATGTCAAATACAGCGAGAAGATGGGATTCAGGTTTCCGATTCTATCCGACCCCGGCGGTAAGATTGTTGCTGAATACAAGGCAGCTAAGCCCGGAGGAAAAGGTGTCCTGCGGACCGTATACGCTCTGGATCCAAAGGGGAGGGTCATTTTCGCCGAGCGGGGTCATGCCGACCTAGCCAGGGTCCTAGACACAATTAGATCGCATTCGTAAATGACTGCGCCCAGAGCCGAAGAAGCATTCGACATCGCATTCGTGGGAGTGGGCCCGGTGGGACTGTATGGTTTGTACTATGCCGGCTTGAGAATGATGAAAGCGGCCGGCATCGACATGCTCGGGCACGTGGGCGGTGGCCTTGCTGCGCTATACCCGGAGAAGTACATCTACGACGTTGCCGGGTTCCCCCGGATCATGGCGAAGGAGCTGGTTCAGCGGCTTCGACTTCAGGCCGAGCAGTATCCATTCTCCCTTTATCTTCAGCAGCGAGTCACGAGCCTTCGACGCCGTCGTGACGGACTGATCGAACTGGGCACCGACAAGGCTGAGCACCTGGCTCAAACCGTGGTAATCTGTGCCGGGCTTGGCGCCTATATCCCCAGGACACTCGACATCCCGGACCTGAAGCGGCTGGAGGGCAGGGGCGTATTCTACTTCGTAAGTCGGCCGGAAGCGTTTCGTGGCAAACGGGTTCTGATTGTTGGAGGAGGTGACGCGGCTTTCGATTACGCTCTGATGCTCGAGGGTGTGGCGGAGAAGGTCACGCTCATACATCGCAACGATTTCTTTTCGGCCCACGAGCACACTATTGAGAAGGTCCGCGCCTCGTCGGTCGAGATGAGGTACCCGTCTTGGGAGCTGCAGGCAGTCGCGGGCGCCGACCGGGTGAGGCAGGCAACGGTTGTCAATTCGCGTTCAGGTGAGACGGTTACTCTCGAAATCGATGCATTGGTACTGAATATCGGCTTCATTACTAATCTGGGGCCGATTGCCGATTGGGGATTGGCGCTGGAGAAAAACGCTATCGTGGTGGATAGCAGAATGCGTACCAACATCGAGGGCGTTTTTGCCGCCGGTGACATAGTTGCTTATGACGGAAAGCTCAAACTGATCGCCACCGGATTCGGCGAAGTGGCGGTTGCGGTCAACAACGCCAAAAACTATATTGATCCCCGGGCCAGAGTCAGTCCCGGCCATTCGACCGACAAGCATGTTCTGGCCCAGAGGAAGCTTGCCCGCAGTCGTCGGGAGTCGCCTGACCAGGAAAGGAAGTAACCGGCAGCCAATGTACTTTTCGCTTCCGAAGGAATACCGCGAGGCCCCGACTCAGGACCTGCACGGTCGTATCAGGACGGCCAAAGAGTCGCTCGGTGAACGCGCAGTGATCCTGGCCCACCACTACCAGCGGGTTGAGGTGGTTATGTATGGTGACCATCTGGGCGACAGCTACGGGTTGTCGAAGATAGCCGCAGCGCAGAAGGGCGTTGAGATCATTGTCTTCTGTGGTGTGCACTTCATGGCCGAGTCCGCCGATATTCTGACAGCCCCGGATCAACGAGTGTATCTGCCGAATCCGCTGGCGGGATGCCCCATGGCCGACATGGCCGATATGGCCGATGTTATGGCCGCATGGGAGTACCTCAAGAAGTTCGGTGGCGACAAGCGGATTATGCCGGTGTCGTATATGAACACGACGGCGGCCCTGAAGGCTTTCACGGGTAAGCACGGGGGGCTGATTTGCACGTCGAGTAACGCCGACAAGGCTTTTCGATATGCCCTGGATCATCGAGGAAAGGTTTTCTTCTTCCCGGACGAGAACCTCGGGCGGAATACCGCCCGCCAGGTTGGTCTCAGGCCTGAGGAAGTGCTGGTGTGGGACTTCTCGCGTCGCGATGCAGGCGGGTTCAGCGACGAGCAAATCGAGAAGGCTCGTGCCATCCTCTGGAAAGGGCACTGCCACGTTCACACCAATTTCCGTCCCGAACACGTGCGGGAGGTGCGAGATCGGCATTCCGGTGTGAAGATTGTTGTTCATCCGGAGTGCGTTCCGGAAGTGGTCGAGCTGGCCGATGCCTCCGGTTCGACCAAGTTCATCGTTGAGTATTGCGAGCAGGCGCCGCCAGGTTCCACGATCGCCATCGGCACCGAAATCAACCTCATTCACCGTTTGGCGCAGCAGTACCCCGATAAGAAGATATTCGAGCTTTCAGGTAAGGTCTGCCCCGTATGCGCCAACATGTATCGGACAACCCTGAATGACCTGGCCTATTGCCTCGAGAACTTCGAAGAAATGAAACCGATCAGGGTCGACGAGCCGGATCGCAGCTATGCCCTGCGGGCTCTCGAAAAAATGCTGGAGATTGCTTGATAAGGGCCTTCGGCGCATACATAGACAAACGCATTGTGTGAGATAAGGGGTTTTGATTCATGGCCAGAGATGTATTGGTTCCGCAGATGGGGGAGTCGGTGCTGGAAGGCACGATCCTGGAGTGGAAGGTCAGCGTCGGCGACAGAGTCAAGCGCGATCAGACGTTGGTTGAATTGATGACCGACAAAGTCAATGTGGAGATTCCATCGGAGGTGGCGGGGACGCTGACGCAGATTCTGGCCAAGGAGGGGGACGTGGTCCCGGTCGGTACCCGCATTGCCGTCATCGACGACGGAAAGGGCGAATCGACCGAAACTACAGCCGTCGGCGACAAAGAACCAGACGCCCGGCCGGACGGCCCCGAAGAGGTGCGGGATGAGGCGAAGAAGGCGGGCAAGGAAACCGTCGCCGAGCAGAAGGCGGAGGCGAAAGCCAGGCGCTCTACAGGGCCGATTGACCGTTCGAAAATGTCCCCCAAAGTCAAAATGCTCATCCGGGAATACAACGTCGATGATTCCCTCATTGCTCCGACTGGAAAAGACGGGCGTGTGACGGTGGATGATGTCATGGAGGCGGTTGAATCGCGCTCGGCCAGAGCCGGCTTCACCGGTGGCCCGATTCCGTCGCCATCGTCGTATTCCGCTCCTGCTCCATCAGTCGAGGAGCGACCGGCAGCGGCCGAGCCGTCACGTGAAGCCAGGGTGAAGGTAGAGGTACCGGTTTTCGAGCCGCTGCCTCAGTCGCAACGTGAGGAACGCATTCCGGTGGCTGGGGTGCGGAAGATGATCGCCGAGCACATGGTCAAATCGGTTCAGACTTCACCCCACGTGACAACTTACGAAGACATTGACCTGACTGAACTGGTCGAGTATCGCAGCCGGATCAAGGCCGGTTTCCAAGCCGCGTACGGCGCCAACCTGACTTACATGCCGTTCATATTCAAGGCCGTCTGCGTCGCTCTCAAAGAGTTCCCCAGGATCAACGCTTCGATGACCGAACGCGAAATCATCCTGAAGAAGTTCTACAATATCGGTATGGCGGTGGCTCGCGAGGAGGGTCTTATTGTTCCGGTTATCAGGGACGCGGACAAGAAGACTATCGTCGAGCTGGCGGTAGAGATGGCGGAGATAGGCCGTAAGGCCCGCGAGAACAAGTTGACTCCCGATGACGTCAGCGGCGGGACCTTCAGCGTAACCAATGCCGGGATGTTCGGCGCTACGGCCTCAACTCCGATAATCAACCAGCCGCAGGTGGCGATTCTGGGTGTTCATGCCATAGTCCGAAGACCCTGGGTGGTCGATGGCGAAATTGCGATACGCCACATTTCGACCTTCGGGATGTCCTTTGACCATCGATTGATCGATGGCCACGTTGCGGTGCAGTTCCTGCATCGGGTGCATGAGTATCTGGCCGATCCGCGCGGACTGGTGTTGCATTTGCGATAGGAAAAGTTATGAGCGAAGACCTCTTTGCCAGGCGCTACGGGTGGTATCTCAAGGGTGGGCTGATAGGATACGACCGAGCCCTCAAGTGGCAGAAGGGTCTGGTGAAGATGCGACTGGAAGGGTTGGCTCGCGACACGATTATCCTGCTTGAACATCCCCCGGTCATCACGGTGGGCAAGAGCGGCCGTAACGAGAACTTCGCCGGATGCAAACTCGAACCGGTTTTCGTCGAGCGGGGCGGTGATGTGACGTACCACGGTCCCGGCCAACTGGTCGCATATTTCATCTTCGATCTCACCCGGCGAGGGCGCGACCTGCACAGATTCATGGCTGACCTGCAGCAGGGGATTATCGACACTTTCGCCGAATACGATGTCGGGTGTCGGAAGGGTGACGAACATACCGGTGTCTGGGTTGGGGACAAGAAGATCGCTTCGGTGGGGGTGGCAGTGAAGAAGTGGGTGACATTCCACGGTGTGGCGATCAACCTCAACATCGATCTGAGGCAATTCGAGGGGATGAATCCTTGCGGGTTGGAAGCGGATGTCATGACGTCCGCCAGGGCGCTGCTCGGCGCGGAAGTTAAATTGGACGAATTCGGTCTAAAATTGATTGAACAATACTCCCGTATATTTGTTACTCGCTATGAACCGGTCGAGCTGGAGTATCTGGCCGAGGAGCTGGAGTCCCAGGCGGGCGGGTACACGATCTAGGGATTAGGCTGTCAACGGGCAGCGACACGACAATCACAATGGGAACATAGGGACCACATGGACCATTGCAGGGACTTGCAGGGAAAGACGGCCTTTGTCAGCGGCGGCACCAGGGGAATAGGTTTCGCCATCGCCGAGTCGCTCGCATCGCGGGGCGCCAACGTTGTTCTGAATTACTTTCGCAGCCGGAAAGCGGCTAATCAGGCGGTTGAATCGATCAAGACACTTGGGGTCGATTGCTATGCCCATCGCGCCAATATCGGTAACCACGAACAGCTTCCGGCCATCTTTGACGGTATCAAGGAACGATTCGGCCATCTTGACATACTGATTTCCAACGCGGCCCTTGGTCTTTTTACCAGGATGATCGACATCGACGACAAGGCCTGGGACCTGTCCATGCACACTAACGCCCGCGCTTTCCTCAACTGCGTGCAATTGGCCGCCCCGATCATGCCGGACCACAGCCGGATTGTGGCGCTCTCGTCGCTTGGCTCGATTCGCTACATTCCCGGATACGCCGCAATCGGCGTATCAAAGGCGGCTATCGAGAACATGATCAAGTATATGGCCATTGAATTGGCGCCGCGACAGATCAGCGTCAATTGCGTTTCGGGCGGCTTCATCGATACGGATGCCCTCAAGTCATTTCCCAACTATCAGGATATGCTCAATGAAGTGAGTGATCGTACACCCTTCAAGCGCGTCGGGACACCCAAGGAGATAGCCAATGTAGTCAGTTTCCTCTCAGGTCCGCATGCAAGTTGGATTACCGGGCAGACCATCATAGTTGACGGCGGGTATTCGCTGATGTAGATTTCCGTAGACGAGGAGGCTGCATGAGGAACTCACAAGCTGCGATAATCGCCCTGGGCCTGATCCTGAGCGCTGCTGTTTTCGGCGCCTTCTTCTACGGCGCCAGGGCTGGTCGCGACACCATAAGCGTTGTCGGCTCGGCCACCGAGCGGTATGAGTCCGATATCGTGAAGTGGCAGATCACGATCAGTCGCACCGCGGAAATGAACGCTCTTACCGGGGGCTTTGAACGAATCGGCGAAGATATGGCAACGCTACGCGGCATTCTTCTTGAGCACGGCTTGACCGGAGAAGAGCTCGCCGTTCAGCCGGTTGCTTCGCACCAGACCTTCGACCGAGATCATCAACCGACCGGCTATGAGATCAGCCAGACGCTGCTGGTCATATCAGACAAGTTGGATCAAGTCGAGAGTCTGGCCCTGGATCCCTCAAGCATGTCAAAGCACGATCTCTATCTGAGAAATTCCCGACTGGAGTACTTGTTGTCGGCGCTGTCGGATATAAAGCTCGGGTTGCTGGCGGCCGCCACCGACGACGCACGGTCTCGCGCCGAGGAGATCGCCGGTCGGGCAGGGGTTGGCCTGGGCAATGCCCGCAGCCTCCGGGCGGGTGTGTTTCAGATTCGCGAGCCCTACTCGACCGAGGTCAGCGGCTATGGCATCTACAATACGCAGTCGCGATCCAAGGATGTGACCGTCACTGTCCATGCGACATTTCAAGTGGACTGACTATGAGTTACATTTCGGTCGAGATTCGTTTTTACATTTGACATTCTGTTTCGTCTGATATATACTCATCAAAGCACGGGGGACGGGTCGCCCGCCACCGTAAGTGTGAGTGGTACAGATGAAACCCTAATCATGGGAGGAGTTATGTGTTATTCAAACCTCCACGCCCGCGGAGCAGTGCTGGGTTGTATGCTTCTGACTATTGCGTTGGTCTGGGGTTGCGATGATGCCGGTACAGGGCCAGGTAGTATCGGCAATGAAAGCGCACCGTTCGCGATATCCGTAGATACTCTGACAGAAGTGGTACCGGGGACTCGTTGTTTAGTGGATGTGGTCGTCGAAAAAACAGACGGACGTCTCCACGGCTTCGATTTGACGATCGGGTTCCATGTCGAGGTCCTGACTCTCCTTGAAGTTCGTTCGGGCGATCTTGAGAGTTGCGGTTGGGAGTACTTGAACTACCGGTACGACCCGCCCGGTTGCGGAGACGAGAGGCCGTCGGGGCTGGTCTCGATTACGGGACTGGCGGATGATCCTTCGATTCTGGGAGGACCGGATTGGACCTGTTTCGATACGCTCCGGACGCCATATCGGCTGTTGACCCTGGATTTCCTCACAAGCTCCGACTCGATACTTGAGGGTACTTTCGAACCTATCCGCTTCTATTGGTGTGAATGCGATGACAATACGTTGGTCTACACTCCCGAGAACCAGCCGGCCGATGAAGTGATCGGTCTGGCTCGCGAGGTTACCGATGGCCCGCTCGGCCGGCAGCCGGCCAACAAAGATTCAGTTTGGTTCAGAAGCAGCGGACCACCGGATAGCTGCTTCCGACAGCCCGGCGGCAGCCAGCTCCTTGCCGCGGTAGACTTCAGACATGGCGGACTCAGTTTTGCGCCGGTCGATTCGATCGATCCCCGCTGTCCGCCGGGCGACGTCAATTGCGATGGTAAGGTAGCCAACCGCGCGGATTATGAGCTGTTCCGCGAGTACTTCTGCCATGGCGAAAGCGTCTTTCTTGTCAACCGACTGGCACAAATCGAGAATACCGACTACTGCCCCGGTCATGGCCCTTTGACACTGGCCGATTTGTTGACCCTGAAGTCCGCAGTCGACGAGGAATTAGAGCCTATCATGCAGATCCCGGTTGATTCCATCGAGTATGTAATCAGGACCGGCACGATCAACTTGCGAGACACTGTTACGGCGCTCTATGTCGAATTCGCCAACCCGACCTACATCCCGCCGGAGTCTGAGGATCCTCCAATCTCTGTCTGCACCCGAAACGACACTTGTCGGGTTTTAGTCGGTAATCTTGAGAATCCCATGAGCCTCAGCGGTGATCTGGTCAGGATTGGGGGCAGGCTGACGAAGCTGGATGCAGCCACCGGAGCATACAGGAACGTGGAACTGATACCGGGCATCACTCCCAGCAGGCCGTGAACAAGAAGACCGAGAGCGGCCTATCAAGAGAAGGACTCCGTAGGCTGGCGTTTCGAATCGTCGAGATTCCCGCTATGATGGGTGGATCGTTGTTGCTGTCGACCCACGACTTCAATCCGCCGGCTCAACAGCAGCATAATGTCCCCCCTCACCAAATACCCAGCATATCCTTGGCGTAGTCGGAGGCCATTTCCTTTGGATCCCAGGGCGGATCCCAGACCAGAAGTATCTCCACCTGAGTAACGCCCTCGACCTTCTGTACTGCCATGTGAGTCATCTCCAGCAGCTTGTCCGCATATGGGCAGGCGGGAGTGGTTAGCGTCATCTTCACCTGCACCTTGCCGTCCTCGCTGATATCGGTATCGTAGACCAGACCCAGGTCGACGACGCCGACACCGATCTCCGGGTCTTGCACCGGCTTGAGGGCATCCATTATCCGCTCCTTGGTGGGGGCGACCATCGCTACTCCGTCGTTATCCTGGATTTCTCGCCGTTGTTACCCCCCTCGTAGTCCTTGAGACCTTTGATGAAGGTAGCCCAGGCGAGCAGCGCACATTTGACTCGAACAGGGAACTGGCGTACGCCCTTGAGGGCATCGATGTCCTCGAGGTCGTCCGGAATCTCGACGTCCTCTCCCTTCAGCATTCCCCTTACCAACTCGGCGATACGTTTGGCTTCATCGAGAGTGCGGCCCTTCAGTATCTCCGCCAGCATGGAGCCGGATGCGACGGAAATCGCGCAGCCCTTACAGCCGACGTGGACATCGGTGACGGTGCCGTTGTCCACCGCGACTTCCATGTCCATTTCATCGCCGCAGGACGGATTCGAGCCGCCCGACTTGATATCGGCGCGGGGGAGAGGATCGCGTCCACGGGGGGCCCGGAAGTGATCCATGATAATCTCCCGATACATCTCATCAAGGTTGCTGCTCATACTCCGAAGTAACTCCTCATCTCTTTCAACGCCTCGACCAGAGTGTCGATGTCGGCTTCATCGTTATAGACATACAGGGACGCCCGGGCGGTGGCCACGAGGCCCATCAATCTCATAAGCGGCTGGCAGCAGTGGTGCCCGGCGCGAATTGCGATCCCACGCGAATCGAGGAACGTGCTGATATCGTGGGGATGGATAGTCGGATCAGTAAACGAAATCGCTCCGCCGCGTTGCTCAGCCTCCTGCGGGCCCTGGACAACCAGGTCTTTGAGTTCACTCAGGCGCTCGATGGTGTAAGAGGTCAATTCGATTTCGTGGCGGCGGACGTTCTCCATGCCCAGCTGCTCAAGGTAGGTCAGCGCGGCATCGTAGGCGACCACGTTGGCGATATCAGGCGTGCCGGCCTCGAACTTGTGTGGAAGCTCAGCCCAGGTGATCCTGTCGAACGAGACCTGATCGATCATCTCGCCCCCGAAGTTGAAAGGCGGCATCCGGTCAAGCAACTCCTTGCGTCCGTAGAGCACGCCGACCCCGGTTGGGCCAAGCATTTTGTGGGAAGACAGCGAATAGAAATCTACGTTCAGATCTTTCAAATTAACCGGCATGTGAGGCGCAGCCTGGG
Organism: uncultured Ignavibacteriales bacterium; assembly: GCA_964526835.1. Lineage (GTDB taxonomy): Bacteria > Zixibacteria > MSB-5A5 > GN15 > FEB-12 > DAOSXA01. The sequence goes on from CAZGMK010000003.1 coordinate 49,114, forward strand.
CGCCGTCGCCCAGCACGAGCGCACCGACTTTGTGAGCCTCCTCCGCCAGCTCGGCCAGCGGGTTGATCGTGCCCAGCACGTTTGACATGTGAGACATGGCCAGCAGCTTGCACCTGGGGGTAATGATCTCGTCGATGTTACTCAGGTCGAGATGGCCGCAGAGAGTCAGGGGGATTCGCTTCAGCATCGCACCTTTGCGCTGGGCCAGCATAACCCACGGCACCAGGTTAGCGTGGTGCTCCATCTCGGTGATAACAATCTCGTCGCCCTCGCTGATGTTCTCCTCTCCCCAGGTATAGGCCAGTAGATTGATGCCTTCGGTGGTCCCGCGGGTGAAGATGATCTCCTGGCGATCGACGCCGCCGAGGAAATGCGCCACATGCTCTCGGGTGCGTTCGTATGCGGCCGTGGCTTCTTCGGCCAAAAAGTGCAGGCCGCGGTGAATGTTGGCATTCTGCCGCCTGTAGTAGGCGGTGATAGCGTCGATCACTGCTTGTGGCTTCTGCGACGTGGCGGCATTATCCAGGTAGACCAAACGATGTCCGTGGACCTGCTGATTCAGAATCGGGAAGTCCCGCTTGATACGGGCGACATCCAGCGATCCATCGGAGGTGCGGAAGGTTACCTGATGCGCCGCGGCCTTGTTGTTCACATTGGTTTGCATGCTGAAGTAGCCTCAACCCGGGAGCTAATCCACCCGGACGTAGATGATGTCACCGTCGATCTTGACCTCGTAACTTTCGACTCCAACCACGGCCGGAGGGGCGGTTACACTGCCGTCTTCGATGTTGAAGCGAGCTCCATGACGGCCGCAGACCATCTCTTTGCCCACCAACTCGCCGTCGGAAATAGGCGCGGAATCGTGCGAGCACTCGTTATCGAGCGCGTAGACGCCGTCGGATGTACGGCAGATCACCAGGTTGTGATAGCCGACCTCGACCGCCTTCATCTGTCCTTCGGGAATTTCACTAACCCTGGCTGCCTTAATCCACTCACTCATGATCAGATATCCTCCAGTCGCCTGATGACAAACTTCTCTATCCGCTCCCTCAGGTCGGTCGGTAATTGCCGAAGAGTCGGCTCGGCGAAGCCGGCGACAATTATTCTCACCGCCTTCTCCCGGGCAATGCCGCGCGATTCGAGGTAGAATACTTCGAACGGGTCCAGCGGACCGATGGTGGCTCCGTGACTACACCGAACATCCTCATTAAGGATTTCCAATTCAGGAATAGTCTCTGCGCGGGTCCCCTTGTTCAGAAGCAGGTTTCGATTCTCCTGAAATGCTTCACAGTCCCTGGCGTTCTGCTCGATGCGGATCAAGCCGGTATAGGCCGACAGGGCTCGATCTTTGAGCACGACCTTGTGGTCGATATTGGACAGGGTCTCGCCAACCGCATGGTGGTGGAGGGTATGGTAGTCGTAGTGCTGGTGTTTCGAACCGAAGGCCAAACCGCGCATCGTGCTTTCGGAGTGTCGTCCATGCAGGATCACGCCGTAGTTGTGCTTCGACAGACTGGCCCCAAAAGCCAGCGGGATGGTCAGCATCGTGGCGCCTTCTTCGATCCGGGCGCGATGGGTCAGGTAGGTGTGAGCGCCTTGGCCCTGGCGCTGGAGAACGACGTATTGGATACGACTATGCCTGCCGCCGAATATCTCCACCGCCCCGTGCGACTGACTGATGCCCTCATCGCGGTCGGGTGAGCCGCCGCCGTATTCATCGACGAGGGTGAAGGCCGTGTCTTCTTCAGCTACTACCAGCAATCGGGGATACTGCGATGACTGGGCCAGCCCCGCCTCACGCAGCAGATGGATCGGCTGTTCGATGGTTATGCCTCGAGGCACGAAAACGAATATGCCGTCATTCCACAGGGCGCCGTTGAGCGCTTCATACTTGCCCATACCGGCGTTGACCAGACTGTAAAGGTGATCGCGCACCAATTGGGGTTGGCGCATGACCGCATCCGAGAGTCTGGAGACGATCACTCCACGTTCCACGAGCCGGTCAATACCGGAGAAGTTGATCTCGCGTCCGCCCAGGTCCGTCGCCAATGCCGCCAGGCGCCCCTGCTTCAACTCTTCGTGCAGGACTTGCTCAACCTGATCATAACCCGGCCCGAAGGCGGTGTCGGCGATGTCGTCGCTGTTTACCAGGAACTTAGCCGGGTCAGTATAACGCCACAGATGCAGGCCGCGGCGGGGCAGGGGAGCCTCGTTGTAAGCCTGGCTCGCCCGATAACGATGCTCGCGCAGCCACTTCGGACCCCGCTGCAGTTCCGGCGCGGTCTCCTCGATCTGGTGCAGCTTATCGGTGGTCGGGGTCGGTTCGATTCGGGTTGCGTTGGTCGCCATCATCCTATCGATCCTTCCATTTCCAGTTCCAGCAGACGATTCAGCTCGACCGCGTACTCCAGCGGCAATTCCTTGGTGAAGGGCTCCATGAACCCGTTGACAATCAGCAGGCGGGCGTCATCCTCACTCAGCCCGCGGCTGGTCAGATAAAAGAGCTGTTCCTCGGCCACTTTCGACACCCGCGCCTCGTGTTCGATCTTGACCTCGTTGTGATCGATCTCCATGGTCGGGTACGTGTCGCTGCGGGCGTGATCGCCGATCAGTAGGGCATCGCATTCCACCGAGCACTTCGTATTGGCGGCGTTCTTGTGAACCTTAATCAGGCCCCGGTATGAGGCTCGCCCGTTGTCTTTGGAAATCGACTTGGAGGTGATCCGCGAGGATGTATTCGGGGCTGCGTGGATCATCTTGGCGCCTGCATCCTGGTGCTGGTCTTTGCCGGCGAACGCCACCGACATCACTTCGCCTCGGGCTCCTTCGCCAAGAAGCTGGATACACGGGTACTTCATGGTCAGGCGTGAACCTATGTTGCCGTCCACCCACTCGACAGTCGCATTCTTGTAAGCCGAAGCCCGCTTGGTGACCAGGTTATAGATGTTCCGGGCCCAGTTCTGAATTGTCGTGTAGCGGATGTAGGCGTCATCGAGGGCGATTAGTTCAACCACCGCCGAGTGCAGAGAGTCGGTGCTGTACACCGGGGCAGTACAGCCCTCTATGTAATGAACCCGTGACCCCTTGTCGGCGATGATAAGCGTCCGCTCGAACTGGCCCATATTCTCGGCGTTGATTCGGAAATAGGCCTGCAGCGGAATCTTCACATCGACACCGGGTGGCACGTAGATGAACGATCCGCCCGACCAGACAGCCGTGTTGAGGGCGGCGAATTTGTTGTCAGTTGGGGGGATGACCGAACCGAAATACTTCTGGACTATGTCGGGGTGTTCGCGCAGTCCGGTGTCCATATCCATAAAGATGATGCCCTGGTCGGTCAATTCCTGCTTCATCGAGTGATATACTACTTCCGATTCGTACTGGGCCGAGACTCCGCCGAGAAAATTCTTCTCGGCCTCAGGGATGCCCAAACGGTCGAAGGTCTTTTTGATATACTCCGGTACGTCGTCCCAATTGGTGCTCTGTTTGTCTACCGGCTTCATGAAATAGTAGATATCGGAGAAGTCGATCTCGCTGAGTAGTTTCGTATTGCCCCACATCGGGGTCGGCCTGCCATTGAAGATGTCCAGGGCCTGATGGCGGATTGCGGACATCCACCTGGGCTCGCCCTTCATCTGCGAGATCATCTCGACTACTTCGTGGTTTATCCCCTTGGCGCCCTTGTGGAAATAGTCAACCGGATCGCGGAACCCGTACTTGGAGGCATAATCCTCTCCGAGCCGGGTCAGATCCTGGTGCGTCTTTGCTTTTGTGTTGTCGGCCATGGTATCACACCTGCGCTTTCTGGCGGACCTCCGCTTCCACCCAGTCGTAGCCGGATTCCTCCAGCTTGAGGGCCAACTCAGGTCCACCGGACTTGACAAATCGGCCCTGCATCATCACGTGCACATGGTCCGGCTTGACATAATTGAGCAGTCGCTGATAGTGGGTCACCGCCAGAAGGCCGTTGCTGTCGTTGTGGAAGCGGTTGATCCCTTCAGAAACGGTCTTCAGCGCATCGATATCGAGACCGGAGTCGGTCTCATCCAGTAGGGCCACCTTCGGTTTGAGAATCGACATCTGCAGGATCTCAATACGTTTCTTCTCGCCGCCGGAGAAGCCGTCGTTGATGTATCGAGTAGCAAACGACGGATCGATTCCCAGATCGGCCATCCGGGCCTTGAACATCTTGCGGAAATCGGTCATATCGGCGTCCTTACCGCGATGGGCCTGCACCGCTGAGCGCATGAAGTTGGCGACAGTCACTCCCGGAATGGCCAGGGGATACTGGAAGGCCAGAAAGAGCCCGGCCCGGGAGCGCTCATCGGCATTCATCTCAAGCAGGTCGCGACCATCGAGCCGGGCCTCACCTCTGGTGATGCGATAAGTGGGGTGCCCGGCCAGGGCATTCGACAGCGACGACTTACCTGAGCCGTTCGGGCCCATGATGGCATGTATCTCGCCGGGTCGGATCACCAGCGAGACACCCTTCACGACCTCGGCGCCTTCAACTTCCACATGGATATCTTTGAATTCCAACAGCGGTTCGTCTTTGCTCATTTCCTTAACCTATTTTCAGGATCTCACTCTTTTTCGTGTTTGTTCAGCGCTGGGAAACCCGGATTCGCCTCGTGGTGTCCGGCGCATAATCCCCGTAACGCTGATCACAATCCGGCAACATCGCCTCGGTCGGCAGGTCTACTTGCGGAGTGTCGCCGTCGATGACATTCTGGAGCGTTGTCGCCTTCAGAAACTGGCCGACGGTACCGGCCAGACCACCCAGGATATCGTGGACCGAGCAGTGCTCGCCGTGCACGCAGACATCGAGCTGTCCGGTGCGCTTGGAGCAATGATCGGGGTCAATCAACGGCCCGCCGAGGGCCGTGATGACTTCCAGCAGGTTAATCTGGTCCGCCTCGCGGGCGACGCTGAATCCGCCTTTACGTCCGCGAACCGCTGTCACCAGCCCGGCCTTGCGCAGCATCGCCAGCAGTTTCGAGGCGTAGGGTATCGATATTCCCTCAGCCTCGGCGATTTCGGCGATGGAATGCTGGGCCTTCGGTCCGCCGCGACCAAGGACCAGCAGGCAGCGCAGGCCGTACTCTTCTGTTGCTGTGATTCTCATATTCTCAAACCGATCACTTTCTCTCTTCTCTCATCAAGGGGCCGCAGCTTATACGAAAAAAATACCAATTCGTAAAGTATTTTCTTTAACTGCACAGTACTTTAATTGTTCCGGCGCGATTAGTTATTGACTTATATCAACCAGTGATGTCCAATTTGGGTGCGAGACCGACGCTGCACGTACCGGGCTACAGGGTTCAGACCGGCAGTATCGGATTCCCGTCGGGCCGGCAACGACCCTGGCAGGAGTGACAGAGGATCACAACGGTTGATTTCATAAGCGCCTTTGCCCTGGCTTTGGCCCTGGCCTTTGATGCTTTTGCGGTATCGGTGGCGGTCGGGATCAGGCGGGGCGGTATCGACGGCTGGACAGTTTTCCGGCTCTCGTGGCACTTTGGCTTCGCCCAGTTCGGAATGCCGATTGTGGGCTGGGTGGCCGGTGAGGCGATTGCCAGGTCGATCGGGTCGTGGGGGCAGTGGATTGCGGCGGCGATTCTATTCGCCATCGGTGCGCGTCTGATCTGGGAGCAATACAAAGGCGAGGAGCAGCAGTGGCAGGGCGACCCGACTCGCGGATCGAGCCTGATTGTGCTGATGTTTGCAACATCGATCGATGCCCTGGCGGCTGGTTTGTCGCTGGCCCTGGTGGGTGCGGAGATTCTCTATCCGGCGATCATTATCGGGGTTGTATGCGCGATCATGTCAGGGATCGGCCTCTGGTTCGGCCACGCGGTTGGCCTGCGTTTTTCGCGCGGCGCGGCGATCTTCGGGGGCTTCATCCTCATCGGATTGGCGATCAAGACGGCGGCGGGGTAGGGGCAGACCAGGCTCAGGCACCGTTCTTAGACACATAGTGGGGTATGGTCCCGTTGGGGCAACGAAGAGAGCTGGTGCATCGGGGCACATATCAGCCACAGAATGGGTAACGATCACCTGCGCCACACTCTGGACACACTCCAACGGTTCGATCCACCGGCTCGCTTATCAATCATAAGATAAACGAGTCTTTTCATCCGCCAGGAGCGGCTGAATAATAGCGTGCCATTCCTCTTTGTCCCATGTTCTTATCTGCTCGTGCACATTGACGTATTTCTGGGGAATCGGATGGGTGCCGTAAACGACCTCAAGACCATATCTCGCCCTGATGAAGCTATGGAAATATGTGAGATACGGGCAGGGAGGATAGCCCACGATTAGTCCCGTGGCAAGGTGTATGACCGTTGCTCCGTTAGCTTTCATTTCCCCCACGGCGTATTCGACATTCCCCCCGGGACACCCGTCGCAGGTCGTATATCCGACAACCTCAACGTCCGAATCAATGTACCTGGTGAAGGCTCCCTCTCTGTCACGCAGGGACCTAAAGCACTTTCCTCCGGCACATCTCCGATACCGGTCGCAAATGATGATACCGATCCTGTTGATTTCCTTCATACTGTTTCCTGCCTTACGGAAAAGCCAGATTCATTGTTAACCATACGATACGCGAATTACCCTGTGTCAACAATAGTGGAACACAGATTGAGTGCAAGCTACTGGTAGGCGGTGATTCGGAGCAAATGATATCAAAATCTGTCGCCTTGCCGAGAAGCGATGCCGGTGACAATCTCCTGCCGCCACTTGCGCCGCGCCGACATTCTAATTATCATATGTGTCAGAATGTGAAATAATGCACAATCTTCAAGATAGAGCGAGTCCATGATGAAAGAACTTCTATCCGGTAACGAAGCCGTCGCGCGGGGCGCCTGGGAGGCCGGAGTCAAACTCGCAGCCGCTTATCCCGGCACACCGTCAACCGAGATTCTCGAGACCCTCGCGGCCCGCTATCGCGACATCCACTCGCAGTGGTCGCCCAACGAGAAGGTGGCTTACGAGGTTGGAATAGGGGCCTCGCTGGGCGGGGGACGCACGCTGGTGACGATGAAGCACGTCGGCGTCAATGTGGCCGCCGATCCGTTTATGACTCACGCCTATACCGGCGTGAATGCCGGGTTTGTGCTGGTATCAGCCGACGATCCGGAGATGCACTCCTCACAGAATGAGCAGGACAACCGTTTCTACGCCAAGTTCGCCCAGGTGCCCATGCTGGAACCCTCCGACAGCCAGGAGGCCAAAGACATGTGCATCGCGGCCTACGAGATATCCGAGAGATTCGACACTCCGGTAATGCTGCGCGTGACTACGCGCATCTCACACTCAAAGGGTGTGGTCGAGTTGGGCGAACGCAAGGTCCCCAAGCAGGTACAGTTCAAGAAAGAACCGACCAAGTATGTGATGGTTCCCGGCCATGCCCGCGGCCGTCACGTGGTTGTCCGCGAACGACTGGCCAGGCTCGAAGATTACGCCGAGACAACCGAATTCAACCTGGTCGAGGACAACGGCAGCAAGATCGGTATTATTACCGGCGGAGTAGCTTACCAGTACACCAAGGAAGTTGCGCCGGACTTTGATTACCTGAAGCTCGGATTCAGCTTCCCGTTGCCGATGAAGAAGATCGCCGACTTCATCAGAGCGCATGAGATGGTACTCGTCGTCGAGGAGTTGGAACCCTTCTACGAGGACCAGATCCGTGCCGCGGGCCACGAGGTCGAGGGCAAGAAGTACTTCGGCCACCTGGGCGAGCTGTCGCCGTACCGCGTCGCCGAGGGCCTGAAGCAGGCCGGAGTCATCGATCGGGCCGCCGGGCCGGTCATGCCGCCGGAAGAGGGCATGTTCCCGCGCCCGCCGGTGCTCTGCCCGGGTTGTCCGCACAGGGGTATGTTCATGGCGCTGCGCAAACTGAGAGTTGCCGTGACCGGTGACATAGGATGTTACACTCTCGGCACGCTGCAGCCGCTGAACGCGCTGGATACATGCATATGCATGGGGGCGTCGGTCGGTAACGCCATCGGTATGGAGAAAGTGCAGGGCTATGACAGGGGAATCGTCGGGGTGATCGGCGACTCGACTTTCTTCCACAGTGGTGTTACGGGCCTGATGGATGCCGTATACAACAAGAGCAATGTTACCATCATCATACTGGACAACCGTGTCACTGCCATGACCGGGGGCCAGGAGCATCCCTCCACCGGTCACACGCTCATGGGCGAGGAAGCCGGCATGATTGACATTCCCAAGCTATGCGAAGCGCTGGGAGTGAAGAATGTCCGCCGTGTCGACGCTTACAACTACGAGGAGTGCCTTGAGGCTGTTAAGGAAGAAACGGAGCGCAGAGAGCCGTCGGTCATAATCACTGACCGTCCGTGTGTGCTAATGCCCAGGCGCATCATGGACGAGCCTTACGCCGTCGATCTCGAACTCTGCACGGCCTGCACGCTTTGTTACCGGATCGCCTGTCCAGCCATAGCCGCCTCTGATGAGGTCAACAAACGCGGTAATCCGAAGGCGGTCATCGACCCGAACCTGTGTACCGGCTGCACGCTATGCGCGCAGATCTGCCCGGAGGAGGCGATCATCCTGAAGAGCAAACTCGAGAAGACCGAGGTTAGTCATGGCTGATAAGGACTACAGCATATTGATTGTCGGCGTCGGCGGCCAGGGAGTTCTGCTGGCTTCGGAACTCATCTCGGAAGCGGCTATGCGCAGCGGATTCGATGTCAAGAAATCGGAGGTCCACGGCATGTCGCAGCGGGGGGGAGTAGTGTCATCACATGTTCGCATAGCGCCCAGGGTCTACTCGCCGACTATTCAATACGGCCAGTCCGATGTGGTCGTGGCCTTCGAGCAGGCCGAGGGTTTGCGCGCAGTCGACTGGCTGAAGAAAGACGGGGTGATGATTACCTCGACTACCAGACTCGTTCCGGCGATCGTGACATCCAACAAGAAGCTGAGTTACCCCAGTGATCCGATTGGCAAGATGCGGGAACTCGGCGCCAATCTCATCGCTATCGAGGCCGACAAGATCGCGGCCGAGCTGGGCAACCCGCGATTGGTCAACACTATATTGTTGGGAGCGCTCTCGAACTATCTGCCCTTCGACCAGGCGATGTGGGATGAGGTAATCAAGGCCAAGGTCAAGGAGCGCTTCATCGACATTAACCTCAAAGCGCTGGCGCGCGGCCGCGAGATCAAACTTCAACCGAGCGGGGCATAGGGCAGTCATGAAGCAGGGATTGCTCATCATCAACCCGGGTTCGACCTCGACCAAGATGGCGCTGTTTGATAGCGCCGAGGCGATCTCCACCGACGTCATCAGGCACGATCCCGATGAGCTGGCGAAGTTCGACAATGTCGCCGAGCAGTTTGATCTCCGCATGGAGGCGATCAACCAGTGGATCGACAGTCTCAATCTGCCCGACGGGCAGCCGAAGGCCGTGGTTGGTCGCGGAGCTCCGCTCAAGCCGCTCGAGGGTGGGGCCTATAAGATCACCGAGCAGCTTCTCGATGACCTGCGCCAAGCCAAATATTCCAACCATGCCTCCAACCTCGGCACCATTATTGCTCATCATCTCGGTGAGCGATTCGGAGTTCCATCGCTGATTTCGGATCCCATCACGGTTGACAACTTCACCGATGTGGCCAGGATAAGCGGCGTGCCGGAGATAGAACGCAAGTGCCGCGTGCACGCTCTGAATATCAAGGAAGTCTGTCGTCGGGAGGCGACTAAGCGGGGTAAGCTACTCGAGGAGGTTTCCTTTGTGGCGGTGCACATGGGTGGGGGCATATCGATCGCTTCGCTGCAGCGCGGCCGGGTTGTCGATGTCAACGATGCCCTTCTGGGCATGGGCCCTTTTTCGCCGGATAGGGCCGGTGCGCTCCCGATTGGCGGCCTGGTCAAGCTCTGTTACAGCGGCCAGTATACCGAGAAGGAAGTGGTCGCCAAGCTCTCCAAGAAGTCGGGCCTGGTGGCCTATCTGGGTAAGGCCGACCTGCGCCAGGTCGAGGAGATGATCGAATCGGGTGACGAGAAAGCCAGACTCTATTTCAATGCTATGGCATATCAGATCGCCAAAGAAATCGGTGCGGCCGCGGTGGCGCTGGCGGGCCACTACGATGCCATTGTCCTGACCGGCGGCATGGCGCATTCCGAACGCCTTGTGGCACAGATCAGCAAGTATGTCGCCTTCCTCGGCGAGATCATCGTAGTGCCCGGCGAGCTTGAGATGGAAGCGCTGGCGGCGGCGGGGGTGCGGTACCTAAACGGAGACGAGCAGCTTAAGGAATACTGAGGGTTATGAACCGGAAACCGATCCATTCGGCGCAGGAGCTCATCGACCGTGCGAGAGAGATCGCCGGTGAGGGGCGACGCAAGGCGGTAGCGGTGGCTGCCGCCCAGGACGCCGATGTAATCGGCGCGGTTGCCCAGGGACAAGCCGAGGGCTTTCTCGACGGGGTCCTGTGCGGCGATGAGAGTCGAATCTGCGACCTGGCCGATTCGCATGAAATCGACATCGGCAATCTGGAAATCCATCACCACGACAATGTCATGTCGGCCGCCCATGCTGCCGTGCAACTCGCAGCCGAGGGTAGGGCTGATGCTGTCATGAAGGGATTCCTGCCAACGTCGGCGCTTCTGCGGACCCTCGTCGATCGCAAATACGATCTCCGCGGCAGAAAGACGATATCGCATTGCGCGGTCTTGGATATACCCGGCTATCACAAGTTGTTGAACTTCACCGACGGCGGTATGGTGGTTCGTCCCGACAAGGAGACCAAGTACGAGATTCTGGAGAACGCGGTCACGGTCATGCGAGCGCTGGGTCTGTCGCCGGTCAAGATAGCCTTGTCGGCGGCCGTTCCGACGCCGACGGAGAAGGTGCCGCATACTCTTTCAGATGTCGCCCACATCATCCCGCAGGCCGAGGCGAACCTGCGGGACATAGCCATTCAGGGGCCGCTCTCGATCGATCTGGCGTTGTCGCGTCAGGCTGCGGAGGCCTACGGAGCCACCGGCCCGGTGGTGGCCGATGCTGATATTTTCCTGGTGGATTCAATTGAGGAGTGCAACATAGTCAGCAAGGGTCTCATCAACTTCGCCAAGGCAGTCTTCTCGGGAGTGATTGTCGGCGCCAAGGTCCCGGTCTCGCTGGTTTCCCGCACCGATACTATTATGAACAAGAAGTCCTCTCTGGCGCTGGCCTGCGTGTTGTCGGATTACTACCAACAGAGTCACATCTGGGATAAGGGAGGGCGCTGATATGACCCCGATCGATATCCCTGGCGTCAGCACCTTCGAACACCTGTCGGAGCGCGCCCGCAGGAAAGCACGCCGGGTCTGTCCTCGAGCCGCGCTGGTAGTTCCATCTGTACAAGGCTGGTTGTCGGCCTTCGATCGGGCGATCCGGGAGCAGTTGATTGATCCGATTGTGATCGGCGATGAGGAGCTCTGTCGTGAGAAGTGCGCGGAGTATGGCATTGGGTTGCCCGGTGCCCGGATCATCGATATTAACGAGCCCGACAAGGCGTTCCGGGTGGCTGCGCAGATGGCTGTGCGGGGGGAACTGGATCTGATCGTGAAGGGACGCGGGGCCACCGTTGAGTTTCTCAGCATTCTGCTGGAGAGAGAGACCGGGTTCGTGCCGAAGGGATCTACCCTTTCGCATGTCGGGGCGATCAAGCCGGAGGCTTACCGGAAGCTCCTGCTCCTGACCGATGCCGGCGTCATTCCTAATCCGGACCTGAAAACGAAACTGGCCCTCATCGCCAATCTCGGCAAAGCGGCTGCACTTCTGGGTCTTGAGAAGCCCCGAGTCGCGGTCCTGGCGGCGGTTGAGGCTATATACCCGCAGATGCCGGTCACGATTGAAGCGGCGGTGCTGGCCAAGATGTATGATCGCGGGCAGATCACGGAGGCGATCGTCGATGGTCCCCTGTCATTCGATTGCGCCATCGACATGGATGCCGCCCATGCCAAAGGACTCAAGGAGTCGCCGGTCGCCGGTCAGGCTGATGCGCTTCTGGCGCCGAACATAGAGACGGCCAACGGAATCTTCAAGTCGCTGGCGCTGTATGGCAAGTCGGAAACCGGCGGGATTCTGACGGGGGGTAAGGTACCGGTGGCGCTCGGCAATCGATGGGACTCCCCATTGACCCGCTATCATTCGATTGTGTTGGCAGTGCTGACCAGTTATCCCTAGTGATCCGGCTCAAATGCCCTTCGACGGCCGCGGCCGGCCGCTTTTCCCGCCTGCCGCGCCATTCTTTTGTTGACTGCAAGGGCGTCGACCAATATGATCCTTCAGTCCGGTGGACCTGAAGTTTAAGGGATGAATCCGTGATATACGGTGTGGTTATGGCCGGCGGGCGCGGTGAGCGTTTCTGGCCGCTTTCACGACGAGATAGGCCCAAGCAGTTCCTGAAGCTGACATCTGACAAAGTCATGCTCCAGGAGACTGTCGACCGTGTCCTGCCCTTGATTCCGCTGAGGAATATCCGGGTCGTCACCGGCGAATCCATGCAACCGCTGATAGAGAAACATATGGGCGACCTGCCCGCGGATATTGTTCTGACCGAACCAACCGGTCGCAACACCTGTGCCGCCATCGGCCTGGCCGCCACGCACCTGCTTCATGAGGATCCAGAGGCGGTTCTCGTCGTGCTCTCGGCCGATCACCTGATACGCCCAGCCGATAAGCTGCTGGCTATCCTCAAGGAGGGAGCCACAATCGCGCAGGACCATAGGCATCTCATTACCCTTGGAGTGGTTCCAACCAGGGCCGAGACTGGTTACGGCTACATACGCCAGGGTGAGATGTTCGAGCACGAAGGGGAGAACCCGGTCTTTCATGTTTCGGCCTTTGCAGAGAAGCCAAAGGCTGTTCTGGCCAAGGAATACTATTTCAGCGGTGAGTATCTGTGGAACAGCGGCATGTTTATCTGGTCCGCCGCGGCCATACTGAAGGCTATCGAGCAGCATCAACCGGAGATGTCGGCGCTGCTGAATGAGTACGCCAGGGCTATAGGCACCGACGCCGAGACCAGTGCTCGCCGTGAGCTGTACGATCGCATTCCAGCCGTCTCAATCGACGTCGGCGTGCTGGAGCGGGCCGATAACGTATTGGTCATTAAGGCGGACCTGGTCTGGGATGATGTCGGCGACTGGAATTCGCTGTCCCGCTATCACACCCGCGACAACGACAATAACGTCGCCATCGGGCGGACGGTTATGCTGGAGAGTTACGAGACGACGGTGTTCAACGACGGCGATGGTCTGGTGGCCTGCCTCGGGATCTCTGACATTATCCTGGTGCGCTCCGGCGACATTGTGCTTGCGGTTCACAAGACCAAGGCGCAGCAAATCAAGAATCTGCTGGCGAAGCTCCAGGAGGACGATGAGAAGCGCAAGTACCTGTAGTCTTGTATTCCTGCTCTTCCTGCTTGCGGGCTGTACGCAGCCCGAGAAACCGGGGCTGGAGGAGCCCGGCGAGGAGCAGGTTGGACCACCCGAAGATGTCCGCATCGATCCCCTGGCTTTGGCCGAGGACCGAGTTGTGGTCCCTGAGGATTATCCTCGGCGGATGACGGGCCAAGCGGATCAGGAGTCCAGCGAAGCGTTGCCACCTCAGCCAATAGATGGCGCTCCCGCGGATGCTCTGGATATAAGCCGGCAGCTTACCGGGCAGGCATATCGAGTACAGCTACACTCGACCCTTCTCTACCGGGAAGCCCAGAACGCCCGTAGGGTCGCCGAAGAGATCTTCGACCGTCCGATTCATGTCGACTATGAGGTACCGTACTTCAAGGTGAGGGTCGGCACCTTCGAGAGCCGCGACGATGCCGAGGAATACAGTCTGCGGGCGCGCGGCGCCGGTTACCAGGATGCCTGGGTGGTAATCGTCAACCTTGATGTCAAAGAACCTGAACCGCTTTATGATTCGCTTCCTTCAGATTCCGACAGCCCGCTGAACGACTATGATACCAACAACGATGGCTGATATCACTGTCTTGGCGACATCCGGGCCCCGGGAGTTGTTAGCGGTGTCACGTGCGGCCGCCTGCCTGGCGGACGGAGGACTGATCGTGGCGCCGACAGAGACTCGGTACGGTATGCTGGTTCGAGCCGACGACGCCGCGGCGGTGCAGCGCTTGTGTCGACTCAAGGGGCGCTCCGACAATGCTCCGGTTTCGGTCTTTGTATCCGACCTTGGATCGATCGACGCCGTCGCCGAAATGACTCCCGCCGCCCGGCGTCTGGCGGAGCAGTTTCTGCCGGGTCCGCTAACCCTGATCCTGCCGGCCAGGGTTGAGTATCCGTGTCCGGTAGTGGTGGATGGGTCTATCGGGATCCGCATTTCGGCTCTGCGTCTGATCACGGAACTGGTTGAGCAGGTGGGTGTTCCCCTGACCGCTACTTCGGCCAATCCCAGTGGGCGGCCGGAGGCTGAGACGATTGATCAGGTGGTTGCCGCCTTCGGCAATCGAGTGGATATCTATCTGGACGGCGGACCGCTGAAGGGGCCGGTTTCGACAGTAGTAGACTGCCGGGACGATGTGGTACGGATACTGCGCCAGGGGGCTGTGGCCGCCGGCGAGGTTCAGGCTGTATTGAAGAAAGGAAGCAGTGGCTGATAAGTTCGTCATAATGTACGTTTGCACCGGCAACACATGCCGTTCGCCGATGGCCGAAGGAGCAATGCGGATGCTGCTGGAAAGGGAGCGTCCGGGCCGCGCCGAGGTCATCTCGGCCGGCACTCATGCGGCCGAGGGATTTCCGGCCACAGAGTACGCTCGGGAAGCGGCCAAGGTGTGGGAGGTCGACATTTCCGGCCATGAATCCCGGCCCCTGACCTCGACTCTGATCAATCGCGCGGATCTGATCTTTGCCATGGCTCCGGAACACCTGCAGGCGATTCTCAAGATCGATTCGGACGCAGCGGACAGAACATACTTGTTCAAGAATTACCCCGATCGCTCGCCTGAGGGCGAGGCAGTCCATGATCCTATCGGACAGACGCTCGATCGATACAACGCGACCTTTCTTGAGATCGGCGAATACCTGGGCAAACACCTGCCCGAGATTGTAAAAAGGATTGATGAAGATTCTGATGGCAGCTAGATCAGTTCTGCATAGGTCTTGTCTGACTCTGGTAGTTGTCGCCGGCCTGGCGCCCTTGTTCTATTTTGTTTCGACGGAGATCGAGGTGGCCCAGGCATACTCCGGGGACTCGCCGGAGAGCGCTGAGGCGGCCCAGGTGGAGCGGCTGGTGGAGAATGTCGCCTGGGGGGTCGGCGAGCACCTGGAATTCGATATCAACTACGGCTTCATCAACGCCGGCACCGCCGCCATGAGTGTACGCCACCTGATCGAGTACAACGGCAGACCCTGTTACCAACTGGAGACTACCGCCAACTCCAATGCCTTCTTTTCCACGTTCTACAAGGTCGAGGATCGAGTGGAGTCGATCGTCGATGCCATTGGCATGTTTTCGTGGCGTTTTGAGAAGAACCTGCGGGAAGGGGGATACCGGTCTGATCGAGAGTATGTCTTCGACCAGCGCAAGCAACTCGTCTATTATGAGGGCGACACGATCTCGGTTGCGCCAACTGTCCATGACCCGTTGTCGGTGCTCTATTATGTTCGCACCCAGGAGCTGAAGGTAGGTCAGTCAATCTGGGTGGACAACTTCACCGACGGCGAGAAGTACTTGCTTGAGGTCCGGGTCCTTGGACGCGAGAGGGTCGATGTGAAGGCCGGAGTGTTCGATTGTATTGTGGTTGAGCCGGTTACCAAGTCGGTCGGCATATTCAAGCACGAGGGCCGCCTGAAAGTCTGGCTGACCGATGACAGGGTGAAGATGCCTGTCCTGATGAAATCCAAGATACTGGTCGGCTCGATCACAGCCGAGTTGACCGATTACCAGTTGGGCAAGATTGAAGTTTTCTGAAGATGGCTAAGCGCCCAGGAATGCCCCGCCCCGCTGATCTATCCCAGGTCAAACGCTATCCCTATGCGCAGCGCGCCAACAAGGCGACCATTGGTGCTTTTGGGCGTCCGATCAAGCGTCCGCGTTCCGGCGACTTTTTCGAATCCTTGCCCGACTTTCTGAAGGCCGCTGACTTGCGGGCCTATCTTGACACCGTCGGTGAGGCCCGGCGGAACAATAGGCCGTTCCACCTGATGATGGGTGCTCATGTGATTAAGGTGGGCCTGTCACCCATTCTGATCGATCTGCTGAACCGGGAGATAGTTACCGGGTTCTCATTGAATTCGGCCGGCCTCATACATGAATTGGAAGTGGCCTTCTTCGGTGGTACATCAGAGGATGTTCAAGCCGGACTCGACGACGGCTCGTTCGGTATGGTCGAGGAGACCGGCGACCTTTTCGCCGCCGTCTGCGACCTTGCGAACGACTGCGAGGTAGGTCTCGGCGAGGCAGCCGGGCGCTTCATAAATGAGCGGCAGGCGGTCCACCGGGATCTCTCATTGCTGGCCCGGGCTTACCGCAAGGGCTGCCCGGCGACGATTCACATCGGTATCGGCACTGACATTGTCGCCCAGCATCCGTGCTTCGACGGGGCCAGGGCCGGGGCGGCGTCACATCGAGACTTCCGTCTTCTGGCGGGGATATGCGCTGATCTTGATCGCGGAGGAGTGGTTGCGAATATCGGCTCAGCGGTTATATTACCCGAAGTTTTTTTGAAGGCGCTGACGGTGGCGCGGAACCTGGACCCCGGCCGGAGTCGATTGACAACGGCCAACTTCGACATGATCACGCACTACCGTCCGACGGTCAATGTGATTAACCGCCCCACCCACAAAGCCGGGCGGGGATTCAATTTCGTCGGGCACCACGAGATCATGATTCCTCTTCTGGCCTGGGGTCTCCGGCGATGGTTGGACCGGTGAGCCCGCCATACGTTATCGTCCGACAGAGCATAGATTGAGTGTGAATCAGATACAGGGAGTCCCTGATGCCCAAGATCATTGAATGCGTACCGAATTTCTCAGAAGGACGTCGTCCGGAAGTCATCGATGCCATCTGCGAGGCCATCACCGCCGAAGACGGTGTGACGCTGCTGGACAAGGAGATGGACCACGACCACAACAGGGCGGTCGTTACTTTTGTCTGCCACCCCAATCAGGTTGTCGATGCCGCTTTCCGCGGTTACCAGAAGGCGGCTGAACTCATTGACATGCGAACGCACAAGGGTGAGCATCCACGAATGGGCGCGTGTGATGTTTGCCCGTTTATTCCCATCTCCGAAGTCTCAATAGAAGAGGCTATCGAACTGGCCAACAAGCTCGCCAAGCGCGTCGGCGACGAGTTGCAGATTCCTGTGTTCATGTACGAAGACGCTCGCACCAAACCGAGTCGCCGGAACCTGGCCAAGGTGCGCAAAGGTCAATACGAGGGCATGATTAAGGCGATAGAGGAGGATCCCAAACGTAAGCCCGACTATGGCCCGGCCAAAATGAATCTCAAGTCCGGCGCCACGGCGATTGGTGTCCGCTTTCCGTTGATCGCCTACAACATTTATCTCGACACCAACAAGAAATGGATCGCCGACAAGGTGGCCGACGCCATTCGCAGCCTCAAGGGTGGCTACCGCTACTGCAAGGCCCTGGGCTTCGAGATCAAAGAACGCGACCAGGTCCAGATTTCGATGAATCTGGTCAATTACACGAAGACCCCGATCTTCCGCGTCTTTGAGACCGTCAAGTCGGAGGCGGCCAGGTATGGCGTGAACGTTACCTCCTCTGAGATAGTCGGATTGCTGCCGAACGATGCTATACTCGATGTCGCTGACTTCTACTTGCGATTGGAGAACTTCTCCCGCGCTCAGGTCCTCGAGCAGAAGCTGCAGGAGGCCGGCGGAGTCAGCGCTGCCGGGGAGACATTCGCAGATGAGGTTGCATCGGCCTCGCCTGCCCCCGGAGGGGGGTCAGTGGCCGCCCAGGCGGGTGCGCTAGGGGCTGCTCTGACCTCGATGGTTTGCCGTCTGACTGTGGGAAAGAAGCAATTCAAGGATGTCAAGGATGAGCTGTCGGCGGTTCGCGATCGGGGCGATGCCCTGAGGGCTGAACTCGAGGAGCTGGTCGAAACCGACAAGGAAGCATTCAACCAGGTCATGGAGGCATTCAAGCTGTCCGGCCAGGAGAAGGACGCTGCGGTTGAGAAGGCCAACAAGACAGCCGCGAGGGTGCCGCTGACGGTTATGAAGACATCCCTCGAGGTACTGAGGCTCGCGCGTACTGTGGCCGAAAAAGGGAACCCTAACTCAATCACCGATGCCGGTGTCGCCGGCCTGATGGCCATGGCCGCGGTGCAGGGAGCGGGCTATAATGTGCGCATTAATCTTGCCGGAATTGAGGATCAGGAGTTTGTGAGAAGCACGGCGGACGAGGCCAGTGACATCACCGGTCAGGCCAGGACGCTGGCCGACGAGATTGATAAGATGGTGGAAGCTAAATTGTAGATGCCAGCCCGGATCGACCTTCACCTCCATACGACCTGCTCGGATGGTGTCAGGACCCCCGAGGAGGTCGTTGAGATGGTCCGGCAGCGCGGTTTGGCTGCGTTCGCAATCGCCGACCATGACACTATCCAGGGCTATTGGATTGCCCGCGATATCGTTGGTTCGATGGATCCGGAGTTGGTTCCGGCGGTCGAGTTGTCATGCAGTGGAGATGATGTCGATCTGCACCTGTTGGGCTATTGCTTTGATCCCAGCAGCACAACCATGATGGAAGCCCTGGCGGAGTTCCGAAAAAGACGGAACCAAAGGGGCCTGAAGATCGTGGAAAGGCTGGGCGAATTGGGTGTCGATATTGGCTATGACGAGGTGGTCCGCTGCGCCGGCCCGGCCCCGGTGGGTCGGCCGCATGTAGCGCAGGCGCTGTTTGAGGCGGGCGTTGTTGACAGCTATGACATGGCATTCCATAAATACATTGGCGATCGAGGGCCGGCTTTTGTGCCCAAGGTCAATATGGAGCCCGCCGACGCGATCGAGATCATACATCTGTCCGGAGGCTTAGCTGTTCTGGCCCATCCGATGATCAACCATACCCACGATCACCTGGAGATGCTTGTTGATAGGGGGCTTGACGGTCTTGAGGTCTGGCATCCCGAGCACAGAGTCAGCGACACCGATCGCCTGAAACACATGGCCGACAAGCACGGTTTGCTGATAACCGGCGGCTCGGACTATCATGGTCGACCAGGGCGACCGGGCTCGGTTGGCTCCGAGCCGGTTCGATTGGAAATACTGGAGCGGCTGAAGGAAGCCGCTCGCGAGAAGCGAGGTATCCGTTGAGAACGAATCTGTGCATCGCGATTCTGGCCGGTTTGATGGCCATCTCTGCAGGGGCCCGGGATGAACTCCCGATCGATGAGCAACTGCAGATCATATCGAACTACGCTGCGGCCACAGCGCAGCATTCCCGCATGCCCTCTTGGGCCCTGGAAGCCGTGGAGCCTGTGCCGCCG
Source organism: uncultured Ignavibacteriales bacterium (assembly GCA_964526835.1). Taxonomy (GTDB): domain Bacteria; phylum Zixibacteria; class MSB-5A5; order GN15; family FEB-12; genus DAOSXA01. The sequence continues at coordinate 68,601 of CAZGMK010000003.1, forward strand.
GACGTGCCCATCAAATGCGGCCTCTCCGCGGTAGAGACCTTTCGCAATAACCTGGATCGGATCGACAAGAATCTCCTTAAATCGCTCGGTATTCGGATGCCCGATGAGCGCCCGTCGTTGCCCGATTCGCTCGATTCGCCTTCCGGTGAATTCCGGATTCATTATGCGACTGAAGGCGTCCACGCCTGCTATCAGCCGAATGTCGATTTGAATGCGAATGGCCACCCCGACTACATCGACAAGATCGCCGCCATTATGGACTCGGTCCGCACGTACATGCTGGATACACTGGGGTATCCCGAGCCCCCGGCTGACAGTGATGGCGTTTACGACGTGTATGTGCAGAACTTCAGCCTGGCTTTCTACGGTCAGACAGTTCAGGATTACATCGTGGATGCGGGGCTGCCGACCGCTCGAGCCACGTCGTACCTGTACCTTCGAAGCGACTACACGTCGCTGCCCAACTACGACCAGCGTCCCTTGGACGCCCTTCGCGTGACGTGCGCGCACGAATACTTTCACGCGATCCACTTCGGATTGGATCCGTACGAGGGAGCATCCCTGCAAGAAGGGCGTTACTGGCTGGAGATGTCGGCCGTCTGGATGGAGGAGGAGATCTACGACGATATCAACGACTATTACTACTACCTGCCCGTTTTCTTCGGCAATCCGGCCACATCCATCGAGGCCTTTCGCAGCGACTTCGACCAGCATCCTTATGCGTCTGTCATCTGGACCATCTACCTGACCGAGCGGTTCGGACGTGATGCGGTGCGCGAGATATGGTTGCGGTGCCGTGACTACGGTCTCGGACCTTCGTTTCTGGAGGCCGCAAATGATGTTATCGATTCTCTCTCCGGCGGTACTGAGAACTGGGCGACTCTCTTCAGTGAGTTCAGCCTGGCCAATTACTTCACGGGCTTGCGATCGCGGTACCTGCCGGTGGAGGTGCACCGCAAACGCTTCTGGAGCTGCGATGGAGGAGCGTTTCCCGATTGTACCGATTCGCTTCTGGTGACCGACAGCATTCTCGGCTGGGATTGGTACACGGTCGATACAACAATGTTCTACGGCTACGAAGAGGCCGATTACTACCCGCGCTTTCCGGATTCGATGCTGAATCTCTACTATGACTATCCCGTCTTGATGACCGGTGACAGTGTCCTCAATCGTCCCGAGCACAATGGCCTGTTCTACATGGGTTTCGAAAACCTGGGATTGCTGCCGTGGGATACTTCATACTGGCTCTGCAATTCCGGAGTGTGGCCGAATTGCTCCGATTCGCAACGAGTCAGCGACACGACGCTGGGCTACGATTTCGTGCATATCGACTCCAACATTGTGGCTTATCTGGCTTTAGGTGATGGCGGCCGCAACGACCCGAGCTCTATTCCCACATTACCGCAAGGGTGGGGCGTCAATACAATCTATCAGATGGAAGACGATCCCGATTCGTTTGTCGTCCACTGCGAGATGCTGCCCGATGACATTGTCTGGCGTCAGGAATACGAAGAACGTGAAAGCTGTCGTTCGATCAGATTCTGCCTGTCTCCGGCCTCGCCCGATATGGGCTATTACGCCAACATCATGACCAGGGTCATGGGACTGTTCTACCTTGTGGGTGATACGACTCTGATCGATTCGTCCCGGGTCGACTTGCCACCGGCGGTGTTGAAGCCGTTTCCCAATCCGGCGGTCGTGTCCGAGCTTGCAGAGCCACGGGTGCGTTTCGCATTCCAGGTTAACACCGATGAGCGTGCCCGACCGGTGTACGGCGATCCGCATTTGGTCATTGACATTTTCAGCCTGGCGGGCGAACGAGTGGCCACTGTTGACAGCCTCTCCTCCAGCGCCCAGCAGTACCTGGGCATTCATTACGCCGACTGGGATCTGAAGAACGATGCCGGTAATGATGTAGCATCGGGGGTTTACATCGCTTATGCCCGCTTGTGGTCGGCCGAGCGAAAGGGAGCTCTCCTGGCCGAGGATCACAAGAAGGTAGCAGTCATTCGATGAGGGCTCCCGCCTGGATCGCCCGGGTCGCTGTCTTCTCGGCTCTGGTTTACATTGTCTCCTGGGCCACCGGGTTCCTGCCCAATGTAACCCTCGGCTTCTTCGTTATCTTCTCTGCAGGTTATCTCTGGGGAGGCGCCGCCGGTGTTACGACCGGCGCTATCGGATTTGGGCTATGGTCCGCGTTTAATCCCTATGGTCCGGCGCCGCTTCCGATCATGGGCGCCCAGGCCCTTGGCGGGACCCTGGTCGGATTGATCGGGCAAATGGCCAGCCGATTCAGGCTCGAGGCGTTGACGCGCGGGTGGCGCATAGTTCTGCTGGCGTTCACGGGGGTGTTCGCTACGGTTGTATTCTATTTGCCGGTGACACTGGTTGATGCCTGGCTTTTTCAGCCCTTCAAGGCTCGTCTCATCGCCGGCATCGGCTGGTCGCTCTGGCCGATAGCGGCCAATGCGGTAATTTTCCCTTTGCTTTTCGGCGCCACCGCAGCCTTATATGCCAGGGAACGAAAGCAGCGAGCATGAGACACTTTCTTCCGGTACTGGTCATTCTGGTCGGTGTTACCTCCTGCCTGGCGGAAGTACCGACAGACCTTCCCGAGTCTCCGGACTCGGACACACTGGAGATCGAAACCACTCTCATCGACACAGTAGCCGATACAGCGCTGGCGATCGACGCTGCTTCAGCCGATACCTCCGGCGTTCACCCCGACAGCACAGCCGACTTCGCCGAGCGTCTGGCGCAGTACCGCGAGCGCCAGCGTCGGCGCCCCGCCTATCTCAGTTGGGAGGACAGCCTTGCGGCCTACGTTATGACGCCCCGCCTCGACCAGTTTCCGTTTGTATCCAGCACGTTCTGGCACGATGCCGGGGGGTACTTCCGTGGCGATCCATCGTTCTTCATCATGGAACGCCAGGTGACGCCTATGCGAACGGCCGTCAGCCCGTTCGGGCTTGGCGGCCGGCGGCTCGGTATTGTCAATGCCGGCATGCCCTTTGAGCCCTTTCAGCATAATGTCGAGCCGGATGGCCTGACCGATATGAATCTGCTTCCGACGGCGTCCGATCATCACGCCTGGACGGTGGCGGGTCCGACCGGGATGCTATTCGGCGCCCCGAGCGCAGTGGCCTCACTCGTGACAATGCCTATGAATCCCGACAGCGACAGAGCTCACTCGTCGATTCGAGGTGAGAAGGGAGGTTTCAGCTACTCCTGGGTGCGCGGAATGTTCGTGAGGCACTTTCCAGGTGGGAAACGGATTGAAGCGGGTGTCGGCTATCGTGAATCTGAAGGGCCCTCTCTGCGACGCAATGACGATGCCTACGACTACAGCGGTAACATATATCTACCGTTCGCCTTCAATTGGGGGCTGCGCGCTGATGGCAGGCTGGTCAGTCGCGACGGCTACCTGGCAATCCGCCCGGATCAGTTCGGTGCGTCAATACAGCGCGACGGCTTCAATCGACAGGCCGTTCTGGCCATCGACCGCTCCAGCGCGGACGGCGCCGCCCGTTACGAAATCGGCTACCGTCACCTGCGCCAGGGCTCAAATCTGAACGGGGCCTATCGAGGTCGATTCAATTACACCGGTCATGCCGGGTTCCTGTCGGCCGAGCGGATCATCGGCGGCACGACGATGCTGCGTGCGCGGGTCGAAGGCGACTATCTCGAATATGATCCGGGCGGCGCGCTGAGCCTGCGTCGCGGCGCCGATGCCTCGATGTCATTGCTGCGAATGACCGACGGCTGGCGCTGGTCGGCCCTGCTCGGAGGTCGGTACGATCAGGACTACGGTTTTCTGCCGCGTGCGACTCTGCTGCTGATGAACGAAGGTGAAAAACACCTGTTTATGGCCTCGACCGGATATCTCGAACGAGCCCCCACGCTTCATGAAGTTCATCTGCCCTTCCAGGTGGCCGGCATCTATCCATCGGCCTTCGGCCGATATGCCGACCGCGGGAATCCGGACCTGAAGCCTGAGCGCCAGCTTGTGGGCAGCCTTCGCATGGAACTGGGCGATCTGGATGACGCTTTTATCCTCCATGTGACCGGGGGGCACATTGCCGACGGCATTGACTGGTTGACGGCTGCGCGGACTGACGCAGCCGGCGGCGCCTACCTGCAGTTCCGCCCTGAAAATACCAACCTCGGCTTCATGAATACAACGCTGACGGCCCGTTTGGCGCTGGCCGACTATGCTCGTCTGCGGATAGGGGGCTCCCATCATTTCATCGACTATGAGGACCTTGAGCAGAGGCCGTATTCCCCTGAATACCAGTTCTTTGGCGGCCTGGAGTTACATTATCGCTGGGAATCCCGCCTGACGGATTTCTACCTTTATGGAGAGCTGGTCTCCACCGGCCCCTACGATGGACACGTCGAAGTCGAGATGGGCCAGGACCCGGTCCTCAATGTCGTTGGTTCGCTTGGGCTGAAGGACTTCCGCTTCTTTCTGGTGTGGCAAAACATGATCAGCCGCGCTTACAAAGTGCGGGACTTGCAGACTCTGCCCGGCCGTTTCTTCTACTACGGGATTGCGTGGCAATTCCTCGACTAGTCCTGTTCCCAGCCCGTTTGTTGACTTGGGCCGGTCGCCTGTCTTTATTCTGTTCTATGTCAGAACTCCAACTTACTCGAGGTCAGGCCTACGATTTGGTGATCGAAAAGATCGGTTCGGGTAACTTGCTCAAACACATTCTGGCGGTTGAAGCCGGAATGCGCCGTCTGGCCGAGCATCTGGGGCGCGACCCTGACCACTGGGGTCTGGTGGGCCTGGTTCATGATCTGGACTACAATGAAACCAAGGATGACCCCGACCGTCACGCCTTCATAACTTGCAAGTGGCTGGCCGATTATCACCTGCCGGAGGACATGATCGACGCCATCAAAGCTCATCCCGGTCACCAGCCGCCCCGAACCGAGCTCGATTGGGCGCTCTTCGCCACTGACCCGGCCACGGGCTTCATCGTCGCCTGCGCCCTTATGCATCCCGATAGGAGTCTGGATGCCATTGATGAGGCTTTCATGCTGCGTCGATTTGACGAGAAGCGATTCGCCGCCGGCGCCTCGCGCGAGAACATACGGGCCTGCTCAGAGTTGGGGTTGGAATTGGGGGAGTTCCTGATGCTGATTCGCGAGGGAATGCTCTCCATCAGCGACCGGCTGGAGCTCTGAGATGAGCCGCGAGTTCTCGTTATGGCGGCGGGATGTCATCGGCTGGTCTCTTTACGATTTCGCAAACACGATCTACTCGATGAATATTGTGTCGCTCTATCTGAAGCGATACATCATCGAGGACCTCGGCTATGACGATCGTTACTTCGACATTCCCTATGCGATTTCGATGGGGTTTGCGGCTCTGCTGCTACCGGCGCTCGGCACTATGTCGGACTATGGCGCCAAGAAACGTCTGTTCCTGTTCTTGTTCACCCTGACCTGTTGCCTATCGGTGGGCCTGCTGGCGATCGTGCCGCCATCGATGGTCGCAATGATAATAGTACTCTTCATTATTGCCAATTTTTCCTATGAAGCCGGTCAGCCCTTCTATAACGCTCTGCTGTATTCGGTGGCAAGTGGACGGCAGGCCCGATATGTTAGTGGTATCGGCGTTTCGTTCGGCTATGTCGGTTCCATTGTCGGAATGATACTGGTGCTGCCGTTTGTGACCGGCGAAGTGTTCGGTCTCGACGTACCGGGGCTCAGTGGGGGGGGGAAGGTATGGGCCTTTGCGCCCACTGCCGTGATGTTCGCTGTATTCGCCGCACCCGTGTTTCTCTGGGTACGCGAGCGCCCAGGCGCTCTGAGCGGCAAGCCTCGAATGGGCCCCGCCTATCGTGATGTCTGGCGGGCTGTCCGCGATACCCGTCGTTACCCGGGCGTACTGCGCTTTCTTATCGCCGATTACTTCTTCGAGGACGCCGTCGCTACCGTCATCATAAATATTGGCATATACTGCTCGATTGTTCTGCACATGGCCGATGGGGAGATAACGACTTTCCTGATTATTTCAACCGTGTCAGCCGTAATCGGATCGTTTGTGATCGGCTTGATTGCCCGGCGAGTCGCCCTGAAGCCTCTTCTGGCAGTGATTGCAATCGTCTGGATCATATGTTTGTCCGCATTTGTTGTCGTGGATGATATGACGACTGTCTGGATACTGGGTTCGGTCGTGGGAATTGTGCTGGGTGGCCTGTGGACGGTGACTCGCCCTATGCTTGCCGAACTTGTGCCGGCGGGAGAGCTGGGTCGCTTCTTTGGACTGTTTTCCCTCTCGGGCCGGGCTGCTGCTGTGGTCGGCCCCCTGATCTGGACCTCGGTAGTATTCCTGTTCCATCCCGAGCGTCCTCTCGGGCAGTGGCTGGCACGCACTGTCGGCGCACCTGAACCTTCCATTGAACTGTCCTATAAGTTGGCGGTGTTGAGTCTGGCCGTGATGATGCTGGTTGGCCTGTTTATCCTCAGACGAGTGCCGCGGCCTCGAGGTGATCGCGATGCGTAAAGCCATGGACCGCTGGTACCAGTATAGCGGGGTGATGCACATTCACACGACGGCCTCCGATGGCACGAAACCCATCGATGAAGTGATCGCGATCGGCCGCGAGGTGGGGCTCGACTTCATGATGTTCTCTGATCACATGACCCTGCGACACCGCGATGAAGGCAGGGAGGGATTCTATGGCAAGACGCTGGTGGCCATCGGGTATGAGCACAACGACGCCGACGATCGCAATCACTATCTCCTATTCGATTCCCCTGGCGTATATGCCTCGCGCTCCCGGGCCGCGGATTACGTCAACGCCGGGGCCGTCGATGGGGCTGTCGGCATCATTGCCCATCCCGACGAGGCGCGCAGCAGATTGGCCGAGTATCCGCCCTATCCCTGGACCGACTGGGAGGTGGCGGGATTCACCGGGATTGAATTGTGGAATCAGATGTCGGAATGGATGGAGCGCCTCACTCGGTTCAATAAGCTCATCATGGCGTTTTCACCGCGCAAGTCGATGGTTGCACCGTCGCGGCGGACTCTGAGACGATGGGATGAAATCAACCTCAGACGTCGCTGTGTCGGGGTGGCCGGAGCCGATGCCCACGCCTTTCGGATCAGAGCCTGGCCGCTGACCGTCGAAGTGTTCCCTTACAAAGTGCATTTCCGTTCATTGCGGTGCTATGTCTTATTGCCGCAGGCCATGAGCGAAAACGACGCAAAGGCGAGAAACCAGCTATACCGGGCCATTTGCGAATGCCGATTGTTCTTCGCCAATGTGCGATGGGGGGATGCCGATAGCTTCGAATTCTGGGCCGAGAGCGATGGGGTAAGGGCGATCTGTGGCCAGTGGCTGCCGTTCAAGGGCCGGGCCGATCTGCACGCCCGCTTGCCGCACTCGGCCGAAATCAGAGTAATTCGGAACGGCACGCAGATACACTCAGTGCGAACGGATAGAGTGGCCTTCCGGCTCAGCAGTCCCGGCGTCTACCGTCTCGAAGCCCATCGGTTCGGCCGGGGGTGGATTTACACTAATCACATACGCATCGGAACGGAGGACGGGCACCGTGACTGAAATCGTTGACCTCAGTGAGCTGCTATCTGATTCGCCCGCTGACGCCGGCATTTCATATGGCAAGTTCGTTGTGATCAGCAGGGGGAAGAAGACTTGGCTGGTGTTGGGTGTCCGGAGTGACTATCCGTATCATGCCATGCTTGTGGCGGCTTTCTGCGATCGGGAATCGCTTCCCTGTCGCTGGGAGCAAAGACCGGACGTGGTCCGAATCGATCACGACTTCACTACCGTTGACGGAGGAGGAATGTTCGAACTCAATGGCGAGACCGGAACGCTCAGCCTCACCGGGGAATCGCGGGCCTATGGACCGGTCCGCCGACGCGACCTGGAGTCGTTGAGGAGGAGTATCGGGGGACTGACCAAGTTGACCCTGGTTGTGGATTCATAGCCGCTTGTGACGAAAGGTACAAGCCCGGTTCTCTCGACAACCCCGGTGTTTCTGGATAATCTCTTGTCATTTGGTCGAATACGCGAACTGAGCAAGCGGATAACAGCGGAATAGCAAACCACTATTGGGTAGAAATATTTCCAAAAATCGTTGACAAGATCGCGTACCAGCCTATAACTTGCCCCGATTATTGGGAGCATGTTTGGAATTGCGCTGAACTATGTTTGATACTTTTTACCCGATCCTGTTTCTATTCCTGGTCGCCTTGGTTCTGGCCGTAGTGTTTCTGTTCTTGTCACGCCTGATTGGGCGGCGCACACAGCTGGGAAGGAAGACAGATCCCTACGAGTGCGGAATTGAACCTGAAGGGACAACTCGAGAACCGATTCCCGTGAAGTTCTACATGGTGGCGATCCTCTTCATTCTGTTCGATATTGAGATCATTTTTCTATACCCGTGGGCGGTGATCGCCCGTAAGCTGGGCCTCTTCGGGTTGATTGAGATGCTCGTATTTATCTCGATCCTGCTGGTTGGTTACTTCTATATCCTGGGACGTGGAGCGTTGAAGTGGGACTAGAAGAGAAGATTCCCGATTCGATCATACTCACTACGCTTGATTCGATGGTCAACTGGGCTCACAAGCGTTCCATGTGGCCTCTCGGCTTTGGGTTAGCCTGTTGCGCCATCGAGATGATCTCGACTTTCGCCGCTCATTTCGATATCTCTCGTTTCGGCATGGAAGTTATGAGGCCGTCGCCGCGCCAGGCCGACCTGATGATCGTGGCCGGGCGCGTTTCACAGAAGATGGCCCCGGTAGTTAAGACGTTGTACGAACAAATGCCCAACCCGAAATGGGTACTTTCGATGGGGGCATGTGCCTCTTGTGGTGGTGTTTTCAACAACTATGCTCTGGTTCAAGGAGTCGATCGGATTATCCCGGTGGATATCTATGTTCCCGGTTGTCCGCCCCGGCCTGAGCAGTTGATGGAAGGCATCCTGAAGCTTTTCGAGAAAGTGGAAAAGGAGTCGCTCAAGGATAGTAATGAGCAGTGGGGGCGCCGCATCGGCTGAATCCTCGTGGCATTCGGCAAGGCATGATGTTAGAACGCCCGGCATTGTGATTTTGAGCACAAGGTCATTCGATGGAAGAGATAGTTCGCGGATTTCTCAAGGACAACTTTGAGGACGCCATTCTGGAGGAAGACAACTTCCGGGGCGATCTCTCATTCCGGATTGACCCTGACGCCGTCATCGGAATCTGTCGTGCGTTTCTGGATGACAAGGAGTTGGAGGTTCACTATCTGGCTGATCTAACCTGTGTGGACTGGCTCGGTCACGCTGAAGAGAAGGATGGCCGCTTCGAAGTTGTCTACAACCTGTATTCGATTCCGCGCAAGTTCCGCTTTTTCCTGAAAGCTCGTCTGGACGGCAGCCGACCCGTGATCGCCAGTGTGACAGATCTGTGGCCGTCGGCCAACTGGATGGAGCGCGAAGTATACGATATGTTCGGGGTGATCTTCGAGGGCCATCCCAATCTGACCAAGATACTCACTCCCGATGACCTTGAGGGCCATCCGTTGCGTCGCGATTTCCCGCTGACCTGGGAGCATCCTCAGTTCTCCTTCAACAAGGATGATCCGCCAGAGGTGGTGAAGTGATGGCAGAAGTCAAGACCCTGACAATGAATATGGGACCGCAACACCCATCAACGCATGGTGTGTTGCGGGTCAAAGTCGAGCTGGACGGTGAGAAGATTGTTAAGGCCGAACCGATCATCGGTTACCTGCACACCGGCATCGAGAAGACGATGGAGTCCAAGCTCTACTACAAGGCGCTGCCGTGCACCGATCGCATGGAGTACCTTTCGCCCATGTCCAACAATCTCGGTTACTGCCTGGCGGTCGAGAAACTGATGGATATTGATGTCCCGGAGAAGGTCAAGTGGGCGCGCGTCTGCCTGGCCGAACTGACCAGGGTAATGTCCCATCTGGCCTGGCTTGGAACCCACGCTCTGGACATCGGGGCTATGTCAATGCTGCTGTACGCCTTCCGCGAGCGAGAGTCGATCATCGACATCTACGAAGCCTGCGCGGGCCAGCGGATGATGACGTCGTACATACGTATTGGTGGTTTGGCCAAGGATCTTCCACCGGACTTCGACAAGCTCTCTCGGAAAGCCGTCAAACAGATTCGGGAGAGGCTGGAGGATTACGAGAATCTCCTGACCAACAACCAGATCTGGATAGGTCGTACGAGGAATGTTGCGGTTATCTCCGCCGAGGATGCTATTGCGTGGTCGCTATCGGGTCCGATGCTTCGCGGCAGTGGCGTGAGGAAGGACCTTCGCAAAGACAATCCATATAGCGGCTACGAAAACTTCGACTTTGAGGTCCCCGTTGGGAAGAACGGCGATACGTACGATCGATATCTCATCCGATTGGAGGAGATGCGCCAGTCCATGCGTATTGTCGAGCAGGCCCTTGACGGCATGCCGGAAGGACCGTATCGGGCCCATGTGCCGGGAGTGATATTGCCGCCGAAGGAGGACGTGCTCTACAAAATGGAATCGATGATCTTCCACTTCAAGATCATCACCGAGGGTTTCAAGGCGCCCACCGGCTCGGTCTACGCCGGGATCGAAGCACCCAAGGGGGAACTCGGCTTCTATATCTCGGGCGATGGCACCAATAAGCCACGACGAGTCCGGGTAAGACCGCCGTCATTTATCAACCTTGCGGCCCTTCCGCTTCTGACCGAGGGATCGCTGTTTTCCGACATGGTGACAGCCATTGGGACAATCGATATCGTACTTGGTGAGGTGGATCGATGACATTAACCACCGAGTCAATTGAGACGATCAAGCAGAAGGCGGCCAGGTATCCCGACCGCAAGTCCGCCATCCTACCGGCTCTGACAGTCGCCTACCGGCAGGTCGGCCACTTGAACGACCAGCTTTATCGCGAGATATCCGAGGTAATTCGCGTGCCCTATCTGGAGGTCGCCGAAGCGGCGACGTTCTATACGATGTTTCCGAAGAAGCCGGTCGGCAAGTACCTCATCCAGGTCTGTCATAACATATCCTGCGCCCTCCTCGGGGCCGATTCCCTTGTCAGCTACCTTGAGGAGAAATTGGATATCAAGAAGGGCGAGACAACACCGAATGGCATGTTCACGTTGATCACAGTGGAGTGCCTGGGCTCGTGCGCCACAGCTCCGATGATGCAGGTCAATCAGGACTACTACGAAAACCTGACCCGCGAGAAGGTCGACAGGATTCTGCAGGAATTGAGGGACAAAGGGTGAGCTTTTATTCTCCGGTCAGAACCAATGCCAAGGAAGTCGCCGCCGGCGACGGCCGTCTGCATCTGTTCCGATACGTGGAGGACCCGGAGCAGGTCAAGGTCGGGCGATATGAAGAGCACAACGGGTACAAGGCCTGGAGGAAGGTCCTTTCCGGCATGAAACCGGATGAAGTCATTGCCCAGGTCAAGGAGGCCGGTCTTCGCGGTCGCGGAGGAGCAGGGTTCCCGACCGGGATGAAGTGGGGATTCATTCCCAAGGATTCCCCCAAGCCGCGCTACCTGTGCTGCAACGCCGACGAGTCCGAGCCCGGCACCTGTAAGGACCGGGTCCTGCTCGAGCGCGATCCGCATGCCGTCATCGAGGGTATGGCCATCGGGTCATACGCGATCGGATGTCATACGATGTTCATTTACATCCGCGGTGAGTTCGCATATGCGGCCGAAGTCATGGAAAGGGCAATGCAAGAAGCCTATGAGAGGGGTCATCTCGGCAAGAACATATACGGCAGTGGCTATGATCTTGATATGATTGTCCACACAGGCGGCGGCGCCTATATCTGCGGCGAGGAGACATCACTTCTCAATTCGCTTGAGGGTAAGCGAGGGCTCTCGCGAATTCGTCCTCCGTTTCCCGCGATCGAGGGACTCTATGCCTGTCCAACCATTGTCAACAATGTGGAGTCTCTGGCGACAGTCCCGCATATCATCAACAATGGCCCGGGCTGGTATAAGTCGATGGGTACGGAGAAGTCTCCGGGCACGAAGTTATTCTCTCTCTCCGGACATGTGAACAACCCCGGCAACTATGAGGTCGAGCTGTCTTTCCCGTTGCGCAAGCTGATCTATGACGATGCCTATGGTGGCGGCATCCTCGGCGGAAAGAAGCTCAAGGGTGTTATCCCCGGCGGGTCATCCACACCGTTCCTTACGGCCGACATGATAGACGTGAATCTTGACTATGAATCGCTGCAGTCGGCGGGCTCGATGCTCGGCAGCGGCGCGGTAATCGTTTTCCACGAGGATACGTGTATTGTCTGGGTGATCAAGAAGTTGATTCATTTCTATCGGCATGAATCATGTGGTAAATGCACACCCTGCCGGGAGGGCACCGGCTGGCTGGAGCAGATAATCAACCGCATTGAGGCCGGCCAGGGCAGGCCCGGTGATATTGAGAGCATCGAGGACATCTGTGGCAATATTCTGGGACGCACCGTCTGTCCTCTCGGGGATGCTGCGGTGATGCCGATTCAGTCAGCGATTAAGCACTGGCGCGACGAGTGGCAGTATCATGTCGATAACCACAAATGTCTGGTGAAATCGGAGTTCGCCTTCTAGGTAGGACCACGATGGCTGAAGATACGGAAAAGAAAGAAACGACGCGGCGCGACCAGAAGGACGAGAACCTGGTGACGCTGACCATTGACGGTCAGGCAGTCTCGGTCCCGAAGGGGACAACTGTCCTGGAAGCGGCCAACTCGATTGGCATAGACATCCCCACTTTCTGTTGGCACCCGAAGCTCAAGTCAGTGGGCGCCTGTCGGATGTGTTATGTGGAGATCGAGAAGTTCCCGAAGCTGATGGTCTCTTGCGCCACTGCCGTGATGCCGGATATGGTCGTCTACACCGATTCCGACAAGGTAAAACAGGGACGCCGGGCCGTGATCGAGTTCATTCTGGCTAATCATCCGCTCGACTGTCCCACCTGCGACAAGGGCGGCGAATGTGATCTACAGAACCTGACCTTCGCCCATGGCATCGACGACAGCCGCTTCGAGTTCCGCAAGAATCGTTTCGTCGATGAGGGTATGACCACGACCTTCGACGACCTCAAGATCGGCCCGGAGATAATTCTCAATCGCAACCGTTGCATACTGTGTTATCGCTGTGTCCGCGCCAACAAGGAAGCTTTCGGCGAGTATGATTTGGGCGTGTACGAGCGCGGTAATATCGCCCAGATCAATGCCGCTCCCGGGAGACAGGTGGATAATCCGTTCAGCGGCAACTTGGTCGAGATTTGTCCGGTCGGGGCGCTGACCAACAGCGATTGGCGATACAAGATTCGGGTCTGGTTGACCCAGACTGTCGCCTCCATCTGCCCGTGGACCTCCAGCGGTAGCAATATCCTGTTCTACAAAGAGGATCATCGCGACAAGATATTCCGTGTTACTTCACGGTGTAATGACGACATCGATGATGGCTGGATTGCCGACGTTACACGATACGGATACCAGATCGTGAATTCCGAGGATCGGCTCAGGCGTCCGCTGGTGAAGAAAGGCGGCAAGCAAGTCGAGACAAGCTGGGACGAGGCGCTGGATCTAATCCATCAGCGGTTCACCGAGATTAAGGCGAAAAAAGGCGCGGTGTGTATAGGCGGTCTTGCCTGGCCCGGCCTTGATAACTCCTCTCTGCATGCCTTCAACAAGTTCATGCGGGCAGTTATTGGCACGAACAATGTCGATTTTCGATCCGATTACCGGATGTTGCCGGCCTCGGCGGATACGGTCTTCGAAAAACTATGCAGGCAGCCTTTCAGGATAGCCGACATCGACGACAGCGATGTAATTCTGTCTTTCGGCTCCGACCTGGTTAGTGAGCACCCGAACGAGTATTTGCGGATACGCAAGGCCTTCAATTTCCAGAAGCCCCGGATCTACTCAATGAACCCGTATTCGGTGAAGTCCGCCGATGTGGCCGATCTTGAAATTGTCTACAATCCTGGCGCCGACGAGATGGTCATCAACGCCATCTGTCTGGCTGCAATCGAGGACGGTCTGGTCGAGCAGGCGCATGGCGAGGCGCTGAAGAGCAAGCTCGGACTTGCGGATGCGGCGCGGGCTGTGGAGCAATGCGGGGTGCAGCTCGAGGATGTCAGGATCATTGCCAGGGCTCTGTCTCAGGGTAGTAAAGTTACGGTCATGCTCGGCGAGCTGATCGCCCGTTCACACCACAGGGAAGCCATCGCTTCCGCTGTCGCCAACATGACGAAGCTGTTTGGCCTCAATGAGCATGGCCAGGTGGCTGTTCTGGCGCGGTACTCCAATTCAGCCGGGGCCCATCGGCTGGGAGTGGCGCCGTATTTGCCGAAGGCGACCGAGGAGGAAATCAAGTCGCTCTGGGGCGGCCTGCCGGAATGTGAACCTCACAACACCGACGCGATGCTGGCTCTCATGAAGAAGGAAGAGATCCGCGGCGCGATCGTCTTTGGCGGTAACCCGATACACCTGTATCCGGACAGGGCGTTTGTGAGAGAGGGCTTTGACAAGCTCGAGTTTTTGGTAGCGTGTGATCTGTTCGAGAGTGATACGACCGAGTTGGCGGATGTAGTTCTGCCTTTGTGTTCATGGGCTGAGTATCAGGGCGACTACGTGAATCTTGAAGGCCGCGTGCAGACGGCCTACCGGGGCCTCAGGGCGCGCGGCGAGGCGAAACCGGGATATGAGATCGCCGCGTTGCTTGCCGAGCGATTCGGCCGCCCGCTGTTCGATTCGGACCAACAGCGTCAGGAGGAGATAGATCGACTTCTCGGCGTCCAGCCCGAGGCGAGCTGGCCCGCCGACTTCTTAGAGGTTCCGTCGACGGCGGAAGCGATTGAGGGTGAGTATACCCTGCCGCTGTTCATCTGTGATGATCCCCATCACTGCGGCCACCTGACCGAGAAGGCGCCGTCTTTGGCCAATTTCCAGGGTGAGGCGTATGTTGAAATTTCCTCTGACCTGGCCGCTCGTTACGAGCTGACTGAAGACGATTCTGTCCGGGTGGAGTCGCCGGTGGCGAAAGTCATTGCCCCGGTGCGGATTTCCGAATGGCTGGACAGCGATGTGGTTCGGCTGCCTCGTAATTTCGCCTCGACCGAGGCCAATTCGCTGCTGATGCGCAAGCGGCGGGTCGACCGGGTAAAGATCAGCAAGGTGGAGAAGTAGCCGATGCTCGAAATGATAATCATATCGTCGCTCAAGGTTGCTGTCGTTGTCGGCGCGGTCCTCACGGCCTGTGCTTATTCGACTTACCTGGAGCGCAAAGTGGTCGGTCATTTGCAGCATCGCATTGGTCCAAGTTACGCCGGACCGTATGGCCTACTGCAACCTATAGCCGATGCGGTGAAGCTGGTTTTCAAGGAGGACATTGTTCCCAGCCGGGCCGAGCGGATCACTTATTTGCTCGCACCCATAGTGGCTTTTGTTCCCCCGCTGCTCACTTTTGCGGTGGTTCCGTTCGCTCCCGACGGCGAGCTGTTCGGCTATGAAATCCAGGGTGTCATTTCGGACCTCAACATCGCCCTGCTGTATATCTTCGCGATTGGTTCACTGGAAGTCTACGGAATCGTCCTGGCCGGTTGGTCGTCCGGTTCGAAGTACTCGTTGCTCGGTGGAATACGTTCCTCGGCCCAGATGATCTCATATGAGATCGGCTATGGTCTGTCGATAATAGGGGTTCTGTTGATTGCCAACACGCTTTCGCTTCGTGAGATTGTGGAGCAGCAGTCCTCGGTTGGTGATTGGTTCATTTTCCGCCAGCCGGTGGCCTTCTTCCTATTCCTGGCCTGCGCCATTGCGGAGACAAACCGCGCTCCGTTTGATATGCCGGAGGCGGAGTCGGAGTTGGTCGGCGGCTACCATACCGAGTATTCATCGATGCGCTTTGCCACCTTCTTCATAGGCGAATACGCCGCGATGCTGGCCGCTTCAGCTTTGGCCGCAACGCTGTTTCTGGGAGGTTGGCAGGGTCCATGGCTGCCGGGCCTGGTCTGGTTCCTTATCAAGGTATTTGTTTTCATGTTTTTCTATATATGGCTGCGGGCGACCTTTCCGAGATTCCGTTACGACCAGCTCATGAATTTCGGCTGGAAAGTCTTGTTCCCGCTGGCCATGTTGAATACTATAGTCACGGCCATAATTGTAATGACGTGATCGGAGCGGCAGGACGATGAGAGAAGTAGCCAAGGCATTTGTAAACGTCCTCTTCAGGATGCCGGTCGGGTTCTGGGTGACCTTCAAGCACCTGTTCCGCAAACCGGTGACGCTGGATTATCCGCGCAAGAAGAAGCCTATGGCGCCGCGTTACCGCGGGAAGCACTATCTCGAACGGTACGATGACGGGACCGAGCGATGTGTATGCTGTGGTTTGTGCGCCGCCGCTTGTCCCGCCGATGCGATCTACATGGAGCCGGAGGAGAACGAAAAGGGCGAACGACAGGCGAAGATCTACGAGATAAACCTCATCCGATGTATCTTCTGTGGTTTCTGCGAAGAGGCTTGCCCGGAGGAGGCGATCTTCCTCGGGCACGAGTATGAGTTCTCCGCCTACGATCGTAACTCGTTTATCTACACGAAGGAAGAGATGCTGGTTCCGCATCCGCGCAAGGACAACCCATTCAAACGCATCTATCGCCGGGTGCGAAAAGCCTACGGAGTGACGGACAAACCGAAATGACCATCGACACGATCATATTCGCCGTTTCGGCCATAATTGCAATCTTCGGTGCGGTCATGATGATCGCCCAGCGCAATCCCGTGGCTTCCGTCCTGTATCTCATCCTCTCAATGGTCGCGCAGGCGGTCCTGTACATTCAGTTGAGTGCGGTGTTCATGGCTGTTATCCTGCTGATTGTTTACGCCGGCGCGATCCTGGTTCTCTTCCTTTTTGTCATCATGCTGCTTAACCTGCGTGGTACCGAGGACCTGGGGCAGGAGAGCTACCCGATGAGGACAGGCGCCAAAGTTATCCTGGCCGGGCTGTTCTTTGTCGAAGGTACATTCGTGGTCAAAAGCGGGTTCTTCCCGGAGGCCGGCCCGACCGGCATGCTTCAGTCCATGCCCGAGACCTTCGGGAGCGTAGAAGCCGTGGCCGAGTTGCTGTTTACGAAGTACCTGTATCCTTTCGAGTTGACATCGATTCTGCTGCTTTCGGCCATCGTCGGGGCAGTGGTTCTGGCGAAGCGTTTCCGGGAGAACTCGGAGCCGACCGTGGGCATCGAGTCGCAAGATGCAACCAACGACGTTGAGGCAGGAGGCTGATATGGTCGGCGTTCCCGCCTACTTGATCGTCGCCATGGTGCTGTTTGCTATAGGTACTGTTGGCGTATTGATCAGTCGCAACCTGATCATCCTGTTCATGTCCATTGAGTTGATGCTCAATGCCGCTAATCTGGGTCTTATTGCGTTTTCCCGGGCGCTGAACATCACCGACGGGCATGCCATCGTGTTCCTGGCGCTGACTGTCGCGGCCGCCGAGGCGGCGGTCGGCCTCGCGCTGATAATCACGGTCTTCCGCAATCGGGAGACAATAAGTGTGGACCGCTACAACCTGATGAAATGGTGAGGCGATAGACAATCATGGCGGACTATCTGTTCCTGGTTCCACTGCTGCCGCTGATCGGCGTTTTGATCAACGGTTTGCTGCTCGGACGTCTGTCGCGGTCGGTCGTCAACCTGGTGGCATGTGCGACGGTTGGCCTCTCCTTTGTCCTCTCGGCTTTGCTGTTCTTCGAACTACGGAGCCTTCCATCCGATTCGCGGATTATTGAGCAGGTTCTGTTTACATGGATTCCCTCCGGAGCGCTGAAGGTCAACATCGGTTTTCTTCTGGATCCTCTGTCGGCCGTGATGATCCTGGTGGTGAGCGGAGTGGGTTTTCTCATTCATGTGTATTCAACCGGCTACATGGCTCACGATCCGGGCTTCGGCCGGTATTTTACGTATCTGAACCTGTTCACCTTCGCCATGCTGACCCTTGTCCTGGCCGATAATTACCTGCTAATGTTCGTGGGCTGGGAAGGAGTCGGGCTGTGTTCATACTTGCTGATCGGCTTCTGGTATGAGCGCAAATCGGCCAGTGATGCCGGCAAGAAGGCCTTCATTGTCAACCGAATCGGTGACTTCGGTTTCCTTATCGCGATGTTCATCATCTTCTGGCAGGTCGGCTCGCTCGATTTTCTGACAGTCATGGAGACCGCTCCTCATGTCTTCATTGCGGGCGGCGGCCTCATCACTGCCGCGTGCATCCTGATGTTCGTGGGGGCAACAGGCAAGTCGGCTCAGATACCTCTCTATGTTTGGCTGCCAGATGCCATGGAGGGCCCGACCCCGGTCTCGGCTCTGATCCATGCCGCGACGATGGTGACCGCGGGGGTTTATATGATCGCGCGCTCGAATGTCCTGTACCTGATGGCCCCCGATGCCCTGGGAGTCGTGGCCGTCATCGGCGCCGCGACCGCCCTGTTCGCCGCCACCATCGGGCTCGCTCAGAACGACATCAAGCGTGTCCTGGCCTATTCCACCGTCAGTCAGTTGGGATACATGTTCCTGGCCTGCGGTGTGGCTGCCTTTACCGCCGGGATATTTCACCTGATGACCCATGCTTTCTTCAAGGCGTTGCTGTTCCTGGCCTCGGGGGCTGTTATCCACGCGATGTCCGATGAGCAGGATATGCGCAAGATGGGCAATCTGAGGAAGTATCTGCCCGTCACCTATATCACCATGCTGATCGCCACTCTGGCCATCAGCGGCATCCCCGGATTCAGCGGCTTCTTCTCCAAGGATGAGATTCTGTGGAAGTCCTTCTCCTCCGATCACGGTCACTGGCTCCTCTGGCTGATTGGCTTCGTTACGGCCGGCCTCACGGCGTTCTACATGTTCCGCCTTATCTATCTTACGTTTCACGGTCAGGAGCGTATGGACGAGCACACGCGCGAACATATCCATGAGGCGCCCAGGTCAATGACTGTTCCCCTGATGGTGCTGGCGGTGTTGTCGGTAGTTGGCGGTTGGGTCGGGATTCCGCACATCTTCGGAGTGACGAATTACTTCGAGCATTGGCTGGAGCCGGTCATGGCAGGCCCTTCCCATGAGGCCGCTGTTCACGCTCTGGCGGCCAGCGGCGCCGACACCGGGATGGAGTGGTTGCTGATGGTGCTGTCGGTGGTGCTTGTGCTCACGGCCATATTCGCCGCTCGCAAGATATACAAGTCTTCGCCGGAGCTGGCCACCAGGCTGAGGGAGAGGATGTCCGGTGTTCATCGCGTGCTGCTTAACAAATACTATGTCGATGAGTTCTATCATGCGGTCGTGGTTCGTCCGGTCGTGGGCGGATCGATCTTCCTCTGGAAGATTGTGGATGTAGTCCTTATCGACGGCCTGATCAACGGCGCGGCGGCAGTTTACGGCGACATCTCGCAGCTACTGCGCCGGGCTCAGACCGGTCGCATTCGCAGCTATGCGACTGTATTTGTCTTTGGGGTCGTCGCGGTGTTGGCGTTCTACGTGTGGCGATAGAGGGAAGAGTTTATGGAAGATCACATTCTGACATTGATTACATTCTTCCCGACCCTCGGGGCCGCCCTGCTGCTGCTCGTTCCGAAGCAGCAACACGACAGCATACGCTCGATCAGCCTGATCGTGGCTTTTGTGACGATGCTGCTGTCGTTTCTGCTGTGGGGAATGTTCGATCCGTTGGCCAGCGGTATGCAGTTCGAAGTCAACACTGCCTGGATCAGCAGCTTCGGCATAAGCTATCATCTCGGCATAGACGGCATCTCGTTGCTGCTCATCATACTGACTTCGATTCTCACGGTCATTTGCATCATCTTCTCCTGGAAGTCTATCACCGACGGGGTAAAGGGGTTCTTCATCTCGATGCTTCTGCTCGAGACCGGTATGATCGGAGTCTTCTGCGCGCTCGATCTGTTCATGTTCTATGTTTTCTGGGAAGTGATGCTTGTCCCGATGTACTTCATCATCGGAGTGTGGGGCGGACCTCGCCGAATCTATGCCGCCATCAAGTTCGTGCTGTTTACAATGTTCGGGTCCCTGCTGATGCTGGTCGCCGTGCTGTGGGTCCTCTTCGAGTATCAGAAATTCGCCGGTGTCTACACCTTCGACATGATGAAGCTGGCCGAAATGCCGATCGACTACCAGGCGCAAATATGGCTATTCGGCGCCTTCGCGCTCGCCTTTGCCATCAAGGTGCCTCTCTGGCCTCTGCATACCTGGCTCCCCGATGCTCATGTTCAGGCGCCGACAGCCGGCTCGGTCATACTGGCGGGGGTGCTGCTGAAAATGGGCACGTACGGCTTCCTTCGTATATGCCTGCCGATGTTCCCCGATGCCAGTGTTGCGGCGGTACCGCTGATCGGCGTGCTGTCGATAATCGCGATCATTTACGGCGCCCTGGTGGCTATGGTCCAGAAAGATGTCAAGTCGCTGGTGGCTTTCTCTTCGGTTTCCCACATGGGATTCTGTATGCTGGGCATGTTCGCGCTCAACACTCAAGGCCTCCAGGGTTCGGTCATGCAGATGATCAACCACGGAGTATCGACAGGGGCGCTCTTTCTTGTGGTAGGTATGATCTACGATCGCAGGCACACGAGAATGATCAGCGAGTTCGGCGGGATCGCCAAGGTGATGCCGTTCTACTCGGCGGTGTTCATGATAGTGATGTTGTCGTCGATCGGCCTGCCGTTCACCAACGGCTTCGTCGGCGAGTTCCTGGTGCTGTTGGGCGTTTTCAAGGCGAATGCGGTCTTCGGTGTACTGGCGGCGTCGGGTGTGATTCTGGCCGCCTGTTACATGCTCTGGATGTACCAGCGCGTGATATTCGGCAAGCTAACGAATCCGGCCAACGAGAAACTTACCGATATCAACCTGCGCGAGAAACTTACGGTCGTGCCGCTGGTGCTGCTGATTTTCTGGATCGGTATCTACCCGAAGCCGCTATTGGATCGTATTGAGCCGGCGGTTCGTGGAATCCTGCAGCAAATGACTAAAGCGCATACGGTTCAAATCGATCCGGATCGCGGCGTGATAAAACCCGTGGACAGCGATACCTGGACTATCGAGTCGCTGGTCGATAGAGGCAAGTGACAATGGCTGATGTGATTATATATACCAAGGCGGGCTGTCCGTACTGCGCGGCGGCGAAAAAGCACTATGCGGAAAACGGTGTGGCCTACGATGAGGTCGACATTCACAATACGCCGGGGGCCAGGGACAAGGTCATTGAACTGACCGACGGTGAACGGATTGTTCCGGTGATCCTGGACCGCGGTGAATTGAAAATCGGATTCGGTGGCGGATGAGGGTTTTAGCTTCGGCGACGGTCGTCGTCGGTTCTGAGTAAATATGATAGACTTCACTTCGGCATCTATAGACTTCGGCATGCTGGCGCCCGAAATCGCGCTGATAGCAGCCGCATTCGTCATTCTTCTGACATCGTCTCTGCGATCGGTTTCGCGCTTGGCCCCGGTCTTTGCTCTCATCGGACTGGCTGTCTCGCTCTTCCTTGCGGTTGGGCAATGGGGAAATCAGGCATCCGGCTTCTTCGGGATGGTTACCTGCGATGACTACGGGACGGCCTTCAAAGTCATCTTCGCAGTGATCTCCATCATCACGCTTTTTATCGCTCACCGCTATCTTGCGGTAAAGGGGATAAACCGGGCCGAGTTCTACGCCCTGTTGCTTATATCGACCATGGGCATGATGGTCATGGCTAACAGCACGGACCTGGTCGTTATGTTCCTCGGGCTCGAGATAATGTCGGTGCCCCTCTATGTCATGGCCGCATTCGCCCGCAGGTCGCTCATATCGAACGAAGCAGGCCTGAAGTACTTTGTCATGGGCGCCTTCGCCAGCGGCTTCCTGCTGATGGGTATAACTCTGGTCTTCGGCGCTTCAGAAACCACTGACCTGCGCCGTCTGGTGGCCGATTTCAGCTACATAATGGCCAGTAACCGTGAGCTGCTCTATGCCGGGTCCGCCCTCATGCTGGTTGGATTCTGCTTCAAGGTCGCCGCGGTTCCCTTCCATACATGGGTGCCCGATGTGTATCAGGGTGCGCCCACGCCGGTAACGGCCTTCTTCTCGGCCGGGCCTAAGGCGGCAGGATTCGCTGTCATGCTTCGCATATTCTTGTTTGGCCTGGAGCAGGTCGATATTCTTTCGACAACCTTCTGGGTCCTTGCGGTACTAACCATGACAGTGGGTAACGTATTGGCGCTCCGACAGGATAACGTCAAGCGCATGCTTGCCTATTCGTCGATCGCCCACGCAGGCTATATCTTGATAGCCCTGGCGGTAGGAGGTTCGGAGGCCATTTCCGCAGCCATCTTCTATCTGGTGGGCTACGCCATGTTCAACCTGGGTGGCTTTGCGGTGATAACCCTGCTCGAGACTCGATCGGGATGTCGATCCGACTTCAGTGAACTCTCCGGGCTGTCCAGGGCCAACCCTTACCTGGCCGGGGTCCTTGCGCTGTTCATGTTTGCGCTCTCTGGTTTCCCCCCGACGGTCGGATTCTTCGGTAAGTTCTATATCTTTTCGGCCGCTGTTAAGGCCGGATTCATCTGGCTGGCCATAATCGGCGTCCTGAATTCATTCGTTTCGGTCTATTACTATCTTCGGGTGGTCAAGGCAGCTTATCTTGACCAGAGCGAGTCAGCATTCATTCCGGTCACTTATTCGACGAGCATTGTCCTGGCGCTCATCATAACCGCTGCTGGTACGATGGGATTGGGTCTCTGGCCGCAGCATTTTCTGAAGCTATCGCAGCAGGCACTATTCGCCTTCCTGTAGACCGGGAACTACGACGAAAGTTCGAGGTCCAACACAGCCAGTACCATTGAGGCCTCGCTGCCGCGGACCTGCCTGCCGATCGGGGGACGTCGGCGCGGGGCACATGTCCATTCCGGGCGCCTGTGGAAGGAGCCCATAATCAACGGAAAACCGGGCTGCCCTGCCTCTGGTCAGGCGACACAAGGCTGTCCACAACGCGGCACAACGGCCTCTGTCAAACAGGCACGAGGCTTGCCTCCGCGGCGGCGTCAGTGGGCCGCCCGAAGTTCATCAGCAAGCCCCTATAGCATGCGGAAGTAGTAACAGGGTTGGGGGCCACCCTGGAACATGTAGCTGACCAGGTAGACCAGATCGGCAATATCGATATCGCCGATGCAGTTGACATTGGCCGACTCGTAGGGGACAGGCGGCGGGCCGCCCTGAAACATGAAAGTGACCAGGTAGACCAGATCCGCAATGTCCACGCCTCCGCCGGAACCATCGACATCGCCGGCCACCACCCACTCGCGATCGGTGAAGTAGAAGCGAACCGCTTCTCCCGGCCCGACGACGTGTTCGGGGATGTCGCCCGCATTGACGTAACTCAAGCCTTTGCAGCCGTCACTCGCCACGCCTATCAGGCAGTTGTCCTCGAGTCCGCTGACCCCGAGGTCGGCGTACTGGAAAACAATGGATCCGTCGACTGTCAGAATCGCTTCAAAGTTCAAGGTGGTATCGCTCGGGTCGTTGAAGCTGCCCGGATGGTACCATTGAATGACCAGGGTGTCGTATTGCGGATCATTCCACCTGTAAATGCCGCCGTCAGGCACCGCTATCGTATCGAATATCAGATCTGTCCAGAAAGGAGCGATGATGGTGTTGAACGGCGCCCCAGGTATGTCGATGCCGCTGAAGTAGCCGTTGACGTTCAGACTCGTGTCGGTGAACGACAGCCCACCGTTGACACCGATGTAGACGCGGTTGAAGGTGGTGTCGTAGAATGGAAACTTGAACCCGATATTGAAAGGGCCGACGCTTCCGTCGTCGAGCTTGTTGGTGGCGCCGCCGTGATAGAAATTGTCGAAACTGATCCTGGTTCCGAGGGTCCGGGCGTCGATCCAGCTATACTCCGGCCCCCCTGAGTCTCCCGTCTTCCCGGCGGAGTAGGTTGAGTCGCTGCAGGGCACGGTCAGATACACGGGGAGCCACAACGTGGCATCGAGGCTGCCGCCCGAGGCCCCCCAGTTGACTTCGACAATACCTCGATATCGCTCGACTTGCTCCACCAGGACAGTGGCGTCGATCGTGACCGATAAGAGCATCGAATCTGCCGCGCCGATTGTGCCGCTCGCCGGTGCGACGCTAAGCCAGTCGACAACCTTGACCAGGCTGTCGCTGTCGGTGGCCGTGAAATCAATCGCCTGCGAGCCGGAGCGGTTCCTGAGCCAAATGCCGATGTCGAGGATAGTGCTCTGATCGACCATCGTATCAATGAGGACAGGTTCGGCATAGAGCGATGGTGGCGACTCAAGCTGGGCGATCGCCGCTTGCAGATCGGGGCGGGGCCCGATGTGTTCGGATGAATCACCCTGCTGGGGGCTGCCGGTGGCTACCAGGGCATCGCGTATCATATCGGAAGTCATGGATATGCCGTAAGTCTCCTGGTGGTATCCTTGCAGGCAGGCGGCGGCGCCGGTGACAATCGGGGAGGCGGAGGAAGTTCCGCTGAAGAACGCCGTATAGTACTGATTGCGATCGCCGTCGCCGTCAAACAAGTTGCCGTAGCCACAGGTATAGACTCCCGATCCATAGCCCTGCATGTTAACTCGTTCGCCATAATTCGAGAAGCTCTGGCGCTGCCGGTCCTGTCCTGAGGCGGGTGGGTATCCTGCACCGACGATAATCGCGTGTGAGTTCCTATAGGTCGTGTCGAAGAGCGACTCATAGAGTGGATCGTCGAAGTCCTCGGCGCCGTTTCCAGCCGCCTGTACAACTACAATCCCATTCGCCCAGGCATAGAGAATGGCGTCATAGTTGGCCTGCCAGTACTCCATACAGACATAGCCGAGCTGGTCCGGGCGGGACTGAAAGTTGTATCGCGGGCCGGGAGCGTGCAGTTCTATCAGAATCAGGTCGCCGGATTCGAGGTTATCGATGGCGCTGTACAGGGCCTGGGCGGTCGACTGGTAGGCCACCGACACCATCCCGATGTCCGCACCAGGACATATACCCGTCACTCCGTAGCCATTGTCCCCCGCGATCATCTGGCCGATCACCGCTGTTCCGTGATCCGACGTTGACCCGCCACCTGGATATGGGCCGATGACGTTCCCGACAGCCTTTCCCAGGTCCTCGTGGGTAGTCTGCCAGTTTATTTCGATATCGACTATCTTGACGCCGGTCCCATCGCCGCCGGCCAGGGTATTGGCGTAATCGGCGTCAATCCCCTCGGGCGCCGCCTCGCGGTAATCCTGATACTCCTGATAGTCGGGCGTCGGAGGGTATATGTCCCCGGCCTCCTCCGGGAGCGGCTGCACATAGGCGATCTCGACCACGTCCAGAGCATTGAGCTGGTTTACCAGCGCCTGTGCCTTATTGGGTTCGCTGATCTCAATTTCGTAGTATGTGTTGAGGTCGGCCAGTTCCTGCCCCGAGGCAGCCTGCAGCCTCCTGCGGTCCGCATTCAGACGGTCCTCACTCCAGCCTGCGAACAAACGTTCGACGCGCCCGGCAGTGTAGGGTTCAAGCACTTGCCTGACGTCCTCCAGCGAAGTCGACGGAGATACAAGCCTGCCACTGCGAAGTCGGGTCTGGGTCTCATCACGGAATTTGACAACCACATGTGAGATTCGAGTCCCGGCGTCGATCACGGCCCGGGCTGGTTTCTCGGGTAGTGTTCGCTGTCGGAGATAGTGATGGCTTCGGTCGGACCGTTCCAAGCCGAGTCCAGACACAGCCCATGCGGCTACCGCAGTTAGCAGCACCAGCATGCCTGTCAGGGCAACAGCCCGAAAATCATGATTCCGATCGGCCTTCATCTGTCCTCCGGGTTAATAAACCCGTCTGAAGAAGTGGCTCCAAATGAACAGGTAATCATCTGAAACCGTTGGCGGTGAGTATCTCAGAGCAATCGGTACCCTACCGTAAGATATACGAAGCCGCCGAATTGTCAATCAGGACAATCCTATGAGTTCTATCGGCAAGGCCGGGAACAGGAATAGCCTCCGGGCATCAGGCCCGCAGGCGCCGGATTCGGTCCAGGTAGTTCTTCCCGTTGATCTTAGGCGGTCTGATAGGGTAGTCGCCGGAAAAGCAGGCCGAGCAGAAAGTAGTGTCGGGAAGTGAGGACATCGAGAGCATTCCCTCCAGCGACAAGTACTTGAGCGAATCGACCTCGAGGTGCTTTTCGATTTGAGCCACACTCTGCCGCGAGGCGATCAGCTCGCGTCTGGTCGGCATGTCTATGCCATAAAAGCACGGAGAAATGATCGGGGGAGAGGAGACACGGAAGTGGATCTCTCTGGCCCCGGCCGCCCGAATCATCGAGATCAGTTTCTTCGATGTCGTGCCCCGCACAATCGAATCATCCACCACGACGACCCTGCGGCCCGCCAAAACGCCCTTGACCGGATTGAACTTGACCTTGACATCGAGATCACGGATTGACTGGTGGGGATCGATGAAGGAGCGCCCGACATAGTGATTGCGTATCAGGCCGATCTCGAAACGCATGCCCGACTCCTCAGAGAAACCCAGCGCAGCGGTATTGGCCGAGTCCGGGATGCTAATAACGATGTCCGCATCGACCGGGTGCTCACGCGCCAACTGGCGACCCAGGCGACGCCTGATCTTGTCCACGTTCTCACCGAACACCTTGGAGTCCGGGCGCGAAAAATAGACATATTCGAAAATGCAGAACGCATGCTTGGTCTTCTTCATCGGGAAGTAGGACTTGAGGCCGTCAGCGCTGATTTCCAGAACCTCTCCGGGTTCGACATCTCGCACATATTTCGCCCCGATTATGTCGAAAGCGCATGTCTCGCTGGCGACCACCCAGGCGCGGCGAAACTTCCCGAGGCAGAGAGGACGAAAGCCGTGAGAATCACGGGCGGCGATGATGGAGTCATCGGTCAGAAACACTAGCGAAAATGCCCCCCTGATCTGGTTGAGTGCGTCACAAATGCGCGCTATCCGGCTTCTCTTGCGAGAGCGGGTGGCGACATGCAGGATTGTTTCGGTATCGGATGTTGTCTGGAAGATTGACCCCTCGGCGTCCAGCTTGCGACGCAATTCAACGGAGTTGGTCAGGTTGCCGTTGTGGGCGATCGCCAGGGATTTGTCCCGGTTGGTTATCAGGAAGGGCTGGATGTTGATCAGCGATGACGCTCCGGCTGTACTGTACCGGGTATGACCGATGGCTATATTGCCGGGCAGACGCCGCAGCGTTCCGCTATCGGCGAATACTTCGGAGACCTCACCCATGGCCTTGTGCATGTGGATGCCGCCGTCCCTGTCACGGGTAACGATTCCGGCCGATTCCTGGCCCCGGTGCTGAAGTGAGTATAGGCCGAAATAAGTCAGGTCAGCGGCGCGAGAGGAGCCGTAGACACCGAAGACGCCACAGTTGTCGTGTATCATTTTGTCCACCATGCCTTATCGCCTCGATCCATCGAGGAAACACACAATGTAAGCCCTTGGCCGCGGGCTGTCAAACCAGAAACGGCCCCGAAACGGCCGATGATGCAGCAAGTCTGCCGTGAGTGTGAAACCTCTTTCACCTGTTTGCCGCAAGCCTGTCCAGATCAATTCCTGAACAGCTTTTCGGGCTGGTTCTATCGCTTGATTTGCCCTATCTTATGCACGTGGGCAACGGCTCGTCGATGTCTGTTCCAGGCTCCTTGGCAGGCATTCCGTTTGCTCGACAGTCTTGCAGAGTACCTATCGCTATGAACCAGCAGAGCCCGGACAGATTCGAGATTCTTCATCAGGTAGCCGTTGAAGGCGCCGGCGCCGACGACATACGTTCGGTGGCAAGCCTTGCCTTGCAGCAGACGGCCGCCCTGGTGGGGCTGCAGGCGGCGGCGCTGCATATCTGGGACCGTGATCACCGCCCGGTCCTGACTATCAGCCACGCGGAGACGGATTCGGCCAGATCGTCACTGCAGCAGCTGGAGTCGGAGCTATTCATGCAATTGCGCCGGGACCGGGCTCTGGTCTCAGCGTACATGTCGTTCGGCGGGGACGCGCCCTACCAGTCGTTCACCCTTCCGCTCAGGAAAGGGGGCCGCATATTCGGCGCCATCGTCGGTCTTCAGGAAGGGCGCGGTCGGCTGGTTCATCAGGACATGTTTCTCGAAGCCCTCAGCGCCACGCTTGCCCTGGTCCATGCCGCAACCGAGGCGGACAAGGAGACTGCTCAAGATGCAGAGGCGCTGCAGAAGGAGAAGTTGTCGGGCATTGTCGAGACAGCGGTCACCGTAAATCACGAGATCAACAGTCCCCTAACCGCTATACTCGGAAATGTGCAACTCATGCTTCGGGACGCCGACCGCCTCGACGAGCGGATCGTGGCGAAATTGAAGACCATCGAGGAATCGGCCGAGCGAATTCAGAGAGTGACCAAGAAGCTGTTGAATGTGAAGATCCCGCGTTCGATCGATTACTCCGACGGCATCCGCATGCTCGACCTGTCGGAGGGCGACGAACAGGAACGACGCTAGTTCCGGGCGGCCCTTGAGGCCTCTCAATAGTCAGCCGCACGCGCCTGATGCAGGCGAGCTATATGAAATCTGTTATGAACCTCTCGACCTCCGTCTGTAATTGGGACAGCGTTGTCCTGAAGGCGCCCATGTCGCCGTCCGTCAGCGCCTCTGACAACTCGTGGCTCAGGTCTTTAAGCAATTCCTGCCGTCTTACAACCTCATCGCGGGCCGAGCTTAGCTCGGATGGTACTGTCTCGGCGTCCATTGCATCAGCCTTGCGTACAAGGGTCTCGGTGGATCCCACCAGGCCCTCGATGTTATCGGCCGGCAGGTGAGTCTCGGTAATGAGATTCAGGGTCACCACAAATCCTTCGAACTCCGGATAATATACCGGCAGGAGAGTAGCGGCGGTTTCCTCGAAGGCATCGTGGAGCCGGGGCATTATCTCGATCACCGCTGACGAATCCTTGCCGCGACAAGCTGCATGATAGTCACGCACCAGTTGTGCGAACTCCTGTCGGTGTTCCAGAAAGGCCTGGCGACGAGTGTCGGTTTTGAACGGCGGCTTCAGGAATGCGATCTTCTTGAATAGGTTTGAGAACTCGTCTCCGGCGGCGAAAAGAGCTGCATAATCCCTGGCTGCCCAGGCCTGGTGCCAGGCCGGGGCCATCACGGCGTGAAACTCCTCGAAAGGTTCGAATCCCTGCCTGCCGACCCGATCGGCTGGACATGTTTCCTCTTGATCGGCAGCAATTGTCGCCATCGCGATCATGGAAAGACAAAGTACATACTTCAGCATCCTTCCTCCGAGAGAATCAGTTCCTTTCAATATAGTACACCCGGCTGTTGCCGGCGATCATTCAAATCACGTTAGTTTCCTCGACCGTGTCGCCTGCGGCGAATCGCTCCGGCGCGAGCGGACTAATGTCGACCGCTGTGTCCTTGCCCGTGATTTTCTGCGCCGTCACGAGTCCGGCTGAGGGTGCATGCATGAAACCATGACCGGAGAAGCCGGCGCAGAGGAACATTCCCTCGATGGATGGCTCCCATCCGATTATCCCGTGATGATCCGGCGTGACCTCGTACAACCCGGCCCATTGATTGGCGACTTCGGCTTCCTCAAGCCGGGGTATCAGCTCCAGGGCGCGCTCGAGAATGCCGTCGGTGTAGTCGGGGTCAATTGAGACATCAAACGACGGCTTTACGTCGGGGCTGGCCCAGCCGAGAAGCAGCCCGCCCGATTCCTTGTGCGAGTACAGTCCGGTCT
Organism: uncultured Ignavibacteriales bacterium; assembly: GCA_964526835.1. Lineage (GTDB taxonomy): Bacteria > Zixibacteria > MSB-5A5 > GN15 > FEB-12 > DAOSXA01. Next base: position 98,380 of record CAZGMK010000003.1, read on the forward strand.
TGTTAGAAACAACCATCGGAAAGTGTGGCTTGACAAAGTCCAGCGGGCCGGTAGTGACAATCTGGCGGCGTATTGGCTCAATTTTCACATCGGCGCCAACCATTCGCCCGATGAGCTTGGCAAATGGACCGGCGCAATTAACCACCAAAGGCGTGCTGATGTCCCCCCTGCTCGTCTTGATACCGGTAATGCTGCCGCTTTCGACGCTGATCCCCGTGACTTCGGTCGCCGCGTTAATCTCAACTCCCAGCTTTCGTGCTCCCTTCTCGTACCCGGAGAGGAACTCGTGAGGATCACCCAAGCCGTCAGCTTTGCAGAAGGTCGCCATCCTGACGCCTTCGAGCGAGACATGAGGTGCATACTGGCCAATGTCTTCGGGCTGGAGTAACTCGACACTCAGGCCGAGCGAGCGCTGCAGTTCACAGGCCTTCTTGAAGACCTCAACGCTCGGCTCGTCATAGAGAAGGAACATGTAGCCGACCTGGTCAAACAGGGCCGGATACCCGGTCTCTTCTTCGAATCGTTCAAAAATGCGCTCGGCCAGCATCGACATCTCGATATTCACCCGGGTTGTGAACTGTGCTCTGATTCCGCCTGCGGCCTTGGAAGTAGCATGTGCGCCGAGGACATCTTCCTTCTCCAGAAGGACTACTTGCCCAAACTTCTCCCGAGCCAGATAGAAAGCCGCGGATGCACCAACTATGCCTCCACCAATAACTACTGCATCAGCTGTCGAACGCATGGAAAACACCTCTCAGACGGGAGTTCACGGGTCAAGTTCACAACGCCACCAAGAAAAGGCGGCTGTGTCCGAAAGTCAAGAACAGGCCCGCGCAGCATCAATCGGGCGCCCAAAATCCTTGTCCCGGTATGCTATCGGCCATACATTGCCCCGCGTATGTTGATGTGGATTCGAGGTGAAGGCCTGCGGTCCGGGTACTCTGGCCTCTTTCATGGAGGAGCCGCAGTATGAACCGGGCGACAGCAACTCTGGGTCGGTGGCATGAGGAGTTCCGGCGCACCAACTACCGGTACATGGTCGTGGTTGCGCTCATCATCGGACTGGCCGGTGGGCTTTGCGCGGTTGGTTTCAGGAAACTGATCGAGGTTCTGCAGCTACTCGCCTGGTCGCAGAACCACGATCTGGTGGAACACATACGGGCGCTGCCCTGGTACTGGAAAGTCGGCGCTCCCGGGCTTGGCGGACTGATAGTGGGTCTCATAACCTATTATACCGCGCGCGAGGCCAAGGGACACGGGGTTCCCGAGGTCATGGAGGCGGTGGCGTTGCGCAGCAGCCGCATCAGGCCTCGAGTTGTGATCGCCAAGATGTTCGCTTCCGCAATTACCATCGCGTCCGGGGGGTCGGTGGGGCGGGAGGGACCTATCGTTCAGATCGGCTCGGCGCTCGGATCGACAATCGGTCAATGGCTGCGCGTTAACGAACGTCGCCTGAGGACCATGGTCGGTTGCGGTGCGGCAGCCGGCATCGCGGCTACATTCAATGCTCCGGTGGCCGGCGCCCTCTTTTCGCTGGAGATCATTCTAGGTGAATTCACGGTCTCGCGTTTTTCCCCGATTGTCATCTCGTCGGTAACGGCCACGGTCGTTTCGCGGCACTTTCTTGGCGACGTGCCCGCGTTCGAGGTCCCGGGCTACAGCCTGGCGAGTCCGCTGGAACTGATCGCCTATGCCGGACTCGGACTGGTGGCCGGATTGGTGGCTCTGCTGTTTGTCAACACGCTTTACCGCGTCGAGGACATTTTTGACAGCATCAACCTGTATCCACCCCTGAAGACCCTCGGCGGCGGTGTCATTATTGGTGTCATGGCGCTGGCCCTTCCGGAGATTCTCGGTGTCGGCTATGAGTCTATCAACCGGGCCCTCTCGGGCAACATGGTCCTGTGGTTCCTGGCCCTCCTCATCGTCGCGAAGATACTCGCTGTTTCAATCACGATTGGCTCAGGCGGTTCGGGTGGCATCTTCGCCCCGTCACTGTTCATTGGAGCCATGACCGGCGGTGTCATGGGAGTTGCGGTCAATCATCTCTGGCCGGGAAGCGTTGCTGCTGTCGGGGCGTACTCGCTCGTTGGTATGGCGGCCGTCGTAGCGGCGGCGACCCATGCGCCGATTACAGCCATTCTGATTGTGTTTGAACTCACCAACGACTATAAAATCATTTTGCCACTGATGATCAGCTGCATCATAGCCACTATCCTGGCTATGCGTCTGCAGGACCACTCGATATACACTCTGAAGCTGATTCGGCGGGGAGTGGACTTGCGGAAGGGACGTTCGGTGGACATGCTCCAGAACCTGCCGGTCAGCCGGATTATGCGCCGAGAGTTCGCTGCGGTGAACCTCGACGCTCCCTTGATGTCGATCATTTCGCGATTCGTAGAGCAGTCGGTCAATACCGTGTTTGTGCTGGACCGGAGCGGTCGGCTGGCCGGTGTTGTGACGCTGGATGAGATACGGTACCTGATGTCGGATGCGCAGGCCCTCGAAAGCCTGGCCATCGCAAAGGACATCATGACCGAACGTGGTTTCCCAGTATTCAAGCCTGACGACAGCCTGGCAGAAGTCATGAAGCGCCTGGCCGGTCACGTACATGAGGCCCCGGTGATCGATGACGGCAGGATTGTCGGGTGCATTTGGCCCGATGACGTGATCAGACAATACAACGCCGAGGTCTTCAAGCGCGATATGGCCTCCGGCATGACGACCATGCTTGATGATGCGGCGACGGCCTACGTCCCGGGCTCAGCCGATCTGAGACTCGTCCAGGCGCCGGTGCCGCCTCACTTTGTCGGACGATCCATATCCGAGCTGGACATCCGGAAGCGGTTCGGTATTAGTGTTCTGATGATCAAGCGAAGAGAGGAAGGGCGTGAAGAATCAGTCGACGCTGCACCTGCGCCTGATACGGTCCTGCGCGACGGGGATGTCTTGCTGCTGATGGGTCCTGAGGCGCAGGTCAGACGTTTCGAAGGCGAGTAGTCTTCGCCGGTCCGCAGAAGCCGCACCGGGGGAGGCGGCTGCAAGTCGGAGAACTCGGGCGACCTCTTCGGCCGAGGATCGTCGCAGGTCCGGATCGCGGGCCAGCAGGATAGTGAGCAGGTCGATTAGCTCCTGTTCTCTCAGATCGTCCATTTGCGGCGGAGTGGCTTCGATGCATCGGCTGCACACATGCAGCGGATCGTCCTCAGGTGACAGGATAAAGGGGTGACGGCCGGACAGGGTCTCCCAGGCCATCACTCCGAAAGCGAATAAGTCGGATCGAATTGAGCAATGGCCATTAAGGATCGTCTCGGGCGCCATATAGCCCACCGTACCGAGGCCGGCCCGATATTGTTCAGGCTCGTCGGTACGCAGTCCATAGGCGAAGTCTGCGAGACGAATTCGAAAGGTGCGGCCCGCCCTGTCGCGGGGAGAATCCTCGGATATGTATACATTGGCGGGTTTCAGATCGCCGTGGATGATACCCGCCCGATGGACGACTGCCAGGCTCTCCGCCAGCCCGCTCAACATTTTGAGACGGTGGTTACGGTCTGCGAGTTTGACGGCGTAGTCCCAGCGTACGCCGCCCCATTCCATCTCTATCCAGGGCCGGAGACCCGGCGCGTATCGGATCACTCGCACCGCAACCGAACGGGGTAGAGCGGAAGAAAGGAACACCTCACGGACAACAAGCCTGTCGAATTCCGCTATCGCCTCGGGCGTGCGTCCGGTTGGAGTCTTGATTACAGTGGGATCGCCTCGGGAAGCGCAGCAGGTCAGCCATACGGACTTGGCGTGATCCCGGTATAGCAGGTGCGACGCCCCTGCGACCGAAGATTGGGGCGCGGATGTTGTCACTCTTCACTCTTGGGCTGACGGGGTCGCAGGCGCGGCAGGCTTATCATGAAGGATGTCCCCTCTCCCGGCTGCGAATCAACGTCTATCACGCCGCGGTGCAGTTTGACTGTCCGCTGGCAACTATGCAGCCCGGCGCCATGACCACCCCTTTTGGTCGTGAAATGGAGGTTGAAGATCTTGTCGATCGTTTCCGGGGCTATGCCGATGCCGTTGTCGGAAATGGTCAGGGCAATGCGCTCACGGCTCTTGTCGTAGGTCGTCTCGATAGTTACTTCAGCTTCGTAATCGTTGCCCATTTCCTGTTCTACGATAGACCGTTCTCTGATCGCCTCGGCGGCGTTGGTCAATAGGTGAGTCAGCATCTGCTGAATCTGCGCCACATCAATTTCCGCGTTGGGCAGATCGGGGTCGTAATCCAGATTGAACCGGATACTCCGGAACCGGGGTTGAGTGCGTAATGAGAATAACAGGTCCTCAACCAGATGGCGGATATCGTAACTGATGAATTCGGGATCCGGCCGGGAGAAATCTATGAGGTTATGAACAAACTGCTTGACCCTGTCAATGTTGCCCTGGATTGTCTGGGCATTGTATCGCACTTTGTCCCACTGTTCACGATCGAGGTTCTGTTCAATTAGCTCGGCGTTGTTGGCGATCACGGCCAGATTGTTATTCAGCTCGTGGGCGATCGATGCCGCCATTTCGCCCTTTGCGGCCAGCTTCTCGGAGACGATGAAGTACTTCTCCATCAGTACCTTATCACTAATGTCCTCAAGTGATACTATAATGCCGGGTCGGTCGGTCGGCAGCCAATCAAGCGGCGTCATATTCACCGACAAGACCTTCTCGAGATACCCTGTATTGTGGTAGAAGCGGGGATCCGCAAACTCGCTTCCGCTGGTCAAACAGGTGGTCAGCATATGTCGCCAGCGCGGACGTTCTGATGGAGGCAGCAGCGTTATTAGCGAATCGGCCTCTTCCGCCTCGCCTGCCGTTTGTATCTCGTCCCGATTCCAATCCATGATCTGCAGCGCCACGCGGTTGACGGCCACCAGTCGAGCTTGCTCATCGACGACCAGAGCGCCAATAGGCAACTGCTCGAGGATTCTCTCAGAGAATGACCGTAGGCGCCGCATTGAGGCGAAGGCTCGGGCATTGCGCAAGGCGGCACCGACCAGGATTGAATACAGTTCCAGCAGATATAGATCCGATCGCAGAAACATCCGCGAATTGCTGGAGTTATCCAGATAGATAACACCGACAACCCGGGAGCGATCCCGGATAGGGACGCAGATGATCGAGCGCAAATGCAGTTCTCGGACTGATGCCCGGCGCGAGTAGCGCTCATCCGACATGGCGTCTGAGCAGTACACGGGTTCACCTGTGGCCGCTACTTGCGCAGTAACCGAACCGGAGATTCGGTGCTCGTCTTCGTTCAGTTTCTCGTTGGAAAGGTTATAGCTGCTGTGAACCTCCAGGTCACCGTCATCATTGACCAGCATGACGAGGCCTCGCTCGGCATGCATCAGATCGACCGCCTGGCGCATGATGGCCTGCGAGACTCGGTCGAGTCTCAGAGAGGAATTGACTGCGAGCGCCGCCTGCAACAGGCCGCGCAGGTTGGACAGGTGACCTTGATCCGGGGTGCCAGTATCCTGGCCCGGGAGTCGAGACCCGGCTATCTGTTCGAGAATCCGGTCGAATTCGGCCAGGGCGTGACCTACTGCTTCATCGTCTATGGCAGTGTCGGGGCCGGCGCCGTAAGAACCATCCAGAGGTCGTCGAGAATGGGCGGTTGTCCTGCTCAAGGTCCCTCCATTTCGGGCAACTCTATCTATTGAATTGTATCGGGAAGTGGTCGCGCCCGATGAGTGAACGGCGGTGCTGCGGCCCCATTTTTCGGGGGGAAAGAGCCTATTCTGATCGAATATCGGACAGACGAAACTGGCTGGTCTGGAACTTGAATCGTTCGCGCCCGTAACCGGTCAGACGCAGGAACTGGTCGAACATCCACGCCAGTTCAGATTGGCTGTCCGAGGCAGTCGAGCCGTCGGTCGCCTCATTCAACGCCGTCAGCCATACCGTCTCGACCTCGACCTGCATGAAGTAACGGCTCTTCGAATCAAGGCCGGATTCGTCGCGAAGAATCACCACTACCGAATCGGCCAAAAACCGATGAACGGCCGCCATCGATTTCAGGACATACGTGGTTTCACCTGACTCCATGGTCGTTGATGATACTTCAAAAGTCTTGGTGGTAAGTGAATAAGAGAGTATATGTGAAGCATTGCTTGATATCTCAAGGCTGCTCCCCCAAAGACGTCTCGGCCTTCGCAGCTCAATCCTGATGTCGCAACGCAGAGCCACGCCGTCTTCCAGGCGATTCGCCCGCTCGGCGGTCAGCAGCATCGACAGGTCGACCTGCACTCTCAGGCTGTCACCCTCATACACCGGAGTCACCGACGGCTCATTGCTCTGCTGAGCCCCGACAGCAACTGCCAGTCCGATAACCGCAAGGATGGTACTGATGGTCCGGCGCGGCATCATAAATCAGGGTTCCCTCAAGCCGCCTCTCGATCGGGATCAGAAAACGTGTTCAAGTCGCACGTATATCATAGCGCCGTCGTCATCGGAACCGTCCAGTCGGCGGCTGACATTCAGACGGAATCCATCGCCCAGGAACAGGCCCACGCCGAGCGAGTGCTTGACCTCGGCCTCAGTGTCAAGCGGGACCTCATTGGCGATCTGACCCACATCCCAGAACAGCGCGGCAGCCAGGTCGGTCCGCGGGAAACGCACCCGATATTCCATGTTAGCCATCCAGAATTCGGTCCCCAAGTACTCTTTGTGCTCATAGCCTCGAAGCGTGCCCAGCCCTCCAATGAAGAACCGCTTGTGCATCGGTACCTGTCTGTCGCTACCGCCATAGACAGCCCGCATGATCAGCATGGATCGTTGGTGTATCCTCTGGTACCGGCGCAGGTTCACCATGTATCGGCCGTAATCATAGTCGGATTTCAGGTCCGGGCTGGAGTATTCGAAATCGCCGCTAATGTGCCACGACGAACGACGAAATGGGTCGTCCCCGCGGCGAGTATCGAAGTCTATCCGCAACCGCAGCCCGGCGTTCTCCAGTGAGTCTATACTCCTTATCCCGGGGTTGCGCAGGCTGCTGTCCACGGTTGAAAAGTTGTGGCTGAATTTCTTACTGCCCCCGAAAAGCGACCAGAGGTTTCTGTGGGCGCCGAGCCATTTCGTCTCTTCCCAGAAATACCCCGCCTCGAACCGCAGGTTGCTCAGAGGTCGCGAGACCAGCCCTACTTCGGCGCCCTCGGATTCGTAGTAGTCCTTGAAGTCTTCTTTGGCCAGCAGAGCGAAGACAGTGTTCTCCTTGGTGTTAAGCAACCAGTCATCCTCGGATGCCAGGTGGCGACCATAGCGGCCTTTGATGGCCAGCGGAAATCCTCGGAGCAGGGTTTGCTCGAGGCCAACTTCGAAGCGCCAGCGTTCGGAGGCAAAGGCATAACCCGCCCGCCCCCATACAGACGGCAACAGCGAGTCCTGATCGTGGTACTCAACTCCCTCCTGCAAATATAAGCCGTCTACCCGATTGTAGGCCAGCCGGAAACAGTCGTCGAACTCTGTCTCCTGCCGCTTCAATTCGCGGCGAGCCTTAATGCGGCGGCGCTCGGCGGTGTACATCTCGCCGTAAACAGCGGCGTCCCTGGCGACGTCGATCCGGCCATTGATGGTTGCAATGTCGCCTCGGGCCACGGCTTCCGGGCCGACATAGATTTCGCCGAACAGCGATACTATATCGCCGTTAACCTCGCCGTACGCTTCGACATCGCCGGTCACCGTGAACACCATCCCCCGAACGAACTGATCCTCAGCAACGATGACTGGCTGGTTATAGGTCTTCACATTGCCGCTCAGCAATCGCTGGACGCGGCTGGTGGTATCGCTGTGAGTAAGGCAGGTGATCGTGACGAACTCATCGCGGTCCATGACTCTTATGTCGTGTACTCGATTCCATGAGACAACCTGCGGTCCGACATGGGCGCCGTCGGCATCAAACAGCACCTGGCCGCCGACCCATACCGTCCCGTCCGGTGAGACCTTAATCGCATCGCGATCCACCTCGGTTTGCTGCGCCACCGCATCGAGAAAGCTCTCAACCCTTACCAGCGTCTTGCTGAATGTGATCTGCATCACCGTCCGTATGTTCGCCTCGCGGCGGAATGGCTTGTAAGGCTCTTCCTGCGCCACCGCTATGGTGCAACTCAGGATCAGGATCAGCAGCCCCATGAGGGCGATAGGATACTTACTTCGCATCAAGGCCTCCAGTTTTCACTGCTATACAACAAACCGCATGCCAGACAGTCAACATGAGATTGGTAAGGGGATAGCGGGCAATTAGGCTGCTGTGCCGTGTGATTCTGCCACGCTTGTGACCTGAATCTGTTCATTGGGACTTCAGCCCGAACTGTTTCACCTTGCGCGACAGATTGGCCCGGTCCACACCCAACACCCGCGCGGCCTCCGAGATGTTCCCGTTGCACCGGTCGAGCGTCTGTGAGATCAGGAGACGCTCGAAGGCTTCAAGTCGGCTGGACAAGGAATCCCCATCAGGAGGCATCTGCTCCCCAACGGATTCCCGCGGCGATGCCGGAGTCAACTGGGCGGCGAGTTCACGCAGCCCAATCCGGCGTCCCGGATAGATGATTGAGAGGCGCTCTACGACATTTTTGAGTTGACGAACATTGCCCGGCCACCGGACTGTCATCAGGTGGGCCAGCGCCTCGGGAGAGAGACTGGTCGACCCGCTGGGGTCGAAGCGGCGGAGAAACTCAGCCACAAGTATCGGGATGTCCTCCCTGCGGTTGTCCAGCGAGGGAACCTGAATATGGAAGACGGAGACGCGATAGTACAGGTCCTGGCGGAACTTCCCCTCGGCCAGAAGCGTGTCGAGATTCCGATTGGTGGCGCAGATCACGCGGACATCAACGATATTGGTCTCGGCGGCCCCCAGGGTTTCGACCTCACCCGTCTCCAGGACTCTCAGGAGTTTCGCCTGGCAGGGCGACGGGAGATCCCCGATCTCATCCAGGAGCAACGTACCGCCGTCCGCCAGCATGAACTTGCCCGGATAGTCTTTCACGGCCCCGGTAAACGCGCCCTTGCGATGGCCGAACAGCTCTGATTCGAACAAGGTCTGGGGAATACCCGGGCAGTTGACCCGGATGAGTGGTTTGTCGCGTCGGATACTCTGCAGATGCAAACGAGTTGCAACCAGTTCCTTCCCGGTTCCGTTGGGGCCGGTGATAAGAACCGACGCATCGGACGGAGCGGCCTGTTCGATTTCCCGGAGTAACTTCTGCATGGCCGGGCTGTTGCCTGTGAGGCGGCATTGTTCGTCCGCCTGATCGGCCATGACTGTCCGGTGGCGGCGCGCCGTTGTCAGCAGCAGGCACGATCGCACGGTCGCAAGGAGACGTTCGGGTGTCACCGGCTTCTCCAGATAGTCCAGGGCTCCCAGCTTGAGCGCTTCCAGTGCCGTGCCCACCTCAGATTGGCCCGAAACCACGAGATACTCCGGGGCGCCGAGGCCCGTCTGAGATCGCAACAGGTCAAGGCCCGATTCTCCGGGAAAGCTGAGGTCGAGCAGCACCAGGTCGAACGGCTGTCGTCTTATCATCTCGGAGGCCTGCCGCACACTGCCGGCCGTATCGGTGCGATAGCCTTCGCCTTTCAGCAGGGAGGCGAGACTGCGGGTTACTGATGCCTCGTCGTCGACAATCAGAATTCGCTCTCTACTCACCGTACTCCTCCGCGAGAGGAATAACTAGCCTGACAGTTGTACCGACCCGGGGTTCGCTCTCAATGTCCAGACGTCCTCCACAGTCGGCGGCAACTCTTTCGACCAGGGCCAGCCCCAGGCCACTGCCGCGTTCCCTGGTCGTGAAGTAGGGAAGACGCGCCGAAGCCATCTGGCCGGCGTTCATCCCCTGGCCCTGGTCCTTGACCTCAATGATCGCCTGTCCCAATGAGTTCACGGTCAGAGACAACTCGATGCCTCGGCCCTCAGGAGTCGCTTCCCGGGCGTTCTTCAACAGATTGTGTATAGCTTCGCGCAGGTAACTCACGTCGACCTGAGCGTATACCGGCTCATTCGGAACGGAGAGGCCGAAATCATGGCCGGTCATGCGTTCCCGGTACAGATGTGCGATGGAGCGGAGCAACTCAGACAGATCCTCGCGTCTCGGTTCTGGATCGGGCATCCTGGACAGGGCGGAAAATCGTTCGGCCAGGTGGGTGAGATGGCTGATTTCCTCATCTATCGCCGATACCAACTCATTGATGCGACCGGGGTCAGCGCCCTCTTGCACGGCCTTTCGAATCTGATACAGCGATACTGCGACCGGTTGCAGGGGATTTCTGAGTTCGTGAGCGAAGCGTTTGGCGATTCCGCGCCAGGCAGCCACTCGCTCGCTTTGGCTGAGGCGCCTGGTAAGGTCATCCAACTGCTGCGCCATACGATTCACGCTCTCCACCAGGACCGCAACTTCGCCACTGGCGTCAGCATGTACGCGCCTCGCGAAGTCTCCCCTGGCGATGTCGTTCACCACTTCTGTGGTGGCGGCGATCGGGTCGGCAAGGCGAGCGCTGGTGCGCCGTGAAAACACTGTCGCGACGATGGCGGCCGCGAGAAGCACCAGGCCGAGGAGGATTGCGACAAAGGCGAAGTAGTAACCTCCGCGCTCGGTGCTCTCTCTGGCCCGCCGATGCGATTGCTCGAACAGTTGGATGGCCTGCTGGTAGGACCGAGGGTGGATCTTGGCAGCGCAGAGAAGATCGAGCAGGGAGTCCTGTCGGCAGACTATCTGGGCTGGGCCGCTGGATGTCACACGCCAATGTGTGGATGGCCCCAGCGTCGTCACGTCGATCTCCCGAAGCAAGGCAGGCACCGGGTACGCCGCTGCGCTGATAATTGTCAGGGAGTCACCATCAACAGAGAATATTGCGTCGACTGGACCCATGTCTCCGGTTGAGAGATGACGATCCGGCGAAATGGCCCTGGTGAGTCGTTGCTCTGCGTCTGCCTGCTGGTACTCCAGCAGCGTCATGAAAGCTCTGTCGATGCTACCGACGTTGTCTTCTCGTAAGCCGAATGACCCAGCCGCCAGCCACAGCGCCACCAGCGCCATGATTGTGGCGGGCGCCAGCGAGAACAGAAGGAAGAGTCGAAGCAGGCGGTGGCGGAAGGTCATGCCCATAGTCGCATTCAAGTCACGAGCGATATCGCTCGCAGTACTCTCTGATCGCCTGGATGTGCGCTTTGAAGGCGATCCGATCGGGAATTTCATCGAAGCCGAAGAAGCGTACTTCCTCTGCGTCATCGGCAGCCCGCAATTCACCGCCGACCTTCTTGCCCAGATAGAGGATGAGCACGGCGTTTGCCCGGGGATCGTCCTGCCCCGAATAGACTTCGAACAGACCGGTCAGCTCGATGTCCAGACCGGTCTCTTCGGCCAGCTCGCGTACTGCTGTCTGACGAGGGTTTTCCTCCCACTCCATGAAACCCGCCGGAATACACCACCAGCCGATCCGCGGGGGATGGGCTCTCTTGACCAACAGTAACTTGTCGTCCTCGACTACTATCACTCCCGCCGCCGGAATCGGGTTCTGATAGAAGACATATCCGCAGGATCGGTTGGTGCAGACCATTCGCGGCCGGCCGTCGAGGTCACGTTCCTCCAGCTCGGTCCGACACTTCGGACAGTAGGTATAACCCAGATGATGATCCTTCAGCGCCATCATTTCATCGACATCGAAATCATCATGCCTTTTGTTCATGAATATCCACTCCGTCAGTCAGCTTCAGGGCCACAATCGTTGTATCGTCGCGCGGCGGATCGGTTGGATCGTAGGCGCGCACGTCGGCAAGCACCCGCTTCACTAAATCGCCGGGGTCCAAATGGCGGTAATTGCGGACGACTTCGACGATTCGTTGCTCTCCGTACTCACGCTCCTGGCTGTCCATTGCCTCAGAGAGCCCGTCGGTGAACATGAACAACACATCCCCCTTCTTAAGCTCCAGCGTGGCCGACTCGTATTCCATGAACGGAAACGCGCCTATGATCGGTCCGCCGACCTTGAGTCGCTCGACGGCGCCGTTCGCCCGGACCATAATCGGCCAGTTGTGTCCGGCGTTGGCGTAGCGCAATTGACGACTCTGCGGGTCCAGCTCAGCGTAGAAGAGCGTAACATACTTCTCCGCCGATGTAGCTTCCGTGATCTGCTGATTGGCGCGCTTGAGCATCGCGGAAACCGGGTTTCCGTTGGACACTTCATTGCGGATAATCGCCTGCATCTGGGCGATCAGCAGTGCGGCGGGCATCCCCTTTCCCGAGGCGTCGGCAATTACGATGCCCACGCGCCCATCAGGCATCGCCAGGAAGTCGTAGAAGTCGCCGCCGACGGTTCGCGATGGAGTGGATGTCGAATGTATTCGGCCGCACGGAATAGTCGGTGGTTGCGACGGCAGCAGATCCAACTGGATCTGACGCGCCATGTTGATCTCTTCCTGAAGTCGTAAGCGCTCGAGTGATTCGACGTACAGCCGGGCGTTGGTCAGAGCCGATACCATCTGGTTGGAGAGCACCCCCAGCAGGTTTATGTCCTCCGACGAGTACCTGTAGCCGGCCGCCTTGCGAGTCAAGGCCAGGAATCCCAGGAGGTGCTCGGAATCCTTAAGCGGCAGAATCATTTTGACGCCTCGCCCTTCAAGCACCGCGGCCAAATCGGAGCCCTGACGGTACTCCGCCAGCGAATCGTAGAACGTCGGTGACTGGAGCAAGTTGATGCCCCGCAGCATCAAGTCCTCGCGGTCGATAACATAACGACGCGGATAGTCCTCGGACGGCAGCAGCGCATACTCCTCGAGCTCGTCGTCGTACATGCAGAAGTATACTTGATCGACCAGCAGCGTGGTCTTGAGAGTGTCCTCGATCGTGCTTCGGAGTCGGGAAGGGTTGAACACCGAGATCACCTGGCGAGAGAACCGTTCGAGTACGTTGCGGTGATCGGCTCGGCTGCGAATGAACATCGTCTTGATCATATCATCCAGCCAGTTGCTGATTGGCTGAAACATCAGCAACATAACAATGATCAGGCCGTAGCTGACCATATCGGCTCTGTTGCCGAAGACCGGTTGCAGCATGTCGCGGGCCTGTACCACCAGCAGTATGTAGGTCCCGACGAGTATGGCTGATGTGACGGTTGTCACGAACGACTGGCGGAAGACCATCTGCACATCGAGAAACTGATGGCGGATCGTCGCCAGCACAAAGAGGGTTGCTCCGACCAAGAGGCCGAGTACCATCAGCACGGCCCCCGAATCCTTCCCTATGATGTTGGGTACCAGCCAATGCCCGGCGAGGCCAACCACGAAGAAGCCCAGGCCGACACGAATGCCCCATAGTACCCAGCGGGCCTGGATGCGAATACTGGGATTGGTGACTTGATCGGCTCCGCTTTCGAGGAAGAACACGGCTGCGCCGACATAGGCAAGGTTGATCAGGCCGAAGACCGTCGCCTGGTAGGTCCGTATCGCCCCGATGGCCAGGCTCAGCCAGGCCGTCAGTTTATTCAGGGGTTCGACTACCAGCGACAGCAGCCCCGACTCGACGGAGTCGAGAGAGAGACTGTCGAGGGCGCTGATGATTTCCGGGGCAAATAGCACGATCAGTATATGAAACAGGGGGGGGAGGAAGATCAAGTATCGCCAGCGGCTGTGACCAAGGCTCCTCAGCCGGTCGACCGGATAAGCCAGGGCAAACAGAAGAAGGCAGGGGAAAAAGAACTCCCAGGCGTGCCGCAGGTTGTACAGCGCCGAGTTATAGAAACTCGCATCCTCACCTCCCTGCAGGGCGAACTCGCCCAGGGCCATCGCCACCGGACCAAGGCCGGAGAAGAACAACATCGTCCCGGTGATTCTGTTGAGGCGATTGGCGAAGTTGTCCCGGGTGATCGTAATGGCCAGGAAGATCAGGAACCCGCCGGCAAGCAGGTACCCAACCGCTATGAGCTGATCGGCACTCATGGACTATTGCCGCTTCACAACAGCGAGACTACTTGATTGTTTTGCGAATAGTTACAGTAGTGCCATCCTCGGACGGCTCGATATCCACCTCGTCCATCAGCGAGCGCACAATGAAAATACCCCGTCCGACGTCTTTCAGCAGGTTCTCGTCGCTGATGGGATCATCAACCTCATCCGGGTTGAAACCGGTTCCCCTGTCGCGAACCGTAATAATGGCCTGATTATCTTGCCTGGTCACGTTCACCTCAACCGGTGTCTCGCCCGCAGCCCGGTTGCCGTGAAAGATGGCGTTATTGACCAATTCGGAAACAGATATCGCAATGTCGGCGATGACCGACTCCGACGCACTCCATCCCCGCAGCAGCCCCTCCACGAACATGTCCACGTCGGTCAGGAACTTCTGGTCGGAGGGCACCACAATCGTATCGCCTTTGATTACCGGCTTGTCCATATAGCTGGCCTCGATTGCAGGAAAGGCAGGTTGCCTTCCAGCCACCTGCCGTATTCAGTGTCTAGTACAGGCGCCCGTATCGGCTATTCGAACGACTCAACGGCGTCTTCAACGGAATCGTAAGCCTCAAACACACCGACCAGCTTCGTGATCGTCAAGAGCGACTGGATCTTCTCGGTGATTCGGGCCAGTTTGAGCTTGCCGTCGCTGTTACGAAGCGTGGTATAGCCCTGAATCAGAATCCCGAGTCCGGTCGAGTTCATCCATTCGACCCCGGCCAAATCGATGATCACCTTCTTCTTATCCGCCTTGATGCACTCGTACAGCTTGTCGTGCAGAAGACTGGCATCCGGGCCACCCATGATTTTACCCTCGGGCTGCAGAATCACGATGCCACTCTCCTCACGGTAGTTCAATTTCATACCGCATACGCCTCCGCTGTCGGCCTGTTATCGCTTTCTCTTACGCGCCACATTCAATCTGTGTTTCCGCAAAGAGGCTCCTGTAGTGTCTTCATCCGGCTTGCCCTCACCGGCTGGCGGGCCGGATTCACGCAGGCACGAAGTAACCCCACAATTACCCGTACCGAGAGTCGCAAGTCAAGGTCTTTCTCGTCTTGCGCGTGCGGTAAGGTGTTAATTCATAAGGGGTTCCGCTTTGGCGGCAAGAGAAGGGGCGGCCGGGAAGCCGCCCCTGACTGGTTTCAGTCAATGTTGTGCGTCAGCTTGCCTGCCTGCTCACGGCGTGAGGTAGGTTTGGCCGGACGATAGTCCAGGGCCTTGGTGGGGCAGAAGTGCGCGCACACCGGATCGCCCCCGCAGAGGTCGCACTTGACCATCATGTCGTGCTGGCTGTCGTATAAGGTACAGCCGAACGGACAGGCGGCCTCACAGGCGCGACACTTGACGCACTTGTCCTGATCCAGTTCGATGGCCCCGGTTTCCTCGTTGCGCGACAGGGCGTCAACCAGGCACGATTTGACACACGCCGGATCATCGCAATGCAGACAGACCACTGGAGTATAAAGGTCCTTCGCACCGCCGGGCAGGGGATAGATACGGCTGCGGCTGGGTTTATTGCCGATCTGGTGGGCGAAAGCGCATGCCAACTCACACGTGCGGCATCCGATACACAGGCTCGGGATAACCATGAGACGTGACTTGATCACGACGTCACCTCCTCGTCGCTTCGGCTCCACCTGACAATGCTGCCCATCCTCAGGGAAATCTCCTTTCGATGACACTCATCACAGATATCGAAGTACTCTCGCGGTATATTGCGCATCTTGCTCAGCGTGTCGGCGAAAGCTTCAGTGATAGTCAATTTGCCGCACTTGTGGCACTTGATGCGATTGAATTGCTTGCCCCAGATGGTTCGGGTATCGCCCGAGTCTTCGTACTCTATGAAGTTCGTCGGGCAATTTTCGGCGCAGCTCAAACAGCCGACGCAGTCCGGCGGCGCCTGCTTCAAAGGGGGCGCCACTTCGCGACCGTGACCTCGGTCGACCATGCTGATCGCGTGGAAGCCGAGGGTGTCACAGATGCGGGTGCAGATGGCGCACAGGATGCAATTGTCGCCGTCGGGAATCGTCTCGTAGCTGGTCTGGGTGACTCCATACTCGGCCGCCAGCTTGCGAATCTGCGTTGAGTTCGGACAGCGTGCCAGTTGCAGATCGAGCACCTGTCGCCTCAGTTCGTCGACTTCTTCGGTGTGGGTCCGGACAATCAAGCCGTCCTCGACCGGATACAGACATGATGTCACGTGCTTGACCCAGCCGTCCCATTCCCTCCGCGTGATCTCCACCATGCAGAGACGGCAGGCTCCGTATGGCTCCACCGCGTCGTGATGGCAGAGCGCCGGTACATCAATGCCCATCCGCTTGATCACGGCCAGGAGCATTTCGCCTTCTTTGGCTTCGGTTGCGCGTCCATTTATAGTGAGTTTAACCATGCCGACTTCTCCTACCGCACAATGACGGCATCACGTTGGCAGATCGCCTTGCATGCGCCGCACTTGTCGCATCGTTCCTGGTCGATGATATGCACTTCGTTTTTCTTGCCGCTGATGCACTTCTGGGCGCAGGCGTGGATGCAGGCCATGCACCCGTCGCATTTCTCCGGGTCGATCTCGTATGTAATAAGGGCGCGGCAGACCCCGGCCGGGCAGCGTCGGTCGCGAATGTGGGCCAGGTACTCATCCCGGAAATAGCGGATGGTACTCAAAAACGGGTTGGGGCCCGACTTGCCGAGACCGCACAGCGAGCCGATGACAATCGACTTCGACAGCCGTTCCATCTTGTCCAGATCGTCTTCCGTGGCCCGTCCCTCGCTGATTGCAACAGCCAGAGCGTGAAGCTGGTAGAGTCCTTCACGACACGGGACGCATTTGCCGCAGGACTCATCGATGAGGAAACTCAGGAAGTACTTCGCCACGTCGACCACGCAGGTGTTTTCGTCCATGACGATCATGCCACCGGAACCCATCATCGAACCGGCCTGGGTGAGGGTGTCGAAGTCCACCGACAGGTCCAGCTTGTCCTCGGGCAGACAGCCGCCGGAAGGTCCACCGGTCTGCACCGCTTTGAAGGGACGACCTTCCAGCACGCCGCCGCCGATGTCGTAGATGATCTGGCGCAGGGTCGTGCCCATGGGTACTTCGATCAGCCCGCTGTTGCAGACCTTGCCTACCAGAGAGAAGGCCTTAGTCCCTGAACTCTTCGATGTTCCGATCGCGGCGAACCAGTCGCCGCCGTGTTCGATAATGAGCGGGACGTTGGCGTAGCTCTCGACATTGTTGAGAACCGTGGGCTTGTCAAACAGTCCCTTTTGCACCGAGCGGATGTACTTGGCGCGCGGCTCGCCGACATTCCCGGCCACCGACTGCATGAGAGCAGACGATTCGCCGCAGACGAAGGCGCCCCCTCCCCGACTGATGCGAATGTCGAAATCGAATCCGGACCCGAGAATGTCCTCGCCGAGCAGACCCAGATCGCGGGCGTCCTCGATGGCCCTTTGCAGGTTGACGACCGCCAGGGGGTACTCCTCGCGGACGTAGATGTACCCCTCATGGGCCCCGACCGCCCAGGCTGCGATGATCATACCCTCGAGGACCGAGTGCGGATCACCTTCCATGATGGCGCGGTCCATAAACGCGCCCGGGTCGCCCTCGTCGCCGTTGCAGATGACGTAGTGCGGGGTTTCCTCAAGTCTGGCACAGGACTCCCACTTGCGTCCGGCAGGAAACCCGCCGCCGCCACGACCCCGCAGGCCCGATATCTTGACCTCATTGATTACATCTTCGGCCTTCATCTTGGTCAATGCCTTAGCCGCACCGCCGTAGCCACCAACCGCAATGTATTCCTCGATATCGCCCTGACGAATTCGTCCCAGGTTGCGCAGGGCCAGGCGCTGCTGGTTCTTGTAGAAGTCAATGTTGCGCCAGTCGCATATCTTGTTTCCCGTCCCGGGATCGGTGTAGAGGAGACGCTCGATTGTCTTCTTGCCGCGAATAGTCTCTTCGACGATCTCCTCAACATCTCCGGGGCGCACCCGGGTGTAGAAAATCCCCTCGGGTTCGATGACCACAAGCGGGCCGAACTGGCACAAACCATGGCAGCCGGTCTCGACCAGTGCTTCGACAGAGAAGTCCTTGATGCGTTTCTTATTGAGAACGGCATTGAATTTGTCGCTCACATCCCGCGCCCCGCTGGCGAGGCATCCGGGCCCGCAACAGATCAACACCCGGCGAGAGTGTTTGGCCATCTTTGCCTGGCACTCTTTGCGATACTTCTGAAGCTGTTTGACCGATTCCATTCGCATCACTTCTTCCTCCGGTCTCGCAGCAGCTTCTTCATATGCGTGAGTTTGACCCCGCCATAAAATTTGTCATTGACGGCGACTACCGGCGCCATCGAGCAAGCGCCGACGCAGGCCACCTTCTCGAGCGTGTACTTGAGGTCGGGCGTCGTGTCTCCCGCCTTGATTCCCAACTCGTTCTCGAGACGTTCCACAATTTGCTGAGCGCCGCGAATGTGGCAGGTCGTACCCATACAAACCCGAATGCACTTCTCGCCTCGCGGTACCAGGCTGAAGGCGTTGTAGAAAGTGGCCACCGAATAGACCTTGGACAAAGGGACGTCGAGTCGCTCAGCCGTCTTATGCAGTGCCTCTTCGGGCAGGTAATGATACTCCTGTTGCACATCCTGAAGCACCGCGATCAGCGATTCCCTGGTCTGTGGGTAGCGTTCGAAAATCGCGGGCAGTCTATCCAAATCCAACTCTGCTTTCATGCCTTGACCTTCTTGCTCTTCCCGGCCACTTTCCGGCCAAGTTTGAAGCCCTGCTCCAGGACCGCGAAGTTGACCTCCAGGACTTCCTTCTTCCTGGCCAGCTTCTCCTTGATGATTTCCCGCACCGTATCGACCTTGACCACCCCGGTTGCGCCGATGAAAGCACCGAGAACCACAACATTAGCCGCCCTGGCGTTACCTGCCTTCCTGGCCATATCATTAGCCGGCATCAGCAGTTCAGTTATGTCGTCGCGATCGGTAGTGACGTCAATGAGTGAGCTGTTGACTATCGACAGCCCGCCGGGCTTGATCAGTGGAATGAATTTGTCAAATGAAGGACGATTGAAGACACAGGCACATTGCGGCTTCGTGATGATCGGCGACCCGATGCGATGGTCCGATACGACCACTGTGCAATAGGCGGTGCCTCCACGCATCTCCGGGCCGTAGCTGGGCAGCCAGGTAACGTGCTTGCCCTCGGCGATGCCTGAGTAGGCCAGAAGCTGGCCGGCGGTCAGGATCCCCTGGCCGCCGAACCCGGCGAAGGTGACTTCATACTGTTCCATTACTTGCCCTCCGGATCCTTGAAGCAACCCAAAGGATAGTAGGGGATCATCTTATCGGCCAGCCAGTCAGTTGCCTCAGCCGGGTTCATTCCCCAGTTGGTCGGACAGGTCGAAAGCACCTCGACAAACGTGAAGCAGCGATCCTCAACCTGATAGGAGAAGGCCTTCTTGATTGCCTTTTTCGCCTGGACAATATGCCTTGGGTCGTAGACGGTAACCCGTTCAACGTAGGCCGGCGTGGCCAGCGTGGCCAGGAGCTCAGACATACGAATGGGCATCCCGACTTGGCTGGTGTCTCGACCAAAGGGGCAAGTAGTTGTAATCTGGTTTTCAAGTGTCGTTGGAGCCATCTGACCGCCGGTCATGCCGTAGATGGCATTATTGACGAAGACAACCGTGAACTTCTCGCCTCGATTGGCGGCGTGCACGATCTCACCCATACCGATTGACGCGAGATCTCCATCACCCTGATAGGTGAAGACTATCATATCAGGCCGCAGGCGCTTAAAACCGGTAGCCAGCGCCGGAGCGCGACCGTGCGCCGCCTCCATGAAATCGGTGTTGATATAATTGTAAGCCAGCACCGAACAGCCAACCGGCGCCACTCCGCAGGTTCTCTCGCGAACGCCCAACTCGTCCAGTGACTCCGCAATCAGGCGGTGAATCACACCGTGGGTGCAGCCCGGACAGTAGTGGGTGACGTTTTCCTTCATGGCCACCGGCCGGTCGAAAATAGTCCTGGTATCAACTGCCATAGGACACCTCAACCTTTCTTCTTGCTCTTAGCCGTCTTGCCCCCGGTCTTCTTCGAGGGGCTCTTGGCCTTCGCGCTCTTCTTCTGGGCCACCAGCTTGTAGACCTGCTCCTTGATCTCTTCAACCGATGGCACGATGCCGCCAGTGCGCCCATAGAAGTGCACCGGACGTTTGCCCTTGACGGCCTTCTCGACATCGTCGTTCATCTGGGCCGTGCTCATCTCGATGGTCAACACCTTCTTGATATTCTTCCTGGTGGCTTGCTCATGAATCTCGGCCTCGGGGAATGGGAACAGGGTTATCGGTCGGAACAACCCGACCGACAATCCCTCGGCCGCCAACTCATCGATGGCCGTCTGGCAGATACGTGCCATGGTGCCGTAGGAGACAACGAGCAGCCGGTTTTCCGTCTCTACTCTGTAGAGCTCGTAACGCACTTCCTCGCGTTTCATCTGCTCGTACTTTGCATGCAGTTTCCAGGCGCTCTTCTCGAGCGCTACCGGATCGAGGAACAGTGACTTAATGATTCTCGGTTCTCGGCCATCGGCCCCGGTAGCCGCCCAGTCTTCAGCGATCTCCGGACGAGCCACCTCAATGTCTTCATCTGGGAATTCAACCGCCTCCATCATCTGTCCGATCATGCCGTCGCCGATCATCATGACCGGATTCCGATACTTGTCGGCCAGATCAAAGGCCAGCATCATCAGATCGACTGCTTCCTGAATACTCGAAGGGGCCAGAACAAGGAGTCGATAGTCTCCGTGCCCGCCCCCTTTCGTGGCCTGGAAATAATCGGACTGAGCCGGCAGAATGCCGCCGAGGCCGGGACCGCCACGCATGATATTTACAATCACCGCCGGCAACTCGGCCCCGGCCATGTACGAGATCGCTTCCTGCATCAAGCTGATTCCGGGGCTCGACGAAGTAGTGAAGACCCGTTTGCCTGTCGAAGCCGCGCCGAAGAGCATGTTCGATACGGCCACTTCGCTCTCGCCCTGGAGAAAGACACCGCCGACCTCCGGCATCCGTCGGGCGAGATACTCGGCTACCTCGGTCTGCGGCGTGATGGGATAGCAGAAGTAATTCCTGGCTCCGGCGCGGATGGCGGCCTCAGCGATCGCCTCATTACCCTTCATTAGTATCTTTGCCATGGCTCCTATCCATCCCTCCGGTTAGTACTCAAACAGGCTGTAGCTCAGGCCGTGAGTGTGAACCTCGATCGCCGCATCGGGACAGGTAATGGCGCAAATCATGCACCCGATGCATCTCGACGGATCGGCGACTTCGGCATAGAAATAGCCGCGCACCGTGATTTCGTCGGACATCTTGAGTATCTTCTGCGGACAGGCTCGTACGCACAACTCGCAGCCTTTGCAGTGGTTCTTGTCAACTGTTACTCCGGGCATTCAATTATCCCCGTCATCTATGGGTTCATCCCGTCGGCCGCTCCCACGGCCTCAGAAGCTGCCGATCGAGCGGCAGCAGCGGGACTCCAAGCGTCTTCAGTCCTGGTTTCGCCGCCACATCCTTTATAGCACTTACGAAAGCTATGGGCATGTTCATATCATTACTTACTTCCCGGGCTAACGCCAGACCACGCCTGACGTCGTCAATCGTTGTGTTTTCCATCAAGTGCGTATTGGAGATGATGCCGGTGAAACGAAGCCTCGAAGAGGCCTCAATAGCCTGCATCATCTTGCGACAACCCTCCAGATCCGATGTGAACGGGCGATAGGCATTCAGCACGAGGAGCAATTCGTAGTCGCTATCGGCCAGGGCATCGGAAAGTGAACTTAACACGCGCGCTCCGACGTCGTCGCCCCCGACATCCAGGATCACCTGACCCTCGTGGCGGTCAATCGCCCCTTTGATCTCCGGCACGATGATGGGAAGGTCAGCGTGACGCTGGTCGCCGGGCGGAATAATCGGCGTAACACCGATCTCAACCAGGCGCTCGGCCGCCTCCCGCGACCGGAAATATGGATTAACTATGTCCAGGTCGGCCAAAGCCACCTGGTCGTGAGTCTGCAGTATCAGCAGACGCGCCAGATTGACCGCAACCTCCGATTTGCCGCTGCCATAACCTCCCACGATTATAATCAGTTCCTTCTTGAGTTGGGGCAGGGGAGGGTGTGTATCTCTGACGACCATCACTATTAAATCCATGCGCCGGACAGTCTTAACCGCCGGCAACTGCGGCAAGATACTGGACTTGTCCGGCCTTTGAAGTCTTACTCATCCCGGTCCGGATTCAATATGGTGCGCCGAGAAGCCGAAGTCAAGCCTCTATGTGAAAATCGTAACTATTATAATGCATTTGACACTTCCGGCCGCCGCTATTATATTTTTATCCCCTATTGGCTTAGGGGCGATCAGTCAGTCTCGAACAGCCTTACGCAGGAGCGATAATGGGTGTTTTTTTGCTGGTCAACAGGTACCTGGCGAGAATCTGCATCGGGTTTTTGGTTCTCATGTTCGTCGGCTGTTCATCCGAAGAGGAGGCCGATTCGGGCATTTCGGAGGCAGACGCACGGTACTCCGATTGGCTTCTGTACAGTCACGATAATGTCGTACTGCATTACCCGGAGAATCATCCCTTCGCCGACAGGATTCCGGATCTCGCGGCTGGTTACCCGGCAGCCATTGAAGCCGATGCCCTTCTGCTACAGATGACTCCTCCGCGCGAGACCCTGCATGTCTTCGTCTACACAGGACCGGGACACGCCCATGAGCTCACCGGTCAGAGATACCCCTTTGTCGAAGACAACAGCATCCACTACTGGCAGCCGCATTACCTCGGCGAGACTGTGATGGAGTACGTTCTGTCGCGATGGACCGATGTCAGTCCTCGGTTCAAGTTTCTGCGTGAAGGGCTGATCACGCTCATGGACCACTCACAGACGAGCCACCACGAGAAGGTGAAGGAACTGATAGAAAACGGAACCCGAATCCCGCTTGATTCCCTCGCTGCCGATACGGTGATGGACCATAACCGGTGGGCCTTGCGCTCGCAGCAGGCGGCTTCATTTGTCGATTTCCTGATTTACATGTACGGCCTGCCCGTCCTGAAGGCGCTCTGGGTGTCGCCGACAACCTGGGATGAGGCCGTGCAGAAGCTGCTTCAGATGTCCTCTACGCAGCTCGACGATGAGTGGGTCGAGTTCGTAGAGCAAGTGTCCGAGGGCAAGCGGCCAGAGCCGAAGACCATGCCCTGGCACGGAGTACCCCCCGATTCCGCCAATCAATAGAGGAGAACCATGGCTGAGCAGAACTGGAAGACATCAATCACCAACATCGGTCCCGGCAAGATCCGGGTTCGCGGCTACGATATCGCCGAAATCATGGAGAAGTTGTCGTATGCCCAGGTGGTATACCTGATTCTCAAGGGGGAGCTGCCCGGTGAGGCCGAGGCCGAACTTATGAACGCTGTCCTGGTTTCTTCGATTGACCACGGCGCTACCCCGCCCTCGGTGTTGGGGACTCGGACTGTCATGTCCGGCGGCAATTCTCTCAACGCCGCGATCGCCGGGGGCGTACTGGTGATCGGAGATACTCACGGTGGAGCGATCGAGAACGCCGCCCGGATCATGCAGGACTGGGCGAAAAAAGAAGGCGCGCCGACAGCCCTGGCCGGTCAATTGGTCGATTGGCTCAAGGAAGGAAAGCGGCGCATGCCCGGTTTCGGCCATCGCCTGCACAAGATCGATCCGCGAACCGGCAAGCTGTTCGAGATTGCAGCGCGGCATGGTTACAGCGGCCGGCATATCGAGCTGTGCAAGGCTGTCGAGAAGGCGCTGGCTGAGAAGACCGGACGGGAATTGCCCATCAACGTCGACGGTGCTATCGCGGCAGTGATCTCGGATATGGGCTTTGACTGGCGGCTGGGCAAGGCGTTCTTTATCATATCGCGGACGCCGGGACTGGTGGCTCACGCCTACGAGGAAATGACCCGTGAGCGGCCGATGCGCAAGCTGGGGCCGCTGCCGTTTGAATATGATGGCCCGGAGGATCGGGAGATAGGGTAGCCTGTCGAGAGCGTCGTATAACAGCGCAAAGGCCTCCGCCGGATCGACGGAGGCCTTGTCGCTGCGTGTGTGGTGTGTGGTTGAACGCGGGCGGGCTAGCCCACCCGTGAGAATTTGCTCGGATCAATTTGGCCGGATCGGCGTACACTGTCGAGCGAACTGCCGGGTCGGCCTCCGAAGGCTAAGATGGCCATGGCAACGGCGTTGAGTATCGGCAGGAGGACCAGCAGCCCGACCCAGCCGTCGAATCCGGCCGCCTTTGCGACCTCAAACCAAAGCACGGCAAAGACTATGAGGTTCACCAGCGGTATCAGGGCCAGGAAGAACCACCACCGCTCTTTGCCGGCCATGTCACAGAGAAGCACGCTGTTCAAAATTGGTACATATGCCCACCAGGCATTGCCGGCGCATCCGACTTTGTTGGCGATCCGCCACTGCAAGTAAGCTAAGACGAGGTAGACGCCGATAAACACGGCGAAAGACACCAGGCCAAGAGCGCCGCCGGCTGGATTTGGATCGTACATTATCGTATCCTCCTTGGAGAGGCCATTCCGCATCTTTTGCGGATGACAGAGTGCTTATTCTCCATATCGGCCCGGAGCAGGCCAATCTGTAGACAATTCGCCTGTCGTCCAGTATCTACTTGAATCCGTTGACCATTGGTGTATAATGGACGCCATGTCGCTGACCGTGCAAAAGGCCCGTCAGGCCACGCGTATTCTGGACGAACTGAATCTCGATGTCTGGCTGATTGTTGTCCGGGAGACTCCGGTCATGGCCGACCCGATCCTGGATCTGGTGGTGGGCCTTGAAGCAACCTGGCAATCCTTCTTTCTGTTCAGCCGGTCAGGCGAAGTAGCGGCTCTCGTCGGCAACTTCGACCGGGATGACTATGTCCGATCCGATGTCTTCACCGAAGTGCTGACCTACACTGAGGACCCAAGCGAGTCGCTGGTCCGGATGCTCGACCGCGCAGCGCCGAGGAGGATCGCCCTCAACTACGACGAGGACGATGCGTCGGCCGATGGTCTCAGTCACGGAATGTATTTGCGCCTGATGCATTACCTGGCCGACACGTCCTACGCCGATCGAATCACATCCGCCACCGAACTATGCCGCAAGGTACGGGGGCGCAAGCTCCCGGAAGAGATCCAACGGCTGCGGCGGGCGGCGGTGACGGCCACCGGCGTCTGGGAGGAGATTGCTTCCAGAATCGAGCCCGGCCTGACCGAGATCGAAGTCGGAGCCCTTATCGACTGCGAGATACGCAGGGCCGGGGGCGAGCCCTCATTTGAGACCATTGTCAATGCCGGTGCCAAGACCAATCCGGGGCATGGCAGTCCCACCGATGCAGTGCTGGAGAAGGGCGATCTGTTGCATGTTGACTTCGGTGTACGGCTCGATGGCTACTGCTCCGATCTGCAGCGGCTGCTCTGGCTCAGTCAGGACGGCGGTGAAGCCCGTGATGACGTCAAACGAGCCTTTGGATGCGTCCGGGATATTATCACCGATTCGGCTGCTCGATGTTTGCCCGGAGCCGTCGGGCACGAGATCGACGCTGCCGCGCGACAGGCCCTGGAGCGGGAAGGTTACGATGTCTTTCAGCATGCCCTGGGGCATCAGTTGGGCCGGGCGGTCCACGACGGCGGCGCGATTATCGGGCCGCGATGGAGTCGCTATGGGCGGTCAACGTTGGAGCCTTTGGAAGAGTCAAATGCGTTCACTCTGGAGCTGGAAGTAATGCTCCCGGGTACGGGCTGTGTGGGGCTTGAGGAGGATGTTGTGATAACCGATTCCGGCGCCGAATTTCTGTGTCCGCGTCAAATGGAGTTGATCGTTCAATGAGATATTCCCCGCTGCTCATTCTGTTCGTGTTGCTCACAATGTCTGGCTGCGCCCCGCGGAAACAGGCGCCCTCGGAAGCTCGATACGACCGGCACCCATTCGGCATCGCCGCCGAGGTCGATGACGCCATGATGGTAGTCTCCTGGAAGACCGCGGGACAGGGTCTGATCAGTGGATACAATATCTATATTAGCGAAGAACCCCTGCTGTCCGACAGCGATGAGCTGCCACCCGGCGCCGAGCCTCACAACAGGACCGTCTATGCCGGAGACACCGATCCACACGACGAGATCGAACACTACGAGGCCAGCGGCCTGGAGAACGGGGTATTGTACTATGTTCACGTACGTGTCGTCTATCCCGATCGAACCCTTTCGCCGCCCACAGAAGAAATCACAGCTGTATGCGGTCCTCGCGGAGAGATCGAGCTGGCGGTAAGATATCAGGGCAAACCCGACGGCTTCTCGTTTCTCAGAGACGATTATGTCGATGCCGACGATGTGGCCAATGATTTGTACTATTTCCATCGGGATGGGCGGGACTTTCTGGTTGCGCCCTCAGAACTGGGCGGTTTCCAGCGGGCCAACCGTTTCCGTGTGCTCCGGGTGAAAGGTGATCTGGATCAGGTGTCGAAGGACCTGCCTGCCCAGGGTCCCCGGCCCTCAGACAGCCGCGTCGAGATAGCCAGGGGCGATTGGATCTGGATCATCACGCCGGAGGAGTACCACGCCCTGGTGCGAATCGATGGCTTCACCGGAACCGATGAGGTTCCCAGAGTGCGCCTATTCTATGCGTTCGTCCCCAGGTCGGGCGCTCCGATATTCTGAGATTGCTCCGGCTAAATCGTTAGCGTTCTGTCTGTTGAATTGCTGTCGGATTAAGCTGGACACTGATTCGGTCGATACGTATATAGGCTGAAATGTGTGTTGATCGGGGATACCCAAGCAGCAAGGATAGCCGTTGAAATTCGATAAGAATGCTCTCAAGCTCGACTGCGCACGGGTGGTCGATGATCTTAGTTCAATTGTCCTGAAGCACATTCGCGATGACCTCAAGAAGACCGGCGCCGTGGTGGGGATATCGGGGGGTATTGATTCCTCTGTCTGCGCTGCCCTTTGCAGTCGCATCCTGGGCCCCAGGAAAGTGCTTGGCCTAATGATGCCCGAAACAGACAGTTCGCCCGACAGCCGCGAATTGGCCGAGAAGCTGGCCGCCAAATTCGGTTTCGAGACAACCGTAGAGGACATCAGTGACGGCCTGGCCGGTATGGGTTGTTATCGACGACGCGATGAGGCCATTCGGAGTGTCTTTCCCGACTTCTCCCCGGACTGGAAGTGCAAGATCACCATTAGCGGCAGTATCACGGACAGCAAGGCCTACAACTTCTTCAACCTGGCTGTCACCGACCCCGACGGAAATACGATGACGAAACGCATGCCGCTGTCGGCCTATCTGCAAGTTGTGGCCGCCTCGAACCTCAAGCAGCGCCTGCGGATGTCGACTCTGTACTATCACGCCGAGCGCCGCAACTGGGTGGTGGTGGGCACCGGCAACAAAGACGAGCACATGCAGGGGTTCTTTGTTAAATACGGTGACGGCGGGGCCGATCTCAAACCGATCGCTCATCTGTACAAGATCCAGGTGTACCAGCTTGCGGAGTACCTGGGCGTTCCCGAAGAGATCATCAGTCGCACTCCGACTACCGACACATACAGCGACGACGTGACTCAGGAGGAGTTCTTCTTCGGCCTGGACTTCTATAACATGGATATGATCTGGCATGCCATGGAGAATGACGTGCCGTCCAGCGACGTAGCGGCGGTTCTCGGCCTCAGCGAACAGCAGGTGGAGCGAGCCATGGCCGGAATTCAGAGAAAGATAGTGGCCACCGAGTATCTGCGCATGGAACCTCTCGTAGTTGGAATGTAGTCCTGCTCATCTCTTAGTTATCTCTGATCCCTATGTGCGGTATCGCCGGCTACTTCAATTTGCAGATTCCTTCCAATCCGGAGGAGCCGCTTATCCGCCGTATGGTCAATTCCATCCGCCATCGCGGCCCCGACGAATTCGGTGTCTATATCGATCGGTGGTGCGCCCTGGGTCAGGCTCGATTGTCGATCATCGACCTGGCTTGTGGTTCCCAGCCACTGGCCAACGAGGACGAGACTCTCTGGATCACCTTTAACGGCGAGATATTTAATTATCTCGAACTGCGCACCGAACTGAAGACACTGGGGCATCGATTCCGGACAGATTCCGACACCGAAGTGATAGTCCACGCCTTCGAAGAGTGGGGCAGAGCCTGTCTGGACCGCTTCAACGGCCAATTCGCATTTGTCCTGTACGACTCGATTCGCCGATCTATCTTCGCTGCGCGAGACCGCTTGGGCATACGCCCGCTGTTTTGGGCGAAGCAGGATGGACGGCTGCTTTTCGGCTCGGAGATCAAGGCCCTCTTTTGTGACCCTCGGGTTCAACGAAAGATAGATCCGCCGGGCCTGAACGAGATCTTCTCCTGGTGGACTACTGCGCCGCCTCGCACCGCCTTTGAGGGCGTCAACGAATTACCCGCCGGAGGATGGCTTGACGTCACAGACGGCGACATTCGGCTCGGCCAATGGTGGCGTCTTGATTTTCCCGTGGAGTTCGACCGCTCCCGCAGTTCCGACTCCTGGGCCGAAGAACTCCACGCCCGTCTGGTGGACTCGGTGCGGCTGCGTCTCCGGGCCGATGTCCCGGTGGGCGCTTATCTGTCGGGGGGCTTGGATTCTTCAGCTACCACGGCTCTCATCAGGCGTTTCACTGATACACCGGTCGAGACATTCTCGATCGCCTTTCACGACAAGGCCTACGATGAATCGGCGTTCCAGAGCCAGATGGCCGATCATCTGGGTACACGACACAACCAGATTCGGTGCAGCCATGATGATATCGCCGCAGCCTTTCCGGAGGTCGTGGTGCATGCCGAGAAGCCCATCGTGCGCACGGCGCCGGCTCCGCTTTTCCTGCTCTCCGACCTTGTGCGCCGCAGTGACTTCAAAGTAGTCCTGACCGGTGAGGGCGCCGACGAGATTCTTGGCGGCTACGACATCTTCAAGGAGACCCTGATCCGTCGCTTCTGGGCGCGACAACCGGACTCGGCGTGGCGCCCCCTTCTGCTGCGTAAGCTGTATCCCACCTTGCCGCTGTCGCCGGGACGGGCCAGGTATTACCTCGAGACATTCTACAAGACGGGCCTGCAGCAGTATGACCGATACTATTACTCCCACATGCAGCGAATCAATACGACCTCAAAGCTCAGTGACTTCTTCACCGACGATGTCAGGACCGTGTTGGCCGGGGAAGATGCTCTGGGCGCCTTCGAAAGAGACCTGCCCGCCGGGTTCGGAGCATGGCATCATCTGCTGAGGGCTCAGTATTTGGAATGTCGATCATTGCTGTCGGGCTACCTTCTGTCGTCTCAGGGGGATCGTATGGCGGCCGCACACGCAGTCGAATCGCGTTATCCGTTTCTTGATCATCGCGTCGTCGAATTTGCGGCGCAGATTCCTCCGTGGCGGAAAATCCGAGGGCTGAATGAAAAGTTCATCCTGAAGCGGGCCATGAAGCGAGAGCTTCCGAGGCAGATTACTGATCGAGTCAAGCAGCCTTACATGGCCCCTGATTCAAACTGCTTCTTCCAGGACAACCCTCCGGACTACATTGATCGCGTGCTCTCTCCCGACGCTGTCAGGGCAGCGGGCCTGTTTCAGCCGAAAGCTGTGAAGGCCCTGCAGGCGAAGTGCAGCCGACTCAAGCATGCCCATTTGTCATTCAGAGACAATATGGCGTTTATAGGCATTCTCTCGACCCAGATTCTCTTCGAGCACTTCGTCGCTGACTTCAACTGCCCGGAGCCTATGCCGCGCAACCGCTTCAAGGTCTGGGTGGATAGACAGGGCGTGTCATAGTCCGCAGAAATCGATTCAAACAAGCCTTGCACTGATGGTCGGGCGCGCTTATCTATTTGGGTCCGATGCCGATAACATGCGTATCGGCCTGATGGTGGAATACTGGCCGGCGGTGTCGATTATGGCAGGAGGTACCGGTGGATTATC
Organism: uncultured Ignavibacteriales bacterium; assembly: GCA_964526835.1. GTDB lineage: Bacteria > Zixibacteria > MSB-5A5 > GN15 > FEB-12 > DAOSXA01. The sequence goes on from CAZGMK010000003.1 coordinate 128,370, forward strand.
GATCCGAGATTAGGGCGTATATTGTAGACAGCTTCATGATGGGACGAGATCCCGGAGAATTGGCCGACGACGGTTCTCTCCTGGATCTGGGCATTATCGACTCTACCGGTGTGCTCGAACTGGTCGGATTCCTCGAAGAGACCTACGGAATCTCGGTCGAGGACGAGGAACTGGTCCCCGACAATCTCGATACTGTCAATAACCTTGTCGCCTTTGTCGAGCGCAAGCGCTCCTGATCGGGGCCGCATCTGGCGAGTTACCGGAACACCGATCGGGGTAACGTATGTTACCAGTGAAGGCGAATGAAAACTGTATCGCAAGCGCCCGACTGTAAACCATGCTGAGAATTGTCCTCAAGCGACTGCTCCTCGTCCTTGGTATCGTAGCCACGCTGCCGTTGATACTGGTCTGCCGTCTTGAGGAGTTGGTGTGCGGTCGCGAATGCGAGCGCGTGTATTCGTTCGGAAAAGAGCTGCTGGCGGCCGTTCCGACCATCGTCGGTGAGTATCTTCGACTCGGCTACTACTGTTGCGTCTGTAATCATGTTTCAGTGGACGCCGCCTTCATGTACAACGCCATGCTGGCGCACCGCGATGTGAGCATCGGCCCGGGAGTGGTCGTCGGAGTCGGAACTATCATAGGCAAGGCGGTGATTGAAGAAGGCGTACTGTTCGGAGCCCGCGTGTCCCTCCTTTCAGGAAAATACCAGCACGGTCGCCCGGGTGAGCGGGCCCCCGGTATGCCCAAGGGCGAGTACACGTCGATAACCATCGGCGCCCATTCGTGGATAGGTCAGCAGGCGGTGCTGATGGCCAACGTCGGCCGCAACTGCACCATTGGCGCCGGTTCGGTCCTCATGAAAGATGCTCCCGACAATACGACCTTCATGGGAAATCCGGCCCGCAGAGTCAACATCGGAAGATCAGGAACACCGGACATCGACAAATCCGAGGCCAAGTCATGAAGTACTTCTGGATTCTTGTAATCGTCGGCTCTCTGCTTCTGAACATCATAGCTGTCTGGGGGTTCTTCACCTACATCAAGTATGGCGGGTCGCCGTTGGGGGAACTCAAGCGCAAGCTGACCGGCACGACCAGGCAGGAGGCGCCTTCGATTCCCTACGCTGACGCTAATGCCGAGCTCAGGCAACGGATTGAGCAGGGGACCGCCGCACCCGACCGAATCGTCTTCTTCGGAGCGTCCATTACTCAACGCTGGGACTTCGATCGTTCCTTGCGGCCCGAGTTCAACATCATCAACCGGGGCGCAGGCGGGCAATTGGTGCCTTCTCTGATGGTGCGCTTCAAGCGAGATGTGATCGACCTTGAGCCCATGGCTGTTATCATTAAGTTCTGCTCCATAAACATCCGTCCCCATATGCCGCTGCAAGTGCTAAAGGACGGCATGACTATGATGGCCGATCTGGCCGAGCACCACGATATCATTCCGATCATTGCGACCATCATTCCGGCTGGCCGGCCCGAGGCCCGCATCGGGGATTTCAGTGTGGTCGACAGCCTAAGCCGTTTCAATGAGTGGGCGCGCCAATTCGCATCGGACAACAACTATCCGCTGGTCGACTTCGCTGCTGCCATCGGCGATGAGGACGGTTTCCTGCCACGTGATTGCTCAGTCGATCCGGTGCACCTGAACGACAAGGGATATCTCATCCTCGAAGACGACCTCCGTCCTGTACTCAAGGATGTGGTCCAGCGCAGCCGGCAAGAGAAATAGACCGGGCGTGGCCGGCGCGCTCATAGCCGAGTCAGGTCTGTCAATCCTCAGGATGAGGATTACGTCTGCTCTTCAGGCCGTTGCGGTGCTCCCGATAGCGTTTGAGATACTCGATCAGACGCTGCTCGCGCCCGACTTCCCGGGGGTGATAGTATCGTCGTCCGGCCAACTCTTCGGGCATGTACTCCTGATCAGTGATGGCATCCTCGTAGTCGTGGGCGTACTGGTAGTCACGGCCGTAGCCCAGCCCTTTCATCAAGTCGGTCGGGGCGTTGCGCAAATACAAGGGAACAGGCAACGAACCTTTTTGGGCGGCGTCGTCTTTCGCCTGATTGAAAGCGCCGTAAGCCGAGTTGGATTTGGGCGCGCAAGCCATATAGATGACCGCCTGGGCAATGGCCAGTTCGCCCTCCGGCGACCCCAGGAAGTGATAGGCGTCGCGAGCATTGAGCGTCAGCGTGAGGGCATAAGGATCGGCAAGGCCGATGTCCTCAGAGGCGAAGCGAACCAGACGACGGATGATGTACATCGGGTCCTCGCCGCCCTCCAGCATCCGCGCCAGCCAATACAGAGCGGCATCGGGATCACCCCCTCGAATCGTCTTGTGAAGGGCGGAGATGATGTTGAAATGCTCTTCGCCAGCCTTGTCGTATAGGGCGGCGCCCTTCTGGTGGACGCGCTGCATAGCGTCAAGGTCGATCGGCCCCTGGTTTCCCAGATAGTTCACAGCCGCTTCGAGTAGCGACAGCGCCCGGCGGGCGTCGCCGTCGGCTGCAGCCGCAATGAATCTGACGGCCTCGTTGGCAATCTCAATGTCGGCGTTCGCCAGCCCGCGTTCCGTGTCCCCCAGCGCCTGCCGGACTATCTGCTCGATTTCCTCACTGGTCAATTGCTTCAGGACGTAGACCCGCGTTCGGGAGAGCAGGGCGGAGTTGACTTCGAAGGAGGGGTTTTCGGTTGTGGCTCCAATCAGAACCACATCGCCGGATTCGACATAAGGCAAGAAGGCATCCTGCTGAGCCTTGTTAAAGCGATGAATCTCATCGATGAAGACATACGTACGGCGACCGCTCATGTTGTAGTAATCACGGGCCTTGCCGAGAATGCCCTTTACTTCCTTGATCCCGGATGTGACTGCTGAGAAGCGCACGAACTGTCCCTGGGTGCAGCGGGCGATCAGGCTGGCCAGGGTGGTCTTGCCGCTGCCGGGCGGGCCCCAGAAGATCAGCGAGCCGACCCGGTCGTTCTCAATGGCCCGGCGCAGCGGGCTGCCGGGTCCGACTACTTCGGTCTGGCCGATGAACTCGTCGAACGAGCGCGGGCGCATCCGCTCGGCCAGAGGCTGAATCTCCGAATGGGAACGCTCGTGGTTTTCCGACTGGAAGAAGTCCATACCGTATTATACGGTACGGAGAGTCGGTGTTCAATCACTTCCGTGGCTCCCCTGTCGAACGCCTACGGCTTGACTACCAGCTTGCCTTTCTCATCGGAACCTCGCAGATACCAGAAGTAGACTCCGGGAGACACCACGTGGCCGTTACCGTTGTGGCCGTCCCATTGCCATTCCCCCGATACACCATCACGAATCAGCACTGTCTGACCGCTTACCGTCTGAATCAGTATATCGACCGGATCATTGGGAAGACGGAAGGTAACCGGCCCTTCGGAAAGGCTCACCGGGTTTGGGTAAGCGTAGACACCGTCTGAGATTGTAAACGAGGCCACCCTGGAGTAGTCATAGTTATCTGCGCGGGCCCGCCAGTAGTACGCACGTCCGGCCTCCAGCGGCGTCGGCGCCTGCCATGATGTGGTCGGGCCGTCCTGCCGGCTCGTTGATCCGGAGGCAGCGCTCGTCATGAATGAAGAGTCGGTGCTGACTTCGAAGAAGTACTCATGGCTTCCCGGCTCGGCGATGTTCTCTATGGTTAGCGTGGGGCGACGGGAGACTACTGACTGGCTGACCGGGGAGACCGGAACAGGCACGTAGTCGTCGACGTCGGTGGCGAAACTGAAATAGCGGAAACTCCAGGCGGAGGACGGATCGCTCCAGTCTTGCTGGTCATTGGCTACAACATGCCAGTAGTAGAGTTGGTTGTTGATCGGCAGGAAAGTGGTGAAGAAATCTGCGCTGGTGGTCCCTCCTGCTCCCGTGCTCGTAGCGTGCCTGTGTTCCACGAGTTGAGTCATGGCGGCATCGGAGTAGACGTAGAAATCGTAATAGACATCATCGCCATCAGGGTCGGCTGCGTTGATGACTGTGACCGTGATTGGTGTGTCCGTGACGGTTTCCCCGTCGGCCGGCGACAAGTGATCGGGCGGGGGCGGCGCCTGGTTGGTGGCCAGGCTCACGGTAAATGACCTCCCGGCGGAATAGCCGGAATAGGTAATTCCGTCATACACTCGTGAGCGCCAGTAGTACGTCGCCTCGTTCAACGACTCCGAGCACTGCCAGGAGTTACTGCTTGTTGCGCCGGATAGCACCAATGAGGAGAACGAGGGGGAATTGGCGACCTCGAAGTGATAGGTTACAGGGGTTCCGTCCGGATCTGTGACTGTGCCGACAGTGAGGGTTGGGCGTCGCGTATCAACGGTGGCGCCGTTGACCGGCGATGATGGTGAGGGTGTTGGTGGTGCTGTGTTTGGAGTATGGAAAGAGAATGGCCCCGCCCATCCGGAGTAGCTGGTTCCGTTGTAGGCCCGGGCCTGCCAGTAGTAAATTGATCCCGTGCTCAGAGCCGGAACCACCGTAGCACAACTCGTGCCTGCCCCTTCAGCCGTTGAGATCGGTCCGGCCACGAGCTCGGTCAGAGACTCGTCCGAATACACCGAGAACTGATAGGTCTGATCCTCTGTACATCCGGGCGCAGGAGTGCTGTTGACAACACAGAGCTGCGGCTGTACCGAAGCGACACCTGTTCCCTCGGGTGGAGAGGACAACTCCGGAACTGATGGAGGCGTGGCGCAGTAGTCAGTGTAGTCAACCTGGAAACTGCTCAGCGAAGTCCAGGCGCTGTAGTTGATGCCGTCATAACATCGCGCTCGCCAGCTATAGGTGGCGCCGTCAGAGAGGACAATCGGGACTTGCCAGCCAGTGGTTGAGCCTGCCCCCTCTGGGGTTGTTCCTGAGCTCGCCAGCAGGTTTGTCCCCGGTCCATCGTACAACTCGAAGAAGTATGTGAGGGCATCACCATCGGGATCGTCACCGTTCTGGACTACCAGATAGACAGTCGAATCGGTGACTGTGCCGCCAGGGCCGGGTTCAACTATGGTCGTGAGCGACGGCGGGTTGTTGGATTCGATCTGAACGGTAAATTGACAGGGTGTGCAATACGATGAAATGTCGATTCCGTCGTCGGTTCGGGCCCGCCAGTAGTAGGTGTCGTTGTCAAGAGGCGTTCCAATCGCCCAGTCGGTGTCATCGAACTGCTCGCGGGAAGCCACTAACGAGGAGAAGTTCGAATAGCGCGAGACTTCAAAGCGATACAAGACTGGTGTGCCGTCGGGGTCTGTCACGCCGCCGACCTCGAAGGTGGGTTGGCTTTCATCAATCTGACTACCGTCAGCGGGCGCCACCGGAGTGGGAACCGCAGGGGCCTGGTTGGGTGTGTGGAACTTGTATGGCCCCATCCAAGCGGAGTAGCTGGTCCCGTTGTAGACCCTTGTTCGCCACCAGTACCACCGTCCCGATTCGAGCGATGAGCTGACGGTGTAGCAACTCTGCGACGCCCCTTCCGCCGCGATGCCGGGCCCATGAACCAACTGTGACAGGGTGCTGTCGGAATACACTTCGAAATGATAGGTTTGGTCATCCGTGCATCCTGCGGCCGGGGTGGAATTGTGGACACATAAAGTCGGCTGCGTCGTTGCGACGCCCGATCCGTGATCCGGTGAAGCGAGAGTGGGAGGGCTTGACGGCACGGCGCAATCATTGCCGTCGGCGGCCGAGCGGTAGATACCGGCGCGGCCGTTTTCGAAGCTCTCGGTGGCCTGGGATGCTCCCCACGCGCCGTTATGGCTCAGCTTCTGCCAGGGGCCGTCCAGTAGCTCGAAGGTCGGCGAGTGCGAACCAGCCCATTGGTTTTGCTGCTGCCCGGCCGGACGCAGGAGGACCATATACCGGTAGCCGTCGTCACCGGTCCAGGTTCTCCGGAAAATAACCCAATTCTGGCCGAAGGAGTCCTTGCCCTGGCCTTCAGTGATGACGCAATCATCGCAATCCACCGAGGCGACGTACCACTCCACCTGGTCGGTGTCCCAGGCCGGGTCGTTGCCGTCACGGCCCACTCGGACCCCCAGTGCGTCAATCCAGTAACAACTGTCGCCAGGCGTGCCGGCCGCCACACACATGCCGTCGCTGCCGCCGCCGTCCAGCCAGTTCAGGACGCCCAGGCGGTTCTCGGGGACATTGGCGAAGGAGATGTAGGTCGTGCGGGCTCGGGTTAGATAATAGAGGGCCAGGCAGTCGTACCAGTAGATCCGAAAGGGATACTCAAGATAGCCGTGGCCTGGATTGAACCAGTTCTCGACGCCCTCCTGAGAGCAGTCGACCAGTCCCTGATATATCGACACCGGGCTGTAGTCGGCCGCCACCGTGGCGGTGTTGATCGAGGAAACACTGTTAGTCGGGCCTGGATAAAGCAACTGCTGGTTGTGATCGTGAGGCGAAAGACCGAATTCAAACTCTCGGTGAACGGGTTTGACCAGGCTGCCGTCAAAATACTCCGGCTGATAACCGGCCGCGTAGCTATCCTTGTCGCCGTACGCCCAGGCCAGGGCGTTAATGCAGACATCAATGCCGAGTCGATTCTTGAGGCTGTCGGCCAGTATGGAGGTATACTTGATCAGCACAGTATCTTTGAATGCCTGTTGCCACTCGGAGATCGTCCAGGCACCGTATTGGGCCGTCGGTCCCCCCAGAGCTGGTTCATGGATGTGACGCCCGGGCGTGCTTGTGGAGACGCCCACGGTCTGCGGAATGCTCATGTTATCGAACCACAGGCCGGAGACACTGTACATGCGGCCGCTGTGACGGTTGACGATCATTTCCGCATAGTCCACGAAGTGATGCAGGAAGTTCAGGTTGGTGTTGTTGATCAAAGCTCGGGTGCCGTTGTAGGTCAGCAACCTCGAATCGTATTCACTCGTCGAATAGGCCGAGTACGCCCCGAAGCTCGTCGGCGTGTAATCATGGGAGTGCCAGTACATTGAGGTTGAGTCCTCGCCGTCAGCCTCCATTCTGGGGCCAACCCACTCGTTCACCGGCGGCAGCCCGGCACACGAGTAGTAAGGATCGTTGAAGTTGTGGTATACGTAGAACCTCAACTGGGGGTCCAGGGCATACAACTCGTTGTATTTCGATACGTAGCCCGAACCGTAAGATCCATCGGCTACCAGGACCTCGTAACGACCGGCGATTATGGAGTCCACCTGGCTGGACATCGGGACCGTGCCGTAATCGAAATTGAAGTAGTTTACGCTGGGAGTGAGGTCTTCAGCCCCGGCTATCCCGGTCCAAGCAACCGTAACCAGGACCGATATCATGATCAACGAGATTCGTCTACTGTGTCTTTGCATAGATATTTCCCACCGTTAGGATCGTAGTCGCTCGACCACCAAGCAGTACATAGGAGAAGGGCACTCTCTCAATTACTTTCTGATATACGTGACCATCCAGGGAAACACAACAAAAACCGTTCCCTTCGGGCCGCTGTTTACTTCGTCGGCTAAGTCTTTTCCGGGCAAGTGCTTGGCCGCATCGCCAGGCGCATCCCGGGCGAATCGGTGCTGCCTTGCTGCCTTGGAATTGATCAGTGCGTTCAACCTTCGACCCGTCTCGATTCCGAGAGAGAGCCTGACTTCTCTCTGGCCAGTTGTTCATACAGTCCTGTCAGCCGCTCAAGAGTCACCTCCCAGCGGAAGCGTTGCCGGATTGCCTCACCACCGGCCCGACCGATGTCGTTGCGGAGCTGCTCGTTTACAATGTATTTTCTCACGCCGGCCAGGAAGTCCTCGGCATCATCCGGCCGATAGAGGTGGCCCAGCGCCGGCGAGTTGATCAATTCGCTGTTACCCCCGACGGCAGACGCCACCGGAGGACGGCCCGTCGCCATATACTCCATTAGTGAGTTAGAGAGGCTCTCTCCCTTAGAACATAGCACGGCAATGTCAAATCCATAGAGATCGGCGCCTACTGTTTTCGATCTGCCGGGCAGCGAGACACGATCCCGAAGACCCAGCTCGTCGATCATGCGCTGAAGCTTCTCCCTCTGATCGCCTTCTCCGATGATGACAAAGCGCGCTTGCTCGTACTCTTGTGCAAGTGTGGCGGCGCACCGAATGAAGAAGGGCAGGTTCTTGATCGGCCGCAGGTTGGCGACGGTCCCAATGACGATATGGTGCGGCTGGAAGCCCCAGCGTCGTCGCGTCTCCGCAATGGCCGTAGCATCGGGCCGGCGATAGTCATCGGGGTCGATTCCGTTCGGAATTACCGATACCTGCGCTCGGTTCAACTTTTCAACTTCGATGGCCTCTTCAGCCGCTGCCGTCGAGTTTGCGACATAGTGGTCGGTCTTCCCGCGCAGCCACCGCAGGACAGCGATCTCCGCACGATTGTGCCAGTAGCCTGCACCCAGATTGCGACGGCTCGCAATTACCACCGGCGTCCCCGCCGCCCGCGCCCAGAGTGTCCCGATCAGATTCGCGTCATGGAAGAATGTCTGCACAATGTCAATGCGATTCTCCCGGCAGAAGGTTCGAAACTCGCGTCGGCCTCGGAAGTAGTCCAGGCTTCGAAACGAGCGAAAGCGGATGATGGCTGAGGGCGCCTCAAGTCTGGTCGACGCCCACCAATCGCTCTCTCGGAGACACACCACGTGCGGCTGCACCCGCGATCTGTCGATCCGGCCGATTGTGTGCAGCAGTTGCCGTTCTGTCCCGGCGTACGGAGAGCTTATGGTGTCAATAACATAGGCAACATTAATCATGATAACACCAGGCGATAGACCTTGGTCAGTTCTTCGGCTTGCCTTTCGAACGAGAAGCGCTTTCCGACCACATCCGCAGCGGCCCTGGCCAACCTCTGGCGCAGGTCCGGATCCTGAGCTACTCCGGTCATGGCGCCGGACATCGCGACCTGATCGCCATACGGGACCAGCCACCCACTTACTCCGTCCTCAATCAGTTCCGGTACTCCGCCGACGTCGGTGGCTACCACCGGCAGGCCAACAGCCATGGCTTCCAGGACGATATTGGGCAGGCCCTCGGATCGGGAGGGATTAGCCAGGATATCGGCGCCCTTGAGACAGCCGATCAGATTGTGCTCGTAGCCGGGGCAGCGTACGTACTCACTCAGCCCATGTTCGTGAATCCAGCGAGCCATTCCCGGCCGATCCGGACCCTCGCCAAAGAGCACCAGGCGGAGTCGTCCTTCCCGAGCGATCGCATTTGTGAAGGCCCTGACCAGGAACCGCTGTCCTTTCTCCCGGCTGAACCGTCCGGCGGCCACGGCCACGATCGACTCGTTCGGCAAATCAAGCTGTGCGCGGATATCCACTGGGTCAGCATCGGCAAAGGCCTCGGGATCGATACTGTTGTAAATGACTGATAGTTTCCTCGACGGCACACCCCAGCGACGCAGGTACTCGGCCTGGGCGCGCGACACTGCCACCACCCGGTTGGCGAAACGCATCAGAATGCGATCAACCAGTTGGAAAGCCCGGACTTTGGCGTTCTCCTGAGTGAATCCGCGAGCGAAGCATATGTGGGCGGCGCCGGTGCGGGTCCTGACCACGTGACCCAGAATATGGCTGCGGTAGTCATGGGTGCATATGATCCCGACATGGTTGCTCCTGATGTATTCAATGAGCCCTGTCAGCGCCGCCGGATCGTACGCCGAACGAACAGATAGAGCAGCAGTTTCTACGTTACTGTTGCGCGCCCTGTCGAGCAGCGCCGGACGAACACCGTCTTCGGTGAAGGACCCGATCAGGACCTCGTATTCACTGCCTCTCAGCAGCTCAGCGTGGCGCAGCAGCTGGCGTTCGGGCCCGCCGAAGAAATTCGAGGCGCGCAGGTGAAGGATCTTCATGAAATGCCCACCGAACGATGGAGGAACCGATCTAGCTTGTTGACCAGGGCCGGCCATCCGTAGCGCTGCTCGACGAGACGTCGCCCGGCCTGTCCCATAGTCTTCGCCTTCTCCCGGTCGCTCAAGACAGCTCCGACGGCCTCGACCCAATCTTCGGGCTCGTCGGCAATCAGAAGGTGTTCGTTGACCCGCAAGTCGAGCCCTTCCGCGCCGACGGTAGTGGAGATTACCGGCTTGCGCATCGCCAGGGCTTCAAGAATCTTCAGACGCGATCCTCCACCGACTCGCAAGGGCACTACGTAGATGGAAGCCTTGTTGATGTATGGTCGGACATCGTCGACCGTTCCGGTAACCGTTACGCCTTCGACCTTCTCGAGATCACGAACCGAGACGGACGGGTTCCTGCCGACGATAGTGAACGAGATTCCCGAATACTGCTCTCGCAGGAGGGGGAGAACTCGTCGAACGAAGAATATGGCCGCGTCCTGGTTCGGTCGCCAGTCCATAGAGCCGGTGAATACGAGCCCTGATGCATTCAACCCACCTGAGTCGTCGTCGGAGCGGAAGTAGTCCAGGTCTACGCCGTTGTCGATGACCTCGACCGGAAGCCGATGGTTATAGCCCCGAATGGTTTCCGCATCGGACTCCGAAACCGCCGTAGCCGCCTCGACGGCGCCGAAGACCTTGCGCTCGAATCGCTCCATTTTCACTGCCTGAGAGGCGAGGTAGGCTCGACGGAACCGGCTGCTCTGGGCGCTCGCGTAGCGAACCCATATCTGTGCTTCGATATTGTGCGATGCGACTATTCTTCGAATGTCAGTCCGGTCCAGCACATAGCGTGCATACGGCGTCCATTCGCACAGGACCAGATCATAGTTCTCCTTCTGCAGCAACTCCTGTATGGCTCGCTTGAACTCGGGCCGAAAGTGGTTGTCAACGCTGTAGGGATAGGGCGAGAAGATATTCTTCGCCAAGCGGAAGTAGAAGCCGATTCCCGACTTGGCCGGTAGTTCGACTTCGACGGGGATCGGGTTCATCCTCTGCTCGGATAGCTCTGCGAACCCATCTGATTCACGGCGGCCGAAGGCCAGGTACGTCAGGTCGTGACGATGGGCCAGCCCGGCATGCAGGTGGTAGCTGCGAATGCGCTTGCCGGTGTTGAGCGGCCAGGGGTATTCTTCATCTATGACCAGAATCTTCATGGACCGGTCCGTTTCGGTGGTTCGATGTTGCAGATTGAGAACTGGTACTTTCCGCGCGGAGTACGCTTCAACGCCTCGACGTACTCGATATCATATTTCATCTGTGGCCCAAAGAAGCGTGGAACCGCTTCAGAGAGCATGCGCAGCGAATGATCGCCGAACTGCTCGGTGCGGACAATTCGGAACAGCAGATGGTCCAGCCGATCCTGAATTACCTGAACCTGCCAGATGCCAGGGATCTCGATCGCCAGATTAACCATGATTGACACTCCCGACAACATCCGTCCCTCGGGCGTATAGAGAAAGTCAGTGTGTCGTCCGAAGATCTTCTTGAGGCGAGGCAGGGTGCGGCCGCACGAACAGGTGCCGGTCATGGGCAGGGCCATATCCTCGGTCTTGTAGCGGATCAGCGGCATGGCCTCGTTGACGAGATCGGTGATGATCAGATCACCCGGCTCGCTGCCGTCGTCGCCCTCGAGCTCGATGTACAAGCCTTCGGCGTGGACGTGCATTCCCTCACGGGCCGGGCATTCAGAGGCGATGACGCTCAGCTCCTCACAACCGTAGCGATCGAAGACCGGCGCGCCGAAAGCCCTTTCGATCAACTCCCTCTCCGGATCGGTGAGAACTTCGGCGGTGGACAGGATACTCTCGGTCGGCAGATCACCAATGCTGCGTTCATCCAGAAACTGCGCCAATATGTAGAGCGAGTGGGCGTGGCCAAACAGGAAGCGCGCCCCATACCTTCGCAGTTGATCCAGGAAGGCCAGCGTCTTGTCTTCATCCATCACGAGGGTATCCAGCGCGATACGCCTCAGTGTCAGGAAATTGTAGACTCTGTAGCGCCATGTGTCTTCTCCCTCTTCGGCGCCCCAAAGCATGGCCAGTTTCTCGCCGGGGCGGTAACCTGTCCAGGTATCGTGGCGCATGGTGGCGGCTTTCTTGTGGGCGGCGCCGTTGCGACTCCAGAATAGCTTGAGCGGCACCCCAGTGGAGCCGCCGGTCTTCTTGGGGATCAGGTCTGCCCGGGCAAACCGGTTCGAGAGCAGCCGATCAGCCTGTTGCCGCACATCTTGTTTGGTCAACATCGGAATCCGGCGAAAGTCGGAATGGTCCCGAATGTCCCCCGGATGAATACCCTCGCCGTCGAACAACTCTCGATAGTATGGGACGTGTTCATACGCCGCCGCCAAAAGGCGCTTGAGTCGGCGCCATTGCAGATCCTGAATCTGGTCGGACGACCAGTACTGTGACTCCTCCAATTCTCTCAGGCGTGGCAGGATGTCGAAGCCCTCGCGCCGATACGATAGGGGCAGGAATACGTTCTGAGCCAGCGGCTTGATCAGGTCCATAGTCTACTTCCGGTTCTTCTGCTCGGCTATACTCTCGTCTGATATTGGTTCCGCCCGTCCAACCTGAGCACTGTCCCTGAATCGTAGTATCGTCACCTTTGGAGTACTGTAAACGGTGGTGAACACGTCCGGGTCGGGTTCCAGAAGGGCGCGGGCAAGATCGAGTTCGATTCTCTCCCGCGGTCCCAAGTAGATGTAGTCGACACCCATCGAATCCCTGAGCATCTTCAAGACAGGCGCCGAATCGGTCTGCAGGATTCTCCGGACCAATTGAGTCCGATCCATGGCGGCCTGTTCTCCCACTCCCCACAGAGCCGAGAGCATGTAGGTGCTGACGCCGACCCGACGTTCCGCTGAAGCCGGTACCGGATCGACCTCGTACAGGTATTCGCCCTGCCAGGCAGGCAGGCCCTGAACCACCGCCTCCGGCTCAGTGTTTCCCTTCAGCCATCGCAGGGCCTTCATGTCGTCGGCCGACACCGTGTTCATCAGTCCCCGCGCCCCGCAGAATCCGCCGAAAGCCTGAATATCCAGCGCCAGGGTGGGCAACGACAGGATGACCAGAACAATAACCGCTCTGACCATCCACTTCCCGGCAGTTCTCAGGTAGTTGATTGCCGCCGCCGCCCCCACCAGCAGCACGATTTGAAGAGGTTTGCCCGATTTCCGCAGCAGGACGTCGTATTCTATGGCATGTCGTACCAGCAGCCCAATCGCCAGGGCGATTACCGCCATCAGAAACAACCGCCGCTGCCACGATTGGGCGGTTTGGCAACGCCCGCTGTAGAGGTACCACCATCCGACCAGGCCGAGCAGAAAGAGTGGGCCGTAGTCGAGCGCCAGGTAGAACGGCAGCGTGACGATGACGCCGATCAACGGTTCGATGCTGAGCATCCCGGTCTGCCCGCCGATCATGTTGAACCCGATCGTATAGGAGAGCGCAACTACGCCCATAACCGCGATCCCGGCTGCGTAGGCGATCAGGCGGGTTCTGCGATACGAAGCGCGCGCTGCGTCAATCAGCCAGTCAAGCCCAATCCACAGGGCCAGAACCAGTCCGACGAACGAGTCGCAGCCTATGGCAACGGTTATCATCAGGCCCACCAGCACACCTCGCAACGCCGCGGGCATCGTACCCTCTTTGCGCAGGTGCAGGAACACCGCGGACACTGTGAACAGCATTGCCGCGACAGCATGCGGCTCAACCCAGAAGTCGCGTACGAAGCTGTGCGACAGCCCGGAAAACCCCTCTATCTTCTCCCAGATATCGGCCAGCATGGGAGACCAACCGGGAATACCGATCCAGGCGCCTGTCTCTCTTCCGATCACGAACAGGTCCATGTAGCTGTAACCGACCAGCAGCAGAGCCAGCGCCCAGCCCGCCACTGTCCTGGTGAATCCGAAGGCTCTGAGAAGGAGGTTGAGCGAGAGGAAGAAGAAGACAATATTCACCGCATCGATGGTCAACAGAAGTAACCGCAGCTCGGTGGCGAAACCGACCAGGCGGTGGAAGGCTGCCGGCAGGACGTGGAAGAACCAGTAGTAGTGCGCCGACTCTCCAGAATAGTAGATATTGGTGGGGGGAAGCTGACGGGCCAGCTCGGCCGTTACCGCCAAATGATTAAAGTAATCATTCACGAATAGCGTCGTGAAGATATGTACATCGCCATCCAGACGTCCGACGCGCAGAACGACAAGCAGGGTCAGGACAACAGCTCCTGCCGCCAGCCCGAGCGGCCATCTGTTTGTGCTCCAGAAGCTGTCATCGGACGTCGGTTGGCTCGCCGGCGTCGCGGTTCGCACGGAGTAAGCCAGAAAAGCGGTCAGGATGATCGAGAGCAGAGGAAGCAGGATCACTGGCGACTGCTGCCAGAGGATCAAGATACCTGTCAGGGTAGCCCAGGCATACCCGAAACCGTAGCCGAGCACCACAGCTTCTGTTGTACTGTTCAGCCAGGCGTGCTTTCGGAACAGCGCTGCAATCGCCCATCCCGGCGATACTGACAAGAGATGAAACAGGCCGAATCCGATGCAGGACAGCAGATCAATCACGACGCCCCTCCGTGACCGGGCGAAACCAAGGGGTCGGCAGCCCTCGTCTCCTTTTCAGTAGGGCTTTCTTCTTTTGCCTGCCGGTCTATCTGCTGTGCCACGAAGCGCCATATCACCGTGACCAGCGCGCCAAAGAAGAACCAGTTGTATCGATACAGGTTGTGGCCGGCCAGGCCCAGTATAAACAGCAGTCCGTACCCGACCAGGATGCCTTCGATCACGCCATACATCATGCGATTGTCGGGAGTCTCGCGGTTTCCGGCCAGGCAGCGGCGCGCTCGCCGCAGGGTCGTGAACACGGCCCAGAGGAAGAAGCCGAAGGCGGTTACGCCGATCACACCGGACTCGGCCAGAAGCTCCCCGAGCATATTGTGCGACGACATGTAGATGCCGAATTCCATTCCGCGAGCGATGGCATAACAGCCTGCTCCGACACCGGTGATCGGGGACTGCATCCACAGCTTGAACCCGTGTTCGAGTCCTTCCAATCGTCCCCTGGCTGACTCCGCGGCGCTGGTGTCAGATGACAGATCGGTGGTGGAGGCAAAACGCTCCTTGTATTGGTCCGGCATCACCACTATCGCCATGGCCAACAGCAGTACCGCTGCCATGGCGTAAACGGCTTTGCGCTTCGAGCGCATGATGATGACACCCACCAGGAACACCACTCCGACCATGGCGGTGCGTGATCCGGTCAGGACGATATTCCAGCAGCCCAACCCACCGATACCGATCAGGATCAAGGCCTGCAACTTGCCGGCGTATTCACGCATGAAATAGAACAACACCGGCAGGGTGTACGTGATGGTGGCCGCATGCGAGTTGGGGTCGGCGTAGCTGAGACCCAGGCCGATGGCGCGGGCGATGCCCATGCGTACCTGGACTATGCCCGCATAGTAATTCAACACCGACATCAATATATGTACTCCCACGGCCGCGAAGTAGAGCCAGACCACCGCCCGTAGCTTCCGCGGGTTGTCGACAATATTTACGATAAGGATGTAAACGACGAACAGGCGGAGGACATCGATCAGGGTATCCTTGACTTCAGTCAGGTAGTAGGCGTTAAAGGCGCTTAAGCCGTAGGCAACCATCAGGCCGAGAATCGCGAAGCCGATCCGGCCCAGATAGAAGTAGCTCTGCTGGCGAAACAGCATCGTGATCGCCAGACTGCCTATGGCCATGAAACCGATGATGCGTTCTGTAAATTC
The DNA here is from genome assembly GCA_964526835.1 of uncultured Ignavibacteriales bacterium. GTDB lineage: Bacteria > Zixibacteria > MSB-5A5 > GN15 > FEB-12 > DAOSXA01. Next base: position 144,007 of record CAZGMK010000003.1, read on the forward strand.
CGGAAGATACTGAAAGTAGGGGGCCCACTCCTGCGGCCAGGCCAGAAAGAAGATCAGGTATATCAACAGAGCCGTAATCGGGCTGTAGATCATGAACGCAACCGCAATCAGCGCCATCACCGCTGCTATCGGATAGATGTGCGGCGGTATCAGGAGGGCCAGCCCGCCGGCGACGCAGAGGAACAACAGCGCCAGATACAGGAGCGTCTTCTGGGTTACGTATGGTCGACCGATACTGCTCATATTTCCCTTACCGGCGCTACTCCAACGGCGGTTCCTGTCCCGGCGGCGGCTCGATGCGGCCTTCCGAATTGCCGAATCGTTGCAGCAGTTTCTTCCAAATGCGCCCGCGGTCCTCCGGTTCCAGGATGATGGCCGCGAACCCGATGATCATGGCGATTCCGGTAACGGCACAGCCTACGATCAGGCGCGGCCAATCCTCGGGCGGCAGCAGTATCCGCAAGGCCAGGGCTACGGGCACCGTGATGACCGCCGCTAATGTTGCTGACCGAAGCGCCGTAAGATAGAATCTTGCCACGGAGGCATCCATGGCCCTATGGAATACATACGGGTAGATCATCAGGTATATTAACAACTGCGGCGCCGCTGTGCCCAGCGCTACCCCGACAATACCATAACGCTGTACCAACAGCAAAGATAATCCGATATTTGCGAGTCCCTCGGCCGCCAGGATGTATAGAAGTATCTTGTGGCGGCTGACCCCGAAGAGAACGGAATTGGCGATCATCTGAGGCAGATAGACACAGGCCGGAACAACGAGAATGTGCAGGATCAAAACCGATTCAGTGAAACCCTCACCCACCCACAACATGATAAACGGTCCGCCGAAGACGAGGAGACACACACAAATAAAACCGCACAAATAATAGAGATACCGGGATGATTTTAAGTAGATATTCATCACCTCGGACTCATCCTTGAGGGCCTCAATGTGACTGATAGTCGGAACGATCGGGATCGCGATGGCATTGATCGAATTGCGTAGCTGGGTTACGATAGCCGCCGGTACTGCGAAGACGGCGATTGCCTCCATCGACAGAAACCGCCCGATGACAATGTTGTCGGTCTGGAAAATCACAATCCAGGCGGCCACAATCAACAGAGAGGTCACGCCGTAGCCCAGAAGTTGACGAGTCTTCTCACCATCTATGGCATCGAGACTGAAATGGACCCTCGGAAACATACGCCGTCGGATGCTGTACCGTCCCAGATGCGACAAGATCGTCAGGGTCAGCACGGTCAGCGACATCGCGACCAGGCCATAGCCCAACTCCAGCATGACCACTATCGCCAGTGTTTGCAGGAGCAACTGCCCGATCTCGAACATGTTCACGATATCCGCCCGGTGGAAAGGCAACAGAGCCGCAAAGGGGATAAACACATAGGTAACGGCCTGGTTCAGGCCGATCACAATCAGCGTGATGCGGGCGATTCGCAGGTGTTCCGAGTCGATCTGAAAGTAGTGCAGCAGCCCGAAAGCGATGCCCGCCGAGACGGCGACAATGGTCAGTGATATGATAAGATATATCCGGGCGGCCGAGCTGACCACCTGGTTGAGTTGGGTCCAGTCCTCAAGGGCGAAATACCTGGAGACGAAGCGCGATACCGCCTGATTCATGCCCACATCGGCAAGACGCATGTAGGCCACCAGCGAAAATACCAGTGACCAGATACCATACTGGTCCTTGCCAAGTTCACCAATCAGGTAGGGTGTGAAGAAGAAGGTGACCACAATTGTAACCACCATCCCCATCCATGAGGTGAAGACATTGCGTATGAGTTGGGTCAGGACGGCTGTCATATATCAGGCTAAGTCTTTCCAGTTGTTACCCTTATCGGAAGACTTCGGGTTTCGAATACCTCTTAAACAGCATACATGATCATCAGTGCCAGTGTCAGGTTGAATTTCGGACAAAAGGGGGAAATAACCGGCTGATCAGGCTCAGGGGCCAGCGTGATGGCTGATCCTGAATCAGGCAGAAGCAGCGGCAAGCCGGATAGATGAGCTGCTTCCCAGGCATGATTGGGACCAGCTTCGAAGCCTTAATGGGTCAGGCGAGGACCAGGGCTTCTGGCGCTGCCAATGGCGTCTCTTGAAGTAGTTGTCCCCGGCCGGTCTTGACCAGCTCCCCTGGCAACGCTCGGGCGACGCAAGATTGCTCACTGTGCGTCACCACGGCCTTTCTCGCGCAGCCGTGGGGCTTGTCTCGGCAGCTTCAATGAGGCGACCGAGGTTCAACATTCAGTCGAATGTAATGGGCCTACGGACACTCCGCCGGTGCGGGGCCGCCCGAGAACATGTAGCTGACCAGATACACCAGATCGGAAACGTCGGGACCGGTCCAGTCGCCGTTCATATCTGACTCGCCCGCACACGGGGGGAGTGGCCCGCCGGCAAACATGTAGCTGACCATATACACCAGATCCGATATGTCCGGGCCGACACCGTCGTGATTCGCATCTCCACGAAGATCGCAGCATGCGTAGAAGCACGGATAGGGACTGCAACCGGTACCGTCGCCCACGAAGATGTTGCCGAAGTTCTCACACTCCCATCTGGACCGCACGTAGCAGCCCATGGCGCTATCGCAGCAAGCCCCGGTGGCCACGGTGTCACAGTCAAGGCCGGCACAGGTGGAGCTGCCCAGCAGTCCTCCCTCAGCCTCATGGCAGTTCGCCGGCGCCAGCACCAGGCAACTGTCCGGGGATGCGCCGCAGCAGGCATAACGGAGGGTATCCGGGCTGCAAACGGTCGGTACCGGGTATTCATCGAAGACCCCGAGGCCGGACTCGAAATAGTCGAGGTATTTCTGAACGTCGAGAGCATCGAGATAACCATCACCGTTGAGGTCACCTTCCGAAGGCACTGCCATCGGTGGGCCGCCGAGATTCACAAAGCTGTTGAGATACGCCAGATCCGTCGCATTAAGGGGAATGCCATCATCGTTACAGTCACCGGTCGCAAAGCACTGTTGACCTCCGAAGTGGATCTCGTACATCATCACCCACCAGGCTTTGCCTTTTTGATAGCAGTTGAAACAGTGGGAGTGAGCGCAGCCGCCGCAGGACGGGCAGGAATACAAAGCACACCAATCGTAGCACCACTCGCAGGCATCGGAGGCGTCCGGATAATAGACGCCGTCAGGATCATAGCTTTCAATATCGGCGAAGTCGAAGAGGACCTTGTCGTTGTCGAGGCAATACTGCCGAATCTGGTCGTTACGGGCGTACAGGTTGCCGCCGACTCCGGTCCCGTCGAGATGCCCGGTCATGTATACAAACGCGCGATCGGGATATTGCGCCTCCAGTTCCGACATCTTGTTCAAGTATATGTTTATCCCCTCCTCGGTGTTATCCGAACATCCTCCACACCAGGAGAACATGACCATATTGTAGTCTGGATTGGCATCGAGAAATGCTCGGCAGGGAGCCGCCCAGGAAGTGTCTCCAAGATGCCCCAAATCGTCGCTGACCTCCTGGATCGGGGGGTAGTCCCACGTGGCGTCTTCGGTCTTTACCATGTTCAGTCCGGTCATTACCTGGCCGCCGTGCGATGTGTGAACGTAGTATACCTTGTAGTTGTCTCGAATCCGGTAGGCTTGCGAATCGTCAAGGGCATCAAATGCGGCGCAGGAATTGTGATCGGCTATGATCGCGCCCTTGATCGCAGCAGGATTGAATACAATCACCGCGCTGATGGCTATTGCCAGTCGACTTATCGAACCAGACATGTTTTCTCCGTATAAGACATGAACTTGCAGTAAATGAAACGAGGTACGTATACCGAAATATAGGGCGGTTTGACCGGTAAGCAACCCCGGATTAGTTTGCGTTGACAACTTTTTGTCTCGGAGTATCTTAGGTACAGAGAAAGGCCGCTGAACATTGACCCTGCTGAAACGTCTATCACCCAGTACCCTTTGCCGCCGAACATCCCGGTCCCTGAGACCGGATCAGAAGGGATTACCAGATGAATGAGACTGTGAAAACAGCTCTCGTGGCCCTGATGTGCATTGTTCTGTGCGTCTGTGGCGCGCAGGCGGCTCGAGGCTTGGGCGTTCAGCCGACGGGCCCGACCGGACGATTCGTGGTCAAGTTCAAGCCCGGAGTGAAGGCTGGGCCTGTCTCCATGGCCCTGGCGTCTGAGGGGGAGTTGCGCTCGGCATCGGCGCTACAGGTGCGTTCGGATCTGCCCGGCGGTGACTTCTGGAGTCGTGTGTATGTCTTTGATCCTGCCGATCCGGCGCTCAAGGTGACCCACCTGACCGCTATGATCGGTTCGGATCGGGTCGAATATGTGGAGCCCGAATACTGGCTGGAGTTCTTCTCTTGGCCCGAGGACTCGCTTTTCCCGAACCAGTGGTATCTGCACAATGAAGGGCAGGCCTATCTGGGCATTCTCCGGCTGCCCGGTTACGGAAACGATCGTCTGATTACAACCAGCGGCGATCCGGGAGCCGATATCAACATTGCTCCGTTCTATGATCATCCGCCGTCGGAGACGACCTCGGTGATTGTTGCCATTGTTGATAGTGGCGCAGACTTGATTCACCCCGAACTGGCCGGGCGATTCTGGGTCAATCCGGATGAGATTCCCGGTAATGGAATCGATGACGACCATAACGGATACGTGGACGATACGCTCGGCTATGATGTTTCGGGCGATGAACTGTCGTTCTTTGATCCACAGGGAGACAATGACCCGACCGACGAACATGGCCATGGGACCCACCTGGCCGGAGTGGTCGCCGCCAACGCCGACCGGCACGGGATTGTCGGTATAGCACCCCGGGTCAGGATCATGCCCGTCAAGATTCAGCCCAACGCCACGACCGCGATCGGCGCCGCCGGTATCGTCTATGCGGTCAACTCAGGCGCCCAGGTCATCAACCTGAGTTGGGGCACACCCTTCGAGTCGGCGGTGCTTCGTGATGCCCTGTCCTTTGCGCGCAGCAACGGGGTCCTGGCTACGATAGCGGCGGGAAACAGCGGCGACAATACCAGATACTTCCCGGCGGCCTTCGACTCCACTTTCGTTGTGGCGGCGGGTAACTCGCGTGGTGATATGACAGATTTCTCGACCTACGGCGCCCACATCGATATCGTCGCACCGGGTCGGGATATCCTGTCGCTGCGCGCCAGTGGCACGGACATGTATGCACAGAGCGGCGAGCCCGGAGTGCGGATCATTGACTCACTCTACTACCTCGCCGACGGCACTTCAATGTCGGCTCCGATCGTGGCCGGGGCCGCTGCGCTCATGCTGTCGTTTCGTCCCGATCTGTCTCTGCCCGAGTTAGAGGAGATACTGCTGCACGGCGCTGACGACATGATAGACCCGTGGGGCCTCGGTGACAGCCTGACCGGACCTGACACAATAACGGGCTGGGGATACCTGAATGCTCAGCAGTCGCTGCAGATGCTGGACCATCCCGGCCTGGCTTTCGCCGAGCCCGTCAGGCGCAATCGCTATACCGAGGACTTCGCTGTGAAAGTGAGTCCGGTAGGTGGCTATACAGGCGGATGGACCCTGCATTTCTCGGTCGGCTCCGGCTCCCTGGACTGGCAGCTGCTGGCCGCGGGCAATGTCGTCCCGGCGGATTCAGTCCTGCATGTCTGGACGAACACTGCTGTCGAGGGTTTCCTGAACTTCAAACTCACCGATCGCTTCGGCAGCAGTGTCACCACGAGTTGCACTCATGTGCGCAACGAGGTTCTCCGACTGGACGCCCCCCTTCCCGGGAGCGTTGTGCAGTACAATATCCCCATTATCGGAAGCGCCTACGGTCCGTCCTTCGATTCGGTTCGCGTGGATTACAGGAAGGCTGGGCAGGCCTCGGTCGAATTGCTCAGTTCCACCGGCGAGTACTTCGATTCGCTGATCCATGACTGGACGGTTTCGGGAGTCGACACCGGCAATTTCACAGTTCATCTTTACGGGTACTTAGAAGGGCAGACACTCGTAGACTCATCTGAGATTCATATCGAATCGGCCTTTGCGGCCGGCTGGCCGAAATCGGTGCCGGGTCTAATCGGGCTGGCTGCGATTGCCGCAGATCTTGACCACTCAGGGACTCGGGATGTGATAGTGCCGACCAACCGCGGCCTGTACGTCTTCGATGCCGCGGGGAACGCGGTACCCGGCTTCCCCGTCCTTATCGATACCAGTATACTCTGTGTCCCGGCCACGTACGACGTGGATCGCGATGGCGTCGATGAGATCATAGTAACCAGCGATTCGGCGCTTCATGTCTTCAAACGCGACGGCAGCTACGCCCCGGGATTTCCGGTGAATTGCTACACCGGACTGATCCCGTATCGATATGGCTTCCCGACCCCGACCATAACCCGTCTTGGGATTGACGAGGATTCGGCTATTGTCTTCCTGAACAGGCAAGGGGAGATAATGGCGTGGGAATTTGACGGCGATCCGTATTTCTACTCTCTTGAAGGACTATTCGCTTCTCTTGACCCCAGGATATCCCCGTTCTACAACTACGGTGGGTTTACGTCGCCGTTCGTGAGTTCATTTGATGTCACGGGTGACGGCCGCAATGAGGTCATTGCGACCTACACGGCGCCGCCTCCTAATACAGGTCTGGCGCTTTTCGACAGCCGTTCGGGCCAGCCGGCCTTCGGTCTGCAGAGTCCTTTTGTGCAGCAAATCAAAGACGTTATGGGAACGGTTCTCACCGACTTGAACGGCGATGCCCTTCCGGAGATAGTGACACTCGGTCGCGATCAGGATAACATGCCCACGATCTGGGCCAAGACACAGGCGGTGGATGATCTGCCGGGGTGGCCGGTGACCATTCCTGATGCGGCCGGCTGGATTGGCTCCTACCCGATCGCTGCCGACCTCGACCTGGACGGTTCCCCCGAGATACTCTGCACCTTTTTCGAGTATGATGTGGCGGCTCTCTTCGCGTTTCGGGCTGACGGCAGCCCCTATCTGACACGGACCGGTCGCCCATCCGGCGAACTGTACAGCCAGGATGTCACTTTCGCTACGCCGATGGTAGCCAACCTGACCGGCGACGAGTATCCCGAGATCATCATCCGCAGTGGGCATGTGCTTCCGACAACCGGCAGGGAGCTGGTTCACATTCTGGACTATCAAGGCAACCCGCTGCCGGGTTGGCCGGTGCCTACACCCACTCGTCCCTCCCAGGTGTTTTCGTCGCGCTACGCGCCAACAGTCGATGATCTGGACGGTGATGGTCTCGTGGAACTGATTTTGCCCACCGACGGCAGCGACATTCTCGTGTGGAACTTTGACGCCTCCTATGAAGAGGGCGCCAACTATGCTCGCTTCGGATACAACAACGTGAACAGCGGTGTGTATGTCCAGTTGCGACAGGTTGCTACCGAAGTCGATGATGTCGATCCAGCAAGCCTGCCGTCGGAGCCCCGCCTGGCCCAGAACTTCCCGAATCCGTTCAATCCGTCGACCACGATCGAGTTCACGCTACCCCGTCGTCAGATGGTTACACTTGACGTGTACAACGTGTTGGGGCGAAGAGTCACGACGCTGGTGGATCGCGTCCTCGGGCCGGGAAATCATCGCGTGTCCTTCGACGGTTCCAGCTATGCTTCAGGAGTATACATGTACCGACTCAAGACTGATGAATATACAGACACTCGCAAGATGACCATGATCAAATGAACCGCCTGCTGCTCTGTCCAGTCCTGATCCTGTTCCTATTGGTCGATGTACAGGCCGACATCGGCGATACCCCCGATCAGACGCTCCTGTGGGGGCAATACCGTGCGGTCCGCATAGTCGACGGCTATGCCCTGGCCCTGGCCGACGAGGGTGTGGCGGTGTGCCGGTGGGATGAAGGATCAGGGCAGTTCGTTCACACCAACCAACTGATCATCAAGGACAGGCCATATCAGATGCGGGTGTTCGGTGAAATCCTCATCATCCGGACCCTTCACGACAACTTGGTCCTGGTGGATGTCGGCAGTCTGCCTGATATCGCGCGCCTTGGCGCTGTACATCCCGGGACCGAGTTCGACGACTTTGTTCTGCACGGTAATGACTTGTACATTTCAGTGTGGTTCCGAGGGGTGTGGAGGTTCACCGGGCCGTCCTTCAACGAAATGACGTTCGCTGACTCCGTGATGAAGCCGATACTGTGCTCGCAGATGTTTGTCGAAAACCACACTCTCCATGTGCTCGACGAATACAATGGCCTGGTTCGTTATGATCTCAACGGTCCGGGCTTCGGACGGTTGATGGACTACCTTTGGATTCCGTTCCGGGCCTCTTCTGTGTATCCGTTCGCGGAGCAGTGGCTCATATCGGGAAGGAACAAGGGACTCTATCTGGGTGAGTATGGTCGTTCGGGGTCAGGCGTAGTCGGCGAGATTGGTCAGGATCGACCGTCTGCCCGGCGGGCCTGGACGACCGACTCGCTGCTGATAACTGCCACCGATCGTTTCGCTTACGTATACGATCGCCACAGCTTCGATTCTCTCGGCGTCATAGCCATCGGCGAGGACCGTGTGAACGGGGACGTCACCTACCTGTTGGGAGAATACAAGCTGGTGCTTCCGGGCTCGCGGGGAGGGTTGGTGCTCTATTCGCTGGAGAGTCCCGGTGATGCCGATCTGGCGTATTATCGTCCCGGCCCCATCGCGGGTCTGGCGGCCTACGACGGTCTGCTGTTCACCGGGGGGCTCAACAATCCTGTGGATGTGTTTGCCGTAAGCGACAATGGTCTTTCTCTGCGACACACGCTGTACGACGACCTGACCGGCGTAGTCGATCTCACTCGCATAGGCGACACCCTGTTGGTTCTATATGGCGGTATTGGCAAGGTGGCTCTGATTCTCTCCTGCGACGACCCGGATTCGGCTTACATCGAACGATCCTTCTTTGTCCAGCCGGTCAGCGCACGGCGCATCGAGTGGCACAGCGATTGGCCGCTGGGCGCCGCCGGATTGACGGTGATGGGCGAGGAGGACATCGCCGTTTACACCATCACCGATGACAAGGCAGTAGTCCATACGACGACGTGGCACTCTCCCGGCGCCATTGTCGACGCCGTCAGGGTCGGTTCGACTCTGGCGATCTCGACGGTCAAGCGGAACATACTGCTGTATCGACTCGACGACGACCTCAACTCGACCTTTGTCAAAGAGCTGGGCCTCGGTTCATCGGCGCGCGAGTTATTGGAATACATGGGCCTGCTAATGTATTTCGCCGGCAACAGCCTGTACCTGCTCGACATCGATGAGCCGTCCGCCCCGCAATCAGTGGCGGTGATCGATCTGTCCCTGCCCGTCGCCCAGGCGGTCTGGAGCGATGACAACCTGTATACGGTTGGGCCCGGCGGGGTTGCAGTCTATGACTGGTCGGGCGATTCACCTGTTCTGCTCGACTCCGGTGGTCTGCCGGGGATACGTATCGCTGTTGAGGGGGGCGTGGTTGTCACTACCGGCGGCGGGTCTGTCAATTGCTACCGAATCGGGCCTAGCGAGACACCGGGACATGAAGAGTCCTTGCCGGCGCTCTTTGCCGTGTCGCAGAATTACCCCAACCCGTTCAATTCGCGCACTGCCATTCAGTTCAGTCTGACGCAATCGGCCTCTGTCCGGATAGACATTTTCAATGCCCTCGGAAGGCGTGTCACGACGCTCCTGGACCGGCAGTATCCATCCGGAGAGCATACGGTTGTCTGGAACGGCGAGAATTCGGACGGTGGTCAGGTGGCCAGCGGGGTTTACTTCTATCGCCTGCAGGCCGGTTCGCAGGTGACGAGCAGGAAGATGGTGCTGCTCAAATAGCCGGACGCAATTGGCCTGTTGATAGACCTCGGATTGCCCGCTGACGCCGCGGAGATAAGCCCCGCGACTTCGTGAAAAGGGCCGTCCGGCCACATAGCGGGCAGCTTGGCGTTGCCAGAACAAAAGCAGAGGGGCTGGTCAGTCATTGGCCAAGGACTCCTTCATCCGGCCCGTTGAAAGCGGCCGGGAGTTCCGGAGCCTCAGTCGCGCATCGAAGGGACTGGATTACCCCTCCTGTCTCTCTCAAGGCGGCGCAGATCAACCTCGTAGTAGGGCCCGGGCGAATCGAATTCCCAGCGGTTCGGTACGCTAAGCTTCTCAGGCGAGGGGTGGCCGCCTGGGTCCCTGGTGATCTTGCCCACGAAACCATATCCTGAAGGGATGAAAACGGCCCTCAACACATGGTCCCACGTGTGCACCTGGGCCGGGGGGGGATACGCGGCCCGGCCCTCCATACGGAAGGTATACTGACCGGCCTCGCGATAGTATGCTCGAGTTACAAAGACGGGGAAAAAGTTCTGACCCGTAGTCAGGTAGCCGTCCAGGCCGGCGAGTGTATAGTAGGGGAATTGGCTGGCGCCGCCTTCCTCCTCGTCAATCTGTACCAGGGCTACGTTGGGTCCGGTTGTTCCCGCCAGGACCACATAGCACTTGCCGTCGAGCAAGATGTAGCCATCGGAAGGTATCTCGATGTTGACCGTGACCATATCGGTCATCTCCATATCAACTAGCTCAACCACATTCACGTTGAGACCAATCGCCGTTCCCGGTTCATCGAGAATCTCGTCACGACTGATACTATTGTCCGGCAGAATAACCGCCGAGTCCCCGTAGAGTCCGCCCGACAGCACCATGTCCAGGCTGTCGATCGCGGGACGTCGTACGGTCAATCGAGCCATGCCGCTATCGTCAATGCCGGTGTACATCAGGCGGGTCGTATCGTCGCGCAACTCAAGGTTCTCGGCCACTGCAGCATATGGTACCGAGACGATGCGGGTTCTGGGTGCGACCGCCTCCCCGCCCACGATCAGTTCCAGCCAAAGGGCGTCACGTTCCATCCATGTCCGGTTCGGAAGCGGCGCCACCGATCCCATCAGATGTGTGAACAGCCCGTCGGTGGTCGAAACCGTCGCTGCCTCAGCCCACACCGGGGAGCCGTCGGTCGAGTCGGTATAGAGAACGAAGGCAACCTGGTGGTTTCCGTCCGGAACCGGTTGCCCTGCAACGTTCGTCAGACGTCCCTGATAGTTGATCAACGACGGTGCTGCAAAGCTGATAACCACGGGGCTGGCCAGCAATCCCGCGACGTATATCGCAAGTCTAATCCTGAAGAAGGTCATGACAATCTTCCGTTGTTAGGCGACAAATGTGATAGGAACACCGACAGTGGCAATATGCCAAAAGGCTGTCAATACATCAACCGCCGAATAGCCCATATTGCTGCTATCGGTCGGTTTTTGGCTATCTGTAACGATCCGTGTATCTCTCAAGCGCCCGATCTTGTAGCATTCGCACTCAGGATCCCCGATGCACGCCAGACACGGAATCGCGTGTCTTCGTGCAGAATTGTGACCTCCCTGAAATATCGAGACAACTCGCGCTGGTACGGCAGGAATCGATTAGCCACCAACTGCAGGCTGCCATCTTCGGTCAGGTGCTCTGCGGCTGCCGATATCATTGCCCCCACTGTGCTGCGGTCGATCTCTCCGCCCTGGTGAAATGGGGGGTTGGTGACGATCAGATCGAATTGTCCGGCCGCAGCGCCGTACAGGTCGGCTGTCACGACGGTGCAGTTGTTCAACCGGTTGAGCTCCACTGTCCTTCGGGCGGAGGCGACCGCCGAGGCGTGGGCATCGGTCATGACCACTTCTGTTTTCGGAAAGCTCACGGCTAATGCCGCACCAATGACGCCCTGCCCGCAGCCGATGTCGAGCACTCTTCCTGGCTTGCCCGGCTGAAGATGGTCAAGCAGTTGAGCTGTGCCGTCGTCGAGCTTCCCATCGCTGAATACTCCGGGCAAAGATGCAATCTGCAATTGCCGCCCATCAACCGGCAACGAATAGAGCCTGTTCCACTCCTCCAGATCGAAAAGCCGTCGATCCCTGGTTACTGCTCCAGAAATGAGCACACAGTGACGAGCCGTATCCAGCCGATGCACTTGCTTCATCGCCGGTTGCATCGCCTGTTCGGCCGATGCCACACCGCTGCGCTTTGATCCAACCACAACAATGCGGCCATCTACCGGCATAGCCGACGTCAGCCAGGAGATAGTCATTTGCAATAGGCGTTTGCCCGGCGGCATGAAGATCAGGGCCAGGTCGTTTCGGGCGGGGTCGGCTTCGGTCAGACCAAACATCGCTCGCACTTCCGGTGGAGCTTCGCCGGAGGCCTCATAGGATCGGTAGTCGCGAAACAGCAGATCGGTTCTCTTCCAACCGACCTCGGATGCAAGAAAAGCACCGGCCCCGAGTCCTGGCGGATCTGTCAACAGCGGCCGATCGGCCTGCAGGGCCGGGCGATTGCGCAACAGAATCTCAATTGGATCGATCGATTTCGCCATATACTGTGCCAATCTAACGTTCGCGTGGCGGCAACACAAGTGAGCTGCTTGAGCCGCAATAGATTGCCCAAATTCTGAACAGCTTACGCATCGTCGGCCAAATTCGCGGCCGATTCACCGATAAACAGTGTATCAGAGAGATTACTGCCAGCCTTGACGGAGAGTCTATGTTTCTACAATGCTTTGCACTTCGGTCTTTCCGGGCTGTGCCCGCCCTTGTCGCTCTGGTCGCCATTCTTGGTGGCTGCGGGGTCGCTCCGGGTCAGCCCGGGGAGACCGGTCGAGAACAGCCGAATGCCATCGCTGCCGGGCCCTCCTCAGAGGCGCCTGAGTATGACGGACTCTACACTACTTACTACGATAACGGGTATAAGCAAACCCGGGGGAGATACGAAAGCGGCCTGAAGGCAGGGACCTGGGTGACCTGGTATCCCGACGGCAAGCTGAAGGAGTGGCAGGATTTCGAGGACGGCGAACTCCACGGGCTGGCTGTATACTACTATCACAACGGCCAGAAACAACTCGAGGAGACCTGGCAACTTGGCAATCTTAACGGTGTCTGCCGCGCCTGGTACGAAAATGGTCAACTGGCCCGCAGGCTGTACTACGAGAATGGTCTTGAGAGCGGACCCTGTCAGGCCTGGCATGACAATGGTCTTCTGCGGTTACGCGGGGAATACCGGCATGGGCTCAAAGTCGGCCGCTGGGTGACATGGCACGCAACCGGGCAGAAGCAAGAGGTGGCGGAATACGCCGATGGTCAGCTCAACGGCGAGTTTGTCAGCTATCGTCCAAATGGGCTCAAATGGATGGAGGGAGAGTATCGGCACGGTGAAAGACACGGCCTGTGGCAGACCTGGGACGAGCTGGGCCTTCCTGCATCTCGTGAGCAGTATGAATCGGGCGAGCTGCTGGTTCGCAACGAGTTCTGAGAATGACCGTGTTCCGGGTTTCTGGCGTCAGCCCTGTTGGTACATATTGAGGATAGGCTGGTCCTTTATCGCTTGACAAAGCAACTGACAGGCGCAAATATGGAATCGGGTGGTCGGGTGTCGTTTTCACTCTATTGTGCTTGGATCCCTGACGCGTTGGCTTGACTATTACAGAGGCTGGTATTATGGCTGGATCGTCGCGCCACCCAGATGGCAAGACCAAAGCAGGCCTGTCCATTACTAACAGTATTCCTGGTCATTTGGAGGGGGCGGATTTCCAGGGCTTGCTCGAGAGCATGCCGGCTGCCTGTCTTTTGGTGATAGACGATCGATTTGCCTATGTCAATGCGGCTGCGGTCGAGCTACTAGGGGCTGAATCTCCGGACGATATCGTCGGGAAGCCTGCCCTCAATTTGATCCGGCCGGAGGACCGTCAGTGGGCATCCGACCGCTTGTCGTCCGGGTCGCAAGGGAGACGTCTGCCGGCGCAGGAAAGGAGCATTTGCGCCTTCGACGGCTCCCAGCTGGACGTCGAAGTCGACATGACACTTATCGACCTGGATGGACGGGCGGGGATGCTGGCCTCGGTGCGCGAAATCACTCTGCGCAAGCAACTTCGGTCGGCTTATCGCAACCTCGTGGAGCATTCCCTTCAGGGCTTCGTGATCATTCAGCACGGCAGAGTGATATTCGCCAACCAGGCTATAACGAGAATCGCTGATCAGCCACTAGAGAATATCCTGGGCATGACAATCGACGATTTGATCGCGATGCTTCACCCGGAAGACCGACCGATCGCCGCTGCCAACTGTCGCCGACGAACGGGTGATTCGCCGCCGCTGCCGAGCGGTGTCTATCGGCTATTGCGCAGGGACGGACAGTTGCGCCACCTGGAGTGCCACGTCTCGGTAACCGAGTATCTTGGAGAGGAAGCGCTGCAGATGGCCGTCACCGACGTTACCGAGCGAGTGCACGCCGAGGGGGCCCTGCGTGAAAGCGAAGCGCGATTCAGGACTATTTTCGAACAAAGCACAATCGGCATCTATCGGACTACTCCCAGCGGGGAGATCATCATGGCCAATCCTGCGATGGTCAGGATGCTGGGCTACGAGACCTTCGAGGAACTGGCTCGGCGTAGCCTCAGCAGGGATGGGTACGAGCCCGAGTATCCCCGGTCCGGATTCATCAACCGAATGGAACGCGCGGGACGCGTCGATGGCATGGAGGCGGCCTGGAAGAAACGGGATGGCACAACCATCTACGTGCGCGAGAGCGCCAGGGCGGTTCGTGATGAAAACGGTTGCATAAGGTACTTCGACGGAACCGTCGAGGAGGTTACCCGCCGTCGTCTCGCTGAACAGAAACTCCAGGCCGAGCGCCGACGGCTTCTCTCCATATTTGACGGCCTTGACGCAGTGATATATGTCTGTGATCCGGATACCCATGAAATATTGTACTTCAATCAGGCCGGCATTGAACAATGGGGGGAGCCCGGCGGGCGGAAGTGCTTCGAAGTGCTCCAGGGGCGCTCCGATCCGTGTCCTTACTGCACCAATGATCGAATCTTCGCGGCTGAGTATGAGGGCCGATCGTACATATGGGAACATCTCAACGAATCCAATCGGCGATGGTATCGTTGTGCCGACAAGGCGATAACCTGGCCTGACGGTCGAACAGTGCGATTCGAGATGGCCTATGATATCACCAACGAACGTCGTCTGACCGAAGAGATCGCTAGGACCGAGAAGCTCGAGTCGGTTGGGATTCTGGCGGGGGGAATAGCTCATGACTTCAATAACCTGCTTACCGGAGTACTCGGCAACATTACCCTGGCCCTGACGGATGTCGGCGACAACGCCGGTATCATCGACTGTCTCAAGCAGGCTGAGGCGGCCGCGCTGCGAGCGCGGAGTCTGACTCAGCGGTTGCTGACGTTCTCGCGTGGCGGCGCTCCGGTTACAGCCGTGACCTCCATACAGTCCCTGCTGAAGGAGTGCAGCGAGTTCGTGCTGGCCGGGTCTACTGCCAGGTGCCGATTCGATCTGCCCGACAATCTGAGTCTGGTCGAAGTCGATGAGGGGCAACTCAGCCAGGTGATCGCCAATCTGATTCTCAACGCCGACCAGGCCATGCCCGAGGGCGGTGAGGTGCTGGTCTCCGCCCGCAATGTCGGTATCAAGGGGGACAGCAGATTACCGTTGCACAAGGGTGAGTATGTGCGCATCTCCGTACGCGACCGCGGCGTGGGGATTCCACCCGATGATATTGGGCGCATTTTCGATCCGTTCTTCACCACCAAGGAGTTCGGTCGCGGTCTGGGCCTGGCCACGAGCTTCGCGATTGTGCGCAAGCACCGGGGACATCTAGCGGTCGAATCACGACCGGGCCACGGGTCGACTTTCCATGTCTACCTGCCCGCCTCGAGCGCCGAAACAGAACTATCTCCACCACCGACTGCAAATCACCAGGGAGAGTCGGGCAATGTCCTTGTCGTCGATGATGATGAGGTAGTTCGCAACGTCGCCGAGATCACCCTGACTAAACTTGGATACCGAGTGACTACGGCAGTTAGCGGCGAGGAGGCTGTTCGGGCTCTCCGTCAGGCGAAGGACCACGGCAGGCCGTTTGATCTGGTGGTACTGGACCTGACGATGCCGGGGGGAATCGACGGTGTCGAGACGCTCAAACGCATGCGAGAGATCGAACCATGTCAATGCGCCGTTGTCAGCAGCGGCTACGTCAACAGCTCGGTAATGTCCAATTACCGCGACCACGGCTTCAGCGGGGCCGTCGAGAAACCCTATACCTTTACTCGTCTCGCCGGGGCTGTTCAGCAAGCATTGAAAGAAGCGGCCTCCAGCGAATAGGTAATAACCAGGATTACTTGTTCGGGAGGGAGTCGGCCGATGGGCATTGCACCGGAATACTGTATCGAGTACTCAGCCCATCCTCGACCTCGAAAGTGAATGACTTCATGAAGCCCTCGGGCGGCGGAAGCTTGAGGAGCTCTATCTTGCCGCCGGCAGTTGCTCCCGACTTCACGCGGCTCGGCAGGGATACCTTCAGCAGATCGTCCGGATAAGCCACCAGCCTGATAGCGTAGTCGCGTTCGGACACATTGGTGATTGTGAACGGCTTCTCGGTTCTCACCTTGCCGGCTCCCACCGCGAGGTCCAGGCTCATCGGCTCCACAACGAGCGGCCAGGCCGAGTCGGCGTCGGCGACGACCACCGTAGCGATCTCCAGCCGATGATCCGGCAGACCATCATTGGCCAGCACTCGGGGGTTTTTGGTAACCGGTCCGTCGTAACGCCGAGTACTGAAGATGATCTCCAGGCGCGCACTGTCGCCCGGTGGTATGATCTCTTTGTCGAGTGGCGCCTTGGTACAGCCGCAACCCGGTGTTATCTTCAGTATCTTGAGGCTGTCTGTACCGGTCGATCTGATCCAGAACGTGTGCGCCACTTCCGCCTGCTGATGGCAGTAGCCGAAGTCGAAGCCGTTCTCAGAGAACTCGAGCCAGGGCTGCGCAGCGCCGGTGGATACCATCACCAACATGAGTATCGGTAGAGTCAATCTTGTCATAGCACTTCCTTATACGATCCTCATGTCAGGTTCTTTCGTCGCAGCAGCGGGAGTCTTTAGTCGTGTTTGAGTGACTTCTCGGTGAAGAGCCAGTCTTTCAACTCGTCGGCGAACGCCTTGTCGTTGCGTCGCAGCCACTCAACGAGCATGGCGGCGTGTTCTTTTTCCTCA
The DNA here is from genome assembly GCA_964526835.1 of uncultured Ignavibacteriales bacterium. Taxonomy (GTDB): domain Bacteria; phylum Zixibacteria; class MSB-5A5; order GN15; family FEB-12; genus DAOSXA01. Next base: position 161,071 of record CAZGMK010000003.1, read on the forward strand.
TCGCGGTTGTGCTCCAGGATTGCCTTGAGCTCTTCATCCTTACAGACATCGACCCGTTGCTGATACCAGTCAACAGCTTCCAGCTCTTCGACCAGCGACTGGAGGGCGCGATGCAGGTTGAGTGTGGTATCGCTCAGCTTGCTGCGGTCTTCGTGAATCTCTGCCGGCGCCATCTTATGGAACTCCTTTCAGTTTCATCTACTAATTCGACTGGTAAGTAAACTCATTCCTTTGCAGGGGGCAAGCCCTTGATGTCGAGCAGCTCACGAATCCTGTCGTAGCGAATCAGCAACTGCGTAGGGCCCTCAGCGTAGGCAGCGATCTCGTACGGATTGTAGTAGAATACAAGGCCTGTGGAATCGAGCATGAAGTTGTCCGGCAATGAAAAAGTACCGCCCGGAAACCGGAACCCGGTCTGGTTGTAAGTCTGGCCGGGTTGCATCCGTCGGGCCACGCGGAAAGCCTGCTCGGCCAGCGCCCGGAGGCTGTCGATGTCGTCGGGGCCAACGACGTCAACCGGACTCAGGCGCGAGCCGCTGGTGAGGTCGAACGACGCCAGGATGCGGTCGTGGTATCCGTGCGCGCCGCCCGTAAATCCGAGCTGCTTGATCCGCAGGCTGATAAGCCGCTCGGTTTCGAGGATGACTTCTGCGGTTGTCTTGTCCAGCCAGGGGATGGTGTAGTCGGACTGATCCTCTTTGAACTCCAGGTACTGCGCAACAAATCGGTCGGCTCGTGCTTCCGGATCGCCAGGGTCAATCGAGTCGTCCACCGAGGCCACCAGGTGAGATTCCACGAATCGGTTCAGGCTGTCGGCGACTTCCGGGCGGTTCGAACAGGAGAATACGGGATACTCGATCAGGGCGTGGGTGCAGTCGTTGGGGTTTGGTTGCGCGCAGCCGGGATCGACGGCCATATACGACTGCTCTACCCAGGTCACTTCAGCGGGGGAGGGGGGTTGACCGGCATCTTCCGACCCGCACCCGAGGAGAAGAGAGGTTAGAAAGAGCGCTGTGAAGGTTGACCTGGCCATATCGAGATGTATATAGCCTCAATTGACTCGAATAACAAGTACCCCCGGCAGGACTCGAACCTGCTACCCTCTGCTTAGAAGGCAGATGCTCTATCCGGGTGAGCTACGGGGGCATTGTCATTCCACGCTCCTCTGCTTATACAAGAGCGCATCCAATGAGTATGTATTGTAACTCAACAGGATAGTGTCAAGAAAGATTACAATCACATAAGGTACGTTCTTCGCCGCTCCAGCCGTGTCGCCCTTGGCCAACAGCCCGAAATTCAGGACCATCAGCAGCAGCCCCGCCAGATACAACACCGGCCGCGTCCACAAACCAACTGTCAGCAGCAGCCCCAGCACAACCTCGGCGATCGGCAAAACCATCACAAACCCCACCACCAGCGGCTCCGGTATCCAGGCCTCAGCGAAGCCGGAGCTAATCCGCTCGACGGCCGTCCGGTAGGCCACCAGTTTGTTTATGCCTGCAACCAGAAGGAGCAGGCCGATCAGCAGGCGCAGCAGCAGCGAGCCGAATCGTAGATCACGATCTTGCAGCTTCATAGATATCTCCAGTCCGGGTTCAGCCTTTGTCCCTGCCTCCGAAATGCCGCAGAACCGCATTTGGTTCCGGCCGACCAACGATCCTTGCTCTTCCGTCGCCGTTGATGTATAGTTTCCGCGACAAACAACCAGGAAAGGTACAGGCAATGCCCCAGTTCGATCAGGATGCGTTCAATCAGTTCGTGCTCGACAACAATGCCATCGGTTTCTTCGAGAAGCCACTGACCCTCAAGTCGGGCCGTCAATCTCATTTCTACGTCAACTGGCGAACAGTTGTCTCAGATGTCTGGCTGACCGAGAAGCTGGTCGGCTTCGTCACCGAGTTCGTCCGCGCCAACGAAATACCGGTCGATACATTTTACGGCGTCCCCGAAGGCGCCACCAAGCTGGGCGTTCTGACCCAATTCAACTGGGCGCGCGCGAGCGCCGACTATGCATCCGGCAGTCATGCCCTCGCCATGGGCCGGGCCAGGCCGAAAGACCATGGTGCCCCTCAGGACAAGTACTTCGTCGGAGCCCCGAGGGGGCGGGTCGCCGTTCTCGAAGACACCACCACGACCGGCGGGGCGCTAATAACGACGCTCGAGTTTCTGCGTGATTCCGGCGTCGATGTAGCTGCTGTTATCACCCTGACCGATCGAATGGAGAAACGCAATGACGGAATGTCGGTGCGGCAGGCCGTCGAAGCCAAGGGCTTCAAATACTATAGTCTGAGCCGAGCTCCGGAACTCCTGCCGGAGCTGGCCAGGCGCCTGCAGCCGTCGGCCGAGGTGATCGCAGCAATCGAGAGTGAATACCGCGATCACGGCGTGCAGCCGGTTATCCTGAGATAGCATCCTTTTCAAAACGACCGGCCGGAGCGACGTCATCCTGCTTGCATCGCGGCTCGGAGTAAACGGGCGTGACTTCCCGGCCACGTGCACCGTCGAGATCGTCGAACAGGCGCGCCACTCCGTCAACGTCGTTGTCGCCACCATCGGGTGAGAAATCCGACAATAGCCTCCGCATCCGGGTGGGGTCCCAGCTGAGAGAGGTCGAGCCGGTCCCTGATGGCCACTTGCGCCGGCCCCATCAGTTGCCCGCCGCCGATGATGACAGCCCCCTGCAACCGGCCGTCGTTCAGCAGGAAGCGGTAATATGTGTCACCATCCTCTCTGGCCGCAATGTGGTCGCTGCCGGAGGCATCAACCGGGCCTACACTTACGACATCTATATCGACTACCTTTAGCGCCGTCGACGGAGCCATTCCTGCGAATGCTTCTGAGCCGCCGGCGGCGTTGATACCCGCAACCAGGCCTTGCTTCTGCGACGAAGTCCACAATCCGTATATCAGGTCCTGGTATTCCGCAACATCGCCGGCCGCCCAGACAGCGGGATGTGATGTCTCCATCTTCTCGCTAACAACAACGCCCGTGTTCGTTTCAATTCCGGCAGCTCGAGCCAGGTAGCTGTTGGGCCTGATTCCGGCCGTAACGATCACGATATCAGCGTCAATTACGGTGTCGTTCACGAAACGCACGCCTCGAACGCGTTCATCACCCACCAGTTCCTCGACCTGACTACCTAACCGGAATGAGATCCCAATATTTTCCAAACGACGCTGCAGTATGCCGGCGCCCGATTTGTCAAGTTGACGTGGAAGCAGCCGTGGACGATCCTCGATTACTGTCACCGGGACACCGTGCGAGGCCAGCGCGCCGGCGGTCTCAAGGCCGAGCAATCCGCCGCCGAGACAGATACACCTGCCGCCTGATGAAGCTGCGTTGATCAATCGCCGGCAATCCTGATCGGTTCTCAGCGACATGACCCCCTCGCGAGTTATGCCAGGGATAGGCGGCATGAATGGATGTGCTCCCGTGGCGAGGATCAGGCGATCATATTTCTGGGCGCCCCGCGGGCGCAATTGCACCTTCCGTGTCTCGGTATCGATATTGCCGACCTCGCGTCCGGTTATCAGTTCGATCCCCTTCTTCTCGTACCATTCGACGGGATGAAGCGGGAGTTGTTCGGCTCTGATTTGCCCGGCCAGAAATGGCGTCAGGTTAAGGCGAGCATAGGGGAGGGACTTCTCTTTGGATATCACAATTATCCGTCCTGAGGGGTCCTGCTTGCGAATTGCCTCGGCGGCAGTCACTCCGGCGATACCGGCGCCGATGATGACATACGTGAGGTCGTTGCGTGTTTCGCGTGACCCGGCGCCGACCGGTTCGTCTGTCCCCTCATGAGGTTCGAACTCACTCGCCGGGGCTCCACAAACAGGACATCTGTCCGGGGGCTCCGCGCCGTCATGGACATAGGCGCACACTCTGCAGCGGAAGCGTGATGGGGCAGGCATCCCTACTTCAGGGGCTTCTACGGCGGTGTGAAACTCCGAAGCCGGCGCCCCGCATACCGGGCAAGCATCCGGGGGCGCCGGACCATGGTGCACGTAACCACAAACAGCACATACCCAGCGCTTGTCCGAATCCGACATACAGCTCCTTTCCCGTCCGTTCAAAGGCCACGGTGATCTCTGGACTCCATAAATACAACGTCCGACCGCACTTGACAAGAAGAGCCTGCTCTGCACCGAGAGGTCGACGACAGTATGGAACCGTATTCGCCGCCGGGTGTTAAAGCAGGAGGACACGAACGGGGACTGAATAGGTCCAGCATAGTGGTGAAGTATATCATGAACTCAAGGCGCCATTCATTGGTCGGCATGGCCATTGTCATTCTGGTGCTGTCGGCATCGGGCTTATCGGTCTCATCGGAGGCAGCCACTTCCCAGTCGGTGACTGACGGTCTCGTAACGGCCCGGATAGTCGCCGATGTGTCATCAGTTGTTCCCGGGCGCCCGTTTACGGCTGCGCTCCGGCTCCGGATGGCTCCACACTGGCATGTATACTGGCGGAATCCCGGCGATGCCGGCACGCCCCCTCGCATCGACTGGGCTCTCCCTGCGGGGTGGAAGGTCGGGCCTATTCAGTGGCCGCCGCCCGAGGTCATTATGACCGGTCCATTGGCGGGCTACGGATATCAGGAGGAGGTTCTGCTGCCCTTTATCGTGGAGCCTTCACCCATGTTACAGCCCGGTACAGAAGCAGTCTTGCGGGCCGGCGTGACGTGGCTGGTCTGCCGAGAGAAGTGTATTCCGGGGGAGGCGGAGTTGTCATTCACGATGCCGGTTGAGGGCAGGGTACGGCCGGCCGATGACTCGGTGGTTGCCATGTTGTCGGAGGCTGTCCAGCGGTTGCCGCAATCCTCAGACAGATTGGATGTATCTGCTGAAGTCGATGACTCCCGGATTATATTGAGTTTCCGCTCCGGGATCGACGACGGGACACTGCCAAGTATCAGCTTTCTGCCATACGATCAAAGCCTGATAGAGCACGCCGCCGAACAGCGGGTTGAGTTGACTGACGACGGGCTCCGACTGATAATCGAGCGCTCCTCCCTATCGACAGGCAGAGTTGACTCCGTCGCCGGGTTACTGGTGATTGATCCTCACTGGCCCGGGACCGATTCACTTCGCGCCGTGACGTTCGAAGTCCCTGTCGGCATTTCCAGCGCCCAAACCGCGGGGGCCGCTTCAACGGGCGCCGGAGTGGGTCTCCCGACCGCCCTTATGTTCGCGTTCCTGGGTGGTCTGATACTGAATCTGATGCCATGCGTATTGCCTGTCCTTTCGCTGAAGGTGATCGGCCTGGTCAACAGCGCGGGAGAGAGCCTGAGAACTCGTCTGTCTCATGGATTCCTGTTCACGCTCGGCGTGCTGGTGTCGTTCTGGGCCCTGGTGGGGATCATGCTCCTGCTTCGAGCCGGGGGAGAGCAGGTTGGATGGGGGGTTCAGCTTCAGTCGCCGGGATTTGTCATGGTCCTGGCCGGGTTCATGTTCCTGTTTGGCTTGAACATGCTGGGTGTCTTCGAAATCGGCGCCGGTGCTTCGCGGTTTGGGACAATGGGATCGAGACACGGACGCATCGGTCCCCTCCTCAACGGCGTCACCGCCACCATCGTGGCGACTCCTTGCACCGCCCCCTTCATGGGATCGGCGCTCGGCTTCTCGCTGACCCAGTCTGCAGGCGTAACCTGGCTGATCTTCACTGCCCTGGGTTTCGGCATGGCCGCCCCGTATCTCCTGCTGGCCGTATGGCCCGCGCTCCTGCGCCTGGTCCCGAAGCCGGGACAGTGGATGGTGACGCTTAAGCAGGTCATGGGGTTTCTCTTGCTGGCCACTGTCGTGTGGCTGGCCTGGGTACTCTCGATACAGGGTGGCGGTATCGTCGTAGTGACCCTGCTCGGCTTGCTGCTCATTCTGGGTTTCGCTGCCTGGCTGAAGGGGCAATGGGGCAGGCTCCACCAAAGCGCCGGTCGACGCCGATTGGTGACCGCCATCGCTGCAATCCTGATCCTCGCAAGCGCCTCCGCTGGTGTCGCCGGGATTCGCCTCATCGCCAGACCCCAACCGGGAACTGCCTCCACCGGTACAAATGGCATTGCCTGGCAGGTCTACAGTGACGAGTTGCTGGCGGAGCTACTCCCGAACCAACCGGTGCTGGTCGATTTCACAGCGGCCTGGTGTCTGAGCTGCCAGGTGAACGAACGGGTCGCGTTCGGTGACGCTGACGTTCGAGCGCGCCTGGAGGAGCTGGACGTGGCCACACTCAAGGCTGACTGGACCAACCGCGACCCGGCCATTACTCGCGCCCTGGCCCGACTCGACCGCAACAGCGTACCGGTCTATGCTTTGTACCGACGCGGGAATCACCAACCCCGGCTACTGCCGGAGATCCTTACGCCGGGAATGGTCCTTGGCGCCCTGAATGAACTGGAGTCACCAAAGCCCCCGAAAGATACCTCATCGGAAGCTATTGAGATAGCCTCTCAAACCATGGAGAATCAATTATGACAAGGAAGATTACGGGTTATGTTTCAGCTCATGCCCTGTTAGCGATCATCGCCGGTTGCTCGGCCGAAGCGGGTAACTCCGAAGGCGATAATGCCGGGTCCAGGTCACAATCATCGGCGGCCATCGCGCGGGTGAGTGAGCCGGCCCCGGATTTCACACTGATGTCCGCCGCCGGCAAAAAGCACAGCCTCTCGGAGTACAAGGGCAAGTTCGTTGTCCTGGAATGGATCAACTTCGATTGCCCTTTTGTCAAGAAACACTACCAAAGCGGAAACCTGCCTGCCCTCCAGGAGGAATACCGGGACAGCGGCGTGGTATGGCTTTCGATCTGTTCATCCGCCCCCGGTAAGCAGGGCCATTTCTCCGGTGAGGATCTGTCATCGCGCATCGAGTCGGAGAAGTGGAATGGCTCCGCTTACCTTCTCGACAGCGAGGGGACAGTGGGACAGGTGTATAACGCCAAGACCACCCCGCACCTGTACGTGATCAACCCCGAAGGCCAACTGATCTACATGGGGGCTATCGACGACAAGCCTACGACCGGTATCGATGATGTCAAAGGCGCTCGCAACTATGTGGCCGAGGCTCTGCAAGCCGCCATGTCCGGCCGACCGGTGACTACGTCGGCAACCAAGTCCTACGGTTGTTCCGTCAAGTACTGAGGCGCTGAGCGGCAAACGCAACAGGTTGATGGTCCGGCGGAACACGCCGGGCCGTCCTGCCTAGTTGGTTACTTGCTTGTTCCCCGGGTGCGGGTCCACTTCTCGACCCCAGCGTCCTTGCAGACGTCGCCACCAGACCGGCAACAGGGCCGCTCCCAGCACGACATACAATACCGGAGCGACCGGCGAGTCCCCCGGCAGGCGGCAAACGAGCTTGCCGATACCTACCAGCAACAGGTAGAGGGAGGCGGCGGTCCACAGTATGGAGCCTGTGCCGAGGTACAGGCGATGAATCGGGGCCGTCGGCGGATCGCCTGCCGCGATGGCGGTGCGTCGCCACCAACCGGCCGGCCTTACGCGATTGTAGAAGACCACGAGTGTTTCTGTGTCGGTCTTCGGTCCGATCAGGGCCGCAGCTACGGCCACTGCTGTGGACGCCAGCGACATGCCGCCCAGGCGGATCCACTCCTGATCGGTGACCACCAAGAGTACCGGCGCGACGACCAGCGAAACGGCGATGGCGCTCAACTCCGAATACAGGCTGATCCGCTCCCAGAGCCACCGCATCACCAAAACCGATCCCATGCCGGCTCCGAACAGGAGCGAGATGAACCAGGCCTGCTGGATGGAGCCAAGATTGGCCATGATCGTGATGGCGATTACCAGGATGAGTATGTTCGACAGACGCGCGGCGAGAACCAACTCGTGCGATCTGGGCTTTCGCTGCAGCCAGTGATTGCAGATGAGGCGTTTGTAGATGTCATTACTCCAGTAGCTCGCGCCCCAGTTCAAATGCGTATCGATGGTTGAAGCCAGCGCCGCCAACAGCCCGGTGAGCATGATGCCGCGGATGCCCGGCGGCAGCAGGTCATTGATGCCGGTTACGAACGTAATCTCCCGGGCCGCCGCGAATCCCTCTGAACCGACAGCCTCGATCCCGAACGGATACATGATCAGGAGGCCCACTCCGATTACCAGCCAGATCAGGCTGCGCAGCAGTATCTGCAGCCACGTGAAAACAACGCCCGCAACCGCCGAATCGTGATCGGTCCGGCAGCCCATCGAACGCTGGGCGAGGTATCCGGTGCCGTCGCTGTTCATCTGGAAGAGCCACTGCAACCCGATGATCACGAAGAAAGGCAGTAGCGCCTCGCCGTAGCCGGGTGAGAAGGACAGCATCCGCGAAGCATCGAAGCGACCGTATAGTTCCACCAGTCGGCGCCCGATAGCATCCATGCCACCCACCTGGTCGACCACCAGCACGGCATAGACAACCGTCCCGATCATGGCGAGGGCGAACTGCATAATATCAGTCGCAACTACGCTTCGCAACCCGCCGGTGGTCGAGTACAACGCCGTGAACCCGAGGATCAGCAGGATGCTGATAAGATTGTTGGTGGTCACCATTGATGAATCGAGTCCTGTCGCCGAGTCACCCAAAGACAGTCCCACCGTACTCACGGCGTTGACCAGCGAGCCGTACAACCCGGCGGGCAGCCAATCATGCCAGGGCAGAAAAACTTCGGCGATGCGCATGGCCGCCACCAGTACCATAGCCATAACCACGCAGTTTATGACGGTCCCGTAGTAGATAGCCTTGAGCACTCGGAGGAACAGCACTCCCCGGCCACTGTAGCGCACCTCGGTCAATTCGGCGTCGGTGAGCACGCCGCTGCGGCGCCAGCATCCGGCAAAGATGAATGCCATGAGCAGGAAGGCAAGGGCATAGATCCACAGGCGCCAGAGCATGAAAACCCCGCTGGTGGCTATCAGCCCGGTTACGAGCAGGGGAGTGTCGGCAGCGAACTGGGTTGCCGCCATGGATACGCCGGCCCGCCAGCCCGACAGGGTCTTGCCCGCCAGGAAATACTCGACCAGGCTGCGTGAAGCCTTCCGTCGCGACCGGAATCCGGCGCTGACGGCGTAGATTACGAAAGCTATGACGATGGCTGCATCAAGCATCGTGCCGATCGGGCTTAAGTACTGTCCAGGTGGTGACTGGTCGGTTGTCTTGCATAGTGCTGAAGTCGATTATACAAAGCGGCCGTGGCAGGGGCAAGCACGAGGCCTGAACTCAGATGTGGTATCCCCTCACGAGACACGGCACCAGTGAGCGTTCACGTCTTTTCATGCTGCCAGCCCATACTCGACGGCATTGAGCGCGCTGGGCCGGGGGGCAAGCAGTGCTGGTTCCGCAATCCAGGTATGGCGAGTCGGCCCCTATTTACGCGAATGAAAATGAGTCGCCTGCCCAAAGAACAGGTCAGCGCTCTCCATCAGGGTCTCGGAGAGAGTGGGATGGGGATGGATCGTCAGGCCGAGATCAGCCACCACCGCCGCCATCTCGATGGCCAGGGTCCCTTCAGCTATCAACTCGGCGGCCCCATGACCGGCAATACCCACACCAATGATCAACTCGGTCTCGGGATCGACGATCAGCTTGGTCGTTCCGTCGCTGCGCGCCATAGTGCCGGCGCGTCCCGAGGCCGCCCAGGGGAAACGAACGACCCTGACCTTGCGCCCCGCCTCTTTGGCCTGGGTCTCGGTCAGGCCCGCCCAGGCGATTTCCGGATCCGTGAATACGACCGCGGGAATCGCCGCCGGTTCAAACGCTACGGCGTGTCCGGCAATCGCCTCTGCCGCCACCCGGCCCTCGTGCGAGGCTTTGTGGGCCAGCATCGGCTCGCCGGCGACATCGCCGACGGCGTAGATGTTCTCCCGGTTCGTACGTCGACGAAGGTCGACCTTGATGAAGCCCTTGTTGTCGACTTCAACCCCTGCCTTATCCAGGCCGATGCCTTCGGATACCGGTTGACGTCCCACCGCCACCAGGACCCTCTCGAAACGGCGTCGCTGCTCCTTGCCATCGGAACTCTCCAGAGTGACCCGGATGCCGTTCTTCTGCTTCTTCATCTCCGTGACTTTGGTGTTCAGAAGGATACCGTCGAAGCGGTCAGCGAGGTTCTTCTTGAGGATATTGACCAGATCACGGTCCACTCCCGGAAGCAGGCCGGGGGTCATTTCGACCACGGTTACCCGGGTACCGAGCGCTTGGTAGACGGTGCCCATCTCGAGCCCGATATATCCCCCTCCGACTACCAGCAAACTCGCAGGTTTGCTCTTCATCTCGAGGGCGCGCCGAGCATCCATAACATCGTCGGAGTAGTCCGGGAAGTGCGGAATCTTCGTCGGGGCCGAGCCGGTGGCGACGATGGCGCTGTCGAATGACCACTCCTCTTCGCCTTCACCGGTTCGCAGGGTATGGTTGTCGACAAACTCTACTCGCCCTTCGATATGCGCGACCTTCCGGGCCCTGCCGAGTTGACCGAGTCCACCGGTCAGCTTGCGGACGACTCCGTCCTTCCAGTCGGCCAGCTTCTTGTGACTGATCTTAGGCTTGCCGAAACTGATGCCCCAATCGGTGGCCTGTTCGGCTTCGTGAATCAGCTTGGCTGCATGGAGGAGGGCTTTTGAAGGTATGCATCCCTCGAAGAGACAGACTCCGCCGGGATTCTTGCGCGGGTCGAACAGGGTGACCTGCAGCCCCAGGTCGGCAGCCATGAAAGCTGCGGCATAACCACCCGGCCCACCGCCTACGACCGCTACCTGGGTCTTGTTGCTTTTCCGTGCCATATTGTTCTATCCCTCAATCGAGTTGCATTAGCATCGGTTGCTGGAGCGCCTCGACCAGCCAGCCCAGGAACCGGGCGGCGTCGGCGCCGTCAATGATGCGATGATCGTACGAAAGTGAAAGAGGCAGGATTCGCCGGGGACGCCATTCGCCGTCGATCCAGCGGGGATGGGTGGCGGTTCGACTTGCTCCCAGAATCGCAACCTGGGGCCAGTAGACCAAAGGGGTGAAGTTGGTGCCACCGATGCTGCCCTGGTTGGAAATCACGAAAGTGGAGCCCTCCATTTCATCAGGCGATATCTTCTTGTCACGAGCCTTTCGTACTATTTCGTTCATCTCCGAGGCAATCTGCAGCAGACCCTTCCTGTCGACATCACGAACCACGGGCACCAGCAGACCCCGATCGGTCTCAGCCGCCACCCCGAGGTGGTAGTACTTCTTATAAATGATCTGGTTATTCTCCGTGTCGATGCTGGCATTGAACCTGGGGAATGTCTTTAGGGCTGCGGCACAGGCTTTGAGTAGGACAGCAGTGATGGTTAGCTTACCGCCCTTGTCGGAAGCATCGCCTTTGTGACGCTTTATGAATTGCTCAAGCTCTGTGACATCGGCCTCATCGAATTGAGTCACGCGTGGAATTGTGGGCCAGGAATAGGCGGTCCCGTCGGCAATTGCCTTGCGTACTCGCGACAGGTTCTCGGTCTCAATATCGCCCCATTTGGCGAAGTCGGGTAGAGGCTTGATTTTGCGTTGTGCTGTTGCCCCTCGTGCCGCTTCGGACGGAGTCGTCGGCTTGGTTGACACTACCTCCCTGACGTGGGTCTTAACATCGTCGAGCGAAATACGTCCACCGGGGCCAGATCCGGCCACTTCGTTAAGCTGCACCCCCAACTCGCGGGCCAGACGCCGTACCGACGGCGAGGCCGGTAACGGCCCTTCTCCGCCTTCGCCCTTGGAAACAGGCCGCGGTTTCTTCTTCGGCGGGGATGGAGCGCTCTTGCCGGGACTCGATGGTTCCGCCTTCTTCTTGGGAGGTTCTTCCGATTCAGCCCCGGCTGCTTCCTTCTCGCCTTCTTCCTCTTTCGGGGCCTCCTCCTTCTCCTCTTCCTCTTCTGCCTGCTCCTCTTTGGGTTCTTCTTCGGTCTCTTCGGCCGTTTCCACTTCCGACTCAGGAGGGGCTTCTTCTTCAGGCTCTTCCTCCGCCGAAGCGTCGGTGTCGATTTTGGCTATGGCTGCCCCGACATCGATCTCGTCCCCCTCCTTGACCAGTATTTCCGTGATCTTCCCGGCATGTGGGCTGGGAATTTCGACCACGGCCTTTTCGGTCTCATATTCGATGATGCCGTCATCCTGCTCGACCATATCGCCGACCGATACCAGCAGGCCAACCACCTGACCCGACTTCACATTCTCTCCGATATCCGGGATCGTTATCTCCTTGACCATAGTCCTGCCTCGTTATGAATAGAGTGGGTTGTCCTTGTCCGCATCGATCTTAAGTTGCCTGGCGGCTTTCTTGACATCTTTGAGAGCGACCTTCTTCTGCTGCAACAGCGAATACAACGAAGCCATGACTATGTGTTTGGCATCGACTTCAAAGAAGTCGCGCAACGAGGCGCGATCCTCGCTGCGCCCGAATCCGTCGGTGCCCAATGCCACCAGCGGACCGGGCAGCCAACGCCCGATTGAATTGGGCAGAGCCTTGAGATAATCCGACGCAGCCACAAACACTCCACGCTCGCCGTCGAGAGTCTGTTCCAGAAATGAAAGGCGCGGCTCCTTGTCGGGATGCAGCCAGTTGTAACGTTCGGTGTCGAGACAGTCGCGGTAGAGCTGCTGGTAGCTGGTAACACTCCATACGTCGGCGGCGACATCGAACCTGTCTTCCAACATCTCCTGCGCCTTGATTGCCTCATTGACGATGCTCCCGCTGCCGAACAGATGCACCTTGAACTTCGCCCGCTTGTTCTTCGAGTCACGGAAGCGATAGATGCCTTTGAGGATACCTTCCTCAATCCGGCTACCCTCGGGCATCGGCGGCATCCGGTAGAACTCGTTCTGCACCGTGAGATAGTAAAAGTGATTCTCCTGATCAGTGTACATTCGGCGCAGTCCGTCCTTAACGATTACCGCCAGTTCGTAAGCAAAGGCAGGGTCATAGGCTTTCAGGTTGGGCACGGCATAAGCGAAGAGATGGCTGTGTCCGTCCTGGTGCTGAAGTCCCTCGCCCGCCAGGGTAGTTCTACCGGCGGTGCCGCCCACCAGAAAACCCCTGGCCTGGATGTCCCCGGCGGCCCATATCAAGTCACCCACCCGCTGGAAACCGAACATCGAATAGAAGATGAAGAATGGTATTGCACTGATGCCGTGAGTCGCGTACGCGGTCCCGGCGGCGATGAAGGATGACATCGAGCCGGCCTCGGTGATACCCTCCTCGAGAATCTGACCGGCTTTTGCCTCCTTGTAGTACAGGAGGGTCTCTTTGTCCACCGGTTCGTAGGTCTGGCCCAGACGGGAGTAGATACCGACCTTGCGAAAAAGCGACTCCATCCCGAAAGTCCGAGCTTCATCAGGCACGATGGGAACTACCTGTTTGCCGATCTCTTTATCACTAAGCAGCTTGGAGAGCAGATGCACCATCGCCATGGTAGTAGCCATCTCCCTCTCACCCGTACCCTCGTAGAATTCCTTGAATATGCTTTCTTTCGGCGGCTCCAGGACCGGAGCGCTGACTGTCCGTCGTGGCACATAGCCGCCCAGTTCCTGGCGTCGCTCCTGCAGGTACTTGATTTCCTCGCTGTCCTCCGCAGGACGATAGAACGGCGCCTCTGCGAGGTCTTTGTCAGAGATTGGAATACCGAATCGACTGCGGAATTCCCGCAATTCCTGCTCGTTCAGTTTCTTCTGCTGGTGCGTGACATTGCGTCCTTCGCCGGCCTCACCCAGTCCGTAGCCCTTGACCGTCTTGGCCAGGATGACCGTCGGCGAACCGGTATGCTCCACCGCGGCTTTGTAGGCTGCGTATACCTTCTCCGGGTCGTGCCCGCCGCGCCTCAGCTTGTTTAGTTGCTCATCCGAGTACTTTTCAACGAGTTTCAACAGTTGAGGGTGGGCGCCGAAGAAGTCCTTCCGAATGTAGTCGCCGCCGGCGACCGTGTATTTCTGATACTGGCCGTCCGGTGTCTCGTTCATGCGCTTCACCAGCAGGCCTTCCTTGTCTCGGGCCAGTAACGGATCCCAGTCATCTCCCCAGACCACCTTGATGACGTTCCACCCGGCCCCACGGAAAGCCGCCTCCAGTTCCTGGATGATCTTCCCATTGCCCCGCACCGGTCCGTCCAGACGCTGGAGATTACAGTTGATGACGAAGATCAGGTTGTCCAATTGCTCGCGCGAGGCCAGAGTGATCGCGCCGAGTGACTCCGGCTCATCAGTCTCGCCGTCGCCAAGGAAGGCCCACACCTTCTGGTCCGACGGTTTCTTCAGGCCGCGGTCCTCGAGGTAGCGGTTGAAACGCGCCTGGTAAATCGCCATGATCGGACTGAGGCCCATCGAGACAGTTGGGAACCGCCAGAAGTCCGGCATGAGATAGGGGTGAGGATAGGATGTCAGGCCGCCGCCGGGCTTCAAGTCGCGACGGAAGTTCGCCAGATGTGTCTCGTTGAGCCGTCCCTCAAGAAAAGCTCGCGCATACACGCCGGGAGAGGCATGTCCCTGGAAGTAGATAATGTCGCCGTCCTGCTTGTCGTTGCGGGCCCGGAAGAAGTGGTTGAAGCCGACTTCGAACAGCGTGGCGCAGGACGCGTAGGTCGAGATATGCCCGCCGATTCCACTGGACAGGCGATTGGCCCGCACTACCATGGCCATGGCGTTCCAGCGAATTATGCTCTTGATCCGGCGTTCTATCTCACGGCTGCCCGGAAAGACCGGTTGTTCCTCAACCGGGATCGTATTGATATACGGGCTGTTGGCGGTAAAGGGCAGCTTCAGGCCATGCTGTTGAGCGTAAGCCTGCAGTCGCGCCAGCAGTCCGAGGACTCGGTCGGGTCCCTGGTTTCGATAAACATACTCCAGCGAATCGATCCACTCCTGGTTCTCTTGCTGGACAAGCTCGCGATCCTCGCTCATGAATGCTCCTCTATCTCCGTTATCTGCGCCAAACGGATTGACATTTGGCAATGCCTTGTTCTAGTTTGCACAAACGTCGGTTGAGGGGGAGGGGTTCCGATTCGCGAGGAGACTCAGTGTCGCCAGATCATTAATGGGAGGAATAAGGCCCAGGACCCGAAAGGGATTTGAAATCGGGGTGAGAGGATTTGAACCTCCCTCAGGCACTGTTCTGCCAATGTCTCAGAGCGGTATGTGCTCAGGGTGCGCCATAACTGGAGTGTGACCACCGCATCTCGGGGCATCGACATTCGGCCTTACGACATTCCTCTACAATCACATTTGCGGCAATGGCGTCGTATGGGGCGCCGAGGACGTGTACTAACTCAAAATCGTCCGCCGCGCCAAAGCCATCGACCGTTTCTATGCGGATGCGATACCGGCTCTCAACTGTTTTGTCGAAAGCAGGACGGTCGGTAACACTATCAGAGAGGTGGTCGAGAACGCCATGCGACAGAAAGTCGGTGATAGTCTTGGTGACGCTTTGGTGTCCCTTTAATCGAAGCCGTTCTTCAAGAAGGAAATCACGGACGCCTGGAGCCAGGGACTTGCCGAAGGCGAAGACCCGACTACAATCTGGGGTCTGGTGCAGGGCCACCCGGCCTATGCGCGTCGGATTAAGCACACCGACACAAGGGTCGATCTGGAGCGCCGCGCCGGAGCGTTGCTCAAGACGTAAGTAGAAGAATGGGAAAGGGAAGTGCAGAGGGTTCGAGACCGCCAATCGAGCCCTCTCTTTTTACTTGAAAATGTTGATTAGAAGCTATACTTTAGCTCATAAGTTGTGGTATTCTATCAAGATAGGGATGCCCGAATCGGGGGATTGGGGCAGGGATTGAACTTACCCCAGATAACGTCCAGTTTATCAAGCTCGAATCTCCCATACTTAAACGCGAGCCTTGAGAGAGGCGGATCAATTACGCGAAGACAATTCTATGACTAAAACCAGGAAACCCAAAAAACAAACCAACGAGCGGTTCGAGAAGACGCTCTTCAAAGCGGCGGACAAACTCCGTAAGAACATGGACGCCGCCGAGTACAAGCACATCGTCCTGGGTTTGATCTTCCTGAAGTACATCAGCGATTCGTTCGAAGCGCTGTATGCGAAGCTCGAAGCGGGGAAAGGCAAGTACGAAGGGGCCGACCCCGAAGACAAGGACGAATACCGCGGCGAGAACGTGTTCTGGGTGCCACAGATCGCCCGGTGGTCATATCTCCACTCCCGCGCCAAGCAGCCCACTATCGGCAAAGACATCGACAACGCGATGGAGGCCCTCGAAAAAGAGAATCCAACTCTTAAGGGAGTCCTGCCGAAGGTCTTCGCACGCCCGAATCTCGATAAGGCGTCGCTCGGCGGTCTGATCGACCTGATCGGCAATATCGCACTCGGCGATGAGGCCTCGAAAAGCAAAGACCTTCTGGGCCGCGTGTACGAGTATTTCCTCGGCGAGTTCGCCTCCCTCGAAGGAAAGAAGGGCGGCCAGTTCTACACACCAAAGTCGATTGTCCAGACAATGGTCGAGATGATCGAGCCATACAAGGGCCGCGTCTATGACCCGTGTTGCGGTTCGGGCGGTATGTTCGTCATGAGCGAGAAATTCGTCCAGCAGCATCGGGGCAAGATCGATGACATTTCCATTTACGGTCAGGAAAGCAACCAGACCACCTACCACCTGTGCCGGATGAATCTGGCCATTCGCGGCATCGACGGCTCCCAGGTCAAATGGAACAACGAGGGCTCGTTTCTCAAAGACGCGCACCCTGACCTGAAGGCCGACTACATTCTGGCCAACCCGCCGTTCAACGACAGTGACTGGAGCGGTGAACTGCTTCGCAAGGATGCTCGCTGGCAATACGGCGTCCCGCCGACCGGCAACGCCAACTACGCCTGGATGCAGCACATGGTATACCATCTTTCCCCAAGGGGGATCATGGGGCTGGTGCTGGCCAACGGCTCGCTTTCGTCCAACACGTCGGGTGAAGGCGATATCCGCAAGAACATCGTGGAGGCTGATCTGGTCGATTGCATCGTCGCATTACCGAAGCAGTTGTTCTACAACACCGGCATACCAGCCTGTCTGTGGTTCCTGTCGCGAAAGAAGGCGGGCAACGGAGACCGCAAGCGGCAGGGCGAGATTCTCTTCATCGACGCCGGAGAGGTCGGGCACTTGATCGACCGCACGCACCGGGTCTTCACCGACGAGGATATCGCCCGCATTGCCGTCACCTACCACGAGTGGCGCAAAGAAGGCGGCAAGTACGAAGACATAAAGGGCTTCTGCAAATCAGCCACTCTTGATGACGTCGAAAAGCACAAGTTCGTATTGACGCCGGGGCGCTATGTCGGTGTACCGGACGGAGTCGACGACGGCGTACCGTTCGATGAGAAGATGAAACAACTTACGGGTGAACTGAAGGGCCAACTGGACGAAGAACAACAGCTGAACGCGGAGATAAAGAAACAGCTTAAGAAGGTCGGCTATGAGCTATAACCAATTATATTATAGTAGGTTACGGCTTGCTGTGCCGATTGGTGGAATCCGGCGGAAAGTAAAATATGGAAACGCATATTTTACTTTTAGGTCTTTACGGAAAATAAGAAATCCTGTATTTTACTTTCAGAGCCTATGGATATAAACAAATTCAATTCCGGCAAATGGCTGAAAGGAAACCAGTATAAGTACTTTCTGCCGAACGAGATCAACCACGACTGGCGGATTTCTGATTCCAAGCTTCAGCGAAAGATCGAAGCCGTCTCACTGCGTCTCGGGGAGCTCAACTCGTTCGCCAAGTTCGTTCCCAATATCGACCTGTTTATTCAGTCCTATGTTATGAAGGAAGCGGTCACTTCCAGCCGGATTGAGGGCACCAATACCAATATGGAGCAGGCCTTTTCCGATGAACTCGATATCAACCCCGAACACCGCGACGACTGGCAGGAGACCAAGAAATATGTCGAGGCGATGAACGGTGCGCTCGATGATTTGAAACGGCTGCCGCTTTCTAACCGGCTGATCAAAAACACCCACGCCATTCTGCTTTCCCACGTCCGCGGAAAAAACAAGACTCCGGGGGAATTCAGGAAAAGCCAGAACTGGATCGGCGGGGCAACCATAGCCGATGCCGTGTTCGTGCCGCCGTCGGCTGAGCATGTCCAATCTCTGATGTCGGATCTCGAGAAATTTTTGCACAATGACCAAATCGATATCCCGCACCTCTTGAAAGTTGCCATCGCCCACTACCAGTTCGAAACCATCCATCCATTCCTCGACGGCAACGGGCGTATCGGCCGGCTTTTGATCACACTGTATCTCGTGAGTATCGGGATGCTCGACCGTCCGCTTCTTTATGCTTCCGATTATTTTGAGAAGAATAAGGGGCTGTATTACGACAAGCTGACTTTCGCCCGCGACAAGCACGACTTGTTCGGCTGGGTCAACTTCTTTCTGCATGCAATCGAAACGACCGCCATCGAAGCGGCAGCATCGTTGAAGGACATCCTGGCACTCAAGGAGCAACTGACTTCAAAGAAGATCCCCACGCTCGGCAGGAAGACGAAGAACGGTCAGCGGTTCCTCGATTTGCTTTTCGTCCGTCCGGTGGTAACGGCGGGATTGGTTGGTAAGGAACTTGGACTTTCGCCAAAGGCGAGTAACGATCTTCTGCGCGACTTTGTTTCGTTGAAGGTACTTAAGGAAACGACCGGCTACAAGCGCAATCGGTTGTTCGAGTTCACAGATTACTTGAAGATAATGAAGCGGTAGATATGGGAAAACGACTTCATAATTGGAAAGAGATAAAACTCGGCACGGTGTGCGACAAGATCGGCAGCGGCGCAACACCTCGTGGTGGCTCTGACGTCTACATAGGCGAAGGCGTATCATTGATTCGGAGTCAGAATGTGCATAACGAGGGCTTCAAGAGAAACGGTTTGGCACATATCGGCGCAACCCATGCGAGACAGCTTGCTGGTGTTACAGTAGAGCATAACGATGTTTTGTTGAACATAACCGGTGACTCTGTCGCGAGGACCTGTCAGGTGGATTCGAGTATCCTGCCCGCGCGGGTTAACCAGCATGTTGCGATCATACGACCAAAGGAAGATGTCCTTAGTCCTCGCTATTTGCGGTATGTAATGGTTCAGCCGAGTATGCAACAACACTTGTTGAGTTTGGCGTCGTCAGGCGCAACGAGAAACGCTCTCACAAAACAGATGATCGAAGATCTGGCACTTCTCTTACCCCCGCTTTCGGAACAGAAGGCGATTGCGGCGGTGCTGTCGTCGCTGGATGACAAGATCGAGTTGCTCCGCAGGCAGAACGAGACCCTTGAGCAGATCGCCCAGGCCATTTTCAAGGAATGGTTCGTCGAGTTCAACTTCCCGGACAAGGACGGCAAGCCCTACAAAGCCAGCGGCGGCAAGATGGTCGACTCCGAACTCGGCCCGATACCGGAAGGGTGGCGCGTGGGAACGCTTGGGGAACTGCTGTCACTTGAATATGGCAAAGCGCTTAGGGAGGATCGGCGGACGGTGGGCAATATTCCAGTGTACGGCTCCAATGGAAAGATCGGCTGGCATAATGAGGCACTGGTCTGCGGTCCTGGAATAGTAGTTGGTCGAAAGGGAAATCCGGGGACCGTTAACTGGGTGAATACAGATTTCTTTCCGATTGACACAGCTTTCTATGTCGTCCCCACTGAAACCGACATGGACTACCATTACCTTTATTTGACTCTGAAGTTACAGGACCTACCAAACCTAGAAGCCGATTCCGCAGTACCGGGACTAAATCGCAACCTCGCACATATGGCCGACCTGGTTATTCCTCAAAGCGCAGTAATCAATGATTTTGCTTTGCTGATCGAACCGTTGTTCTTGAAACAGAAGACAAACAATGATCAGATCGTTACGGTGTCTGCCATCCGAGATACGCTATTGCCGAAGCTGATGAGCGGCGCATTGAGATTAAAGGATTTCCTATGAGCAGTATGTCGAACATCGATAAGATGAAGTTCGAGAAGCTCTTGGGAATGAGTGGCGGCTATGTGCTTAACTTCTCCAATCGATCATTTGCCGAATTCGTTAAGGGTAGCATTGGGGTGAACATATACGATGACAAATACGCCTACGAGAGCGGATCAAAAGCAAATAGGTTACGTGCGTTATGGGACAGAGAGCCAGATCGGCAAACCGGGAAGCTGCTGTCGGATCTGATTGAATACTGGAACACACAATCACTATTGGATGGCAATCATGTGACCGATGCGCAAAAGCGACTCGCTGACGAATGCGAGAGTGTTGCGTGCCGGTTACTCGGTAAGTCCGTCCAGCAGCCGATAACGGAAGACCAATTCCTGAAGAAGGAATTTGACGAACTATCGATTAAAGCCCTCAAGCTGGATGGCGCCATAACCAGAATACTGGAACAGCGACTTGATGAGATCAAGAAATGTATGAATGCCAAAGCATCACTTGCGGTCATATTTCTTGCCGGAAGCACACTTGAAGGTCTATTGTTGAGTGTAGCAGCCAAAAACCCAAAGTCATTTAACCAAGCCGTAGCAAGTCCAAAGGACAAGCAAGGAAAGGTACTTCAACTTCACGAATGGTCGCTTAAGGACTTCATTGATGCAGCTTGCGAAATCGGGTTTTTGGGGTTGGATGTAAAGAAATTCAGTCATTCACTACGTGACTTCAGAAACTATATTCATCCGTACCAGCAAATGGTGTCACGATTTGATCCCGATGAGAATACTGCCAGAATATGTTGGCAAGTTCTGAGAGCGGCAATCGCAGACTTTGGTAAACGAACGTAAGAGGGGGTAAAATATGAATGAATCTACAAATCATGTATCGATCTATTTGATAAAGCAGGAATTCACCGACCATCAATCAATTCTTAAGAGCCATTCCTCTTTGAAATCAAAGACCATCCCAAATGTTGGAACCTTCTACTACGGCGATTCCACCTCGTACGAACCCTCCTGGGTCGGTAAGTTCTTCGGCGGCCAATTGAAAGATATGAAAATCTTCAGCGCGAGTGCCAAAGCAGTACTCTTGATTGAGGTGAGCGTTGCAAAGAGCAAGAAGCGCATCTTTGCGGTTCCTTTTGGGTATGGGTGGAGTATGCTTGCTCGGGGAACCTGTGAAGAGCGTTTTGGTCTGAAGACGACACTGAATGTCATCGAGTCGGACGGCCTCAGAAAAATCGACAAGAAGAATATGTCATCGGTGCCCAAAGACACCAGCGAGCAGTTGAGCAGGGCCGGTATTGTGGCGGACTTCGGCATCGACATTGAGCAAGACCTTATTCGCGCAGTTACCGGCGCGACAAAGCGGGTGGAATTCGGGCGGACGGTGTCCGGCAAGGACTCTCTTAGTGTTACTACCAAAGTCAGCATCTCGAATGTCGTTGAGTTCCTGAAGAAGTGCTACGAGCGATACGTCAGCAATGACTACAAGAAGGAGTTTGCCTGGATTGATCAGATATCCGACGTAAAGAACCCCAAGCTGATCGAGGAATTGGACGCGCAACTGGTTGACAATATCAAAACGGGGAATCTGGAAAAGACATGGATGGCCGTACCTGAGATACTTGATTGGGAGGATGTTTCAGGTTTCAAGTATACCGGTAAGCAGAAGGAAGAACCGGTTGATGATATCCGCTTGCCGGAATTCCTGGCAACCTTGAGTGACGATCTGCGTGAGAAACTGTCGGTAGGCGTACTGAAGGGGCGCGAGATACGATGTATTAGTGCGAGTTCTGACCAAGAAATCAACCGTTGGAAGGCGTATGAGTGCCTGTATTGTGAGATTGCCGACGACAACAAGAAGAAGACATATCTGTTGAGCAATGGCAAATGGTATGAGATAGAAAAGGATTTTGCGGAAAAGACCAACAAAGATTACAAGTCGTTCCGTGATGCGGGATCGTCGGTAACTCTGCCCGAGTACAGCCATAAGGATGAAAACGACTACAACACCAGGACGGTCAAAGCGGATGCTTCCCTGTGCTGCATGGATAGGAAGGTCATCACGCATGGCGGCGGGTACAGCAAAATCGAATTCTGCGATATCCTTACGTCAGACAAGAAGCTCATTCACGTGAAGCAATACGGCGGATCGTCTGTTCTCAGCCACCTTTTCGCACAAGGAGTTGTGTCGGGCGAGTTGTTCTTGGCAGATAAGGAGTTTCGGGATAAAGTGAATATGCTGTTGGGCAAAACACACAAACTCCCCGACACTGCCACGCAACCCAAAGCTAATGAATACGAGATAGTGTTCGCGATTATCAGCGGCTCGGATAAGTCCCTGGATATTCCATTCTTCAGTAAGGTCAGCTTGCGAAACGCGGTGCGCCGTCTCAGGACTTACGGATACAATGTGTCCCTTGTGAAAGTTTCTAAATCTATAAAGAAAGACAATGTCAAAAAGTAAGATAACAGAAGACGCGGTCGAGCAACTCGCAATTGAACTCCTCGAAGAGCAGGGGTATTCATACCTGTCGCCCGAGGAGTGGGAAATCGAACGCGGCGACTCATCGGTCGTGATCCTGCGGCAGAGATTGAAGTCGGCTATCGACCAGCTCAATCCGTCCGTCCCGGCGGAAGCACGCGAGCAGGCACTGAAGATGGTCGCGAATCTGCCCACCCAGAACCTCGTCGAAAACAACGAGGCGTTCCATGCGATGCTTACGAACGGCGTCGACGTTGAATACTTGGCTGAAGGTGGCGTCAAAGGCGATAAGGTTTGGCTTATTGATTTTGCCAATCCAGCGAACAACGACCTGGTCGTCTGCAACCAGTTTACCGTTCTGCAGGGCACGGCACATAAGAGACCGGACGTGGTCCTGATGATAAACGGCTTGCCGCTGGTGGTGATTGAACTCAAGAACCCCGCCGATGAAAACGCCACCGTCAAGAAGGCCTTCCGGCAACTTCAAAACTACAAAGACGCCATCGGCAATCTGTTCCATTACAACGGCGTCTTAGTGGCATCCGACGGCCTGGACGCTAAGGCCGGTTCCCTGACCGCGGACTGGTCGCGCTTCATGACGTGGAAAACATCTGACGGTAGCCAGGAAGACGCGAAAACGGTCCCGCAACTGGAGACGATAATCAAGGGGATGCTCCGCCCGAATGTGTTGCTCGACCTTATCAAGCAGTTCACCGTATTCGAGAAGACCAAGCGCGAGGATCCCAAGACCGGCCTGACCGTGATCGAGACCGCTAAGAAGATCGCCGCCTATCATCAGTATTATGCCGTCAAAAAAGCGGTAACCTCGACCAAAGCCGCCGCGTCGGATAGTGGTAGCCGAAAAGGCGGTGTGGTCTGGCATACGCAAGGCAGTGGGAAGTCGCTGTCTATGGTCTTCTACTCCGGCCTCGTGGTTCTGGAATTGGACAACCCGACGGTGGTCGTTATTACCGACCGCAACGACCTTGACGATCAATTGTTCGATACCTTTGCCGGATGCAAGCAGTTGCTCCGCCAAGACCCGGTACAGGCCGAAAACCGCGAACACCTAAAGAAGCTGCTGAAAGTCGCAGGCGGCGGAATTGTCTTTACAACTATTCAAAAGTTCTCGCCGGAAAACGGCAGCGAAGTTTTCGATGAGTTGTCCGACCGGAAGAATATCGTGGTCATTGCCGATGAAGCGCACCGGAGCCAGTACGGGTTTGGGGCCAAAACCAGCATTCGTGGTGATGACGCTATCACGACCTACGGCTTTGCGAAGTATCTGCGAGATGCCATACCGAACGCGACCTTCATTGGCTTTACCGGCACCCCCATAGAGAAAGAGGATAAGTCCACCCCGGCCGTATTTGGCGAGTACGTGGACGTGTACGATATCGCTCAAGCAGTCAGGGACGGTGCGACTGTCCGGATTTACTATGAATCGCGCCTGGCAAAGATTCACTTGAAGACCGAGGAAAAGGAGCAGCTTGACGCCGAGGTCGAGGCCATCACCGAAAATGAGGAATCGACCGCCAAGGAAAAAGCCAAAGCCAAATGGACTCAGCTTGAAGCGATTGTCGGCCACCCAGACCGACTGAAGACAGTCGCGAAGGACATCATCAAGCACTTTGAGGATCGCCAGCAGGTGTTTGAGGGCAAAGCGATGATCGTTGCCATGAGCCGCAGAATCGCGGTTGCCCTATACGACGAGATTGTGGCATTGCATCCGGATTGGCATAGCAAGGATAAGCGCCAAGGCGCTGTGAAGGTCATCATGACTTCCGACTCCAGCGACCCGGCCAGTTGGCAGCCGCACCATACAACCAAGGAAGACCGGAAAGCAATCTCGGAACGTTTCAAAGACCCGAATGACGAACTGAAGCTTGTAGTAGTGCGGGATATGTGGCTGACCGGATTCGACGTACCCTGCCTCCATACGATGTATGTCGACAAGCCGATGCGCGGTCACAATCTGATGCAAGCCATCGCGAGGGTTAACCGGGTATTCAAGGACAAGCCGGGCGGTTTGATCGTTGACTATATCGGGATTGCATCCGAACTCAAAGAGGCCATCGCCACTTATACAGAGAGTGGCGGTCAGGGTGCGCCGACGCTCGATATCGACGAAGCCATCGCGACGATGATCGAAAAATATGAGATCGTCTGCCAGATGTTTGTCGACTTCGATTTCGAGCGGTACCATTCCGCTGACACCAAGCAGAAGATGACCATAATCCTTGAGGCGCAGGAGCATATTCTTGGCCTGCCGGACGGTAAAGACAGGTTTATCCGCCAGGTCTTGCTGCTTTCCAAGGCGTTTGCACTCTCGGTCCCGCATGAGAAGGCAATGGCAATCAAGGACGACGTCGGGTTTTTCCAGACCGTAAAGGCCCGTCTGACTAAATTTGAGCGTACCGGTCATGGTAAATCTGACGAAGAGATCGACTCGGCCATTCGGCAGATTATCGACCGAGCGGTGGTATCCGAAGGCGTGATCGACATATTTGACGCCGCCGGTATCAAACGACCTGACATCGCGATACTCTCTGAGGAGTTCCTTCAAGAAATCAAAGGTATGAAGCGTCGGAATCTCGCTTTCGAATTACTCAAGAAGATTCTTTCTGATGAAATCAAGATTCGCTCAAAACGGAATATGCTGCAGGGGAAAAAGCTGTCGGAGATGCTTGAAAGCGCAATCAGGAAGTACCAGAATAACCTCTTGTCCGCTGCTCAAGTGATCGAAGAACTGATCGAATTGGCAAAGCAAATCAAGTCGGAAGACGAGCGTGGCAAGACACTGAATCTGACTGAGGACGAGATCGCTTTCTACGATGCTTTGGCTAATAACCAGAGTGCGAGAGACGTCTTGGGCGACGACACACTTAGAGAATTGGCCCGCATTCTCGTTGAGAAGGTTCGGACTAACGCCTCGATTGACTGGACAATCAAGGAAAGCGTTCAGGCAAAGCTTCGGACTATAGTCAAGAGAACACTACGTAAATTCGGCTACCCACCGGACCAACAACTCCTGGCCACGGAGAATATCCTGAAACAGGCCGAATTGTTCGCAGGGGACTGGGCGGCTTGAACGTTTGGTATGATTGGCGCTTGAGGGAAGCTAGAGTTCTCAGGACATGAAGAGGCAAACATATATGGAGCCAGTGGAGGCACTGAGATGGTGATTCAAATTCTGTGCGCAGGTGATATGCA
Source organism: uncultured Ignavibacteriales bacterium (assembly GCA_964526835.1). Lineage (GTDB taxonomy): Bacteria > Zixibacteria > MSB-5A5 > GN15 > FEB-12 > DAOSXA01. The sequence continues at coordinate 186,667 of CAZGMK010000003.1, forward strand.
TCTTGGTCGAAGACCAACGCGGGTGCCAGAAACTGCCGATCTAAACGCTCTCAAACCTACAGCGGTTTGGCGCTCGTTTGTAAACACGGCCATTGAACGAAAAGTAGATGTCGTGGTTTTAACCGGCGATGTAGTGGACGAAAGCAACAAATTCTTCGAAGCGTATTCGGCGCTGCAGTCTGGAATCGAGCGTCTGACCAAATCGGGCATTCCTGTTGTGGCCGTTTCGGGCAACCACGATTTCGATGTTCTGCCCCGCCTTGCAGACCAGATACCTGGATTTCATCTTTTAGGTCGGGGCGGACAGTGGCAGGACTTCGTCCTGGAAAAGGACGGGATTTCTGTGGTGCGATTTCAGGGTTGGTCTTTTCCCACTCGGCATGTATCACATGATCCACTAACGGGGTACGAGGCACCTGCCGATGAGTTGCCGACGGTAGGTGCATATTCCGAGCCATCGCGCCATCTGATTCCGACGGATCGCGCCACCTGATT